>JAHDPK010000034.1:0-109968 GCA_018434395.1 Bacteroidales bacterium | reverse complement strand
TGCAATTGATGCCCATAGTTCAAAATGTTATCACCTAGGCTTCGGTAAAAATGTAACCAGAAGCAATTTATCTAAAGCAAATGAGAACAGAGACAGTAAAATATTTGAGGAATTTGCCTATTATCTTATCGATATTGCCAGTCTACAAAAGGAGGCATAAAACTTCATACTCTTTATGAGATAACAACCCAGATACCGGCTTTTGTTCATATAACACCTGCGTTTGTTCACTACACAAATGCTATGGCAGTAATCCCTTATGAATGTGGAGCATATTATATATTTGATAGGGGATATATGGACTTTGCAAGGTTGTATGCATTGAGCCGACATTCTGCATATTATGTTATTAGAGCCAAAAGGAATCTTAAAATTGAGATACTAGAAAATTTTGGAACGAATGATAGTCCCGAAATTTTAAGCGATCAACTAGTCAGACTTGATGGGTTCTATTCATATCTTGATTATCCGGAAAATTTTAGGAGAGTCAGATACTATGATAAAGAAACACAAAGGCTATTTACCTACTTGACAAATAATATGGAAATAACCGCAGACCAAGTTGCATTACTATATAAGAATAGGAGGTATTACAAGTGCTTGGAATATCACTGCTTGATAAAACACCCATTATCGAGCTTTTTAACAATGCTGAAAATAACGATTTCAAAGAACTTTTTTATAACCAACAACTGTCCTTAAATTTTTAGTGGACAGTCATGAGAATAACCATGAAAAAAAGCTGTATTTGTATTTCTTTATTGCTGTGCATTAATGTAATGGCTCAACCAGCCAAAAATATGAAATTTCAGATCAAGGGTTTGGTTTTATCTTCTGAAACCGGTACACCTATTCAATCTGCCGTAGTGTTTGTAATTGATGAAAAAGGAGATACCATCAACTATACAATCACCAGCTCTGTTGGCGCATTCCTCACTTCGACAAAGAGTGCAGGAAGGTATTTACTGAAATTTTCAGCAATGAGTTATAAGGAGGACTCGTTATTTGTTTCTGTTATAGAGGGGATTAATGATATTGGCGTTGTAAAACTCTCAGAAGGAAGGGAACTGGATGCAGTAAAAGTATTTGCCCGAAAATATATAATGAAAGAAGAGGTTGACCGGCTCATATATGATGTTACAAAAGACACAAATGCCCATAAAGTTAAAATGATGGATATAATGAAGAAGATTCCGTTTATAAAAGTAAAGGGGAGCGATGGAAAATTAAAATATCTCAGTGACGATATTGAAACAATCTACATTAACGGCAGACCGAATGAGATGATTAATGGTGACAGACAGTACCCGATGAAATTTATCAAAGGAGATGTAATGAAAACCATTGAAATTATTTTACCGGGTACTAAGGATAATCCGGGAGATATCCCGATTATAAACATAAACCTAGCCAGAGATCTGCCAAACGGATTTGTAGGAGAATTAAATACTAATGCAAGTAATAATGTTTCATTAGGTGGAGATGCCGATTTTATAGTAAAAGCTTCAAAACTCTACTTTTCATTAAATTATGGTATTGATTATTTAAATAAACAAAAAACTGAAAATACAACTGAAAAGAATTTTCTCACTGCTGAATTGCCAATAAAAAGCCAGATTAATCAGTCTGTTTTATGGAACAATAATCTGTCTCACAATCTTTTGGCTGGAGTTTCTTATGCTCCCAACAAAAAAGATATTTTTAAAATAGCTTTTTCTACAAATCTTTCAAATGGGCACAATTTCGTTAACTCTAATTCAGAATCGTATGATTTGCAGAATAATATTATTTTTTCTACCACCAGTAATTCAACAAACAGAAATTCCTCTACCCCTAAGTTAAATGGCATATTCAGTTATAACAGAAAATTGGATGATAATAACGGACAATTGACTTTTAATATGAATCTGACGAATAGCCTCTCTGTTTCAAATTATATTCTAGCTAACAATATCAACACTAACGATTACTCTGAGATCAATTCTCTTGACAGCACATCAACATTAAACTTCAATGCGACAATTAACTTAAGAAAAACCGTTAAAAAAGTGCATTCATTTATATATTTAGCAAGCTATACCGAAAGGAGGTATAATAACTATTCTTTATTAAGTAGTTATGCCGAGGATGTAAATAATGGATTAAATTATAACCAAAAGATTTTAAGCGCAAGTGTAGATTACTCATTAAAACTCAAGAAGTTCTCTTTTAAATCTGTAATAGCACTTGAAAACAATACAAATAAGGGGAATTTTATAAATAACGGAATCATCTCCAAACTTGATTATAACGAATTTGCGATTTTCCCGTCAATTAATATTGTTTACAATATTCCAAGAAAAATAAGGTTCGGAGTATCATATATAGGTAGACCTTTCAGACCTAGTGTTAATTATTTAAATCCCTTTATTGATAATAGCGATCCGAAAAATTTATTTAAAGGCAATCCTTATTTAAAGTCAAATTATGTTCATATGTTTAGCGCAAAAGCAAGCAAACGAATTGGGAACAATCTTGATATCGGCCTTGTGTATTCAACCTCTTATACAAACAATGCAATCGAATACATTTCCACAATAGATAATACCGGAATTAGTACAAGTACTTATGAAAATATTGGGGAAAAGTTCATACAAAAAATTTCAGGAAATCTTTCATTTTTTAAAAATTGGCTTTGGATTGTATGCTCTGGAGGATATAATGTTTCAAATTATATTAATAATGAATCCGGTGAAAGAAATGAGACACGGGGATTTAATTTTACTTTTAATGGTATATTTGATATAAGTAATTCGACGGTTCTGGAAATTTCATATAATCTTATTCCTTCAAATTCTGCCCAAATGAAGAAAACTACTTATTATTCATCAACTTCTCTAAATTTATCTCAAACTATTATAAAGGATAAGTTATTTATGCATTTATTCATTAATGACCCACTGAGAAATCATAAATATAAATCCAAAATAATCGGGAACGATGAGTATACTATGACTACAAGAAATGAACAGCTTGGCAGAATTGTCGGAATATCTCTGAGGTGGAACTTTGGGCACCTTAAGGATCAAACAGGTAAAATAGCACAACCAGGAACCCCTGATGATCTAAAAGTTCCTGAAATTTAGTGGTAAAATCTAATCAATTTAATATTATTTTTACTGTCAGTGAAAAAGCAGAAGGCAATAATTATATTAAAGTGCTAAAACTGTTGGGATGTGGTTTGAAAAGCCCAGAAGAGTAACGATAATAAGTTGAATCTTTTTCATGGCACAACAGCATTGAATAAAACAACAATGATGCCGTAATTGTTTGTAAGTCAGACAAAAATGAACTGATGTGTCCAAAGAACTAAACTTCTATTATTTGTTACTTGATAATTTTTGCCATTTCCCATGCTTTAACATGCTTTATCCCATTATTTGATGGCAAAGATATGTCGTCAAGAGATACAACCATTTTTTCGTAATTATCATGGATGGCCTCCAATGGAGCGTATTCTCGCTGAGCGGTCTGTTCGTCCGATAAAAGATAGGCACTTTGTATATAGATAATTCGGTCGCTCTTTTTCGCTACAAAATCAATCTCTTTTTCCCTGAGGGTCCCTACAAATACATCGTAACCTGCTCTGCAGAGCTCTAGATAAACAAGATTCTCGAGTTTGTATCCTAATCCATAACCAAAACCTGGGTAAAGGTAATTTTTAAATGAAAGGTCATTGATATAGTATTTACAATTACCTGATATTATATCTTTTCCCTTTATATCAAAGCGCTCTGTTTTGTGTATCAAAAAAGTGTCCTCAATGTAACCGATATAATTTGAAATCGTGTCGTATGTGGTTTTTCGGTTATTGCTCTTGAAAAAATTAACGATATTTGGTATTGAGATGAGGTTTGAGGCATTATTTACAAGATAGACAAAAATATCTTCCAGTAACTTTGGGTCCTTGATACTGTGTCGCTGTATTATATCTCTCAAAAGTACTGTATCTTTTATGGCCGATATATAGTTACGCTTTGTTTCATCGTTAGGCAGGACAAATAACTCAGGAAGGGCACCACTCTCCAGATATTCGATAAAACTTTGTTTCGAAATATCTTTTTTCGTTATACCCGCATATTCGTTGAAACTGAAGGGGAATATTTCAAAACTTACATAACGCCCGGAGAGGAGCGTAGCCAATTCCCCCGATAACATTTTGGAGTTAGAACCGCTTAAAAATATTTCATAGTTATTCACAAAATCCTGAGAAAGTGAATTGACAAAATGCTCCCATCCGTCTATATTTTGAACTTCATCAAAAAACAGCCAGACTTTTTTTTCAGGATTCAATTTTTCCTTATATAACTTCAGTAAAACCTCAAGATCTTTATAATCCCTTATAAAATCGAAATCGGTGAACTCTTTGTTAATATAAAATATATTTTGGGGTTTTATTCCACCCTCAATAAGTCTGTTTGCTATTTGCCTGAGTAAATAACTTTTCCCGGTTCTCCTTTGACCGACAAGGACTTTGATTAATTTATTCCCTGTATAATCAAAGATTTTATCGGTATAATCTTTTCTTCTAAAACCTAATTCCGGAACATTGCCATTCCAGAAATTGTACTTCTCTAGGGCTGCGAAATATTCTTCCATACTCGAATATGTTTGTGTAAATATAAAAATATTCTTTCATACTCGAAAATATTGTTTGAGAGCTTCCATATTTTCGTGAAAAAGTAAAGTTGCACTTTAGATATTCATGAAATAATTGCTTATATAGAGTATTCAGAGTCTCAGCACTCATTGTCATATTGGCGTACAACTTCAGGATACGAAGTAGATGCAGTTATTGGGAATGCCCAGGTTCTGGAACAAATGCTTCAAAAAGAGATGGATGCTCACCTTGGATACGAAAAGAACGATGTTTCCAAGAATAACACAGGTAATTCAAGGAATGGGAGTTTTCAGAAATTTTCCATTCCTCTGTACTGTATAGCTTCTGCAAGGTGGATTGTGGTTATGTATTCTGAATGGTCGAGGTCTGCGATTGTTCGAGCAACTTTTAAAATTTTATGATAGCCTCGGGCTGAGAGATTCATTTTGTCAATGGCTGTCGAAAGTAGTTTTTGTTCGCTTCTGCCGAGTTTGCAGTATGCTCTTATATCAACAGTACTCATTTGTGCGTTAGTGTTAATTCTGCCTTTAAAGCGTTTTTGCTGGAGCTCTCTTGCTGCTGTGACCCGTTTTTTGATTGAAGATGAAGATTCGGCAGGTTCATCACTCAAAAGTCTTTCGCCAGGAATAGGATTGACCTCAATTTTCATGTCAATTCTGTCGAGCATTGGTCCTGATATTTTTGAAAGATAGTGATTTATTGCGTAGGGAGTACAAATGCACTTGTCTCCCGGCTGGCCATAAAAACCGCAGGGGCATGGGTTCATGGAGGCAACGAACATGAAATTACAAGGATATACATATTTGTATTTGAGTCTTGAAATTGATATAACTCTTTCTTCCATTGGCTGGCGAAGAACCTCAAGTACAGAACGTGAAAATTCAGGCAACTCGTCCAGATAAAGTACTCCATTGTGAGCAAGTGACACTTCTCCGGGTTGGGCAGAAGCCCCTCCGCCTGTCATGGCATATAATGATGTGGAGTGATGCGGGGAGCGGAAGGGACGTTCTTTAATTAATCCGTTAAATGAATTTCCGCTCCCCGCCACTGAGTATACTATACTTGTTTCCAATGATTCATTTCTGTTCATTGGTGGAAGTATGCCGGCAAGTGCTTTGGCCATTAGACTTTTGCCCGAACCGGGTGCTCCACAAAGGAGTATGTTATGTCCTCCACTTGCTGCTATTTCAAGTCCTCTTTTAGCACTCTCTTGACCCTTTATATCTGAAAAATCGGGAATATTGACTTTTGTACTACATATATTTTCTTCTGTTTTATCGTTATAAGTAACAGGCTCTTTAAAAGACTCTCCACAAAGAAGTGTTACAGTTTCAAGCAAATTTTTTGCTCCGTATATTGTAATTCCGTCTACTGCCGATGCTTCATAGGCAGATTCTTCGGGGAATATGCAATATTTAAATCCTTCGTGTTTGCAAGAAATTGCTATAGGCAAAGCGCCCGGGACCGGTCTTAGTGTTCCGTCAAGTGAAAGTTCTCCGACTATTACGCAGTCTGATAGTGATTTAAACGCATATTGACCCGAAGCAGCTAATATTCCAACAGCAATTGCCAGATCAAAACCAGTTCCTTCTTTTCTAATATTTCCTGGTGCAAGGTTAATTATAACTTTTTTACCGGGAAGATGGCAACCTATGCTTCCGAGTGCAGCCTCAATTCTTTGCTGACTCTCTCTTACGGCATTGTCAGGTAGTCCCACAAGGAAAAAGCTGATGCCTTGAGTTATCTCAACTTCTACTTCTACTATAATAGCCTCTATGCCAAGGCAAAAACTACAAAAAGTACGACAAAGCATTTTTTCTTTAAAAGTAGAATGAATATTGTAAAATTGTACATATCTGAACGTTAGATTATTGGTTTCAAAATAAAAAATATCTGATGCTGTCTTTTCAATAATTTGTTAATTTTGTAATTATGGAACGGTGTGTACTTAACCTAAACTATTGTGCCGACATAGATTGTATTGATTCTTTTATCCCCCGGGATTGCCTGGTGGTTACAATCATAGACGCGAAGATCGCAGAGATCTATGGAAAATATTTTCCTACGCCTCAGATAAGAGTTGTTGCTTCAGAGAATAATAAAAGCTTGCAGAGTGTGGAGAGTATATCTCTTCAACTTCTTGAAATGGGGGTTGACAGAAGCTCTTTTTTACTCGCGGTTGGAGGTGGAGTTATTTCTGATCTTGTGGGTTTCATAGGCTCAATCTATATGCGTGGTATTAAGTTTGCTTATGTTCCTACAACTTTGCTCGCACAAGTTGATGCTGCTGTTGGAGGAAAAACTGCCGTAAATTTATCCGGCTTCAAGAATATTTTAGGTGTTGTCAATCAGCCCGCTTTCACGCTTATTTGTCCTGAATTTCTTAATTCGTTGCCTAAAAATGAGATGTTAGCGGGGCTTTCTGAGATGTTGAAAACTTTTATAATTGCTGACAGAGATAATTACTTTAATTTTCTTGGAGAGGTTCGTAGCCGACAGCTTGAAGCAAAAATTCTTTGGCCTTTTATTAAAAAATGCAGCTCGATCAAAGCTTCTATTGTCGAACAAGATCCGTTTGACAATGGGGTACGTAAACTGCTTAATCTTGGACATACTTTTGCTCATGCACTTGAAAAGATAACACAATTACATCATGGAGAGGCTGTCTCAATCGGAATAATTCTTGCGTCCAAACTTTCTGTTAAACTGTCTCTATTGCAATCGGATGAAGAACTTACTATTGAATCTGATTTTAAAGACTTGGGTTTGCCTGTCGCTTCTCCTGTAAAGGTATCTTCTTTGACTGATGTTATGCTGAAAGATAAGAAGAAGACGGGAGGTAATCTTGATTTAATTCTTATTGAAAGTATTGGCAAAGCAATTATATATTCTATTAATGTTAAGGATTTGGAGGGTTTGTTAAATGATTTGTCTTAGCATAAAGGAAAAAGGTCTCAACAGCGTACAGGATGCGCTCTCAAAGGTGCATTTAGCAGAAATAAGGCTTGATTACACTAACCTTACGAGAGAAGAGACGGTTACTCTTTTTCGTACAAAAAAGGATCTGATTGCCACATGCCGTCTTACCGAGCTTCCTGTCGAGGAGTGCAGAAAGAGACTGACATGGGCCATTATGGCCAGCCGCACAAAAAAAACTGTTGGCAAAAGATATATAGACATTGAATATGATTCACCTTCAGACTACAGAAATGATCTTATAACTGCTGCTCACAAGAGGGGATTCAATATTATTCTCTCATATCATAATTATAAAAACACTGACAGTTTTGAGAGGCTTTGTGAAATATATGAGGCTTGTAAAAGTTCAGGTGCCGATATTATTAAAATTGTCACAACTGCTCAATCGATGCATGATTGTACGAGGGTTCTAAGGCTTTACAAGGAATATAAGGGGATTCCTCTTATTGCTTTTTGTATGGGTGAGACTGCCAGATTTACTAGGATTTTATCTCTTTATTTAGGTGCTCCGTTTACTTTTGTCTCGCTTTCGCATACAAAGGAGAGTGCAGAAGGTCAATTTACTATTGCTGAAGCCGGGAGCTTGTTGAACAAAAAAAGCTATCCGAATAAGGTAAACGGGAAGATTTTGAATGAATTGTTGGTTGCTCCGGCTTCCAAGAGTCATTCTCAACGAGCAATACTTGCAGCTGCCTTGGCAAAGGGTAAGAGTGCGCTTTACGGTTATACGCCTTGTGCCGACAGTGAAGCTGCTCTGGAAGTAGTCAGGAATTTAGGTGCAAAAGTTAAAGTTGAAAAATGCAAGTTTCTCAGACAAAAGGTTGAGATTGTGAGCCCCGGTATAGAGGAGCTTAAGAGACAACTGTCTAAGTCTGATATTTTTTACCGTTCTACCAAGTCTCTTGAGCTTTGTGTAGGAGAATCAGGTTTGTTGGCTCGTTTGCTAATTCCCATAGTAGGCCATTTTCTCAGTTCTGACAGCAAAGGGGTGAAATCTGTTAAAATTACCGGGAAGGGGACTTTAAACAATAGAATTATGTTCTATCCTGCTACTGACCCTTTTTCCGAGATTGGTCTTCAGATTGAATCTACTAATGACAGGTTACCTGCAACAATTAAAGGCCATATTAAGGAGGGTAATTTAAAATTGCTTGGAGGCGGAGGTTCTCAGCTGCTTTCAGGATTACTTATGTCGCTCCCTATGTGTGAAAAGAACAGTACAATTGAGGTTAAGGAGCCTACAAGTACTCCTTATGTCGATTTAACTATTCAAACTCTCAAAGATTTCGGAGTTACTGTTACTAATCACAATTTTCATGAATTTAAAATACCTGGTAAACAAAGATATAAGGCACGACCATTTTACCCTATTGAGGGAGATTGGAGTGGGGCATCAATGCTTTTTGTTGCAGGTGCAATTACCAACGGTGTTACTATTACTAATCTTCCCGTCAATTCCAAGCAGGCAGATGAAAAAATAATATCGATTCTTAGAGGCTGTGGTGTTGAGATTAATATTGTAGAATACCCAAAATATCTGGTGATGTGTGGGGATGTCCCATGTGCGTTTAAGGAAGACAGCACAAAAGAGGTTATTCTCGGTTCTAAGATAGATCTTCTTAAACCAAAAGGCAGCCTTTTGCCGTTCGAGTTTGATGCCACTAATGCTCCTGATCTTTTTCCGTCTTTAGTGGTTCTTGCATTAAACTGCGAGGGGGAGAGCAGGATAAAGGGAATTAAAAGGTTGTCGAATAAAGAGAGTAACAGAGCTGAAAGTTTATATACAGAGTTTACGAAACTGGGAGCTGATATAGATTTAGACGGAGATTGGATGATTGTGAAGGGCGCTCAGCTTCATGGTGGTTTTTGCTCATCTCACAATGATCACAGAATAGCTATGGCAATCATTACTGCAGGGTTGAAAATCAAAGAAAATGTTTTCCTTGATGATTTAAACTGTATTTCAAAGTCTTTCCCTGACTTCATGAGTAATTTTAAATAGACAATTTCATTTTCATTATTTTATGAATAGTTTTGGCAGAAACTTGAGGATTTCCATTTTTGGAGAGTCCCATGGCGAGAAAATAGGTTTGATATTGGATGGGATTCCTGCTGGAATTTCGCTTTCTTCAGATGATTTTCTTGAGGATCTTGCGAGGCGGAGTGGGGGGAAGTCAGGTACTACTCCCAGAATAGAGAAAGATATTCCTGAAATTGTCAGTGGCGTTTATAAAGGCTTTACTACAGGTGCGCCGATTGGCATTTTATTCAGCAATGATAATACCCGCTCCTCTGATTACTTAAATTTTGCTGACATTCCCAGGCCGGGTCACGCTGATTTTGTCTCATTGATAAAAAGCGGAGGTTATGTGGATTTAAGAGGCGGAGGACATCATTCCGGGAGAATAACTCTTACTCTGGTAGCGGCAGGTGTGGTTGCAAAGAAGATACTTGGAAAGATATTGGTTAAGGCTGATCTTATCAATGTTGGAGGCGTAGAAGACACAGAAGATTGGGAGTTACTTCTTCAAAAGACAAGAGAAGAGGGAGATTCTCTTGGAGGTATAATAGAATGTACAGTTACTAATATGCCTGTCGGTCTTGGAGAGCCTTTTTTTGACTCACTGGAATCACTTCTTTCACATATAATATTTGCGATTCCCGGTGTTCGCGGGATAGAATTTGGTGATGGTTTTGCTGCCGCTTCCATGAGAGGGTCTGAGCATAACGATCCTATAGTAGATTCCAGGGGGAAAACATCAAAAAATGGTGCGGGAGGCATTAATGGGGGCATATCAAATGGAAATGATCTTTTGTTTAGAGTGGCAGTGAAACCAACTTCGAGTATCTCAAAGAGTCAACAGACATTAAATTTTGTCACCGGGAATATTGAAGAGCTTAAAATAGAAGGGCGGCATGACACCTGCTTTGCTCTGAGAGTCCCGGTAGTTGTCGAAGCCGCCACTGCTATTGTATTAGCTGATCTTATATTATCTTCTACTTTATAATAGCTCCTGCTACTGCATTTGCTACTAATGCTCTAAGTCTTACGACACTTCCCTTATCTTCGGGATGAACACGGTTTGTCAGGAGTATTACTGCAACCTTATCTACAGGGTCTATAACAATGGATGTGCCTGTGTAACCTGTATGGCCATAAGTCTTGCCATAAGGGAAAAGATTACCATTGTTTGAGGCATAAGAAGAGTAGAGGTCCCAGCCGAGGGCTCTTCCCAAGTGCTCAAATCCTGGAGGGATGGAGATCATTGTTTCTACTGTGAGCTTTCCAAGAATTCTTTTTCCATTATATTCTCCTCCATTCATTATTGCTGAAGCCATTACAGCCATGTCCTCTGCATTAGAGAATAGACCTGCATTTCCCGAATTCCCGAAATTGAAAATTCTTGCAAGTGGATCGTGAACTTTTCCGAGCAGAACTGTCCCATCTTTTTGTTTCTCAGTTGGAGCTATATTTTTGAAATATGCTTCATCCGGGTTGTAAAAAGTATTTTTGAGTCCCAGAACATCATATACATTTTGCTTCGCATAATCACAAAGCTTCATTCCTGTAATGTTCTGAAGCACATTCTGTAGTGTGATGAAATTAAGACAACTGTATTGAAAGTTGGTAGTTGGCTTGAAATCTCTCTTGCATGTTGAAATATAATCCATTAAGGCTTCAGGGCTGGGAGCGCCATATTTGGCAATAAGTTCGTCTATATTAGCATATGCTGGCAGTCCGGATGAGTGAGTCATGAGATCTACTATTCGTATATCTATTGTTTTGCCCGTCACTGAGTCGGCATATCCTTGAAAGCCCTTGATGTACATAGCAACATTGTCTGTTAAACGAACTTTCCCCTGTTCGACAAGTTGCATAAATGAAAGGGTAGTTCCTAAACATTTACTCACCGAGGCAAGGTCAAAAATTGTAGTTGTTTCCATTTTCTCAACAGTCGGATAAACTGACTTGTTGCCATATGCTTTGATATACACCATCTTGTCGTCTCTTACAACGGCAAGTACTGCGCCGGGTATATCGCCCTTACTGATAGACTCGTTGATGATGCGATCTGCATTCATCAATCTGGTTGCATCGAAACCGGCCTTTTCCGGGGAGATCCTCATAAGGGGCTGAGAAATTGCTCCTATTGAGATGATCAGGGAGAAAATTAAAAAGGATAATCTTTTCATTTTTTGAAAGTTTAAGTAAATGGAAAATGCAGGCAGAGCTAATTAAGCTGCCCGCATTTGATATTCAATATTATTGAGAATCAGCTTTCGGAAGGAGAATATGAGCGGTTTCCACCACGATCACGATTTCCCCGGCTTTTCTGATTTCCTCTCGATTCACCACGACCCCTTCTGTCATCATTACGGTTTCCTCTGCGTTCGCGACGCTCAGGACGGCCTCCTGTCTGTTGACTTCCCTGACCAGTAGTTGATATGCCTACATTAGGAGACAAGTCTCTTTTTCCATAAACCTCTCCATTGCATATCCAAACTTTGATGCCAAGTATTCCTACTTTTGTAAGGGCTTCAGCATGAGCATAATCAATATCAGCACGGAATGTATGCAGAGGAGTTCTGCCCTCTTTGTAAAGTTCTCTTCTTGCCATCTCGGCTCCACCAAGACGGCCGCTTATCAAAACTTTTATGCCTTCTGCTCCCATTCTCATAGTTGAAGCCATTGCCATCTTGATAGCACGGCGGTAAGATACACGACCCTCTACTTGACGTGCAATATTATTGGCAACTATATTGGCATCAATCTCAGGACGTTTAACTTCAAAGATATTGATTTGTACCTCTTTGTTGGAGATTTTTTTCAACTCCTCTTTTAGTTTGTCAACTTCTTGTCCGCCTTTGCCAATAATAATCCCTGGGCGTGCTGTGTGTATAGTAACTGTTATCAATTTTAAAGTTCTCTCAATAACAATTCTTGAAAGACTTGCCTTTGATAATCGGGTATTTAAGTACTCTCTTATTTTTGCGTCTTCTAATAATTTGCCGGCATAATCAGTACCACCGTACCAGTTAGAGTCCCAGCCACGGATAATGCCAAGTCTGTTTGATATAGGATTTGTTTTTTGTCCCATCTTATTGCTCCTCTTTTACGGTTTTACTTTTTTTGTCAAGCACTATAGTAACGTGGTTGGAACGTTTGCGAATTCTGGCTGCACGACCTTGAGGGGCAGTACGAATACGCTTGAGTGAGCGACCCGGATCAACCATAATTGTCTTAACGATTACATTGCCACTTTCCAATTCTTTACGATCTGATTCGTTTTTAGCTTCCCAATTAGCAATTGCTGAACGAAGAAACTTCTCCAAACGAACAGCTGCTTCTCTTTTGGTATATTTTAATACATCCAGAGCGTGGTTAACTTCAAGTCCTCTTATATTATCTGCAACTAAACGCATCTTGCGAGGTGAAGTCGGGACATTATTCAGCTTGGCAATAGCTGTTTGTCTCTTTATTTCTTTACGCCTTTCGGCAGACTCTCTTTTTCGAGCTCCCATTATTTAATTCTGTTTTTTCAAATTAATGATTAACGATTACCCGAGTGACCTCTAAAGGTGCGTGTGGGTGCAAATTCACCGAGTTTGTGACCTACCATATTCTCAGTAATGTAAACAGGAATAAACTTGTTTCCATTATGAACAGCTATAGTGTGACTTACAAAATCGGGCGATATCATACTTGCGCGTGACCAAGTTTTAATTACCTCTTTCTTGCCAGACTCATTCATGGCAAGTACTCTTTTTTCGAGACTAGCCTCAATGTAAGGCCCTTTTTTTAATGAACGACTCATAATATTCAGTTAATTCCGTTATTTTTTCCTTTTTTCAATAATAAATTTCTTAGTCGTCTTTTTAGGATTGCGGGTCTTATAACCTTTTGCAAGCAAGCCTTTTCTTGAACGAGGGTGTCCACCGGATGCTTTACCTTCACCACCTCCCATAGGATGATCAACAGGGTTCATGGCAACACCTCGAGTACGAGGTCTGCGTCCTAGCCAACGTTGACGTCCGGCTTTTCCGTCAGACTCCAGGTTATGGTCAGGATTGGACACTGTACCAACAGTAGCACGACATGTTACAGGAACCATTCTGGTCTCTCCTGATGGGAGTCTCAGAATAGCATGTTTTCCTTCACGAGCTGTAAGCTGAGCATATGTTCCGGCGCTTCGTGCCATTGCAGCACCTTGTCCAGGATGTAACTCAATGTTGTGAATAAGTGTTCCAAGTGGAATTTCTGATAATGGGAGAGCGTTTCCTAATTCCGGAGCAACTCCGGGGCCTGAGGCAATTACTTGTCCGACTTTAAGCCCGTGTGGAGCTATAATATAGCGTTTCTCTCCATCTCCATAAACAACTAAAGCAATTCGGGCACTTCTGTTAGGATCATACTCGATTGTCTTTACTGTTGCAGTGTAATTATCTTTATTTCTTAAAAAGTCGATAACGCGGTACATCCTTTTATGACCGCCTCCAATATAGCGCATTGTCATCTTACCTTCAGCATTTCTCCCTCCTGATTTTTTAATAGGTTCAAGAAGTGATTTTTCCGGTTGTGTACAGGTGATTTCTGTAAATGCGCTTATAGCTTTATGTCTTGTTCCCGGAGTGACCGGTTTAAATTTACGTATTGCCATTCGTCTTAAATATTACTGTAGAAATCAATCTTATCTTCACCGGCCAATGTTACAAATGCTTTTTTATAATGATTTGTGCGGCCTGACAATAAACCCGCTTTTGTATAGCGGCTTTTGCGCTTTCCGTGGTAGTTTGCCGTATTAACATCCAATACTTTAACACCATACATCTCTTCGACCGCTGCCTTGATTTCCAATTTATTGGCGGCAGGGTCAACAATAAAACCGTAACGATTCAACTTCTCGCCCTGAATCGTCATTCTTTCTGTTACTATAGGCTTAATTAAAATTCTCATCGCTTTCTACGGTTTAATTACGTCCACGTAAATTGTCCTGAACACCGTCTACCAGTACAAGACTTGTTGAATTCAAAATATGATAAGTGTTTATCTCATTTAGCGTGATCACTTTCACATTTGGAAGATTGCGTGACGATAAGTAAATATTGTCTGAATTATTAGGGAGTACAAATAGTACTTTTCTGTCATTAACCTTGAGATTCTTAATTATCTCAATCATTTTCTTGGTCTTCGGAGCCTCAATTTCAAACGGCTCTACAATTGTAAGTGCCTGCTCCTTAGCCTTATAAGACAAGGCAGAAAAGCGAGCGAGCTGTTTTACTTTTTTATTTAGCTTGAAACTGTAATCACGAGGTTTGGGACCGAATACTCTGCCTCCACCAACATAAATTGGAGACTTAATGCTGCCATGGCGTGCGCCACCTGAACCTTTTTGACGAATAATTTTCTTGGTGCTGTAAGCAACTTCGCTTTTTTCCTTGGTTTTGTGAGTACCTTGGCGCTGATTTGCGAGATACTGCTTTACATCAAGATAAATGACGTGATCATTTGGCTCAATTTCAAAAATACCGGGGTCAAGTGATACTTTTTTCCCGGACTCTGTTCCATCTATTTTATAAACGGGTAATTCCATGATGCTTAATCCTCCACAATAACATATGAACCTTTACAGCCGGGGACAGACCCTTTAACAATGAGAAGGTTGTGCTCAGGAATAATTTTGACAACTTTAAGGTTCAAAATTTTCACTCTTTCACCACCCATATGGCCAGCTAATCTTTTCCCTTTGAAAACTCGAGATGGCCATGAAGATGCGCCCATTGATCCTGGTGCGCGTAGTCTGTTGTGCTGACCATGAGTCTGGCCACCAACTCCTCCAAATCCATGGCGTTTCACGACGCCTTGAAAGCCTTTTCCTTTCGATGTTCCAATAACATCTACCCATTCTAGCGGATCGTGAACAAATACGTCCGAAACGGTTACAGTATCGCCCAAGTGCAGTTCTTTTGTGTAATCCGCGGAGAATTCCACAACTTTGCGCTTGGGTGTGGTTTGTGCCTTTTTGAAGTGGCCCATCATGCCACTGCTGGTGTGTTTTTCTTTTTGTTCGTCATAGGCAAGTTGTACAGCGGCATAACCATCTTTCTCTACTGTACGAATTTGCGTAACAACACACGGACCAGCCTCGATGACGGTACAAGGAACATTTTTCCCATCATCATCAAAAACGGAAGTCATTCCGATTTTTTTTCCAATTAATCCAGGCATTGGTTGTTAATTAGGTGTTTTATAATAAATTATACTATTCCGCATAAAAAATGCGGGCTGCAAAGTTACGATAATTTATTGTAAATGCAAGAGCACAGGGCACTATTTTAATCTTTGAAGCAATGCTTGCTTGGCATAGGAAGGTTTAAGTCTGTTCACAAAATAAAGTGCGTCATCTCGGTTTGAGGCATTCGGACTTTTTTCATATTTCTCCACAAAATATGTGGCATGCTCTAAAAGATGTTTTCTACAATCTATATTAATCATTATCCCGTTCCCAAAGTCTGCATATGACATTCCTGAAACTATATCTGAGGAAGAAATTTCTTCTATCTCAGACATAGAAATGTTTGTAAGATTTATCGTTATTGAAGGGTAATAAAAATACTGTCGTGAGGGAATAGATACAGTAAGTTTAAGAGTATCACCTATAAGGGATTTTTCAATTGTAGTATTAAGTCTGTATTCTGAATATTCATAGTACTCTTCCAAAGAAGTAAACCACATTGAATCATCTCCATCTTTTCCATATAAATTATTCAGTAAAAGTAAAGTGTCAAGTTCTCCTTTTCTGGTCATGCCATGTATTCCAACACAAAATGCTTCTCTGTTTTCAGGGGATTTTTGAAGGATTTTATTGATATTTTCTATCCATTCACAAGGAGGATAGAAGCCTCTTTCAATAACTTTCTTATGGATACTTGAATTGACTTTTCCCGGGAACAACTTTTCAGCTTCTCTCTGGGCTGTCATAATTTGTATTGGAGGATATTCTCTGGCAGCTTCGATGTATGCTTTGTTTCCATCGGGCTCTGCCAAAGTTTTACAACCTCTTCCATCAAGTTCCAAAGTTATTATTTCCTGAGCTAATGCAAAGTGATTTTTTATCATTTCCACATTGAATTCATCATCTGCCTTAACATTGTGAAAAGCTATCCCATTGTCATAATTGACTATTTCTCTGACATTATCCCAAATTAACCCACTGAACATGTTAAATGCTTGTGGGGAGGGGGATGCATTCATAAAGCTCTCCTCGGGAGAGAGAGTTGTCGTAAAGGTAAATCTAACTTCATTCCCGGCGCCATCTGTTGATCCAAGAGTTTTATTCCAATGCTTGCTTTATGTCTTCATATAGTGTTTCCGCATTTTCAAGGCCGACAGATAGGCGTATGCTTTTTTGAGAAACGTTCATAATTTCTCGCTGTTCGTCGGTGAAAGTTCCAAAAATAGTTGTAGCAGGGTGAATGGCAAGTGTTTTATTGTCAAAAAGGTTTGTGGCTCTTCTGATTAATTTAAGATTATTAATCAATGAAAATGCTTTCTCTTTGGATGGAAGATCAAACGTTAAAAATGCACAGGGTTTGCAGCCAAATTGCCTAAGGCTTATTTGGTAAAACGGATTGTTTTTCAGACCAGTGTAATTTACACTTTCGATGCCTTTAAGTGAGGATAAACGTTCTGCGAGTTCGAGGGTTGTTGAAGCTTCTTTTTCAAATCTAACCTCAAGAGTTTCCAGTCCAAGTGTCTGCATATAGGCAACTTGTGGCGTCATATAAGCTCCGAGATTTCTCATTACTTCCTTTTTAAGCTTGTATGTAAAAGCCTCTTTGCAAGTGTCAATACGTCTGAGTTTAGGCGATGAACCAAAGTCTGCCGTACCATAATCCAGTATTAAACCTCCCAATGAGGTAGCTCCTCCGGAAATATATTTGGTGCTTGAAACAATTTCTATGTCAACGCCGAAGTCTTTGGAAGAGAAAATGTGAAACGGCACAGCTGTAGTATCTGCGACCAAGGGAACTTTCGATTCTCTTGCAATAGTCGAAAGTGCTGTAAGGTCGGCAACTTCGAGTTGGGGATTTGTTATAATCTCCAAAAAAAGTGCTGCAGTATTTTTGTCAATATTTTTTTTGACTTTGTCAATATTTGTCATATCGCAGAACCTGACTTCAACTCCAAAATCGGCAAGTGTGGAATAAAAGAAGGAATAAGTGTTCCCAAAAATATGAGGAGATGTAATAATATTAGACCCAGACCATGCAAGAGTCATTATTGCATTACTGATGGCAGCCATGCCGGAATTAAGAGCAGTAACACTAAGGGCTCTCGTAATTTCTTGAACTCTTTGTTCAAAATATTGAACGGTAGGGTTAGTTAGTCGAGAGTAGACATGCTCGGATGTTCGTCCGCAAAAAGCCTCTTCCATCTCTTCAGCTGTGTTAAACTCGTACGCTGCAGTGTTGTATACAGGCATCGAGAGTGAGTTGTATGGATCTGGCTTTTCAAAGGGTTTATGTAGGATCTTAGCCAAATAATCTATATGCTTCATTTTAAAATTATTTGTTAATCAATTGTAAATATGCTTCTTCGAGTTGATCTAGAGCTTTCTCAAGAATAGATCTTGGGCAGGCAACATTCATTCTCATAAAACCAACTCCTTCTTTGCCAAACATAGCACCGTCATTTAATGCGAGATGGGCTCCATCAACAAAAAAATTGACAAGTTCTTTCTGTTCAAGACCTAAGTCTCGGCAATCGAGAAATACAAGATATGATGCCTCTGGTCTTATTGGTTTTATTCGGGGCATTTTTTCTGATAAACGGGTAAATAAATAAGTTATGTTATTCATGATATAGTCAAGAGCCTGATCCAGCCATTCTGTGCCATTGCTATATGCCGCCGCTGTACATGTGTAGGCAAACATATGTCCGGAATCATGTTCGCTTGCTGTCATGTATTTTTTGAAAAGTTTATTTATTTCTGGATTTGGAATTATTATATAGGAACTTAACAGTCCAGGCATATTGAATGCTTTACTTGGTGACATGAAAATAAGGGAATTGTTCTTTGCTTTCTCTGAGACAGTTGCAAAGGGGATGTGTTTGTTACCAGGAAATGTGAGGTCCGCATGAATCTCATCAGAAAAAACCAATACTTGCTTATCGTAACATATATCTGCGATTTTTTCCAATTCTTCTTTTGTCCATACTCTGCCACCGGGATTATGAGGATTGCATAGAATAAGCACATTACATCCTTTGATGTCAGTTCTGAATTTTTCGAAATCAATCTCAATATTGCCATTCTCAATTTTAAGTGAAGAGTAAACAACTTCTCTGTTATTATGCTCACTGACAAGAAAAAATGGGTGATATACAGGAGACATGACCATTATCTTGTCTTTTTGTTTTGTAAAACATTTTATAGCAAAAGCCAATCCTTGAACAATTCCGGGAGAAAAAGTCAGCATATCTTTCGAAACTTCCCAGTTGTATCTTATTTTAAGCCAATTAATTATGGATTTAGACCAGCTTTCAGGCACACTTGTGTAACCAAGAATTCCTGAATCACAACGTTTTCTAATAGCGTCGATTATATATGGAGGCGTCCTGAAATCCATATCTGCAACCCACATGGGGATTAAGTCTTCTCTTCCCCATCTTGTTTTGAGTGCTTCAACTTTAAGAGCATCACTGCCTTTTCTGTCTATTATTTCGTCAAAATCATATTTCATTGTCTGTAAAAAGCAAGTTATTTAATGATCAGCTTATCAGAGAATGCAGGTTAGAGACGATAAGTTTTACTGCTATGGCCATTAGGATAATGCCAAAAAATTTACGCATGACATAAATACCACTTTTGCCTATTTTTTGAGAAATATAATCAATGTTGCTGAGCACAAAATAGACAATGAGTATGTTTAAAAACAGAGCGATAATAATATTTATTACTTCATATTCTGCTCTAAGAGACAGTATAGTAGTAAAGGAGGCCGCACCTGCGATGAGAGGAAATACAATGGGCACAATTGTGGCCGACTGTGTTGGACCATCGTCTTTAAATATTTGGATGCCAAAAATCATCTCCACGGCAAGAACAAGCAGAACAAGCCCTCCTGCAACGGCAAAAGATGAAATATCTACTCCAAAAAGTCCGAGAAGTGCCTGTCCTAAAAATAGAAAAGCCACCATGATTACCAGTGCAATCCATGATGCATTGAAAGGGCTAAACTTTTTATTATTTTCTTTCATTCCGACAATAATCGGAACAGAGCCAAGAATGTCAATAACAGCGAACATTACAATAAATGCACTGAAAATCTCCCTAAAATTAATACCCATCTTTATTATTGTTATAATGTTGGCTGTAAAGATAATAAAAATTATCTCATATGACTGGAAAGTGTGTCTATAAGCACCTTATTTGCAAAATCGTTTATAGCCGTACATTTTCGAAGATTGTAAAGGTCAAGGTTAGTAGAACATTCTCCACATATATCTACTCCTATGACATTATTTATCTCGGCAAGAGTTGAGAGTATTTCCTTAAGTTTTGTCAAAGAGAGTGATCCTTGGTTCCAATTGGTTGCAGAACAGTTTGTGTCCAGGACATCCTTGTCTATAGATATGTATACAGGTTCATCAAGTTTTAGTTCTGCAATCTGTAGCAAAGTCGCTTTTCTGTTTAAATCTTTATTGCTGTAAACAACTAATTGGTCTTTATATTTGAATTCTATATTGTCAACGTATTCTTCAGACACACCCATAATGAAAACTTTTTTGAGGTAATGGTTAGTATCGATAAGATGTTTGATCCAGCAGCCGCAAGAGAGCAAATTGTCAAACAAAGGCGGCTGCAAATCAGGGTGATGATCGAACACTATTAAGTAAAAAGGTCTTTTTATTTTATCAGTCCATAGTTTGCTCATATAGTGATAATTCCCCGAATCGATAAAATGTATCCCATCAGGTGCGAAGGGAGAGATTTTCTTAATCAATTGCTTTTCTGCCTCTTTGTCACAGTATCGGCTGGTGCCGGATAATTGTGTACAGTCAATCCACTTAAATTCGCAATTTTGTAAACTTTTCTCATGTTTATGAACATTAGTGAAGTTCATAATCAAAACTTGGGGTTTCATATAAAGAAGGTCTTTTTCCCAAGTTAGAAAAATATTTGATGTTTGCGTTAATATTTAAAAAAATATACCTTTGGAGTATGTCTAAAAGGATACTGATAAACAATTTGGAGGAAATCGAGAATGTTGCTGACAGATTTCTGAAACTTACTGCCGGGAGTAATGTTATTGCCTTTTATGGGACAATGGGTGCCGGCAAAACAACTTTTATCAAGGCTATTTGCAAAGTGCTCGGTGTACCTGACACTGTAAACAGTCCTACTTTTACCATTATCAATGAATATCGGACAAAAGAGGGTAAGTCAATATATCATTTCGACTTTTACAGGATCGACAAGATAGAAGAAGCTTATGATATAGGTTTTGACGAGTTTATTGAAAATGGTTATCTTTCGTTGATAGAATGGCCGGAAAAAATTGAAACACTTCTCCCTGACAACATTTTGAGAGTACAGATAAATGTACTGGAAAATGAGGTAAGGGAGATTGTATTTTAATAGGGGTTAGTTATTGTCAGGGTAGAGCAAATACGGTTTACGCTGTTCTTTAAATTTTGCAACATCGTCAGCCCACATGGACTTGATTTCTTCAGCAGAATTTCCTGCAATTATCATTTTTCTTACATAATCTCTTCCAATGAGTAATTCAAAGAAAGAGTTGAAGAAAAAGTTATCAAGGTTGAGATTGTGATAAGCATCTATCAAATATTCCAGATTAATTCCCTTTTTGTTTATTTCTTCAATGGAAGGTTCTTTTGTCAAATCAACTCCATAGCAGACTCTGTTGAGTTGAGGCGGATTTTTTGCTCCGGGGATGCTTTTGGGAGTAAAATTAAAGTCGTAGCCTTTCATATTTGGATGACCATACATCTGGAATGGGTGGTCTGTTCCTCTTCCAAGGCTGACAGGGGTAGCCTCAAAATAACACATTGAAGGATATAGATATATTGATCTCATTTCAGGAAGATTTGGTGATGGTTTAATAGGAAGAGTATACATGGAAGCGTGAGTGTAGTTCTTACACTTTATAACGGAAACATCACACTGGATACCGTTACTCAGCCATTTCTCACCATTAATCATTCCTGCAAGTTCACCGAATGTCATGCCATGTACTACCGGAATAGGTAACCATCCCACTCCTGATTTATACTTCATGTCGAGAATTGGCCCGTCTACATAAAAGCCAAGTGGATTGGGACGGTCCAGAACAATCATTTTTTTTCCATTTTCTGCACAGGCTTCCATCATTCTTGCCATGGTAGTGAGGTAGGTATAAAATCTAACTCCTACATCTTGAAGATCAAAAATTATAACGTCTATTTGATTGAGAAGTTCAGAAGATGGTTTACCGGTATTCCCCTCATAGAGGGATTTAATAGGGATTCCGGTTTTCTTGTCAACTGAACTCGAAACATGTTCGCCGGCATCTGCATCTCCTCGAAAGCCATGTTCAGGTGACATAATAAATACTACGTTAACTTTGAGTGCAATCAATGTATCAACCAAATGAGTGTTTCCAATAACACCTGTTTGATTTGAAAGAACAGCCACCCGTTTGCCTTGGACCATAGGAAGATATTCTTCTATAGATTCTGCTCCCACTTTAATTTTTTGAGCAGAATCAGTAGAACCGTTTTTTGTTTTTTGCGCTGATAATGATGAGGCAATACTTAAAATCAGAGCAATAATTAAAGTCTTTTTCATAACTCCGTCTTTTTTTAAGAGGTTGGTTTTATTATGACAAATATAAAATTATTAGCATTAATTCGTCATTAGAATACAATATATATTTTACAAGCTTAAATGTAAACCGAGACTTGGTAGAAAAGCCCTGGTATCATACTCTCCGTCAAAACTCCCTAACGGTGTAGGATACTTGCCTTTAATTTTGAGTCCGTTGAGATATTGGAAACCAAAATCTATAGCAAGAGATTTTACGGGTTTGTAAGTAAAACCGGTTGTAATACTGATCTTGTTGGTTGCAGGTGTTTCCGGTCCATAATAAGACTTGTCCACAGGTGTTGAATCAAAAATGAAACCAAGCCTGAGAGTAAAACTGTCACTGAAATAATATTCTCCTCCAATTCTGTAGATCATTGAGTTGCTGAAGTTTTTCGGTATATGTTGTTTGCCTGCGGCTCCAAGTTCAGGGAATTCGATTTTAAGAGTATCATAAGCTTTCCATCCAACATATTGTAATTCTCCGGAAACCAAAAGTTTATCTGAAAATTTGTAGGATGCGCCTATATTTAAATTTGAGGGTATTGGCAGTTCAGCCACGACTTTTTTCCTATTAAAAACCATGGCTTCGGAAAGTGAAGCACTGGCTTGGGCCAGCAAGTCAATAAGTTGATTTAATTCTGTTGAAGCATATGTAATTTTGGCAGAACCTTCTTCAACTTTCATCATAACTTTGGATCTGTATGAAATACCGATGCACAATTTATTGGTAGGACTGTACATCAACCCAATGTTGTACCCATAGGCAGTCTTTGCATCTCCATTAAGTGTAATCTGCATTGGTGAGATATTAGATGCGCCGGTAATAATTGCCTGGTATTGAGATGGAACAAGGTTAATGAAATTATTCAGCGCTCCTACAGGCAATATGCCTTTACTTAATTCGAAATTTCCCCAGCTAATCATTAATCCGGCTCCAACTGACAAGTTTTCACTAATTTTATATGACAAAGTGGGTTGAAGGGAGAATGATGCAAGAGAAATATTTTGTATAATAAGAGATCCTGCCCAATTGTCTGGCCATTCGAGATTGTTGCCTCCGGGATTTGTCAGTCCTATCCCTGCAACGAATTTTGGAGATATTCTGTATCCTATGTATCCAAATACCGGAGTACCTACTGGATTATCTGATTCAGCTTTGTAAGTCCCGGCAGTATTGGTATATTTAACTTTTGACATTATTGCCGTTACTCCCAGCGAAGCATCAAAGGTTCCATTGATGTATGATAATCCTGCAGGGTTGAACAGTATACTTTCAGAACCAAGTTTAATGGCTGTTCCCACATGTCCCATTCCAATTTGTCTGGCACTTTGAGAATTGATCTGGTATCCATCAGCGAACATGGCGAGACTTAAAAGGTTAAACAGTAAAAAGAGAGCAATCTTCTTTGTTTTCATCTTGTTTTGATTAATATTTTCAAAACAAAACTAATAGAATTTACAAAAATCTATACCATACGGCTATTTTTGTTGATAACACAAAGAAAAACAGTGTACTATAAATACACTGTTTAGACGAAATAGTGAAATTTAAAATATCGGCCGAATTGTTGAAGAATTCTCAGTCGTTATTTAATTGAGGTATTTCGATTTCTTCTCTTGAATCTCCTAACAGATACTTAGAAAAGTAGTCGCCCATTTTCCAGAAAAAATATTCGTTCATGTTACCAAAGCTATGTCTTTGTCCGGGGAGAACAAGCAAGTCAAATCGTTTGTTTGATTTAATCAGCGCATTAACCATCCTTAAAGTATTGCCCGGGTGGACATTATTGTCAATGTCCCCTGTGACAAGAAGCAAGTGACCTTTTAGATTTTTTGCAATTTCGGTGTTCTTGTCAATACTGTATTGGAAAGTTGTGTCGCCCTTCTCTGTTACAATTTCTTTAATTCCTTGATGCTGTTCGCTCCACCACCTGTTGTAAATATTGTTTTCGTGGTTGCCGGCACACGAAACCGCAACCTTGAAAAAGTCAGGGTATTCAAGAATAGCAGCTGTAGACATAAATCCCCCTCCCGAATGACCGGTAATGCCAACTTTGTTTATATCAATGAAATTGTATTTTGAGGCAAGTCTTTCTACTGCTACTTTTTTGTCTTCAAGTCCGTAATCTCTTAAATTACCGTAACCGTAATTATGATACCATTTGGATCGTAAAGGACTGCCTCCTCTGTTACCCACTGTAATAACTACAAACCCAAACTGAGCGAGGCGATCTATTCTGTCCATACTTTTGCTCCAGGAAGCATTTACCGATTCTGTCTGAGGGCCGGGATAAACATATTCAATTATTGGATAAAGTTTAGTTGAATCGAAGTCAAATGGCTTGTACATAACGCCATATAGGTCAGTAATCCCGTCGCCTGCTTTGATTGTGAATCTTTCAGGAAATTTATAGCCGGCGGAGAATAGGAGCGACAAGTCAGCTTTCTCAAGATCTGCAATTTTGCGTCCTGAGTTATCATAAACAGCGCTCATAGGGGTGGTATCTACTCTCGAATAATTATCTACAAAGAATTTCCCATCGTCAGCAGTGTTTATTACATGATTATAATCTCCCGGATTCAAGATTTTGAGACCGCTGCCATCCAGATTAACTCTGCAAAGGTGCATGTAATATGGATTTTCTCCCTTAACAATTCCGCAAGCTGTAAAATAAACAACTCTCTGAGCAGGATCTACATATTCGATATTTTCAACATGGTATTCACCTGAAGTAATTGCATTCTTAAGGTTTCCCTTGTCATCATACAGATAAAGATGTGCCCATCCATTTCTTTCAGACCAGTGAACGAACTCTTTACCACCATCAATAAGTTGTGGCAATCTTGTCTCGACATAGGTATTCATTCTCTCTTCTACCAAAGGTTTTAGTGAATCTGCTTTGCTTAAGGTATCATCATTAATGTATGCTGTACATAGATCGACTCGTTTGATATCTCTGCTTGTTCGGAAAATGAAAAATCTATCATTATCTCCAAGCCATTTGACAAATTTAAGTTCGTCTGAATATTCTTTTTTTGCTATAGGGGCTGTAATAACATTTATATCCTGATCCTTGAATCTTGAGCACTTTATCTCTTTATATTTTCTGGTATTAATATTAAATATGTAAAGATGGTCTACGGGTGCTTCTTTTTCGCCAGGCATCTGATATTTGTAACTTTCTAACTTTGGCCTTGGTTCTGCAAGTACGTCTATAACCCATAAATCCTTGACTTTGCTATTGTCAGTACGAACTATTGCAAAATGCTTTGAATCAGGAGACCATCGAACATATGCGCCTCTCCTTTTATTTTTATCCTTGTCTGTTTCATAAATATCTGTATTGCCTGACCCAAAAGCAAAATCTTTTGTTCCTTCGGTAGTTAACTGAAATTCTACTATTGTGCTGTCATCCTCATTTTTACGCGCTTTTTCAAGATTTTCCATATCCATACAATAGAGGTTGAAATTTTTGGAATAAACTGCCCATTTTTTGTCAGGAGAAACATTTGCCCATTTAGGATAAGGTTTATATGCTTTGTAATCTTTTATTTCTACAAGTTGCCTGCTCTGAATATCGTATTCAAATCCATACAGCTTTTTTTCCTTTTTTGTTTTGCCACTTTTTTCATCTTTTACGTCTATATCTTCGGTACTTTTGATTTCAAAAGTAAACTTCTTGTCATCAACAAGCTTAAGATTGTTGATTGGTATATTCTGTGCGTCAAATGGATCTTTAACTATAACAGTTAACTGAGCAGCCAGCGATGCTCTGTCGAATATTTCCTTTTTACTTCCTGTTGCAGGATCAACTATGTAATAATTTTTTGATTGAGGCGTTTGATAAAAATACCAGAATTTGTCTGATTTTTTGAACCACTGCGGTTCAATGGTAGTAGAAAATACCATTTTGCTTATTTTTTTGGGTGAAAAGCGGGCTGCAAGGTCGTAATTGGCAACACTGACAGGAGTCTGCTGTGCACCCAAAGTGAGGGAAATGAACGCTGAAGCAGCGAATAGTAGCATTTTTTTCATAAAATATATATATTGATTAATTAATAGTATGCTTTGGCCATTCTCCAACTTCCAGATCGTGTAATGAACCATTTTCAATTATAAATTTGAGGGCAGTACGAACAGTGTGAATCCCGTATATGCCAGCAGCTCCAGGATTGATTAAGATGAATCCGTGCTGTTTGTCATTCATTACCTTAAGAATATGAGAATGACCACAAATAAATACGTTAGGATGGTGTTTTTCAAAAAGATCAAGTGCTTCAGGAGAATAATGTTTTGGATAACCGCCAACGTGTGTCATAAGGAATCTAAGCCCTTCAATTTCCATTATTTGTGAAAGTGGATGAACTATTCTTACTTCTGCTCCATCGCAATTCCCGTAAACGGCTTTGAGTGGTTTAAATGAGGATATGGCATCAGATACTTTAATATTACCAAAATCTCCGGCATGCCATATTTCATCAACATCTTTTAAAAAGTTTATTAAAGGTTGATCGAATACTCCGTGAGTATCTGAAATCAGTCCGATTCTAACCATATTGTGAACAATTACTCAAAGTCATATTTTGATGACTATGCGTTTTTTATATAGAAAGATAGCCATTGCTGTGAAAACAGCCACATACATGAGTGCATAAAGCAGCGAGCCCCACTCATTATCACCAAGAAGTGCCACACAGCAATGTTCATAAATCCATCTTGAAGCATTCATTGTAACTTCTTTAACGGTTCCGTCTGCCTGCATAACGACAGTAGTCCATTTAATTACCCGACCAAGTAGTCTGGCAAATACGCCAGCCATGACAAAAGCAAAGAGAGGGTTGAGTCCAAGGGCCTTGAAAGGGAAAAAGATTTTCTCCTTACCTTTGATATCGATTAAATATATAAAAAGCGCCAGCATTATAATGGACCAGCCACCAGCATAAAAAACGTAAGATGGTGTCCACAAGGCTTTGATAATTGGAATAAAAATGTTTAAAATAACTCCCAAACCAAGGCATAAAAGGCCGATTGTATACAGCTTACCGACAGTTTCAATCTTTTCATTTGTATGACGAATAATCCCTCCAATAAGATATCCCAAAAGGATTGTCACTGAGCCCGAAAGTACACCAAGCACTCCTTCCGGGTCGAATGGTACGCCGAATCCCTTATATACATGGTTGATACCCACAAGTTTAACATCTATTGGGCCGGCTATGTTCCCTTCTAGCGAATATGGTTCATATCCACCAAAAAACCAAAGGATTGCCCAGTGGGCAGCCAATAAGAATACCATGCCGATCATGATTTTCTTCGGCTTTTTGAGCCAAAGGGCAACTGTCCCACCAACAAGATAACACATGGCAATTCTTTGTAATACACCAAAAATCCGGATATGTCTTAAGTACTCAATGTAATTTTCTGCGAAAGTAAGTTGAGGATCTGGTGAGGTTGGATAAAATGGAAAAGCATTAAGTAACAGACCTGTAAGGAAAATTAAAACGGAGCGTTTGACAAGTTTCTTGACAGATTTAGAATTCAGTTCGTCATTATATTTAGCAAATGAAAACGAAAGTGCTGCTCCCACAATAAACAGAAAGAATGGAAAAACCAAGTCTGTAGGTGTACAACCTGCCCATTCTGCATGTTTAAGAGGTGGAAATATTTTACTCCAGGAGCCGGGATTGTTGACAAGAATCATTCCCGCAATAGTCATCCCTCTCAAGACGTCCAGAGCAGTGTATCTCTGGGTTATTGAAGTTGTCATTTTTTTAGTTCTTTAATCACAAAAATAGCTTTTTATAATATATTTGCATCAATTATGGAATTGTTTTTTACAAATCAAATAACAGATTCTAAAGCCTCAATCAGTGGTGAAGAATTTCATCACTGTATTAAAGTCCTTCGTTACAAAAAGGGAGACTGTGTTTCATTTATCGACGGTAAAGGTGGACTTTACTCAGGAGTAATCACAGATATATCTTCAGACTGTTGTAATATAAGAATTACTGATTATACATCTGACTTTGCAAAAAGAGACTATTATCTTCATATGGCAGTTGCGCCAACAAAAAATTTTGAAAGGTATGAGTGGTTTATGGAAAAAGCAGCTGAGATAGGGATTGATGAATTGACGCCAATTATTGGAGATCATTCTGTAAGAAGAACTTTTAAGAAGGAGCGGGGAGAGAAGATTTTTTTGTCGGCAACAAAACAATCACTTAAAGCCAAATTGCCAATTCTTAATCCAATGATTCAAGTTGAAGATTTCATAATAGACCAGAAAGATTTTGACGGGATTAAGCTTATTGCTCATTGCAACGAGGGGCCGAAACATAATATTACTTCAGTTTTACCAAAAGGTTGCAAGTTTTTAATACTAATTGGACCTGAAGGCGATTTTTCTTCTGAAGAGGTTGTATTGGCTCTTGAAAACGGGTTTATTCCTGTATCCCTTGGTAATTCGAGATTAAGGACTGAAACCGCAGCACTTGCTGTTGTAATTGCTACATATCTTCTTACTTCAGAGTTTTAGGCTACTTTCTTATTATCTGCACCTCTCCTCCAAGTCCAAGTTTAATGATTGAAGATGGTTTTCCTGTCGAGTCGGCTTCAAAAACAGGATCTGCTACCCAATCTGCTGCAGATTTAATGTATTCTGAAATATTTATGAAATTAGCAGGAGCCTTTTCACCGGAGATGTTGGCGGATGTTGAAATGAGAGGTCTGTTGAACCTGTGAATGATCTGAAGACAGAAATTGTGATGGGGGATTCTAATCCCAACTGTATTATCTTCTGCTATTGCATTTTTCGCCAGTCCAATGGCTCCAGGATAGATAATTGTCAGTGGCTGGTCGGCAATTTCAATAAGCTGCAGTGCAACTTGAGGTATCTCTTTAATATATCTGCATAACATATCTTCTCCATCAACAAGGATAATAAGACTTTTATTGTCTTCTCTTTTTTTGATTTTGTAGATTCTTTCTACAGCCGCAGCATTTGTAGCATCACAGCCCAGACCCCATACTGTGTCAGTTGGATAGAGGATTACCCCACCATCTTTAAGTATTTTTACAGCTTGTTCAATTGCATTTTTAGTATCTATCATGGTATGATTATTCCTGAGAATACGGGATAATGATCTGAATATGGTACTTTTTGAGTTATGTGGCTCATGCTCCAGAATTTTTCAGGATAGAGTATGTAATCAATTCTGAGCATTGGCCAAAGATATGAATAAGTAGCACTAAAGCCTCTTCCACTCTCACGAAAACTGTCTTTCATACCTTTCATTAGAATGTGATATGTATAGGACATGGGGGTGTCGTTGAAATCTCCACATATAATTGCAGGATATTCGCTTTTAGACATATGAACAGCAATTGAATCTACCTGTTTGCCTCTTTTTTTAAATGCACTTGCAACTCTTTCATGGACATTAATAATCTCTTCTGATACTTTTTGACTGTTGCTCATTCTTTTGACTAACGTGGTAAATGAGATTGAATGTGACTCAAGATGAGTATTATAGATCCTTATCATTTTACCAAAGAAATCAATATCTGAAAAGATGCAAAGATTTGTACTGCCTTTGAAAGTAATCTTGTCTCCTGAAACAATCGGGAATTTACTAATTGTAAGATTACCGAACATCCCTCCATCGCTGTATCTGAAAAAATGCCACTGTATATAAGGATATTGATGAAACAAATCTCTTATAACCGAGGTGTCTTTGGCATAAAATTCCTGGAAACAGACAATTGAAGGTCGTTCTTCTCCGATATATCTGGCAACTCTGTTAAGTTGGTCAAGTCGTGAAATTCCTGATTCCTGAGCAAACAGACCAACGTTGTAAGTGCATATATTCAGTGCGTTTCCCTTTTCTCCTTCGTTTGGCTTGCCAAATTTTACAAAAAGATCGGCAAATAAAATGGAAGGGATAAGCATTAAAAAAGTAACCCAGGCCACAGAGCGACTTCTGATGAGAGCGATTACGAGAATAATAATATTTAAAAAAACAATTGGAATAAAATATAATCCAAAAAAAAGTGGGATTACTGAATCGACAGGATTTATATAAATTGAGATATATGAAAGTCCGAGCGCTGCTGCAGCAACAAACAGCAATATCCTGAAAGATATTGATATCGGCCACAGTGATCTCTTTTTTCCCTTTTTTCTCTTACGCATTAGAAATACATCTTATTGTGTTTTTTCCAATATAAAATCAGAAAGTATCCAAATATCATACCTCCTAAATGTGCAAAATGAGCTATATTTCCTCCGGTGTTTGATATTCCAAAGAAAAGTTCAATGGCGCCAAAAATCAGCACAAACCATTTTGCTTTTAGAGCAATTGGAGGAAAAAGAAGTTGGAGCACGTTGTTAGGGAATAGCATTCCGTAAGCAAGTAATACCCCGTAAATTGCTCCTGAAGCTCCAACAGTAGGTGTGGAAATTAATATTCTGTATTTCTCTGCAGCAACTATACTGCCGGCTTCTGCTGCTTGCAGAAGAGAAGTTGCGTCAAAATAAAGAACCAGGGAGTGAAGAAAGGCTGCTCCCAGTCCTGTAATCATATAGTAAAGGAAAAATTTCTTGCTGCCCCAAACCTGTTCAAGTATCACACCGAAGAAAATAAGAGAGTACATATTGAAAAAGAGATGGATAAAACCACCATGCATGAACATATGTGTAATAAGCTGGTATGGTTTGAACAGTGGAGAACCAAAATAGAAAAGTGAAAACTTTTCATACATGAAGTTACCTGTAAATGCTGTAATAACCAACATAAGAGTATTGATTATTACAAGATTTTTGATAACAGGTGTCATGCCTCCAAGGAATCCGGTTCCTCTTCCAGTATTGTAGTACATATTTTTATTATATAAAACGTTTATCTATTTCTTCAAGTGTTATTATTGTTGAACAAGGTTTACCAGACGGGGTAAAAGAAGGTTCCCTGCATGCAAACAATGTGTCGATTAACAATTGAGCCTGTTGATTGTTCATTGAATCTTTGCCGCAAAGAGCTGCTGATAGTGCCAGAGTAGCTGCATATTTCTGTCTTGCATCTTCAAGTTGGCTATTCCCCAGCTCTGTCAAGTCATATACGAGTTGATCTATCAGAGCCAAAAGGTCGTCTGTAGAGTCAGAAATATTTTCAGGCAATCCCATCACTTCAACAACGTTTCTAGGAGAGCCATCCTCTTTTGGCCGTATGTCAAATCCGAGACTTTGCAAAATTCCCGCATTTTCCAAAATTATGTTATATGTGTTTTCATCCAATTCAATAGATTTTGGGAATAAAGTCCGTATTGAAATTGTGGAAAAGTTGTTAAGAGAGTCGAGATACTTTTCGTAAAAAATTCTTTCCCTGGCTCTTTTAATATTAATAATCAACAAACCCGACTTAATGGCTGTAATTATGTATCTTCCTGCAACTTGGACAGTGGGTCTTTGAAGTCTTGCCGTTTCTCCTACAAAAGGTTCCATTAGTTCTCTCTTATATTGAAAAGTTTCTTCAAATGGATTGAAAAGAGGATCAAAGTTGATTTTTGGAGGGGGAGCATAATAATTGTAATTTACAGCAGGGATTTCAGGTGCGCCTTCTGTATCAAAATCTATGCTCGGCATTAAAGAATTTCGCCCTAGTGATTCTCTTACTACTGCATGAAGCATGTCGTAAATTGCAAATTCATCTTCAAATTTCACCTCTGTCTTGGAAGGATGAATATTAACGTCTATTCTTTCGGGATCAATTTCTAAAAAAATAAAAAATGAAGGGATAGTCTCTTCTTTGATCAGATTTTCATAGGCTTTGACAACAGCTTTCTGAAAATAAGGGGATCTGAAATATCTGTTATTTACAAAGAAATACTGATTCCCAGGAGTTTTTCTCGAATCTTCGGGTTTTCCTGTAAAACCACTTATTTTGACAATTGGACTTTCGAGATGGATGTGTACTAACTCTTTGCCCATCTCTTTTCCTGCTATGTCAAGAATTCTTTTTTTAAGGTTGGCTGGGGAGAGGTGGAATATTTCAATGTCATTATGTATGAGCCTGAGAGAAAGATCGGGTCTTGTGAATGCTACTCTTGAAAATTCCTGGACTATTTGACGGAATTCGGTTGCATCGGATTTTAGAAATTTCCTTCTTGCCGGAACATTGTAAAAGAGATTTCTTACAATAAAATTACTTCCTTTTGGTGTAGAGATTTCTTTTTCTGATATCAGTGAAGATTCGGCAAATTTAATTTCACATCCTATTTCGTCTGATTCTCTTCTTGTTCTCAAGGTGACTTCAGAAACAGCTGCCACTGATGCAAGTGCTTCACCCCTGAATCCATATGTATTTAAATGATTGAGATCTTCAATGGTTTCAATTTTGGATGTGGCATGCCTTTGAAAGGCTATCTTAGCTTCTTCACGCGACATTCCTGAACCATTGTCGGTGACTTGAATAAGAGTCCGCCCTGAATCCTTGATAATAACTTGGATAGAATCTGCTCCGGCATCCACTGCGTTCTCAAGCATCTCCTTAACTACAGAAGCAGGCCTTTGAACTACCTCTCCAGCAGCGATGAGATTTGTAATGTGGCCGGGAAGAATGTGTATCATTATTTGGAAGAGGTAAGTATGAATCCCAATCCATCTGCCAAATAAAATACTATTGCAAACAATATGACAAGGGAAATCAAAATAATCAATCTTGTAGTAAGCACTTTCCCTGGAGCCTTTTTGTTTTTATAAACATCATTACGCATATGAGTGCGAATGTACTTGCCTGGTATATACTTGCCATCCTTGCTCTTTCCCTTTTCTTCGTTCAGCTGTGCATATCTTTCTTCCATCGCCTCTTTTTTAGGGTCGTAGTATTGAGGTTCATAGTGAAATACCTTATGTGATGTAGGTCTAAAAAAGTTAAAAGAAAAGCCCATGTTAAATATTCTCCTTTAATGAAGGTTTCGACTGCAAAGATAACAATTTAAGTAGGAAAATTATTATATCTTTACATTATGGCTGTGAGAATTGGAAATGGATTTGACGTTCATCGCCTGAGTAACGGACTTCCATTGTGGATTTGCGGTGTCAGGATTGAACATTCAAAGGGATGTATTGCTCATTCAGATGGCGATACTCCTATTCATGCTCTTTGTGACGCGTTGTTAGGCTCTCTTGCTCTTGGCGATATAGGCAAATATTTTCCTGACACTTCTGACGAATTTAAGAATATTGACAGCAAGATATTGCTCCACAGAGTCTATGAAATGGTCAAAACTTCTGGATACTCGCTGGTTAATGCCGATATTACAATTCTATTACAACGGCCCAAGTTGGCAAATTACATTTCTCTTATGAGAGAGACTCTGGCGGGAGTTATGGAGATCGATTCTTCCATCATTTCCATCAAGGCAACTACAACTGAAGAGTTGGGATTCATTGGCAAGGAAGAGGGAATTGCAGCTTTCGCATCGGTAATTGTTGAAAAATTGGTTTAACACTATTTTTTGAACAATTTGTATCGTCATTTTTTTGTATTACTTTTGCACCTCAATTGAGCGGCGCGATAGCTCAGCCGGTTAGAGCGCATGATTCATAATCATGAGGTCCCCAGTTCAATCCTGGGTCGCGCTACGGATACAAGAGAAGCTGTCTAAAAAGTACTAGGCAGCTTCTTTTACTTTTATTCCACCCAAAGAGGTTGCACCCGGCTATGTCAAAAAGGCTATTGCCAATCTTGATTTTTAAAAGCAAAAGCTGACTCACCCCTTAGGGTTCAGACAGACGCTTTTGCCTAAAAAAATCTGCGATACAATTACCGCCTTTTCTCCGGCCTTCACAACCTCTTTGGGTGTGCACAAAAACAGAAGCTTCCCTGCTTAATATCAGCAGAAAGCCTTGAAGCTTGAGCTAAATTTGAGTCGATTTCTTCTTTTTTCCAGGGGTTTAATTTACGTTTTTATCAATTAAGCACATGGTCCAATTTTTTTAGGGTATTATAATGCGACGGAATTAGCATTAAACCCGATCATGTATTAGCCAAATTTCTCTTTCAGACGATTGATAAAATTCATTAATTTGATTCTGAACAGTTGTAGTCAAATGCTCATATGTACTGCTCGTAAATAATTTTGCAAAATGTCCTCTTGAAGATGTAGGATGAGGGATACCTAAAACGGCCCTTTTAGGAAACATATATGAAATTGCTTTATGAGCTTCCCTGCCAACAGCGATTATTGGCCAGTTTGTCGGAATGCATTTTAATTCTTCTGCCAAATATTTGTTTGCACAATTTCTGAAGGTTTGTAGTGGCGGAATTATTGTCCCTTCAGAATTTTCACATTTCACAAGTTCTGTCCAGAGAACAGGGCCTTTATACTTAAGGCAATTTAGAAATTTTGATAGGTATTTGTAATATTTTTCCTTTTCAATTAAGTTGTTTCTCCAATAATCCACGGTTGATTGATATGAACAACCCCCTTTTAAATAAGCATTTTTTTCAGTTTCGTTATTTGCACTTCTTCCTGGATTAATTCCAACAATTACACATCCTTCATTACCTGGTTTATTTTGATAAAACAAACATCTTGGAATTATACCTTCTTTTTTATCATTAATAATCCCTTTACAGCCTTCGGAACACTCTACCATTTTTTTACCAATCTCATTAATAATTGATTCAATCTTCTTCATAGTTGATAATTAGGTTTATATAAATATAGTGATATTCTCTCTGGCATTAACATCTTCCGATTTCTAATTCTCCACCACATCAAAATACTCACTCTTATCCTAACTCTCTTCCAACAGCTTTAACTCATCAAAATCGGTAATTAAGGTTTACTGAATAATTCTCACGGGCACTAAAAATTGGCCAAAGGGCGAGAGTAGTCGTGATGATAGATCTTTTAATTTCAATAAATTGTCAAGGAAGAGATTCAAAATAGAGCCAACAATCCTTCAATCTGATTCCTTTCAGCACATTCCTGACGGGTCTTGCGTTTTTGATAGGCCGTTTTCGGACTTCTAACCGGTTTCCTTCCCAATGGGTCGCCTGTATGTCTTATGTCCCGCTCCTTGAGATATGCCCTGTTTTCACGTGTAAGGTATATCTTGTCCACCGGAAGCAGTTCCGGATAATTCCCGTTCAGCAATTTGTACCGCTCCACCTGCATTTTGAGGTCACCTCCTTCATTAACTGATGTTTGTCAAAGAGAGGCTTCCCCTGATTCCTGTCCATTAATCCATTGATTATTTTTATGTCTCTCTTTACATAATTGATCTGGAGTCTCAGCGCTCTTCTGAGGGCTTTGTCCGTCTTACGCTTCATCTTGGATACACTCAGGTATTCCTTTCTAGCCACCTTGCGATTGAATTTGCCAACTTATTAGATACAAAAAATTAAGCAACATTTTTGCGCTCTAAACTTAGTTTGACAGCATTTTCTTTAAACGCTTTGTCAAAATGCATACGTTGTTTTCTCATAATACACAAAAATAAACTTTTATACTTAACCCTGTGTCCCAACTAAGTTAGCAATTCCAGTTTGTTTTGTACAGGATAATAGAGCTATAGCAATTATCGCTGTTAGAAATAAAATTTTTTTATTATGATTTTTTAATTATTTAATAATGTGTTAATAAATTGTGTTTCACCCTATGTGGCCGGATGCAAGTCTCGTTTTAAGAGGGACTTGCATCCGGCCACCAGAGAAGTGTTTTGTAGCAATTTGTCTTTAGTTAAAAATTCTGTGTTGTTAGTATAACTTCGTTGTATGGATTCTGCATCCCGGATTCTTTCTCGGCCGTGATAAATATTCTGGTGGGTTTTGTTGACGATACAGACTGAAAATCGGCCTGTAATTTACCGGACAAAAATTTCTTTGAGGTTACAATCTCCCCGATATTCTGGGGATAATTTTCATCTGTAACCAACCACACCACATATACACTTCTGCTGGGGGTTAACCTTTGAGGATCTGCAAGATTGTCTATGTGTATTTTTATCAGGAAGTTATTATTGTTGTCTTTCTTCACATTCACAGTTCCCTGAGCCGCCGGAACAACAGATGATGTTGAGAATTTGAGTTTCTGTGCGCAGGAACTTATTGGGAAAAGTATTAATGCCGCAGCAATTAATAATAGGCTCTTATTTACCCAGTGTTTTATGTTTTTTGTTTTCATTTTAAATTAATTTTTTTATTAAAAATACCGTCTCAAAGTTTTAAGGTAAATGTTGTTGAATTGATAGTGGAAACACTCATCGCGACGTTAAATGTTGCGTTTATTTGTGTCTCGAGCAGTACTCCCGACTCATCACTGGCCGGATCGTTAGAAATAACTTCCGGGCAAATGCCAGATACTTCTCCCGTAAAGTCATCTTTCTGGTATTGCCACATAAATACGCTCAAAAGCATGACAACCAGCCAGGCTATGTTATGAAGCCTTAATAGTCCCCTGCTTTTATTGTGTATTTTTTCTTTAAGTTTTGTTGACGGGTTTTCCCAATTACCGGTGACCTTAAAGTTATCATCAGCTTTTTTCGTTGTTGTACTCATCATCTTTTGATATTTGTAAATATATCTGCAAGGTGATGCTATTTAAAGAACAAAGTGTTACATAACTCAGGGAAATATTTACATCATTCACATATTTTTGGATTTCTCCTACTGAAAATGAGTTGGAAAATTCTATTACCTATAGATTTGATTACCTCGGGATTTCGAACGACTATCGTAGTTATTCCCAATTGCATAATGTTACCAAACAGTTTTTTCAAATTACTCCCAGACCTACCGACAAATATTTTATTGGTAAAATACCCGGCAGTGAGACCTACAGTCATACTGATCATATCGTTTAACAAGTCTGGAGACTTAATCGTATCATTTATTGAGGTTTTAAGGATATTCAGAGGTTTCAACCTTTCGATGTCCTCGTGGAATTGTTCCTTAAGCAGCTGCCCTTGAACATACTGCTTCTCCTTAAGGCTTGTTATAGTCTCATTTAATTCCTTTGCAGACTTTATATTGTGCATACTGTTTTTATTTTGCTATATGTTTTAGAATAAATTTTGAAACTACTTTTTTAATCCATTTATTCATAAGTAGGTAAATCACAAATCCAATTAAACCATAAAACCCGGCAATTATAAAAAATCCGTACCACAATTTCCCCATAACATCACCTAACAAAAAAGCAACTCCTATCGTCCCTGCTAAAAAACACATTAGAAAAAACAGTATCGCTGACGATCGTGAAATGATTGAGGATACAACATTCAATATTTTATTCAGCATTCTAAGTTTAAAAAGTTCTAAACTCGTTTTACCATAATCTTCTGCCCTTTCTAACAGGGATTCAAGGATATTTGCTTTCTCTTCCATAACCTGATGTTTAACTAACAGAGGATTTCGCCTCTTTTTTAAAATCTTCTACTTTTGATTTTACCTTTTCTTTCTCCTCCTCAGCCATCTCTTTTACCTCTTCGAATTTTTTGTTTATGCTGTCTATGAACTCATTGAATTTGTCTTTTAGTCCATCGGCAACGTCTTCCCCTTTCCTGGATATTTTTTTTCTGGTATCCGATCCCTTATCAGGGGCAAATAAAATTCCTAATACTGCTCCGGTGGCTAGTCCGGCCAAAATGCCCAATAAAACTTTTCCTGTGTCCATAATACTATTTATTGATTTGTGTTTACACAAAGATGCTACCCAAATATTTAATAAGCATTACACAACTTTGGAAAAAAGTTGCATCATTCACACATTAGAAATTAAATGGGATAATTATTTTGTGGCAACATCCATATACCAGCTCAAAGCCTTTTCGGTTTCCTTTATACGGATAATTGTGGCAATAGCTTTTCTCAGGTGTACGAATGCGGTTTCGCTCTTGACAATGTAGTCGAAAGTATTGTGATGCATACAGTTTACTGCCACTTTGATTTTGTCCTGGGCAGATAACATAATAACCGGTATACCGGGATTGAAAGCTTTGATTTTATCCAATATCTCAATGCCGTTCATTGCTTTTTTATTATGGCTGTCAAGATAATAGTCCAAAATGACTACATCGGGGTTGTGCGATAAACTTTTAAGGCAAATTTCTCCTGTTTCATCTACCAGAAAAAGTTTTATTTTTTTATCTACACTCATCATTTTCTGTTTTTAATGATATCATATTCTTCCTTTAACTCCTCACAGGCCTGCATACAAACGGTTTCAATCTGTATAACCAGTTCCAGTATTTCATCTGAGCGTTGTTGTGTGCTGGCATATTTCTGAACTCTTTTTGCCATACCCTCATAATTGGGGTTGATCCCCATTATTGAAAATGAAGGTATCAATTTATGAACAGAAGAGTACAGAGATTTCCAGTCATTATCGTGGAGACTTTTTTTCATTGTGTCAACCAGTGTTGGAGTTTGTTCCAGATAAAGCGATATCATCTCCATCATCTTCATCCACTGGTTTTGCAATATAATCATTCATCGGTTACTTCGTCTTCATTTTCCTGGAGCATACTCACTGAAAATCTTATCTCACCTTTATTTGCGAACTTCACAGCATTACTTATCAAATTCATAATAATCTGATGCAAGCGTACCGGGTCACCTACAAGAAACTCAGGAATCTTTTTATCGAATTCTTTGACCAGTTTTAAATTCTTTTCATTGATTTTAGTTTCCAGGCAATTTCTGAAAAATATTTAATTCATCATACATAATCAGCTCTTTGATCCTTTCAATTTTATGGGCTATTATAAATTGTTCGATTGTAATTCCTTGTACCTCTGAAAACAAATTTGACAAATAGGTATAATCCCGATTTAATTTTTCACTTAAAAAAACAGGTTTTAATAAAATCTTCTCTATAATATACCATATCGATGATTAAATTTTTAATTTGTTCGATAAGCACAGATTTTTTGTCTTCCATCAATTCCAGACCGTATTTGTGCAAAGCAACCCCTAATCTCTTCTTTCACCAACATTTTGCAGCGAATGCAAACCATATTTTTAATGTAGAGTTTCATTTTGCACTATAAACTATAAATACAATTCTGCGACGCAGAAATTTCGAGGTATGGATTTAGAGTTGATTTACAAGCAATTAATGATAAAGATAATAATTTATTTGAATTCTCCAATTATTTCCAGTCAAAGATGTGTGAATCTTGTAAAATTTTTCAAAAGTTCTGTAACAATATTCAAAATTATGGTGTGCAACTTTACATATAATATCTTAAACAATTATGGTCAAAGAACTTAAAATTCCCTTTTATATCAAGGCTACAATTTCCAGTGTTGGAATAATTGCTTTATTAGCTGTCTTGTATATAGCTCAGGATATTATTGTCCCTCTCGTTTTTGCAACTATCATTGCTATTCTTCTTACTCCGGTGGTAAGTTTTTTTGTGAGGTTAAAAATTGGCAGGGTACTATCAATAATTATCACACTCCTTCTGACTTTTGTAATTGTTGCCGCCTTTGGCACTCTTCTGGTATCGCAGGCCATCCAGTTTGGCGAATCCTGGCCGACTCTTGTCGAGAAATTTACAGAGGTAGTCAACCAGGCGATTATCTGGATTTCAGGATCTTTAAATATTGATTCCCAAAATATTCACGATTGGATTACAAAAACGAAAGAAGAGCTTATTAACACAAGTGGCGTTGCTTTAGGCCAAACACTTCTGGCAATGGGCAATTTGTTGGTTGTAATTTTTATTATGCCTGTTTACATTTTTTTGATACTGTTCTATCAACCACTTCTCACTGAATTTATCAACAAACTCTTTGGGAAAGACAACAAAAATCAAGTGAAGGAGATATCTACCCAGATTAAGATAGTTGTTCAAAAATATCTTTCTGGATTGATTATCGAAATTCTATTGATTGCCTCTATGGAGATCGCTACGCTTTTTATACTCGGGATCGATTACGCAATTCTGCTCGGAATAATTGGAGCATTGTTCAATCTTATTCCATACATTGGAGGTCTTGTGGCTGGCGCTTTACCTATGATGGTGGCTTTGGCTACAAAAGATACTGGATGGTATGCCATTTATGTGTTAATTATCTATTATATAATACAATTGATTGACAACAATTATATCGTACCAAAAATTGTTGCGTCAAAAGTTAAAATTAATGCACTATTCTCAATGATTGTAGTGATAGTAGGAAATGCTTTTTGGGGTATCCCCGGTATGTTTCTTTCAATACCCCTTCTTGCTATTGTCAAGCTTGTTTTTGACCATATTGAATCTTTAAAACCCTGGGGATTTTTATTGGGAGACACTATGCCGTCACTACTAAAAATTAAACCGATTTTCAAAAATTTAAAGACAAAACGGGTGACTCCCTCTTAAATCTGGGAGCAACCGTCAATTGCAGGTAGGGAACTTCATAGGAGACTTTGTTAAAGGTCGCCGGCACGAAGATGTTATCAGGGCCAAATTTAACTCGTTTATGCCGGATATATTTGAGTTTACGGAGATGTTTCGTTAATCTTGTCTTTTCGTTTGAATAAATGTAACTAAACACACTTATCCGTTTGTATTAATGTAAATCTCTTTATATGTTTATGAAATATTTTGTTGTTAGAATATGAATATTGATGTTCCCCCTTCCTTGTACTCTTCCAGTAAGGCTGAGATATTGAGAGTATCCACAATCTGGCTGACCACTCTTGCAGAATGAACTTGTGGTATTAATTCTTCGAAAGATGGTAGAAGTATAAGATTTTGATGTTATAAGTAGAAATCCGACACAAATCCAAGGCTTTCTTGCTGATATTAAGCAGGGAAGCTTCTTTTTTTGTGCAACCTCTTTGGGTGGAATAAAAGTAAAAGAAGCTGCCTGGTACTTTTTAGACAGCCTCTATTTTTTCAGTCTCAGAATACATTTTAGTTAGCAGTTTAGAATATTAGCAATAAGGTGTTATGATTATTTCCTAAATTTGAAAATTAATATGGTGAACACTTCTAAACTTAAAAGTATTGTTATGCCGATAGCACTGGTTGTCGGTATATTTTTGGGTTTGACAATTCCAAAAGCGGTTTTAGTGGCAAATGCTGCAATTCCATATTTGATAGGGCTTATGCTTCTTTTTACATATAGTAAATTGGACTTCAGAGGATTAAGCATTTTCCCAATGCCGCTTGCATTAATACTCATTCAGGTTGGAACTTCTATCATTGCTTATTTTGCTCTTCATCGATGGAATCTGCTTTTTGCCCAGCAGGCATTTATCTGCCTGTTGTGTCCGGTAGCCACTTCTGCTCCTGTTACAACAAATATTCTCGGGGGCAATACTGCCTCTATTGTCTCTTATACGTTGCTCTGTTATTTTGTTATGGCCCTTGTCTTCCCCTTATTGCTGCCTTTGGCAGGAGGTGTCGGAGAGGGCACTTTTCTGGCTACATCTTTGGTAATAGCAAAGCAGATGATGCCATTAATTTTTTTGCCTTTAATAATCGCTGTATTTGTAAGAAAAATTTCATACAAGATTCATTATTTTTTTGTTAACGGGCAGGATATAGCCTTTTATTTGTGGGGTTTGACACTGACTCTTGTAATAGGCAAGGCAACAACATATGTTGTGCAACAGCCGTCAAGCTTTATTCCCATGGAGATTGGGCTGGCTCTGATTGCACTTGTGGCCTGCCTGCTGCAATTTGCAATTGGCCGGGAAGTTGGTCTGCATTATAAGGATGTAATTGCTGCAACGCAGGGACTGGGTCAGAAAAACATTGCTCTTGCCATGTGGATAGGATTTACATATCTCAATCCTCTCGTGTCAGTTGGACTGGCTGCTTACAGTATATGGCAGAATATTATTAATTCAGCTCAAATTTATCATAAAACAAAATAAAACATGAAAAGCAGAGATTACTATTTTCAATTGCTGAAAGCTAATGTGCATAATCCTAAAATGATTGCCCACAGTCTTGCTTCCGAGGCGGTTATGAGGGCTCTTGCAGAGCGTCTGGAAGAAGAGAAGGATTTATGGGGAATTGCTGGGTTGCTGCATGATATTGATGTGGAATTAACCGCCGGGGACTCTTGTCGTCATGGTTTGGAAGGAGCAAAAATGCTTCAGAATGAGGATTTACCTGAAGAGGTGCTTGATGCCATTATAATGCATAATGAAAAGGCTTCAGGCAAGGAGAGGACTACAAAATTCCAGCATGCACTGGCTGCAGGTGAAACAATTACAGGTTTTATCTTTGCTATAGCTCTTGTGTATCCTGATAAGAAAATTTCGAGTGTTAAAGTTAAATCTGTGGTCAAGAGGATGAAAGAAAAGATATTTGCGGCGTCAGTCAAACGCGAAAACATCAGAGAGTGTGAATGCCTTGGATTGCAGCTGGAAGAATTTGTCGAGTTGTCTCTCAATGCACTTTCTCCCATAGAGAGTGAACTTGGTTTTTAATTTTTAACTTTGAATAAATAAAAATATAATTGTTTGAAAATGAAAAGAGCAGTATTATTTCGCAATGGTCTCCACCTGTCGGAGTTTGTTGTAAATGGCTTGTAATTAGTGTTTTAGAAATTAAGCTTTTTAAAATCTAAAAAATCAAATACTTATTAATGAGCTGTTTACAACAAACTCCGACAGGTGGAGTAGTAATTGGTATTGATATTGGCAGCACGACTACAAAAGCTGTAGGAGTGCAGGATGGTGTGATTGTTCAGACTGTAAAGACACGCGCTTTTGATGCTGTCACGTCTGCAACAGGTGCTTTTGGAAAAATGATTATGGAGAGTAAGACTAAAATTTTGGATGTCGAGAAAATAATAGTCACGGGAGCCGGTTCGTTGAGGATTAATTCTGAAATTTTTGGTATTCCCACTTCAAAAATAAATGAGATAGAGGCAATTGGTATAGGTGGCATGTTTTTATCCAAAAGTGATAATATCATAATTACTAATATAGGAACAGGGACCTCAGTAATTGAGGCAACTAAAGAAAAAATTACACATCTTGGCGGAACAGGAGTTGGAGGGGGTACCATTATTGGACTTGCCAAAGAGTTGATTAAGACACAGACTTTTGATAATATTCTTAATCTGGCAGACAAGGGAGATCTTACTCAAGTTGATTTACTTATCGAAGATATATCTGATCTCGAAATTAGCTTTCTTGACAGAAAAGCTACTGCTGCCAATTTTGGAAAAATGCTTGATACTGCTCGTAAAGAAGATATCGCACTGGCTATAATTAATTTGGTTTATCAGGTAATAGGCGTAATTTCAATGTTTGCAGCAAAAAGTCGAGGTAATGATAATGTTTTGATTACGGGGAATGGAAGTAAAAACAGAATTGGCAGGAAAATCTTGGAGGAAGTTTCAAGGATGTATGGTATCAATTTTATTTTTCCTGCTGAAGCTGAATTTGCAACGGCTATTGGGGCAGCATTGTCACAATCTTAAGATATTTATTTGGGCAACATGCTGAAAATTTAGTATATTGCATTGTTCTCAATATTGAGATATGATTATCTAACAAGTAGTTGTTATGTTACAGAAAAAGGAACATAGAGAGAAACTAACTAAGAAGGAGCCAAAAATGACTCTTAAAGAGAAGCGCGCTGCAAAAGAGGCAAAACGCAAAGAAAAAAGCAATGAATAGTCTGATGCTTTAAAGATTGAGAAAAGGAGCTGACTAAAAAGAGGTACTTTTTAGGTAAGCTCCTTTTTAATCGTCAACATTTAGTATTTCTCCCAAAAAATAATCAATGCACATTGCAGGATATTCCTGTCCCTTTTCTACTTTGTAGATTTGATCTTCATTTTCGTCCATCAGACATAAAACTTCGGTATCGTTAACTTTAAAACACAATTTAGGACACTCTTTCCCATCAGCAGATTTGGAAGGTTTGATAATTATATAGTCATATTTAATAGGCTGTATATAAATATCTTGTGTTCCATTTGGAATTGCTTTCCAATCTGTGTACTTGGTGTGTGAAATTAAATCTTCAAAACCAATATACTTGTGGGAGTTTGAAGGTTTGATGTCGCGGGTTACAATTCTTTTTTTCCCTGAAGCAATCTCTTCGAATTCAGTCTGCTTGATGCTAAGAGTGAGCGTTTTCATAATTTGTATTTATTATAAAATTAAATCAAGATGTTGAGATTAAATATAATGAAAAGCTCAACATCTTCCAAATTTTATAAAGATTAATTATTCGGACAGAGTAAAGAAGCGAGTAGCAGCATGACGTCTTTCTCCAGTGTCTCTATCAATAATATAATAATCAATTTTCCATTTGCCAATCAATTTTGTGCTTGGATTGATTATTAATATGCTGAAACCTGGTTCGAAGAAGCCAAAAGGGCCAAATTTCTCTTTGCTTTTATCAGGATATGTTATGACGTATTCACAAAGCAGCGCGGGTTGCCCCTTATTATTAAGGAAATCTTTAATTGGTGGACCAACAATCCATGTTGCAAATGTTTTTTCTGTGTCAGTTAACAGTTTGAAATTGTAAATATCATTTTTTGACCAGTAGTTGCTCCTTTGAACAATTTTCAGTTCTTTGGTATATTCAGACATGTCAAGAATACCAATTCCAACATCCTTAACATACCAGCTCTGGGTGTAGGAAGAAAGTTTTAATAAAAAAAATAGGGCAATAATAGTCAGATTTTTCATTTCAAAATGACATTCAAGTTACAGTTGCAAATTTACTGAAAATTGGTTACGCATCTACCCCAAGAACGAATTTCAGAAGGTAGCCCACAAAAAATGAGAATGTTGCTACGCCAAGACTGATTATTGTCATTTCAAGAAAACGTGATTTAAAATTAAGATCCTTAGCCACAGAAATATAGTAATTAAAGCAAAAGATAATTATTACAGCGATGGCAAGAGTAATTCCCAATGCTAAAAATTTAAAAGGCAACAGAAGAAAAGGTAAAATTAGAAGAATAACTGTTATTAAATATGCAACTCCTGTATAAATTGCTGATTTTGCAGCTGTAGGATCTCCTTCTGCTTTAGTAGAAAGATAATCTGATGCCGTCATTGAAAGAGCCGCCGATATTCCTGTAACAAGACCAGCAAGACTGATAAGATTAGTTTCTCCAAGGGCAAGAGTAAAGCCTGCCAAAGCGCCTGTCAATTCAACAAGTGCATCATTGAGACCGAGAACTATTGATCCGACGTATTGTAGTTTCTCTTCATGAATCATATTTAGAATTTGCTGTTCATGAATTCTTTCTTCTTCGGCAAATTGAGCAGTCTCTGGGAATATTGAGCAGAGTTGGTTATAATTTTTTGAACCTGTTCCTTCTCGTTTTTCCATTTGTTTAAGCACGAATGTAGGGCCAAGGATGCGTGCCATAAATATTCTTTTCTGTATGGTCCATTTGTTTGGTTTGACCTCAACCCCTGTTTTCTTCTGCCAGTAAGCTGAGTGTCCTTTCTCCTGCTGTCCGATTTTTCGTAATACATCTGCATTATTTTGATCTTTACTTCGTTCAGCAAGGCGCATGTAAATATGATGTTCTGTAAGTTCGACTCTTTGCAGATTGATCATTGTTTTATAAAGTCTTTTATCCATAAATAATAGAAATATGTCTTTTTTAACCCGATGAAGTGATATTATGCAAAATTAACATAATAATTTAGGTTATAATTGGAGTAGTAATTTTAAGTTAATTTGTATGTTTCACCAGTAAATGGTACTTATAAAGGTCAACCTCAAAAAAGGTCATATATATTTGAATTGCCTGCTATGAACAAGATTAAGTCATTGAAAGTAAATAATAGATGGTATGAAGCGTCAGTTAATGTTGAGATAACATTTTTTGAATAATTTTTTGTTCATTTTGTATAAATATTTACTTTTGCACAAATGAAAGCGATTTTTACACAAAGTTGGTGGTGGCACGGCACTTTTAGGGCTGTGAGCTGCGCTTTTCGTGTATAACCTGTTTTTATAATTTAATTGATGTATACAAGCCCGATGCTCACGCGTCGGGCTTTTTATTTTAGTTTTTAACACATTTTAAACTTATTATCGATGGAAGCAAAAAAAATTATTATGCTACCGGAAAACGAAATGCCTCGACAATGGTATAACATTGTTCCTGACATGTTGGTACAACCTAAACCGATGTTGAATCCTAAAACAAGAGAGCCTCTTCTTCCTGAAGAGATGGAGGGCCTTTTTGCAAAGGCTCTGGTTGAACAGGAGTTTTCACAGAAACGATGGCATGATATACCTGATGAGGTTTTAGAGCTGTATAAAATTTATAGACCTACGCCTCTTGTCAGGGCAAATTTACTCGAAAAAGCTTTGGATACACCAGCGAAAATTTATTTCAAGAACGAAAGTGTTAGTCCGGTTGGGTCTCATAAACTAAATTCAGCATTGCCGCAGGCATATTACAATTATATTCAGGGAATTAAAGCTATTACAACAGAGACAGGAGCTGGTCAGTGGGGATCTGCAATGAGTCTTGCCTGCAGACATTTTGGCCTTAAGCTTGAGGTATTTATGGTAAAAAATAGTTATAATGCAAAGCCTTATCGAAAGGTAGTAATGAAAACTTATGGTGCTGATATTTACGCCTCACCATCAAATATTACACAATATGGACTGCAAATTTTAGCTGATGATCCCAACAATGACGGAACTCTGGGAATTGCCATATCTGAGGCTGTTGAAAGGGCAGTTACCAGACCAAATACCAGATATACTCTTGGTAGCGTTTTGAGTCATGTGATTATGCATCAAACCATTATTGGTCTTGAAGCTGAGAAACAGATGGAAATGGCAGGAGACTATCCTGACAAAGTCATTGGATGTTTTGGAGGTGGGTCAAATTTCTCAGGGATTTCGTTTCCGTTTTTAAGACATAAATTGACAGAAGGGCGTAGCATTAAATTAATTGCAGCAGAGCCTGCAGCTTGCCCAAAACTCACTACAGGTAAGCTGGAGTATGATTTTGGGGATACAGCTGGATTAACTCCCTTGATCCCAATGTATACTCTCGGGCATGATTTTCAACCGGAGCAGATTCATGCTGCTGGTCTTCGTTATCATGGTGGTGGCAGAATAGTGAGTCAACTTAAACAGGATGGCTTTGTTGAGAGTTGTGCCATAGATCAAAAGGAGGCTTTTACTGCAGGAATATTATTTGCCCAAACAGAGGGAATTATTCCTGCTCCAGAGTCAACTCATGCAATTGCGGCTACCATCAGAGAAGCCTTGAAATGCAGGGAGAGTGGAAAGAGAGAAGTAATCTTGTTCAACCTGTCAGGACACGGTTTTCTTGATTTAGGAGCCTATGAGCAGTATGTTTAAGTGTTAGGCTGACCTCTAAAATTAATTAGTAGCTTTGCCAAAATTATACGAGGGTTGTTGCATGCTAAGGGATAAGAAAATAATTATTGGCTCAGTCATAATTTTTTTACTGATCAGCCTTTTGCTTTTAAGAGGAGTTATTGTCAGAGGGTTTGTATCAAAGAAAATTGAGAATGTTGAAAGGAGATATTCTCTAATCATTGATTATGAAAAACTTACGATAAACGGCTTTGCCGGTGTGTCATTGAAAGGGCTTTTTGTAAAGCCTTTGGATGATGATACTCTATTGATGGCTAAAGAGATAAATTTAAAATTAAACCCCTTTAAATTATTAATATCGAGGTTTGACATAAAAAGCCTTATTGCAGATAATATTCAATTCTCTTTTGTTAAAAGAGACTCTTCTTCCAACTATGACTTTTTTTATAACGTTGCTATCCGTTCAGTAGCGAATGGTACTGAAACATCTAAGAAACTCAAACAAAACTATTCTAGAAATTTAGACAATCTACTTTCAATGATTTTTGGTTTTATACCCAAAAATGCACAGATAAGAAATTTTCTGGTGGATTATCGTTATGATGAATATTTTTTAACAGTCTCAACACCTGAAATTAAAGTGGCGAACAATTTTTTTTCGTTTACTATTATTACTAATGAGTGTGGACACTCGGAACAGCTGTTATTAAAAGGCTATCTTAACGACAATGAGAGAAAAATCTCTGCAAAGATTTATAGTGCAAGCAACAAAGAGAGATTTTCTGTTCCTTTTATTAATTTTAAATGGGGTGCAGCCTTGCAGTTTAATTCTCTTGCTTTTGATTTTGTGAGTTCTCAAAGAAAGAATGGTATCGTAGATATTGAGGGACTTACATCGATAGAAGGGCTCTCCCTGTTTCATGAAAAAATTTCTCCTGAATATGTTCGACTGGAGGAGGGGTATTTGGATTTCAGGATGAAAATAGGCGAGAATTATATAGAATTAGATTCCTCTTCTGTGGTTAAAATTAATGAGTTGATATTTTCACCTTTTCTTAAGGCAGTAAAGCATGAAAAATGGCATGTTACGGCATCAGTAGATAAGCGTGGCTTTCCTGCGCAACAGCTGTTTACTTCTCTTCCTAAAGGGTTATTTCATAATTTGGAAGGCATGGAAGTGACCGGTAATTTGGATTACCATTTTTTACTTGACATTGATTTTGCAAATATTGACAGTTTGAAATTGGAATCTAATCTTATTCCTCATGATTTTAAAATAATAAAATTTGGTAAGACGGATTTGAGGCGTATGAATGGTGAATTTGAATATGTTGCATACGAGCAAGGTATACCTGTAAGAAGATTCATGGTGGGGCCTTCAAATCCCAATTTTCGCCGGTTAGACCAAATTTCTCCAATTCTTCAAATGGCAGTCTTGCAATCTGAAGATGGTGGCTTCTTTTATCATAATGGTTTTCTGCCGGAAGCAATTCGCGGAGCCCTTGTAACTAATATCAAAGATAAAAGATTTAGACGAGGGGGAAGTACTATCAGTATGCAACTTGTCAAAAATGTTTTTTTGAGCAGAAATAAAACTCTGGCAAGAAAAGTGGAGGAGATGTTAATTGTCTGGCTGATTGAAAACAACAGACTTACAACTAAAGAGAGAATGTTTGAGGTCTATTTAAATATTATAGAATGGGGTCCTATGGTTTATGGTGCAAGCGAAGCGTCCCATTTTTATTTCGATAAAGATGTACGGGATATTAACATAAATGAAGCAATTTTCCTCGCAGGGATCATTCCTTCACCTAAGAGATCTCTGAATAATTTTAATGCCGATGGTACTTTGATTTCTGAGAAGATGGATGGTTACTTCAGACTGCTTGCTGAAAGACTCAGAGTAAAGGGTGTTATTTCCACGAGTGAAGAGGAGTCTGTTAAGCCTGAGATCAAACTTGCAGGAGAGTCTTTTAAAATTGTCAGACAAAGGGAGATGGAGAAAGATAGTAGTTATGTTTTCCAATGGAGGCTTAAATGAAGGTTTCCTGACTGAAATGGGAGGAGAGCTATTCTTTTGACAAATGCAATACCTTCAGGATTGATTTTTATTCCAAGAACAATGAACTGATGCGTACGGCTGATTGTGTAACTTATTTTCAGAGTAAGGGAAAAGATTTTGCCACTTTTATTGATTATCATGGCAAGGGGAATAACATGATAACTGTTTTTGATCTTAAAAATGAAATCGCTGTTCAAGTTATCGGGACAATACACTCTCTGCCGATGGTTTTGTAATTGAGATGACTACTGAAGATTCCAAGGGGGAAAGACTGTCATGAAAACACTTTTCATTGGACAAGATGCAAATCATACAGTTAATTTTTAAAATGTGGATATGGGTGTTGCTATTAATACTTTGAGCTATTATTCCTTCTAATATTTTTAGCATATTTTTTGCATAAGCGGTGTCGATTTTTAGGGAAAGAAGCTAATGACATTTCTTATTTCAGAACAATCTACATTAAAACAGATATTTTCTTCACTCAGATCAAAAAATTACAGACTTTATTTTTATGGCCAGGGAGTCTCGCTAATTGGCACATGGATTCAAAATATTGCTTTAAGTTGGCTAGTTTATAGACTTACCGGTTCCGTTTTTTTGTTAGGTCTGATAGGATTCACAACACAAATTCCTACATTTATCCTTACACCGTTTACCGGCGTCATTATTGACAGGCATGATCGTCTTAAAATAATGAGAGGCGCTCAGGTGCTATTTATGATTCATGCATTTGTCATGGCATTTCTTGTTTTGTCAGGGCTTATTGAAGTTTGGCATATAATAGCGTTAAGTATAATTTTTGGAGTGATAAATGCATTTGATGCACCTTCGCGCCAGTCTCTTGTAATTGATTTAATTGATGATCCTTCAAATCTGAGTAATGCTATAGCTCTAAATTCTGCAATTTTTAATGGGGCAAGACTTGTGGGTCCTGCCATTGCAGGAATGGTGATAGCTTTAGTAGGTGAAGGAATTTGTTTTTTAATAAATGCTCTTAGTTTTGTTTTTGTTATTATTGCTCTGTACAATATTAAAATTATTAGAAGAAAAAATGTGCCTTCTGAGGATGATTTTAAAAAGAGCTTTATGGATGGTCTTAGATACACTTTTGGCAATAAGGACATAAGAAATTTAATTCTTTTACTTAGTACCATGAGTTTTTCTGTATTTCCTGCAATAGTTTTACTTCCGGCTTATGCAAAAGGTGTTTTAGGAGGTGGTGCAGATACTCTGGGTTTTTTGATGTCTGCGCTTGGCGCCGGAGCACTTGTAGGTGCGTTATATATGGCTTCAAGAAAAAGTACCAAAGGTTTGGATAAGATTATATCATTTTCATCCCTTATTTTAGCTTTAATGATAGCCATAACAGGTGTTACTAAATATTTTTATTTATCCCTTTTAACACTGGCTATCGCCGGTGTGACCATGATTCTTACACTTTCTTCTATTAACACACTGATACAAACCTCAACAGAAGAAAAAATGAGAGGTAGAGTAATGAGCTTTTATGCCATGGCTCTTATGGGAACACAGCCTATTGGGAATCTGATTTTAGGAGCTGTTGCAAGTGGAATAGGCGTACCAGTTACAATACTGCTCGGTGGGGCTGTTACCTTTATAGGAGGAATAATATGGAGATATTTTTCTCAGAATAATCTTTAAATCTTTATAGGAATTATTCATTAGTTTTATTATATTTGGATATAGAATATCCAAATAATGAAGAAACTGGATATATACCTCGCCATTGTGGTTGTCCTGATTCTGCTTCTTATATTCTTCACAGATCCGCAGAATCTGCTGAGGATTGTAATTTATCTTGCTATTGTTTTTGGTCTTTATTTTGCTGCTTACTTTAAAAGGTTGAGAGAAAGAAGAAAAGATTGGGACATATCCAATCGAGGACTCATCTTTTTAATATGTGGTCATGTTTTCATCACAATGCTTTTTATTGCATCAAGGGGACTTGACAAAACTGATGACTGGGTAGTCTCTGTCGGAGAATTCATCCTTTATATATCTTTGATGGTAGTCTTTTCAATGCTGGTCATTTGCAAGTGCGTTGAACGTCATTATTACAATGAAAGCAACAAGAATAGTGATGAAGCTATCCGAAGTGATGAGAAAGATCAGAAATAATTACTATAAAAGAACAGAAAGCGGGACCTTACCTGATTACTTAAGTCATTTTACTGGCTTAATAAATTCGTTACGGCAATAATTCAACCCAATAGCGTCATATCTTTTGATCATGATTTTCATGCGGTTCATAAATGAGGTATAGTCTCTGGATTCTTTTGGTGACCAGAGGACTTCTGATAAAGCAGCTGCTCGAGGATATGCCATATATTCAACATGTTCCGGTGTGGCTATATATTCTGTCCAGACATTCCCTTGACCACCGAGGATGAACTTGGTGTTTTCCGGTTTTATAGAAGCAGGGACAGGCTCAAACTCATAAACCTTTTTAAGAGACACATATCCACCAATTGCAATTGGTTCTGTAGCTCTGTCTCCCTGGTAATAATCCAGGTAGCAGTAACTTGTAGGGGCCATGACAACATAATGTTGCTGATTAGCAGCAGCTATGCCACCCTCTTCTCCTCTCCATGACATTACTGCCGCATTTGGAGCGAGTCCACCTTCAAGAATTTCGTCCCAGCCTATAATTTTTCTCCCTTTGCCGTTTATATACTTTTCAATTCGCTGTGTGAAATAACTTTGCAGTTGATGTTCGTTCAAAAGACCTTCCTCTTTGATGCGTTGCTGACATAATGGGCATTTTTGCCATTTAGTTTTTGGGCATTCATCGCCACCTATATGAATATAACTTGAAGGGAAAAGCTCTATGACCTCTTCAAGTACACCTTCAAGAAATTTAAAAGTACTATCTTTACCTGCACACATTACATCATCAAAAATCCCCCACGTGGTTGCAGTTTTATATGGGCCTCCGGTACAACCCAAAAATGGATAAGCTGCAAGTGCTGCCAGGGCATGACCTGGCATTTCAATTTCAGGGACAACTGTAATATATCTATCTGCTGCATATTTGACGATTTCTCTTATATCATCTTGAGTAAAATATCCTGAGTGTGGAATTCCATCGTAATTATTATTATCTTTAGAATAACGTCCGATAAGAGTTTCGCTTCTTTTGGAACCAATTTCAGTCAAAAGAGGGTATTTTTTAATCTCTATTCTCCAGCCTTGGTCGTCAGTCAGATGAAAATGAAAAGTATTTAACTTATGTATTGCCATATAGTCCAGGTACTTGAAGATGAATTCCTTTGGCATGAAATGCCGGCAAACGTCAAGATGGAGACCTCTCCAGGAAAACCGAGGAAAATCATTAATTTCTACGCATGGAATCTTAATTTTTGATATTTTTCTTTTTTCAGGAGGCATCATCTGAAATAAAGACTGCATACCATAAAAAATACCGGCATAATTTGAGGCACATATCTCAATAAAATCTTTGCTAACTGTCAATTTGTAACCTTCTGGACTGGCTGTTGAATTTTCTTCAATTTTAAGGAAAATAGAACCTTTTACGGCCGTGTTTCCCATATTACTAGACATAGGTGGCAGTTTGTAAAAGTCTGAAATATGACTGTTGAACTGAGATATGATATTTTCAATATTTTCATCATTACAGTTTGTTACAATTGTGCTTTTAGGGGATAAAATGAAGTGTCCTTTTTGTAATGTCATAGAGGCAGGTGCCGGCACAATTGAAACTAGATTCTTAGCTTCTGAAAAAGAGGAAGTAAATAGTATAGCCGATAAGAGAAGAAGTTTAGATGAATTCATAATTTCTGCTTTTCTGTATTAACGGAACCAATTTAAAAAAACTTTTTTATTCTTTCAATTTTTTATTTTCATTTTCGAAAAACATATTAAATTTATATTGTCTTTTTAAATTTTTAATAAGGAGTTGAATCATGAAAAAGATTCTGATAATTTTATCATTGCTCCTTTGTGTTTCTCAAATACTTATGGCTCAGGAAGAGGATCAGTTCAGACAGAAAAATCTGTTTAAAATCAATCTTATTCCTATTGCTATAAATAATTATTCTATACAATATGAACGTGTCTTGAAAAAGTCAATTTCAGCATTGGTTGCTTACAGATTTATGCCTGAAGGAAATATTCCTATGAAGGATAATATTATTGATCTAGCTAATGTTGATGATCAGGATGTAATCGACATAATTAACGGAGCTAAACTGAGCAATTTTGCTATAACTCCTGAAGTTCGCTTTTATCTTGGGAAGAAAGGCTTTGGAAGAGGCTTTTATATTTCTGTTTTTTATCGTTACTCCAATTTTGACGGGAAAAACATAGTTGCGAATTTTGAAGATGAAGATGTATCTGTTACTGTAAACATGTCCGGTAATATTAAATCTCATACAGCAGGTTTTGTGCTGGGTTCACAATGGGCATTGAGCAAGCATTTATGTCTTGATTTTTGGTTTTTAGGTCCTCATTATGGCACAGGAAAGGGAGATTTTTCAGGTGTGACTTTGCAGCCAATGACTCTAGAGGAGCAGGAAACTGTTAGAGATAAACTGAATGATCTTGATCTTGGGCCTTACGATAAGACTGTGGATGTTACTTCTAATAAAGCTGCCATAAGTGTTAAAGGACCATTTGGAGGATTTCGTGCCGGGTTATCACTTGGTATAAAGTTCTAGAATTTTTTTTTTTGAGGTAATGTCTTGAGTCACCCCACTCATCATACCCTATTTCATTGCCAATGGATTTTATTCTGTTTTCCAGACAGGAAACACATTGTTCTGCTTCTTCATTTATACATGGTTTATTGTCATACAGTTGATAATTCTCTCTGTATTTAACCGGAGTAATATTTGGCATAATGACGTTTGCACCAACAGCCAATGCCTGTTCTCTTCCATCAGGAGCAAGTGTCTGCATGGCAGTTGTAGCAGCTATATTAATATCTTTCATTAAAATTCTTAGAACAGCTATCATTTTAAGACTCAAGGCAAGTCTCTCCTCCTTACTCATGAGTAAGTGCCTGTAGTTATAAAGAGGGGTGCCTTCATGTTCAATATAGGGTCCCATACCGTTCATGTCGATATCAATTGCCTTGAAAAACAATAAGTCTTGGGCAAGATCGTCAATTGTTTGAAAAGGGAGCCCGATCATAACGCCAGAACCTACCTGATAACCAAGTTTCTTAAGATCTTCGAGTGCTTTAATTCTCCTTGAAAAGCTGTGTAAATCATCATCCGGGTGCAGTTTTTTATATAAATCTTCGTTTGAAGTCTCAATCCTGAGTAGATAGCGTTGTGCTCCATTTTCTTTCCAGATACGATATGTCTCTTCACTTTGCTCCCCTAAAGAGAGAGTTATGTGAAGTTGATTGTTGGTCTCTCTGTTTATTCTTTGTAGTAGTCGTGTAATATTGGCAACATGACCATTGTCCGAACGTTCACCTCCCTGGATGACTATACTTCCATATCTTTTTTGCAGTGCAAACTTTGCAGCTTCCAAAACTTCATCATCCGTCAGTTTGTATCGGTGCAGTTGTTTCATTCCGGTTCTTATTCCGCAGTAAAAACAATTTTTGACACAACTGTTAGAATACTCTATCAATCCCCTGAAATACACCTTATTGCCAACATATTCGCTTTTCACTGACGAGGATATCTCAAACAGCCTTTTCATATCATCGCCTGATAGAGTGAGGAGGTATCTTAGATCCTGAGCTTCAAGTTTACTTTTACCGGTAATAGCTTCAATGTGGTCAATGTTCATGGTACAACTTTCAATTCTAATTTGAGCGACAAAGTTATTCTTTTTATGGATAAACAGGCAAAATTGCTACTTTCGCATAAATTTCACTTATTATGATTTACAGAAAAGCTTTTATTTTCATAAACATCGTAATATTTTTCTTTTATTCGGCTACGGCTCAGGTGTTGCCTTCTAACAATTTACAGAGTGAGGAAGATTTAAAATTATACCCTGTGCTCTGGCATCAGCTTTCTGCAGAATATATGGCACTTTGTTATCAGGCATTTAATGCTGCACGCTCAACTCTTGAAATGGAGCTTGCAAAGAATAGGCTTGGAGAGAGATTGGCAATAGTAACAGATATAGATGAGACTATTCTCAATAACAGTTATTCAGAGGCAAGAAATATTGTCGAAGGTAAGTCTTATAATTTTGCAGATTGGACTAAATGGATAGATGAAGCCTCAGCTACAGCAATACCGGGATCTGTTGATTTTTTGTGTTTTGCAGCTTCAATGGGAGTTGAGATTTTTTACATTAGCAATAGAACTCCCAGAGATATTCCCGCCTCAATCTTTAATTTGAGGTATCTGAACTTCCCTTTTGCAGATAAGGAGCACATGCTTTTTTTGGCAGACGGTTCCTCAAAAGAATCGAGACGTAAGGTTGTGGCAGGAGATTATAAAATCATCCTTTTGCTGGGGGACAATCTAAATGATTTTGCTGATTGTTTTGAGGTTAAAGACAATATCGCCAGAGCGGGAGCTGTAGAAAAGTTTCGTCAGGAGTGGGGAAGAAGATTTATTGTTATTCCGAATGCTATCTATGGGGAATGGGAGAAGGGTATTTATGACTATAAAGAAAACCTTTCGCCTGAAGAGAGAGCTAAAGTCAGAAAAGCAAAACTTAAAACTACTGTGTGCCCAGAACAGGACTCGAACCTGCACAGCTTTTCAGCCACTGGTCCCTGAAACCAGCGTGTCTACCAATTCCACCATCTGGGCTTTGGGGAGTGCAAAAGTAATTATTTTTTGTTTAAATATTAACTTTGTGCATAATTAATTGAAAAATGTTTGATTTTCTTGATGTATACCCATGGCTGTTGCCTATCATTATTTTTTTTGGACGAATAGTAGATGTCTCACTTGGTACTCTCAGGATTATCTTTGTTTCGAAGGGAGAAAAATATAAAGCTCCTCTTATCGGTTTTTTTGAGGTATTTATTTGGATTGTGGTGATATCTGAAATTTTTTCGAGAGCAAATTCGATGCTTTCTTATGTTGCCTATGCAGCCGGCTACGCCTCAGGCAATTTTGTGGGCATAATAATTGAGCAAAAAATAGCTTACGGAGTTCTTCTCGTTAGGATTTTTACTCAGAAAGGAGGCTCGCCTCTTGTTTATATACTTAGTAGCGAAGGATATGGTGGTACTAGTATTTCAGGAAAAGGATCTCAGGCTCAGGTAGATATTGTAGAAACCGTAATTGATAGGAAATCAATGAAGAAGGTGGAAAATTTAATTAACCGTTATGATCCCCAGGCCTTTTTTATCGTGGAAGATGTTCGTTCTAAAAGAAAAGGCATTTTTCCTAAAAGCGAGTCGCTTTTTAGTAGATGGAGACAAGGTAAATAATCTAAGTACATGATAAGAATTACAATATATCAATTTCATGGTCACAGTAAGGGTTTAAAAGGTAATGTGATACATTTTAATATTATTATTTTTTAATATGTTCATCTCAGAAGAAAATTAGATTTTTCATCAAGATTATGAACAAATGTTCAAAATATTTATATCTTTGCTGCATTAATTTCAATTATTTTAAAAGAAAAATTTATGTCTCGCCCAAAACAATGTCGAAAAATTGTTTCTCCGCCTTTGATGTCAGGCTTTAAACCTTTTGGTATTCCGCGCTCGATGATTAAAGAAGTAATTCTGCTTTACGACGAATATGAATCAATTCGATTACTGGATTATGAAGGATTACTTCAAGAAGAAGCTGCTGAAAAAATGAACATATCGCGTCCGACACTTACCCGTATTTATGAAAATGCACGCAAAACCATTGCAAAAGCATTTGTTGAAGGAGAAACGATTATAATTGAAGGAGGAAATGTCCATTTTGGAACAATTTGGTATCGTTGCAGAAAATGCAACAAATTAATCGAGGGTATTGAAAATCATACACCTTGCAAAAACTGCACAAGTTATGGTAACGATGAATTATTTCAAATCAATAAGGACTAAATGAAATTAGTGGTATTATCAGATTACAGACATTAAAGAGCTTATACCACTCGAGCATGAGCTACGATTATATCCTCGTTGGATCGATTGTAGAAGATTTTATTACCGATAAATTAAATCTTAATGTTAACTACTGTAGTAAATAATAGTAAATAATTTTTTATGAATAGATTTTTAACAGGATTCTTAAGTGTTTTTTCTTTTATAAATATCAATTTTGTATTTGGTCAAACTAAGGGCGTTTCGCTTGAACGGGCAATAGAACTGGCTCTTTTGAACAATCTTGAATACAATGCCTGCAAACTTAAGGTCGAGCAAAGCAAGACATTAATCCCGACCGCTCTTACTATTGACAAGGCTACCATATCATATTCTTATGATTCGAATAATCTTGCAGAGAACAATCATCCTTTAAATGTTTATGGGATCGAACAGAGTTTTAGTTTTCCGACTCTTTATTCTGCCCAATACAAAGTTACCCGCTCCGAGAGTGAGCTGGCTAATAGAGAGTTAGAAATTGTTGAAAAGCAATTAATAAAGGATGTTACACACTCATACTATGAGATTCAATATAACATGAATAAATTAATGCGTTACCGTGTATTGGATACTATTTACGATAAATTTATACAAAATGTTGAGGATAGATTTAATAGAGGAGAAGCCAAGAGTCTTGATCTTTTTAATGCAAGAGCTAAACATCAGCAGATTGAGATACTTTTGAATGATATTACTTATGCTACCAGGCTTGCCTATAAAAAGCTGAGACTTTTAATTAATGCTGATACTCTTATTGTAGTGCCACTAAGTGATTTGAAGGAGCTTACTATATTAAATGAGGATATTGACTCTAATCCGGGACTAAAGTATGTTAATCAGGAGGTAAATTTGCAGTCAGATATGTTAAGGGTAGAAAGAAACAAACTTTTGCCGGACATTACTATAGGTTATTATAATGGCTCAAATCGTTTTGTGGGTTCAAAAAATTATCCTTCTTATGAAATTGGTATAACAATTCCATTATTTTTTATTGAGCAAAAGGCAAGAATCAATGCGGCAAAGATAGGAATTGAAGCTTCCAGGAAATATGCAGAGTATTACAAATTGTCTCTTTTACTGAAGATTGAAGAGCTGAAGAGTGAATTGAAAAAATACAGAGGTCATTTGGAATACTATTACACTACAGGAAGACAAATGAGCAGGGAGATTGAAAAAGAGGCAAGAGATGGTTATGAAAAGGGAGTTATCGACTACTATAGTTTTGTGGAAAGTATTCAAAATGCTACATTAATTGAATTGGAATATCTGGATTGGCTATTTCAGTATAATAGTACAGTGCTGGAAATAAATTACTTGATACTTGAAAGTAGATGACAACAGAGGCCGTCTACTTTTTTTAGACAGCCTCTTATTTTACAGAATTAGATTTAAATATTATTTTATAATATAGGTTCAAAAATAAATGTCATTCTATTTTTATCTTTAGTTAAATCGTTTGCAAATTTCTTAACACTTTTAACAGTAATCTTGTCGAGAAGTGCTTCTTCCTGATCTTCAAAAGTAGGGAAACCCATAAGTGCATTAGAAATGGTGGTTATCCAAGAGTATTCGGCCGGATTTTTTGAAGCAAATTTCTTTTGAAGATATAGTTTGTATGCTGTAACTTCTTGTTCTGTAGGCCCATTCTTTTTAAAATTATCCATCTCATCTTGAACAACTTGTAGTAAGTCATCTACTAGTTTGGGATCTGTATTAAAATCAATACTACACTCGGCAATCTGTGATGGATATTTTTCCAGATATGAACTGCATCCTACATGATATGTGCCTCCTCTTTCTTCTCTAATGGATGCCATGTATCTGTCACTCATAATTGTGGAGAAGAATTTAGCATTAAGGTTGTTTAATGCATTATAGTCCATTGGGGAGTAATAGTATCTTGTTACAGATGCTTTAGTACTCTTTTGATTTTTAGCTTTATATCTAAGATAAACCTCGCCTGTTGTCCTCTCGTCATAACGCGAAACGTTTGTAGCAGGTAATTTTTTATTTTCAGGCACATTTGAAAGGTATTTTTCAAGATATGGTTTTGCCTCTTGTGCACTCATTGGACCTGAAAATACAAATGTATAACCATTAATTCCCTTGAAAAGTGCTTCATGAAGAGCTACAAGTTTTTCAGGTGTAACATTCTGCAAATAATCTTTTGTGAAGTCATCTCCTCTTTTGCGTGTCTTAAATCTGAGTTTTGAGACTGAATCATTGAAGATATTAGTTTCTGATTTGCCTTGCTCGATATTCTTGATAGCATTGCTGATAGATCTTTTAAAATCATCTTTGTTTACTGTGCACTCCGAAAGCGATGTGTAAAGTAGCTTAAAGAAATCATCAATTTTCTTAGGATCAAAATCGCCGGATAGTGTGCTGTATCTCATTGTTGGGGAAAATTTCAGAGATATGTTTCTGCTGAAAGACCATTTTGCAAGCTCATCTTTTGATAAAGAATCGACAGAGAAAAGAGTATTATATCTGTCAGCAAATTTGATGTCCATAACATCTATGTTAGTGAAGTAGCCTCCTTCTCTCAAAGCTCTCATCTGTACTGAATTTGAACTGCCTTTGTGTTCATTCCAGATCACTCGAGTCCCATTGGAAAGGATAATTTCAACGGTTGAGTCAAGTTGCTTGTAAATAGGAGTTTTAAAGTCTTTGTTAGTTAGCTGCTTAATCGATGTTATATTTTTGGGGCTCAAGGTTACATTAAAGTTAAGGCCTCTTTTACTTACAGGTTTAAATCTTGCTAAATCCTTACCATTAATCTCTTCGCACAATTTGAGAATCTCTTCTTTTGTGGGTAAATACTGTTTTTCACTTTCTGGTGTAAACAAAACAATAACTCTATTTTCTTTTGTAAGCATGCTTCTTATGCTGCTGTTCAAATCTTCCAAAGTAATATTGTCAAGACAACTAACAGCTATGTTGTAAAATGTTTCAGGAGTTATTAGTGGATAGTCTCGAGTAAAGTTTTCGACAATTAGGTTTACCCAATCGATATTCTTAGGTTTTTTGCTCTTTTGATAATTTTTTGCAAAAGTAATTTTAGCATTTTGAACTGCTTTCTCAAGCTCTTCTTGCTCTGCTCCATAGTATGTAAGTCTTTCAACTTCATTCAATATGCCTTTTGTAGCTTTTAACATATCAGCAGGTGAGTGAGGCATTGCAGTCATGATGAAAGTTGTTTTGGCATAGTTGATTTGACTGAATACAGGCACACAATTTCTAAATGGTGCATCTTTACTTTGAGAAGCTATAGCTGTACGCTCTTTCATGATATCTGCAATTAGTGTTTTCATTACTTCTCTGTAGATTAGTTCATTAGTGGCCTTTTCTTCCGGAGTTAAATTTGGTATTTTAATAATTAATCTTGAAGAATATGATTTGCTTTCAGGGTCTGTAAGTAAACCAATTATTGGTTCTTTGTTGTCAGGAACTGTGTAAACTTCTCTTTTTGCAGGATTTTTTGCTGCAGGAATAGTGGAAAATAATGTTATAATTCTCTGCTCAATATCATTGACGTCAATATCCCCAACAACAACTACTGCTTGTAAGTCGGGTCTGTACCACTTATGATAATAGTCGACAAGAGTCTGTGGTGTAAAGTTGTTTACAACCTCCATCAAACCGATAACATCTCTTTCAGCAAATCGAGAACCTGTCTGTTCAATCTTTGAAATACCTTTCATCATTCTACTTCTTGCATCGTCTCCACGTCTCCACTCTTCACGTATTACTCCTCTCTCAGCTTCAATCTCTGCCGGTTCACATGATATATAGTGTGACCAATCGTGCAGAGCAAGCAATGCAGTATCGATTATTGTGGACCGATATGTAGGGACTGCCGAAATATTGTAGACCGTTCTGTCCATGGAGGTATATGCATTTATATTGTAGCCAAACTGAACTCCAATCCGATTGAAATATTCAAGCAAACTTTTTTTCGGAAAGTTTTTTGTCCCATTGAAAGCCATGTGTTCCAAAAAATGGGCAAGACCTCTTTGGTCATCATTTTCTTGTAAAGAACCAACATTGTGGATTATAAAAAATTCTGCCTGTCCTGTTGGGTTTAAACTTCTTCTGATATAATATGTCAAGCCATTGTCGAGTTTGCCTATTTTGATTTCAGGATCAACTGAAAGTTTTTCACTTCTGTTAAATGGCTTCTTGTCATTTGCTCCATTTTGGGCGTAGGCAGAAGATATACCCATACAAATAAAAAGGGTACAAAGTATTTTATTAAAAATTGTCATCTTGAAATATTTTTTTAATTCTATTTATTTTATAATATGCATTTCATCTATAAGATATCCGGCACCTGCATATTTGTCTATTATCCATAAAACATACCTGATATCAACATTGACACACTTATTCATCTGAGGATGAAAATATGCATCTGATGCAAGAGATTCTTTATTACCGTCAAATGCTAGTCCTATTATTTCACCATTGGAGTTCATAACAGGGCTTCCAGAATTACCACCTGTTATGTCATTATCAGTGAGAAAATTGATAAACATTTTCCCTTTTTCACAATAATTTCCCCAATCTTTATTTTCCAGAAAACCAAGCATGCGAGGTTTAATATTAAAATCATAGTTATCAGGATTGTACTTGTCCCATAGCCCCTGAGTAGTTGTTTGTGATTTACAGTGTATACCGTCTGACGGATCAAGTGGTCCGACTGTGCCATAAGTGAGTCTCATAGTAGAATTTGCATCAGGGTACTGATTTCTACCTTTATCGAGATTCATTTGGTACACGACTCTTCCATACTCTGCTTCGAGTTGATCGATACTTTCTCCTTTGCAAATTTTAGAAATAGCTTCATTAAATGGTCTTACTCCTATTGATTTACTCATCAGATTAAGAGGATCTTCTCCAAAAACAGAAACCGGCTGATCATTTTTTACTATTTGTCTGAATTTTTCGGGATTCGTGAAAATAGAGTTGTTAAAAATATAATCGGCCATAGCTTCACCATCATTATTAAACTGCTTTGCAAGACCATTAATGTAGTCTCCCCTGTATAAAGGAGGCACGTTGTCTACAAATGTTTTGAGTGTATACTTGAGCATTTCGTGTTCAGCTCTCATATCACATTCTTTATAGATCTTCTCTATTTCTTTTATGAAATTAACATATTCGCGCTGTCCGACTTTGAGTGTATCAAGATTGTCTCTGTTTGACGAATTATTCAGCGAGCCTGCCTTGTTTGCAATTGCTATAAGGCCATAACCTCCTACCAAAGTGTTTTGATAATATTTTTTGATGCGTGTTATTTCTTCTGTCCCATTATATCTTGTAGATAGTTTCTGTAGAAGGCCTCCCCATTTTGCTTGTCTTTGGGAGTCACTGTCAATCCATTGTTGGAGTTCTTTCTCCCTTTCTTGGAAAATTTTTTCCACTCCGAAGCGGCGAAAGTTCATAACTTCTCCTTCCAGCATTTCCTGTAAATTTGATATTCCAAAATAATAATCTGCATATTTTAGTCTAATATTTGGATCACTTTTCATCCACTTGTTGAGAATATCCAGTTTCTCTCTCATAATTTTCACTGATATAGGATTTGTTACTTTTTCCTTTTCGTGAATGCTGAATGAACTGCTATATCTGTTTGTCCTTCCAGGAAAACCCAGGATCATGGTAAAGTCTCCATCCTTTATTCCCTTTGTGGAAATTGGAAGTACTTTTTTAGGAGAGATCGGCACATTGTCAACTGAATATGGAGCAGGTTTGCCATCTCTATTCCCATAAACCCTATACAAAGCAAAATCTCCCTTATGCTGAGGCCATTCCCAGTTATCTGTTTCACCGCCAAATGCAGCTACAGACACCGGTGGTGCACCTACAAAACGGATATCGGTATATACTTCGTAGTAGAACATATAATATTTTGATCCTCTCCACATTGAATTGCATGATGTCTCCATACCAGACTGTTTCGAATGCTTTGTTTCGATGATATTTGTAATTTTTCTCATGCCCCCTGGTATGTTGTTTTTCTTGAGTGAGTCTGAAATTTGTTTAATCTCATCCGTTACGTCTGTGACTTTTCTCAAGAAAAAGACTGATTTGCCTTTTATAGGGATTTCCTGACTGATATTCATAGCCCAGTATCCATCTTCGAGATAGTTCTTTTCAGGAGTGCTGAGTGCATGGATATCCGAATAAGCACAATGGTGATTGGTTATTAAAAGTCCCTTATCGGAAATAATACTTCCTGTACAACCAAAATCTAGTGCAACAACAGCATTGCTTACTGCTGAACCGCTTTCATCATAAATTAGTTTAGGATCCAATTTAAGGCCGGTTTTTTTCATTTGCTGAGTTAAATTTTTGTCAAGCAGATTGACAAGCCACATACCTTCATCAGCTCTTGAAATTCCGGATACAGAAAGCAGGAAAAGTATTACAAGAAATCTTGTAATTATATTATTTTTCATTATTTACTTTTTTAATTCTTGGATTATTTAGATTTTACATCATTTGGTTTGATAACAATAGTATGACCCTTTGTTTCGAATGAAAATTTTGGATCAGTCTCGCTAATCTCACCATCTTTTGATTTAACTTTCCATTTAGGTTGTGTAAGAGCAGCCCAGATTTTGTCGTCATCAAGCACAGCTTTTGAGTAAGTAATTCGGAATGCATAATCTTCATTGTCGTTAAGGACAACTGCTAAACCCAAGAATCCATCTATCATTGACAGATGGCTTGCAAGGTACGGAATGTACCTGGTAATAATTGGCTTATCGAGATTTTCATATACAATTTCATAAACAGCCTCATCCTTTCCTCCCCACTTTTCATAATTATCTTTGAAAGTCTTGTCAAATTTATACATCTGTCTTTCAAGAAACTCCCGTCTTGAAATTGTATCTATCTGATCAGACATTCCTTCATACTTGTAATCGACCTTTATAATATTTGTTTCTCCATTTTGAGCAGGCATTGCAAGCTCTTTCATCTCAACTATTGACTTGATGAAGGATTCATCAACAGGCTCGTTAACGTCCATATATAGTCTAACTGTGAGTGGGCAAGAATATTCTGTTTCCAAACCATAGTAACCTTTTTTTGTTAGACGGAACTGCATCCCGAGATAGTTTGGATCCATTTTGTCATACATCTTCTCAGTGTAAATTGTTACAACTTTGATCTGTGCTCCAACAGGAGGGGTTGCTATTTTAAATTTACCAGGTGTATAAATTGCCTCTTTTATTTTATCTGGATTAGTTTCTGAAGGGTCATAGAGAATAACAGCTTGGTGTTTTTTAACATATGTAGCTACTCCGTATATGCCCGGAACTTTCTCAAGTTGAGCCTTGAAAGCCATAGAACTTCCGTAACATTTCACAGAACGCAAGCCGTCAATTTCTGTTTTTTGAAGTTGTTCTATTTTTGATTGATCTGCCCATGTGACATCAATTGTCGGAAGTTCCCACATTGTACCCAAGAAAAATGCTGCAGCAAGTAAAATAACCGTCAATATTGCCGGAAGCCACCTTAACCCTTTCTTTTTTCCAAAAGTCAGTGCACCTTTGTCGCATGAAGCCACACACTCTCCGCAAAGTGTACAATCGACATGTTTCACATTCTCTACTTTGTCTACGTCAATACTGTAAGGGCATTTTTTTGCACACAATCCACAATTATTGCAAGTTTCTGTGTTTCGGTGAACTTTGAGAAGTGGAAATACCTTTGACTCAAGATAAAAAGATTCCCATATATAACCTATAAGACATGTAGCAGCAAGGAGGTAAACCCATGATATTGAAAGACCGCTGATTCCCAGAATGGCATAAATACCTACAAGCACTACAAAAGTTATTGTAAATTTAAAAATGTTGCTTATAGCGCCAAGTGGGCAAATATATTTACACCAAAACATTTTGATAAAGAAGCTTCCCAAAACTAAAAGTGCGATTGCAGTAATTGTCATCCATAGAGTGATTTCACCTTTAAAGCCTGTCGCAATTGCATAGTAAGGATCAAGATTTTTACAAAATAATTCAGAGTTTGTAATGGTAAAATAGAAGAGGATGAAGAGGAGAGCATATTTAACGAGTCTCAATACTCTGTCAAGTACTGAACCGTTTTTGATAACAATCTCTTTAATCTTCATTTTTGCGCGGAGTTTTCCAAGATACTCCGTAGCCCAGCCGAGAGGACAGAGATATCCACAAAAGAGCTTACTGAAAAGGACTACAGTAAGAGCCAGCACAATACCCATCATTATTTGGGCCATTGACATACTGCATGCTAATGACCCGGAGACTAAATATGTACTTAAGGATTCGAGACCGCCCATTGGGCAGTATGACTCAGGGTCAGCGGTTTGATTTCCGAAGACTTTAGTCAAAAAGACAATAATTGCAAGAAGGGTTCCCCATTGAAGTAAATGGCGAAGCCAATTTTTCTTGAATTTTTTCATGAACTGTGAGTTTTTTGGTTAATATAAATTTTACATGTAATAAATATACAAAACTAACTAAATTTGTATCAAAATTAACTAAATTTGTATATCAAATAACATATTTACATATTAGACTTATTTTAAGCAAAAAGTTAAAAACAAAAGTTCCTTTTGTAATTACTTTTGTGAAGAACTGATAGTTACGTAAATTTAATTAACCCAATCGATGAAAAAAAAATTATTACTAATCATTCTGTCATTGTGTGTACTACAGCAGTTTGCACAAGCTGACGAAGGGATGTGGCTAATTAATGCTGTGGATAAGCAGCTGGCCACTAAGATGAAAAACAAGGGGCTTAAACTTGCTCCTAATGAGATTTATAACGAAAATGGCGGTGCTCTTACAGATGCAATAGTTGCACTTGATGGTGGAAGTTGCACTGCAAGTATTATCTCACCCGAAGGTCTTCTTATTACTAATCATCACTGTGCTTATGGTGATATTCAAGCAATAAGCACACCTGAGAATAATTATCTTGAAAATGGATTCTGGGCCATGAGCCGTGATAAAGAGATACCTATAAAAGGGAAAACAGTTACCTTCCTTAGAGAAGTACTTGATGTTACAGATGAAACCAACAGAATAATAGATTCTCTTGACAAAATAGGGCCAAGAGGTATATTTTTTATGAGAAAAGTATCAGGAGTATTAGAAGATAGGTACAAATCTGACTTTGAGGTTTCATTAGCATCTATGTGGCGAGGAAGCAAGTACTATCTGTATTTTTACGAAACTTATTCGGATATCAGACTTGTGGGAGCACCTCCTGTTTCTGTCGGTGCATTCGGAGGTGAGACTGATAATTGGGGCTGGCCTCAGCATAAAGGAGACTTTGCTATTTACCGTGTCTATGCAGCAAAAGACGGTAAGCCTGCAGAATACTCCGAAGAGAATGTTCCCATTAAGGCAAACCGGTATTTAAAAATTTCCGCAAAAGGCTATAAACCAGATGATTATACGATGATCATTGGTTATCCTGGTTCTACAAACAGGTATATGTCCTCGTTTCAGCTTAAACAAAAACAGGAGATTCTTAATCCTGCAATATACACTGTTCGCAGAGCTAAACTTGACGTTTGGGAGAAATATATGGAAAAGGATCCTGCTATCAGACTCATGTATGCAGACAAATATTTTTCTATCAGCAATTATACTGACTATGCAAAATGGGAGAATAAATGCCTTGAAAGGTTTAATGTGCAACAAGTTCTTGAGGAAAGAGAAAAAGAACTTGCAGAATGGATTTCGGCTAATCCGGAGCGGCAAAAAAAATATGGAAATGTTCTTTCAGATTTAAAAAAAGGATATGAACTCACTTCTGATATAGTAAAAATCACTGAATATTTTCGTGAATCGATGATTCGAGGATCTGAGATTATAGGAATAGGACAAAGATTCAGTTCATTGATTAACAGTATGACCAGAGCAAAACAGGATTCTATTGTTCCTGGCAGTAAAGAGTTGATATCATTTATGCAGTCAAGTGACAAGATCTTTTCTCAATGTAATATTGAAGCAGACAAAGAACTCTTCAAGGTTATGTTGGGTTATTATCTGAAGGAGGTGCCAAGAAGTTTTTATGATAAAGATTTTATAAAACTTGCAGACTCATTCGGTTGTGATGCTTCAAAGATAGCTGATTATATTTTTGACAAAAGCGTTGTCACTAATCCCGACAGGTTGAAGGAGTTTTTCTCAAAGAAGGTCAGCATCAAGGAGATGGAAGCAGATCCGATATTGATAATTGTAAATACTAGCAGGATCATTGAGTATAACAGGACTGAAAGTAAAATACTGGACGATGCCGGACTGGATATGCCATCATTGAGAACAGCGTATGTGCATGCCTTGTATGAGATGCAGAAGGAAAAGGGGATAGCTGTCTATCCTGATGCAAATTCAACTATGAGACTTACTTATGGCGAGGTTGGTTCATTAAGACCTGCTGACGCCGTATATTATCATTATCAGACAGAAGCTAATGGCATTCTTGAAAAATATAATCCTAAGGAGTATGACTTCAAGCTTGATTCTAAAGTCAAGGGAATGCTTGAGCAGAGAGATTGGGGTATGTGGGGAGAGAAAGGTAATCTTTATATAGATTTTCTTACTGACAATGATATAACCGGTGGCAACTCTGGCAGCCCTATAATGAATGGTAAAGGTGAACTAATCGGCCTTGCTTTCGATGGCAATCGAGAATCAATGGCTGGTGATGTTTATTTTAAGGAAGAATACAATAAATGTGTAAATGTTGATATTCGTTATATACTATGGGTCATTGATAAATTTGCTGGTGCAGGGTACCTTATTGATGAAATGAGTATTGTCCGATAATTAAGATTAAACTTCTCCCTCTCTGTCAGACGGTTCGAGATAGATCTTTTCGTATTTGATGTTTCGCCAGAATCTTTCGATGAAGATATTGTCGATTGCACGTCTCTTGCCGTCCATGCTGAATTTTAAACCCGGGTACGAAGCGCCGACTTATAGCTTATTCAAGACACTCGCGGTACCAGCGGTCATCGTATTGGACAGCGACCATCCTACGATGTAGCGGCTGTAAACATCAATTATGGCAATTAAGTACATGTGACTGCCCCCTAACGGAATATGAAGCTGCCCAACTTTCTTGGATAGGGCATATTTCTCCTTGTCACCCTCTGTCTTGGGCGTGTCCCTTTCGAGAACAACATCCGCGTTGAATAAAAATGGACTTTTCCATGTAGAGATATGACTCGGGTTAAGTTCATACTTCCTCGCAATCTCCTGGACTGTTTCTCTTTCTTAAAGCACCTCTAAAACTATCTTCGCTTTAAAGCCTGCACTGTAAGTTTTCCTTTTCTTCATGACGACAAATTAATACTATTTTTTAATGATACTTATTGTTTAAGATTTATAATCATGTAAATTTGAACAATATCTTTGTAGAAATAGACCTCAATAACCATTTAAAAAATAATTTTATGAAACATCAAATTGTTACCACTTCACATGGATCGCTTCTCAGAGGTATTATTGCCTTGATTATTGGCGGATTGGCTGTTTTTATGCCGGATATTACCTTACGGAGTTTCGTTATCTACATCGGGATACTGATTCTGATTAGCGGAATAGTTTCTCTTGTTTTTTCTATTCGCAGTGAAGAAAAAAGCTCTAAAAACATCCTTATGGCAGATGCCATATTCAATCTCATTTTCGGATTACTGTTTGTACTATTGCCGGCAACAATGGTCAATATTTTTGTCATTGCCATGGGCATCGGATTTCTGTTGATCGGCATAATTCAACTCATCGCCACATTGAGCATCCGACGCGACTACGGCTGGTCGTGGATTTATTTTGCTATTTCGATGCTGATGATCATTGCAGGAATCATTCTGTTTACCAACCCTTTCACCAGCGCCCAGACCATTCTCATCTTCATCGGCATATTTTTGTTGATCTATGGTGTCTCGGAAGTGTATATGGCATGGAAATTAAGCAAAAAACCGACGGTCTAAGATGATAATCAAATTAAGTAAGGAAAAGCAAAGACAACAATCAAAGCAATACAAATCATGATAGCGAACAAAATAATCTGAAAAAATAAAAATCTCCGGCTTCATTGCAGGATACCCAACTTCCTGCGACTTTTTACTCGTAGCAATATTACAAAACCTGGAACCAACAGTACGTGACCGAATGGAATCACCGTCACAATAACCTGTTGAGCTACGGTAGTTTTTACGCTACATCGTAGGATGGTCGCTGTCCAATACGATGACCGCTGGTGCCGCGAGTGTCTTGAATAAGCTATAAGTCGGAATGGCACCCCGGAGATAATCAATACAGACCAGGGGAGCCAATTCTCCCGTCCCGAGTCTTCAGCGTACTTTTCTTCGTACCCGGGTTTAAAATTCAGCATGGACAGCAAGGGACGTGCGATCGACAATATCTTTAAGAATAAATTTGCTGTAAATCCATTTGCAAGCGTTCGGCTTCAAATACGGGTGTTGCCTCTGGTAAAGTCACAATCACAACCTCTCAATTTAAAAACTACGAACATTTTTCTGTTTTTTATAATAGATAGTATGAGATAGAACGAAAGTTTATTATTTTTGTAACGAACAAATGTTCATAATATACTAATAGGATAAAATATAGTCGATAAGGCTAATTTGTGCAAACCTTTTGAAATATTTGATTTGTCAAAGATTGGTTGCTTTGTCTGACTGTGATTGGGGGATCTTGACCAATTATTTAATGGTTCTTCAATAAAGAGTGGATTTGATGATTTTGTAAAAGCTATAACTAAATAGATTATTGAGATGGAACTTTTGAATGAACTCAAAAAAGACTTTCGTTTTGTCGAAGGTTTTAAGGCGTGCATAAGTTGTGGTACTTGCACGGCCATATGTCCTGCAGCCGAATTCCGCGATTATGATCCAAGAATAATCACAGAAATAGTCCAACGAGGTAATGAAAATGAATTAGAGAAACTGCTTAAAAGTGATACTATTTGGTTTTGCGGAGAGTGTCTATCTTGCAAGACAAGATGCCCACGTGGTAATACTCCGGGGTACATTATCCAGGCATTACGAGCGCTTTCGATAAAGACTGGTTTTTTTGTATGTAGTGAACAGGGAAGGAAACAATTGGCAATCAAGCGAACTGTTGGAGATCATATTCTCAAATATGGATACTGTGTTTATTTAGACGAGGTTGATACCGGGATGTACCCTGAACAAGGACCTGTTTGGGATTGGTTGAAGGAAAACAGATTTGAAGTACTTGAAAAATTAAGCACAAATTATAACAAGACCGGGAAAGGAACTTTAAGACTAACATCAGAAGAATCACTTAGTGATCTAAAGAATATTTTTGATGAGACAGGAGGTACTGAAAGGCTGAATTTAATTGAAGAGTACAGCCAGAAAGCAGCAGAGAAAATGGGGATTGAATTTAGTGAGGGGAAGGATGAGTATTTTATGGAATTATATGAAAAGTAGTAATTATGCAACCAATAATTAAAAGTAAAAGTTGGGAATCATATCAGAAGCATATTGCTGAAGATAACTATTATTTTGCAAGGAGCTGCATCAGACAGAATTTCTTCCCTGCTGCAGAGGGTCTTTTTCTTGATATAATGCATAATGATTTGCATAAGGATATTTATGATGATGCTCGTCAAACTACATGTACTGGGATTGCATATCATTCCGGAATAATCCCGTTCGAGACAACAATGGGAGTTATTGCACGTCAGTTTTCGCTTATGACTGAAGCTGGATATGAGAACTTTGTAGTCTCTTGTGTCACATCGTTTGGATTATATACAGAGACTCTTGAAACATGGAAAGAATTCCCGGAAAAAGAGAGAGAAATAAGGGATGCTCTTTTGAGAGCAACTGGAAGAACTTTTGAGATTCCTAAAAATTTAGTTCATGCCAGTGACTTGATATATAAGTTTCGTAAAGAGATATCTTCGAAGTTGAAATATCGTTTGGTTAACAATAAAACCGGACAACCTTTAAACGTTGTTGATCATATTGGGTGTCATTATGCAAAAATATTTCCTAAAGAGGGAATAGGTGGAGCTGAGTTTCCATATGTTCTTGCAGGATTAATAGATGAGTGGGGAGGTTCCCAGGTAGATTATCCCGAAAGACGACATTGTTGCGGATTTGGATTTAGACAATATCTATTGAAATCAAACAGAAGTTACTCAGTTTCTAATACAAAAAAAAAGCTGGACTCAATGGAACCTTTTCATCCGGATCTGATCATTGCTAATTGTCCAGGATGCACTTTCTTTTTAGACAGGTGGCAGTATGTCATATCTGAAATCGAAGGTAAGATATATGGAGATAATGGATATGGAATTCCTGTGCTGACATATGAGGAATTAGCTGGACTGCTTATGGGATATAATCCTTGGGATATTGGCTTACAGCTTCATCAAGTAGCAGTAGAACCATTATTGGATAAACTTGGTGTCAAATATAACCCGGATGACAAGTATAAAGGAAGAGACGGGAAGATTTTGAAGTTACCACAACAATCCTTATTAAAGATGTATTGAATAAATTTTAATAAGGATGATTATTTCATTCCCAATTTCTCAAGCAGAGCTTCAGGTCTTGGATCCCTGCCCCTGAAGTTGCGATACAAAACATCTGCATCAATAAGATTACCCTTTGAAAGGATATTTTCACGGAAGGATGCAGCAACCTCCTTGTTGAAAATTCCTTTTTCTTTAAAGAGTGAAAATGCATCTGCTTCAAGAACTTCTGCCCACTTATAGCTATAATATCCGGCAGAATATCCGCCTGAGAATATGTGGCTGAAAGAGGTTGATGTACAGGTAGAATCAATAAGTGGCATTAATTGGGCTTTCTGTGTGGCTTCACGTTCGAATTCCATAACTCCCTTGTCTGGAGTCTCAGTGACTGTATGCCATGCCATATCATTTATTCCGAACGAAATTTGACGCACAGAATTATATCCGCTTAAAAAGTTTTTGGAGTCAACAATCTTTTGAATCATTTCCTGAGGAATAATTTCACCGGTTTCGTAATGCTTTGCAAAAGATAAAAGAAAATCCGGTTCTGTTGCCCAATTCTCCATGATCTGCGAAGGCAATTCCACAAAATCCCGCTTGACATTTGTACCTGTCAGGCTGGCATAACTTCCTTTTGCAAACATGCCGTGAAGGGCATGCCCGAATTCGTGTAACATTGTGGTTACTTCGTAGAATGTGAGAAGAGATGGTTTATTCTCAGTTGGTTTTGTAAAGTTGAAAACTAGAGTAACGAATGGTCGATATTCAACTCCCTTCATAATATACTCCTCTCTGAAATTTGTCATCCATGCTCCACTGTTTTTGCCTTCACGAGGGAAGTAATCTACATAGAGTAAAGACAAGAACTTTCCGTCAGCGTCAAAAACTTCAAATACTTTTACATCAGGATGGTAAACAGGAAGAGATTTGTTTTGGACAAATTTCAGTCCGTAAAGAGAATCAGCCAGACTGAAAACTGCTTTTTCAACATTTTCAAGCTTGAAATATGGTTTTAAAAGTTCATCATTGATTGAGAACTTTTCATGTTTATATTTTTCAGAATAGTAACTGAAATCCCACGGCATTAACTTGCCTTTGAATCCATTGGCATCTGCATAGGCTTGAATATTCGCCAGATCTTTTCTTGCATAAGGAAGTGACTTGTCAAGTAGATCTGACAGAAATTTATTAACTGTTTCGGGATTCTTAGCCATGTTGTCAGATAGAATATATTCTGCATGATTTTTAAAACCGAGCAGTTTTGCTCGTTTCGCTCTCAGACCAACAATTTTTTTGATTATTTCCTGATTGTCAAATTCATCACCAAATGCTTTTCTATTTGATGCTTTCCATAATTTTTCCTTAAGTTCCCTATTCTCACTATATTGAAGAAATGGACCATAGCTTGGATATTGAAGGGTATAAACCCAACCTTCTAAAGAACGACTTTTAGCTTCTGAAGCGCCCATTTCTTTAACGAACTCAGGTAAACCCACAAGTTGGGAACTGTCAGTAATGTGTAAGAAAAACTTATTTGTTGCTCCCAGAACATTCTGATCGAATTTTTGACTCAACTGCGCCAGTTCATTATCAATTTTTTTAAGTTCTGCCTTCTGTTTGGGATTTAAATTTGCTCCATTTCTTGTGAAACTCTTGTAAGTCTCTTCAAGTAAACGTTTCTGCTCCTGATTAAGTTGCAGGGAATCCTTAGCTGAGTATACACTTTTTATTCTGTTAAACAGCTTTTCATTGAGCATGATATCGTTGCCAAAGTCAGAGAGCATGGGAGAGACTTCAAGCGCAACCTTCTGCATGGATGAGTCTGTATTTGAACCGTTTAAAGCAAAGAAAATGGATGCAATATTACTCAGGTTGCGGCTTGCAAATTCGAGAGCTTCAACAGTATTTGCAAATGTTGGAGCGTCAGGATTGTTAATAATTGAATCTATCCTTGCCTTTGAAGCAGTAATAGCTGCCTCAAAAGCAGGTTTGAAATGAAATGTTTTGATTTTATCGAAAGCAGGAGCACCATATTGGTTGTTCGATGTTAACAACAATGGGTTTTCTGTCATTTTACGGTCACATGATTGAAGAATAATAAGGGCGATCAAGACGATTACTGTGCCAAGCTTAGTCATACTTTATTGAATTTGGATTACGAGATATTTAGTCTGTTCCCAAAAAGCCTTTGGATCGGTAATTTTAAGAACAAGCATTCCGGCTTCATCCTCTTCAATAGAATATGTTCCTGTCGGGTGTAATGACATAACTTTTGCTTTAGTTGCATTTAACTTGATCTCTCTGAGTTCCCTGATGTCGATTTTCACAAATGCTGATTGCTCTGCTTGATAAGAAATCTTGGCTGATCTGAACAAACCGCCTTTTGACATTACGTTGGCTGCAATAAGGTCTGCCTTTGTACCAACAATATAATATCCGGTGTTTATTTGAGCTTCTTGTGATGAGATAGTCTCTTTCTGAGAGGAACTTTCTGCACTCAGGCTGGAAACGTCGTTTTTGAGTGTTTCAACAGTCTCTTCGAGTGAGGAAATCTGTTGTGTCTTGACTTTTATCTGATTTTCCTTCTCTTCCAGTTGTCTTCCGAGATCAGCTATAAGTTCTGATTTAGCATTAAGTTCTGCTTCGAGAGCATTAAGCCTTTTCATAAATTGAGCAGACTGGATTCTGCTGTCATTTTTTAGCTTTTCAATTTGTTTTTTGTAATTCTTAATTGCTTCTCCAATGGCTGTGACGTCTGACATCAAACGATCTCTGGAACTTGCATTAACTTCAGCTCCTCCTTTTTGAGACTGCAATACAAGTATATTTTCAGCTTCCCTTATAGATTTAAGTCCATTTTCAACCTCATTGAGAGTAGAAAATACTTCTTCAAACTCGGCACTTTTAGTGGCAGTTAATGTGGATAATGAATCCATTTGAGCCTGCAGGGCTTTATACTTTTTTGAGCTCTCCACGCAGGATGACAGAGAGATGGCGAAAAAAGTTATTAATAAGACTGTGAGTAATTTTTTCATGGCTTTATTTATTAAAGAAATTTTCAAATTTTGTTAAATTTTTATGTTTCAAAAATAGCTATAATTTTGATAGATTGTTAACTATTGGACATTTTTGTGATCTTAATCATATTACGTGATTTTATTACAAAGCCAGTGTCATAACACACAAAACATGTCTCTCCTGAAGGGTTTATTTGAATTGATGTGAAATGCGTTAAATCCACTCCTTCATCAATAGCTTGATTAATATCGATAAAGACTTCGTCTTCGGAAATAAATTTGTTGAATATGCGATTATTACGGAGAAGAATTTTGTTTACTTCAGCTATTCTGATAAGCTCAGTTTTCCTTTTTTTATTGTGAAAAGAGTTTCTACACATATCAGAACAAAATTTCTTATCGCTTCTTCCTCGTAACTCCTTTCCACATTCCTTACAAATTCCCATATCATTTAATCATAATTGTGAAGAATTCAAATATATTGATAATAAAACATCAAAAAGTATATAATCGCCAAAAATTACGTTGATTTCTAATATTTGTTTGATTTTAAAAATTGATAAAAATAATATAATTGATGAAGTAGTTAGATTAAACGTATATAAACGTTTATAAGTCATTTAAGATATTTTTTTTGCTTTTATTTGTCTCGATTTTAATTTATAAAAATTACAAGATGGAAAACTGGGTAAATAAGGTGGAGTTAAGAGGAAATGTCGGCTTTGACCCAAAGCTGATTTCACTTGAGGATGGAGGATCATTTATAAGATTTTCACTGGCAACTAATGAGACGTTTAAGAACAGAAAAGGCGAATTGCATGAGGAGACAGTCTGGCACAACATTATTGCATGGAATGGCAAAAACATACCTGACTTTTCTCAAATTAAAAAAGGCAGTTACTTGCATGTTACCGGAAGAATTAAGCCGGTTCAGTACCAGACAAAAAGCGGCACTGAAAGACATACCTATGAAATTATTGCAGTAAGTATCAAGCTTCTCGATAGGGAAAGCCTCGAATAAAAATATTATTGTAATTTTACGGCATTAATCGACCGTAAAATGAGGGATTTTACTATTTATAACACTCTTTCCAGAAAAAAAGAAAAGTTTGAGACTATTCATCCTCAAATGGTAGGCATATATGTTTGTGGTCCTACTGTATATGGAGATGCACATCTTGGACATGCAAGGCCTGCTGTAACGTATGATGTTCTGGTTAGGCTTTTCAGGCATCTAGGTTACAAGGTCAGATATGTAAGGAACATTACAGATGTTGGTCACCTTGAGAGCGATGCAGACGAAGGAGATGATAAAATCTTAAAAAAAGCAAAGCTGGAACAACTGGAGCCAATGGAGATAGTACAGAGGTACACAAATCGCTTTCATGAATGTATGAGATTGCTAAATACACTTCCTCCTGATATTGAACCGAGAGCCTCAGGACATATTATCGAACAGATTGCGCTTGTGAAAACTATTCTTGATAATGGCTTTGCATACGAGAGTCGTGGTTCGGTCTATTTTGACGTTGAGAAATATAATAAAAAGTTTAAATATGGAGTATTATCCGGCAGACAGCTTGAGGACCTTCAATCAAATTCAAGAAGTCTCGACGGACAGGATGATAAAAGGTCTCCATATGATTTTGCTTTATGGAAAAAGGCTTCGCCTGAGCACATAATGAGATGGCCTTCACCTTGGGGCGAAGGATTCCCGGGGTGGCATCTTGAATGTTCTGCAATGAGTGCAAAATATCTGGGTGAAGAGTTTGATATTCACGGAGGAGGAATGGATCTTCTTTTCCCACATCATGAATGTGAACTTGCCCAGAATACTGCTTCAAGAGGAGTTGGTGGAGTTCGTTACTGGATGCATAATAATATGATTACCATTAATGGACAGAAAATGGGCAAATCTCTTGGTAATTTTATTACCCTTGAGGAGCTATTTGAGGGTAAGCATCAGATGCTCTCACAGCCTTTTTCTCCAATGACGGTAAGGTTTTTTATTCTTCAGGCTCATTACCGAAGTACTCTCGATTTTAGTAATGAGGCTTTGGTAGCGTCGGAGAGAGGTTTGAAAAAATTGATTCAGGCCTCAAAAGATGTCGTAAAATTATCAGTTGTTACAGAAACCTCAGAGCTTGGAGTTGATTCATTAATCGAAAAGATATATGACTCACTGTGTGATGATTTAAACACACCTGTCGCAATATCTCATATTTTTGATGCAGTAAAGATTGTCAATCAAGTTAAGGAAAAACAGCTAGTATTATCTCAATCAGAGAAAGAGGGCCTTGTCTATATTTTTAATATTTTGTTAACAGAAATACTCGGACTTAAGGATGATAAGGTTGAAAGAAGTGATATTGAGATTTTAGATGAGGTAATAAAATTACTGCTTGACATAAGATCAGAGGCTAAAAGGAAAGGAGATTTTACAACAAGTGACAAAATTAGAAATAATTTAAAAGCTCTTGGCATTGAAATAAGAGATACTAAAGAGGGGACGGAGTGGAGCTATTAAAGGATATGATTTCATTTATCATCTTTTTTTATATTTTTGCTTTAACTTTAAAAGGGCCTTTAATTGCGTTCGGGTTTTGTTATATTATCAATTGTGAGTTCTGCCATGTATCTTGTTGCCATCATGGGTATTGGCAGGTATGCTTGTTTTTGTAGCCACTCATCACATTTAGTTTTTTGGGGGATAAGTTCAAAATGTTCCTGTACTCAGCCTGATCACCCTTGTGATGATCCGAAAAATTGTTGCCCTTGTTGTGGCAGACATCTCATTTCGCATAGTGTTAAGAAAAATGATTGCTGCAGAGTAAAGTACAATTTTTTAAGGATAGATCAAAGTCAGTCCACAGTTAATCTGCTTTCAGATATTAAATCAACACTGGAGGCCATAATTCCTGTTCAGAGAATAATAACTGCGAAGTGGGTCACCACAGATTTGATAAAAAACTTTCAGGCTTTGTTTCGAAGTGTCACGGACCATTTATATGAAAAACACGGACAATTGATTTTATGATGAGAGTGAACTTTGGTTAACATCTCTGTCTTTTTATTGTTTTTTATTACATAACATTATTAAATAAAATATGAAGTTTTTTCCCACAAAAATTGTTCTTGTGGCACTTATAATTGTAGCGGCAGTAAGTTATGCAAGTGCCAAATCTCAACCTCGTTCTTTTGCAATCGTGGTTGACAAAAATACTTATGAAAACTGTCGTGCATCAATTGATAAATATTCCACAGCTGTGAGGCTTGATGGTCTTAATACTTTTGTGATAGTCGATAAATGGAATATTCCTGATTCTATTAGAATGGAATTGAAAAGACTATATCTAAATAACAATCTTGAGGGAGCAGTTTTAATAGGTGATATTCCTGTTCCTATGATTCGCGATGCGCAACATCTTACAACTGCTTTTAAAATGGATCAGCGGCGACCATGGAATCTTTCATCGGTGCCATCTGATAGATTCTATGATGATTTTGATCTAAAATTTAAATTTTTAAAAAGGGACTCCACAAATAATCTCTATTTTTATTACAATTTAGCATCTGACAGTCCGCATCATATTACATGCGATATTTACAGTGCCAGAATTAAACCTCCTACAGTCAAGGGCAAGGACAAGTTTCAACTTATTAATGAGTATCTTGAGAAGGCTGCACGGGAAAAAGGCATTCCTCGATCTTTAGGCGCAATTACCTATTTTGCAGGTCACGGCTATAATTCAGACTGTATGGTTGCCCGTGCTGATGAGCGTTATAGTCTCACCGAACAGTTCCCTTTTGTAGTGGCAGGTTATAACAGGTTGAACTATATTGACCATACCTATGATAATTATGTCAAATATCGTTTGATGGCAGAGCTTGCGCGAGAAGATCTCGGACTTGCAATACTTCATCACCACGGGTCTGAAGACAGGCAGTATTTGAATGGAACTCCTCTTGCTACAACTGCTTCAGACTGGATCGGACTTGCTAAAAAGTTTTTTCGTAGCAAAATCAGAAATTCAGACGATACTACTGCAAGCAAAAATTATTATATACGGGAATATGGAATACCGGAGAGTTGGGTAAATAATGCGTTTGATCCTGAAATCGTACGACAGGACAGCCTTAGTGACGAAGCTATTGATATAACTCTTCATGATATGGAGGGATATGTTTCAAATGCTAAAGTTGTAATTCTCGACGCTTGTTTTAATGGTTCTTTTCATCAGGACGATTATATAGCAGGACATTATATTTTTAATTCCGGCAATACCATGGTAGTCAAGGGTAATTCTGTCAATACTTTGCAGGATATTTGGACAAATCAGCTGATGGGGCTTTTCGATCTTGGCGTTTGTATAGGGAACTGGGCAAAGGGACAGATGACTCTTGAGTCTCATCTTTTTGGTGACCCTACTTTTCATTTTACTTCCAGCAGGCCTGATTTGAATAACATAAATGAGGCGATAGTGAGTCGTAAGGATGATGAAAAATTTTGGAGAAAAGCCATGAAAGATGCAAATGCTGATTACAAAGCGCTTGCCATGAAAATGCTTTATCAAGCAAATCAAATTTCTACAGACGAACTTTTGAGGATTCAAAAGGAAGAAAATCGCAGTGTAGTAAGACTTGAAGCATTCACACTTATTAATAAAAGCTATGATAAAAACTTGGTTCCTTCGATTAAATTAGGATTAAATGACAGTTATGAGCTTCAGAGAAGACTTGCCGCAATTTCGGCAGCTAATAATAGTTCGCCGGAACTTTTGGAGCAGATTGTCAGTATTTATATGCAACCCGGAGTCAGCAAAAGAGTTGAATTTCAGTTGAAGAGTGCTATAGAAAATTATCCTGAAGAGTTAGCTTTTGCTGCTATAGATAAAGCAATTAGTAATAAGAATTATCAATGGTACAAAGACAAGATGGACGAGAAAAAGAAGTTTGAATATTCATTTTCCGGTCAGAAGAAAGATTTTAATGCCCTATTAGATAAGTCAATCAGTGCCAAAGAGAAAAAATTTACAATAACTTCCTTACGTAACTCAACCAATCCGACATATTTAGACACACTTTTCCGTTTTATGAAAGAGTCGACAGACAATGATCTCAAGCAGTTACTTGCCGAGGCATTTGGCTGGTATACTCAGTCATGGAGAAGGGACGATATTGTCAACTTTTGTCAGGAGCTGTTGAATGTAGAGCAAAATGAACAGGTTAAAAGTGAACTTGTTAGAACAATAAATAGATTGAAAAATTAACCCACAAATATTTTCTGGACTATGATTAAACGCAAAAAACAAGTATCAGGGAGGAGGGATGGAATTCTTTCCTTTACTGTCTTAGTTTTGTTTTTGACAGCGGGATTCTGTACAGACTTGTCTGCACAGACAACTCAAGGAGGAAAAGCAACTCTAAGAGGAATTGTGATCGAGAAAGGTACAAATAATCCTATCGAATTTGCCACAATTCAGGTACTACCTCAAGGATCTGTTGCCACAACAGATAAAAAGGGGGAGTTCATTATTGAAAAATTGTCACCCGGAAAGGTGAATGTGAAGATTTTTTTCTTGGGCATGGAACCAGTTGATACCACATTCTTCATGCCTGCAGGAATGATTGAGGTGAAGTTTGAAATGCAGTATAGTTCTTTTAGACTGAATGAAGTTTCTGTTGTTGCCAAGGAGAGTAAGGCTGGTCAGGCTACAGCTTCCAATATATCGAGACAGGCTATGGACCACTTGCAAACGAGCTCTCTTTCTGATATTATGCAACTTCTACCAGGAGGAGTAATAGCCAACCCAAGCCTCACAACTGCTAAGACTTTTACTATTAGGACAATAGATAATTCCACTACTGGTGCAAACATGAACAGTCTGGGTACTGCTATTTATGTAGATGGATCTCCTTTGTCTAACAATGCCAATCTACAGGCTTTAACACCTACCATAACAGGCTCTGCCGGTGCAGTGGCTGGTGGGGCCAGCCCTAATTCAGGATTTGACATAAGGTCTATTTCTACTGACAATATTGAATCAGTTGAGGTCATAAGGGGTATTCCCTCTGTGGAATATGGAGATTTGACTTCAGGGGCTGTAATCATAAGATCTAAAGCTGGTCGCGAGCCTTTTACTGTAAGGTTTAAAACTGACCCTCATATCTATCAAGCTTCAGTGAGCAAGGGAATATCTTTGGGTGAGAAAAAAGGTAATTTAAATATCAGTGGTGATTACGCATATAGTACTGCTGATCTTACAGAATCCTATGTATACTATCAGAGAGTCACAGCCAAGGCTTTGTATTCCAATGTTTTTAACGATCTTGTGTCTAATACTTCACTGGCTTTTACAATGGGTAAGGACACCAGGGAATTAAATCCTAATGATGCGAGAAGTCAACTGACTTCTGGAGCTAAGGAATATGGATTTAGGTTTAATACTAACGGAACTTGGAATATTAACAAAGGATGGCTTAATAATGTGAAGTATGCATTATCAGCTAATTATACAGATAAACATTCCTACAGAAGTCAGCTTTTGGGTAATGCTTTTGCTGCCTATTCAATGTCCAATACTGATGGAGCGGTTTTAAGCAATAAACCCGGGCAGAAAGTTTATGACATCTATGGACATGAGCTTACAAATATTCCTCCGGGTGAAAGTAGTTATTATGCTACTATATTGCCAAACGAATATAAGAGTAGATATGATATTTATGGAGATGAACTGAACATTTTTGCCAAGGTGAACGGAACCTTTACAAAAACTGTTGGTAATGTTTTAAACAGAATAGTAATAGGTGCAGATTTTAAATCTGATGGCAATCTTGGTGATGGAAAGGTGTATGATTTGGCAAATCCGCCTTATAGAAATTTAGGCAGTGAAAACTCTTCTCCGAGACCAAGGAAATATTCGGATATTCCTTTTGTAAATCAACTTGGAATTTATGCAGAGGAGAATATGGTCTGGTCTTTTGGAAAGAGAGAATTATATATACAGGCTGGTGGAAGATATGATAATATAGCAGGAAAAAATTTTGTAGCGCCTCGTATTAATGCTTCAATAGAAGTAATACCCGATAAATTTTTCATTCGTGGAGGTTATGGTGTAAATGCCAAGGCACCAACTATCCTCTATCTCTATCCCGAAAATGCATATTTTGATTTTGTTCATTTTAATACTCTTAATAGCTCTATAGTACCAACAAATGAACAGCTGCTATTAATCTCTACCAGATCTTTCAATACCAAGAATTCAGATCTGAAGATAGCGTCTAATAAAAAGAGTGAAATAGGTATTGATTTGAAGATTGATAAAATGCGCTTTTCTGTTACTGCTTATGACGAAAAACTAAAAAACGGTTACTATCTTTGGTATTCTGTAGACAACTTCAAGTTAATTAATTATATTCAATATGAAGTTGGGCAGGCTAATGCAGGTGCAATACCTCTATTGAAAGAGAAAAGCAGAAGCAATATTTTTGTAAGTTATGCGAGCCCAATGAATAATACAAGGAGTCATAGCAGGGGCGTTGAATTTGATTTTGATCTTGGAAGGTTTGACCAGATTAGGACATCTTTTGTTTTAAATGGTGCCTATATGAGGACAACAGACTGGAATGCCGGTAACAAATTTGGAACTAACAAAAATGGTAATAGTCTGGAGAAGAATATAGCAATATATGAACCAGCCAATTCCAAAGATGAGAGGGAACGTTTTACTACAACTTTGCGTGCAACACACAATATTCCAGCTATTGGATTTGTTCTTACTGCTACTGCTCAGGTAAACTGGATCAATAAGACCTGGACAACATATGGAAATGATTCAGTATTTGTAGCATATATTTCATATGAAGATGGTTTAGTTCATAATCTTACTGAAAATCAAATAAGGGAGCTTACAAATAAACAAGGTCCTACTTATGACCAACTGGAGTACATGCTTGATGTAAAAAGTGCCGTTAGACATATTGCGGAATCATATTTTCCAGCATTAACCATCAATTTAAACCTAACAAAGGAGATAGGAGAACTTATGAAAGCCTCATTTTACGTGAATAATATGTTCAATACACGTCCTAAATATGAGAGTAAAAGATACCCGGGTTCATTTACCAGGTTGAATGTGCCGATTTATTTCGGCTTTGAATTTACTGTAACTATCAAATAGTCTAAAATGATGTGGTATGAAAAATAAAATAAAGATATTTATGGTATTTCTGTGGGCTTTTGCAGGCTTAACTGCTTGTGATCAATTTGATGATAATGCCCATACTAAGAAGGTAGAGCCAGTAAGATCGGTCATAGTATTGGATCTTCAACTTGGAGATGCTCCAACTCCTTCTGAGTTTAATGTTAAGCTGATCAATTATAATGAGAGGTATGAGATAAACAAGACAATGTCTTCTGATGGTATGCTGACAGTTGATGATGTGATTCCAGGTATATATACAATCACTGTTTCTGCAGAAATGAATGAGCACGGCTTTACTTATAATTATAGCGGAAGCGTGGTAAATACTGAGATTATCAGATCCGGGGTACGTCAAGTAGTTAAAGTAGAATCTTCGAAAGCTGGCAATCTTGTTTTAAAGGAAGTTTTTTATTGTGGTTCAAAGACCCCTTCAGGAGGTTCATATTTCAGGGATCAGTTTTATGAGATTTATAACAACAGTGAAACAGTCCAAAATGTTAAAGGCCTATGTATAGCCATTATCAATCCTTTGACTGCCACTGCAAATCTTCCTGTATGGGCAGGAGAAGATGCTGATAAATATGTATATGCACTTCAGATCTGGCAAGTACCTACAGATCAGGATTATCCTCTGAACCCGGGCGAATCTATAATAATTGCACAAATGGCGGATAATCATCAAAAACCGACATTGAATCCAAATAGTCCTGTGAATCTAATTACGGCTGAATTTGAGACGCTTGTCAGGACAAGTTCGATTATAAGTGATAATCCGGCAATTAACATGACTATGGCATTTTGGCCGTCCCCTACTCCTCAATGGCTGACAACAGTGTTTGGAGGGGCTTTCGTAATCTATTTCCCATCACAGCCAATAGTGCCTGCAAATTATGTAACGCCTGTAGGTTCGACAACAAAATGTTACAAGATTCCAATTTCGGAAGTTGTTGATGCTCTGGAATTAGTGGGTAATGTTAACCAGATGAATCTTAAGAGGATGCCAACAGTGCTCGATGCAGGTGCAGCTACAGTCGGAGGAACTTATAATGGTAAAAGTGTTGCCAGAAAAGTTAAGGAGACTGTAAATGGAAGAGTTATCCTTTATGATACAAATAACAGTACCAACGATTTTGAAGTGATGGATACTCCTATGATACGGCGATATGGTGCAAAAGCTCCTTCATGGAATACTTGGGATTAGTGTTTAACAAAAGCAACGATATGACAATGAAAAATTTTAAATACATATATTGGGCGGGAGTCTTGATAACTACACTTCTTACTACTAATGTGGTAACAGCCCAGGATGCTGCGGTTAAACGTACATCTCCGGCATCCATTGAACGACTTAAAGCCGGATCGCTTTGGATGGATACTTATAATGGAGCAGGTCTGGTTTTGGATAATCTTTCATATTACAGTGACCTTAAGTTTGCTTATGGTTATAAAAACGGGGACTATAAACTTAACAGTGATGGAGAGAGAGAAAGAGCAATAACAGTCTCTTCGGAAGGTGGTCTCAAATTTGGAGGTGGTTATATTTGGGGTAGCTTCTCATATGTCAATGAAGCGCAGAGGAACACACTGTTTAATACTACAATGCTCGATTTTGACAGAAGAATGCCATATTATACAGTTGACAAAAATTTGAGTGACTTTCTTAAACAGTCCTATAATCTGGCCATGAAAGTCGCCAGTAAACCATTGTGGAATAAAGTTATACTTGGTGCACAAGCAGAATACAGAACAAAAGTTGGTGCTAAACAAATGGATCCACGTTCGGAAACATATGTTTATTCTATAAACGTTAAACCTTCTGCAGTAGTGATTATGGGCAATCATCGAATCGGAATTAATTTCGAATATCAAAATCTCGTTCAGGAATCAACAACTACCAACAGTGACACTCAAGTCAATCAGGACGTGTTTGTTCTCAGAGGGTTGGGCAATGGTTATGAAGCTACTGTCGGAGGTCTTCAATCTCTCGGCATGTTTGTGTACAAGGGCAACCAGGTTGGTGGAGGTCTCCAGTACTCATATTTGATGGATGAGTACAGGTTTTTACTGTCTGGAAATTATATTTATGGGATGGAGGATGTCATTAGTTCCCCATCAAAACCTAAAAAGGAAGGTACAGTTAAAACTCAGGAGATAGAAGCAAAACTTGTTGCAATCAAGGATGGTGATAATCTTCAGAGGCTTGAACTATCTTATGCCGACAGCAAGTTGGATGGTATCGAATATGTCCAGCAACTGGATAATACTTATGAAGTTCAGCGCTGGGTGGTTCTTTACAAAAGCATACGTTCTGATTATAAGGAGCAAATAGCCTCTTTCAAGTATGATTTCTTCAGAGGTGCTGATAAAAACTACAAATGGAGAGCTGGTGTTCTGGCACAATATAAGAAGAACGATGATATTTACTATATCCCAAGATCTACAGAAATGGTAGAAAATCTCTTTATGGGCATCAACGGCAAATATAGTTTTGGACTTGGGAAAAAGTCTAATCTTCTGGTAGGTGCTAACTTTGTTTATAAGGACAATTTGGATGGTCATTATAATTATGGAGGTGCAAAACCAGACTCATATATCATTACAGATTTCATGACACCCGATTTTGAATACATGACCAACAGCTATTCAATGTTTGGTGGTGATGTTAGTTATGTAACATCTATAAGTAAAAATGGACGTACAAGTCTGTTTGTCAAGGCAGCCGTTGATTATTACAAACCTGTCGATTTGGATAGTGACAGGATTCAGTCAACATTCACACTTGGCTTTACATTCTAACAGGATGATGAGAAAATTTATTCTTACCTTATTGCTGGTCTCTCTCTTCTTCTCCTCTTGGGCTGGAGAGAGAGGCTTTGCAATTTTTGTGGACAAAGGGACTTTCAACGTGTGTCAAACTGAATTGAAGGCGTACGAATCAATGTTAAGAGCTGAGGGTTTTACTACATTTCTTTTACCTGACGATTGGGAAACTCCTGAACAGGTGAAAGCTCAGATAGTAAAACTTCATGACCATGACAATCTTGAAGGAGCTGTTTTTGTTGGTCAGATTCCTGTTCCTATGATCAGAGATGCGCAGCACCTTACCTCTGCTTTCAAAATGGATCAGAAAAAAATTCCGATGTTTAATTCCTCTGTGCCTTCTGATCGTTTCTATGATGATTTTGACCTGAAATTTGACTTTATTGCAAAAGATTCTCTCAAGAGTCTTTTCTATTATTATTCGCTAAGATGGGATTCGCCTCAAAGAATTTCATGTGATATTTATACTGGAAGGGTGAAACCTACCAGAAGTGGTGAGGAGGGATACAGACAAATAAGTGATTATTTCAATAAACTTGTGGCTGAAAGAACTTCTTCCAATGAAATGAATGTTCTTGTCTCTTATACCGGTGAGGGATCTTTTTCCAACAGTCTTACTGCTTGGAAAGAGGAAGGAGTAACATTAAGAGAACAATTTCCTCAGGCATTTCATGACAGGAACTCTGCAAAATCTTTGTTGTTCTGCATGTATCCATATATGAAGGACATTGTGATTGATGAAATGCAAAGAAACGATGTGGATTTGATGTTTTTTCATGAGCACGGGACTCCTGACAGACAATATTTAACAGCTATACCTAAGGCAAATGCTATTGATCTATATCCAGAAGCAGCTAAATATCTTTTTAGAGAAAGATTGAGAAAGCTGCAAAAGGAAAATAAAGACCTTACTGAATTCAAAAAGAACTGGATGAGATATTATAATATCGATTCTACCTGGTTTGCAGGAGCGTTTGATCCGAAGCAGATAGCTGAGGATTCTTTGCAAGATATACGTACTGGCATTGTACTGGCGGATATTCCGAAAATTAAGCCCAATCCAAGAGTAGTAATATTTGATGCCTGCTATAATGGAGATTTTCGTGAGGTTGACTATATTGCAGGAGAATATATTTTTTCTCCCGGTAAGACAGTTGTATGTATTGGTAATACTGTAAATGTTTTGCAGGACAAGTCTTCAAGCGATCTGTTAGGCCTTTTGGGGCTTGGTTACAGTATTGGAGAATGGGCGCAGCAGACAAATATTCTCGAATCTCATATTATTGGAGATCCAACATTTATTTTCAAAAAAACGATCATTGCCACTAAAGAACCTTTTTCTGGAAGAGCTGACTTGAGGTCAAAAGACACTCTGTATTGGCTTAACTTTTTCAATAATGCCAGTCATCCAGATCTTAAAGGACTTGCACTTCATAAACTTTTTGAGCTAAATTATAGACAAATGTCTGATTTGTTGTTGAAAACATATCAAACATCTTCATATTACATGCTTAGGTTGCAGGTTTATCATTTGTTGCAATTCTATATGGATGGCAATTTTGAAAAGATGTTGATGCAGGCTGTAACCGATCCATATGAGTTTATAAGAAGAAAAGCTGTTTATTCTATGGGAAGAATAGGGAAGGATGATTTCATCCCATATATAGCCTCGGTGTATGTTAATGATTTTCTCGACGAAAGGGTTGAGTTTAATGCAATTTTCTGTCTTGATCTGATGAATTTGGACAAAATGGAAAACGAGGTTTTGAAGCAATTAAACGAAGCGAACTGGTTATTTGATAAGGAAAAAAAGATAGCAGATTTTAAAAATGTAATGGCTTCAAGACGCAGAATGGCAAAATACAGTCTTGATCTGGCAAACAAGAATCTTAAACTCAAGTCTCGCCAGATGGGGGTCAGTGTGTTGAGGAACAATCCGTATCATCAGCTGGTTGACGATTATTTGAGGATACTTGCCGACAAGGATGAATCTGTGGAATTGAGGACTGATCTTGCAGAGGCTCTGGGCTGGTTTACACTTTCATATAGAAAAAGTGACATCGTATCTGCATGCAGAACCGTGGCAGCAGAAAGTGGTGTCAATCCTGTTCTGAGAGCAGAACTGCTCAAAACTGCAAATAGGTTGGAAGTTTATATGCGTTAGAATTGAAAAGATGAAAATTAAATATATAATAATAGCGATACTTGCCGGTCTGCTTGTTGGTGTGACAGATGCTTTTGCAAAAAGTCTGTTTATTCCAGCAGAGGGAAAATTTGATAGTAGATTTTTAATAGTTATTGATCAAAAGAGTTTTAGAGCTGTTAAGGCTGACGTTTTGGCCTATAAAACTCAACTTGAAAGTGAAGGTCTTGGTGCAATGATTCTGGCTGGAGAGTGGGATGATCCAATGAAACTCAGGAAAGAGATAGAGGTGATCTACAAGAAGAAACCAGTAATGGAAGGAGCCGTGTTTATGGGGGATATACCTATTGTCAGAGTCAGGAATTTTCAACATGCCACAACTGCTTTTAAGATGGATGAAGAAAAATTCCCAATATTTGAATCTTCAGTCACTTCTGACAGGTTTTATGATGACCTTGATCTTGAATTTGAGTTTTTAAGCAGGGATGATAAATTTCCGAATCTTTTCTATTACAAGCTAAAGGAGAGCTCTCCCCAGGTTGTGGAAAGCGATTTTTATTCTGCCCGTATGTTGCCGCCTTCCGATATGAGATTTGGTAAGTATTTTCTTCTTTCGAGATATCTTAAAAAGGTTGTTGCCGCTCACAAAGAGAATAATCCGCTTGACAAGTTTGTCGTTTTCAATGGTCACGGATATAATTCCGATTGTCTTACCGCATGGCAGAACGAACAATTCTACATGCGCGAGGTTGCTCCGGAGGCTTTCAAGGTCTCTTCAGGCAATGGCTTCTATAACTATCGTCAGGATCCATTTATGAAATTCAAACTTTTTGAAAAATTACAGAAGCGTGGGACAGATCTTTTTATATTTCATGAGCATGGGGATTTTGACACTCAATATATAAACGGAGAATATCCGGCTGACAATATTATTGATTTTTCAGGTGACGATAGCACAGTTGAATTCATTTATGCAAATTCCAGATTTAACAGAGTCGGTCCCTTAAATGTTCTATCTATAGAATTAAGAAACATGTATCGCAAATATAAAGGCGACAAACGGGATAATTTTAAGAAAGAGGTTATTGAAACCAGGGGTTTTACAGACTCCTTTTTTGATCCTGAGGTCTTGGAGAAAAGTAGAGTGAGTGATTCAATTTTTTCTGCCAATTTTAATATTCGTCTTAAGGATCTCATAGCCATTAATCCAGAACCAAAATTTGTAATTTTTGATGCTTGTTATAATGGTTCATTTCATATGCCTGGATATGTCGCCGGATATTATGTTTTTGGAGAAGGCGGTACAGTAGTGGCGCAGGGCAACACTGTCAATGTCTTGCAAGATAAGTGGTCGCTGGAATTACTTGGAATTCTCAGTGAAGGAGCAAGGGTAGGCTTTTGGCAAAAAGAATTCCAATTACTTGAATCTCATTTAGTTGGTGATCCTACTTATATGTTTAGAACAGAAGGGAGTAAAACTTTGAACTATAATTTGGCAGTTAAGGGTGGCGACAAAATGATTTGGGACAAATATCTGCATTCCAACAACCCCTCATTACAGGCCATGGCACTTAAACAACTTTCAAAAGCTAACATACATGGTTATTCAGATACTTTGCTTTCTGTTATGAAGAGCAGTCCTTTTTGCAGTGTAAGAATGGAGGCTTTAAAGAGACTTGTTGATATTAACAGTAGTAATATTGCTGAAGCTATTACAATCGGACTAAGCGATCCTTATGAACTTATCAGAAGAAATGCTGCACGATACGCAGGATATTCCGGAATAGTATCTATAATTAAGCCACTTGTAAATACGGTTTTATTTTCGAATGAGAGTCAAAGAGTTCAATATGTAGCGCAAACTTCACTTATGGTTATGGATCCCGACCAGGTGGTCAGAGAGATTGAAAGACAGCTTGTTTCAAACGCTAGCTCAGCTGTTGTAGAGAATACTGTTAAGAGCTATAAAGATCAGTACAAGTATCAGGATGAATCACTTGCTTTGATTTTAGATAAATCAGCTCCTGAATTAAAGAGACTGACTGCAATAAGAAGTTTGAGAAATTATAATTGTCACAGGCAGGTAGATACACTCTTAACTGTGTTGATAGATTCAAAGGAGAGTCTAAAAGTAAGAGCTGCTTTAGCCGAAGCATTAGGCTGGTTCAAAATGAGTTATAAAAGGCCAGAGATTATTCAAACAATGGATATGCTTGTGAAACAATCCTCGCTACCAGAAGATTTAAGGTCAGAAATAGAGCAAAGTATTATAAGATTGAAGTTATGATAGTAAAAAAGCCGACTCGAAATCATGTGATATAAGCCGGCTTTTTTATTTTAATAATATATTTGATATCTATTCATCAAGTTCTAACCCCCAATCTATCCCTTTCAGGGTTGCAGGAACGCCTTTGCTCATCCATACAGGCATAGGTGCTCCCTTGAGGTAGTGATCAAAGAACTGAGAGAGTCTTATTGAGAGATCCTTTGCATTGACACGGTCAGTAAGATTGTGGGTCTCCTTGTTGTACTGAAGCATCCAGGCAGGTTTTCCAAGTCTCTTTAGTGCAGTAAAATATTCAATGCCTTGTGTCCATGGGACTGCCTCATCGTTGTCGTTCGACATTATCAGTAGAGGTGTTTCTATCTTATCGGCGAAGAAAATTGGAGAGTTTTCGAGGTATAGATCCAGACCATCCCATAAATTTTTACCAATTCGGCTTTGGGTATGCTCGTATTGGAACTGCCGTACAACACCTGTACCCCAGCGAATTCCTCCATATGCACTAGTCATGTTAGAAACAGGTGCGCCTGCACCTGCAGCTTTCCATTTGAATACTTGAGGCTGTGTCACCATATATGCAACTTGATATCCCCCCCAACTTTGACCCTGAATGGCAACGTTATCTCTATCAGCCCATGAATTTTCACAGATTTTTTCAACACCCGGAACAATACAGTTTAAGGCGCTTTTACCTGGATGACCAATTTCGTAAGTTATATCCGGAATAAACACGAGGTATCCGTTGCTGATAAAATATGTGACATTGATTGTAGAGCGACTTGGAGCAGGGGCGCGGTATAAATTGAGATATTGTGAATTTCTTTCATAAAAATAGACAATCATTGGATATTTTTTTGAAGGATCAAAATCTTCCGGTTTGTATAGCAGGCCTTCAAGATCAATTCCTGTTTTTGACTTCCATTTTATCAGTTCAACTGTTCCCCAGTTATAATCCTTCTGCTGAGGGTTTATATCTGTAATTTTTGTCTGTGTTTTGAAGTTATCTTTTGTGATCCAAAGATTAGGAGATTCTGTAAAGTTCTGTTTAACATATGTAACAACAGGTCCTTTTTTTGCTTTTGTTAGATATAGCAATGTGTAAGGCTCAAGAACCCATTTGGTCATTACAGGTTTTTTCTTTTTAAGATCTTTATAATAATAGCCATTATCTTTAGTTATTTCATCAAATACGGAAAAATATACTGTAGCACCAGGTTTAACAGGATCATTTACAATCCCAGGAGTACCGGGAGGGAGAAGCATTTCGCTTAAATCTACAATGTCGAAACTTTTCTTTTCTGTTCTTCCAATCCCGTCGGTAAAATTGACAGAAGATTTTTCACCTTTTGGATCGAGTTTCCACACATCATACCGGTCTTTGATAAAGAAGGCAGCATCATCTTTCATCCATCCGCATGAACCATATCCGGGAGCCATATCCGGTGTGTCATGAAGCTCGTCAGTCAATGATGTAGTTATATCTTTAGAGATATTCCTAATCTTGTCGGAAGCAACTTCATAGGAATACCAGTTTCTGTCTGTAAGATTGAACCATGTAAGGAATTTTCCTTCGGGAGAGGCAGATACTGATTGAATGTAAACATCTTTTAATAACAATTTACTTTTCCCGTCTTTTACAGAGACTATCCAGAGGTCCCTGTGAGGATTTGCAGACCACTGTGATTCCAGCTGATAATTTTTGTTTGAAACAGAATATCCCCACTGGCTGGACCATTTTTCAGGAACATTGACGATTGGATAATCTTCTTTCGCTAATTGAGCAAAGGCTGGTTCACCATCTAATTCGACTTTACAAACAAATGACCTCTTTAAGTCTCTTTGTAAATTAATAAGTTGCACTGTCTGAAGATAAGGTTCTTTGTAATGCCAGATATCAAGTTTAGATATTTCTGAATCTATGAGAGTAGTATCCTTTTCACGCTGGATTGGAGATATTCCGAAAAATAGGCGTTGTCCTGTTGAATCCATTTGAAGAGAGCGTGATTCAGAGATCACATATTTTTCCGGAAGCCATGGCATTTTGTTGTCTGCGACAATTTTGGCTTTTTCGTATCCATCACGGTATACCAGCACTGATACATTTTTTGCATCGACTTTTGCTGTATCAAGTTTTGCATAAAAAGCAAGTGTGCGATTATTATCGCTTACAGTAGGAAGTTTGACTGTTTGTTTTTTGTGTATGTTGTAAATAGCCGTCATACTCTTTTTGTAGGGATTATACATATATAATCCTGAACAGTCTTTGTAGAGTGAGTCCTTGGAATTAGGCACTTGGACAATAAAGAGAGTGTCGCCTCCCTTGGAAAAATCATAGTCTGTTACATACTTTATGGTATCTATGACGCCAGTGGAAAATCTGTAAATCATTAAATCACTGCCTTCTTCTTTTTCCTTTTTAGCTGGCTTTTTCCCTTTTGCAGTATCTGCAGGAGGTGTTGTCTGGAATGCAACAAAATCGCTAATGTATCTGGCTGTCTTCATACCTTTGAGATATGGATACTTTTTTAACTCCTTTGTTTGCAGATTGTAAATTCCCAATGAATCTTTAGGCATTTGATCTGCATTAAGTTTTTTACGTTTAGCAGCCTTTGTCTCAGCAATTTTTGGTTTTATGGTCATGGCGGCATACTTGCCATTTTCGGTAATTTTATAAGAGTTGCCTCTATGAATAGTGTCCATCTGACCTGTTGTCACATTAAAAGAAACAAGTTCAGAATCTCCCTCTTGGGGGTTGATATAAAACATTGAATATCCGCCGTCTTTTGTAAGGCTGAATCCTCCAATAGATTTCCATCCGTCATAAACAGAATGGTCAAGCGGTTTTTTCTGCGCAAATGAGCAGATTGATATTGCCATAAAGGCAATCGTAAGGAATCTGGATTTCATTAATATTGTTTTAATTAAATTGTGTTAGTATTTATTTTAATTTTTAAGCCACTTGTCGAACCATTCGAAAAACATTCTGTTCCACAAAATGTTATTTTGAGGTTTGAGAATCCAGTGATTTTCGTCTGGGAAGAGTAGCATTTCGGCAGGTACACCCAGCATCTTTGCGGCATTAAAAGCTGCCATGCCCTGTTCTACAGGAACTCTGTAATCCAGTTCCCCATGAGTTATCATGATAGGAGTATTCCAATTTTTAACAAGTTTGTGAGGTGAAAGTGCATAATGTCGTTTGGCAACAGGATTGTCATCCCATGGAGCACCACCATTATCCCATGTAGGGAACCACATTTCTTCGGTCATCATATACATCTGTTCTTGATTGAAAACGCCTGCATGTGCAAGAAATGCTGAGAAGAGACCTTTGTGTATGCCGGCAAGATAGTAAATTGAATATCCGCCATAACTGGCTCCACAGGCGCCAACTTTGCCTACATATTTCTCGTTTTTCATCACTTTGACAGAGGAGAGATAGTCCTGCATATTTAATCCGGGATAATCTCCTGAAATTTGTTCACACCACTCTTGTCCAAAAGCAGTTGTGCCTCTTCTGTTAGGCAAAATAACTATATAGCCTTGGGCAGCCATTAGTTGAAAATTCCATCTGTACGACCAATTTTGGCTGATAGTTCCTTGTGGGCCACCGGTACAGAAGAGCAGTGCAGGGTAGACCTTTGATGAATCAAAATCTGGCGGATAGACAACCCACATATGCATATCTTTATTGTCTACCGTTTTTATCCATCTTTCCTCTATTTTTCCCATTTTCACCTGGTCAAGAATTGCCTTGTTTTCAAAGCTTATTTGATTGTAAGAACTATCAGCAATATTTATTGCTACTATTTCATTGGGCATTGACATACTTTTGTAAATAGTATAAAGTTTATCTCCCGAGACTTGAACCCGATCGAAATCAAATTGTCCTTTTGTGAGCAACTTTATTGAACTGTCAGCAAGTGTCACTTGATACACTCCAGTTAATGCTTTTACACAAGAGGTAAAGAAAAGTCCTGAACCATCCGGCATCCAGGTAATAGTTTCGACATTGTAGGGGTAATCGATTGTTAGCTCTCTTTTTGTTCTTGAATCAAGATCCATTACAAAAAGCCTTTTTTTGTCAGCTTCGTAGCCATTACGTCTCATGCTTATCCATGCAATCGATTTTCCATCAGGAGAATATAGAGGATCTGTATCATATCCCATCATTTCCTCAGTAAGATTCTCGGTTTTTTTCGATTTAATATTGTATAAATAAATATCCGTATTTGTCGAGAATGCGTATTCATTTCCCACTAACTTCCGGCAGGAGTAGATAATGTTTTCTCCGTCTGGACTCCAGCTTAGCTGAGTCATGTCACCAAATGGCAGAGTCGGGCATTCATATGGTTCTCCTTCCAATATGTCTACGGTATTTGAAAGTGATTTGCCATCAAAATCAGCAATAAAAGGATGGGGTATTGCTTCAACGAACTCGTCCCAGTGGCGATACATAAAATCCTTTATTATTCTTCCCGTTGCCTTGTCAAGGTCCGGATATTTGTCAACAGGTTTTTCAATTGACTTAACCCTACTTACATACAATATTTTATCTCCTTTAGGACTAAAGGTAAATTCTGAGATTCCATTTTCGACATTACTGATCTGTTTTGGAGAAGAGCCATCACTATTCATTACATACAATTGTTCTTCGTATAGATAGGCAATCTTTTTGCCTCCATCTATCCAACGAGCATTATTTTCACTTTTGAGAGTTGATGTAATTTGTCTGTTGTCACTCCCGTCAATGTTCATTACAAAAAGCTCTCTATTGCTCTTGTTTTGCTCAATACTTGTATATGAGACTCCGTATAAGATTTTTGTTCCGTCAGGAGAAACCTGTGGATCAGACACTCTTCCGAGATTTTGCATAACCTCTGGTGTAAATTTGCCGTCAGTGACAGTGATTGTGCTCTTTGCTATTGGAATTTCATTTTTCTCTTTGGAAGACTCCTTACACGAGCCGGAAATTAAAGCTGTGGAAACTAACATGATAATGATTTTGTTTTTCATGAGGTTAAGAGGTTGATTATTCATTATTCTATTATATATTTTGATCTTTTTTTTACTATTTGGTTTAATATATAGTAAAATTAAATCAATTATACTCTTATTCCAAAAAAGAGGAAATATTACTTAAGGAATATATGTTCCCTGTGATTTTCCAACTCAAATAGGTTTCATCAGAGTCTGACCTCAACCCCGCACTTTATCCATCTGCCGGGTTGGGGCAGATTTCCTATGTAAAGATAATCTTTATTGAATAGATTTGCGGCAGTCATTGAGACGATAAATTTCCTAATATTCCATGAAAGTTTAAGATCTGTTAAAATAAAGCCTTTGTAAGGAGTTTCAGCATTCTCTTTGTCAAGGTAGGTACCGGCACGTTTCTGGTAGCAAAGTATCCAACTTGCCGACAAATCTTTTAACAAATAGTGTTCAACAGTGAATACAGCTTTATGACGAAGGAAATCTGTGGCATAGAGTGAATGCAATCCTGAACTTTTCTTTGAAACATCTAACCATGCATAAAGAAAACTGGCACTTCTTAGATAATTGTTGTCAAAAGAAAATCTCAGCGAACATTCAAGACCTATTGAATTAACATTTGTAATATTACTTGCTTGCCACTGATCGGATCCGCTTTTCCGTGTCCAGTCAATCATCCTTATACCTCTTCTGTAAAATGCCGATAAAGAGGATAAAACATTGTTGGTGAAATATTTAAACTCGGTTCTACCTGTAATCATTTCTTCTGGGCGCAGATTCATATTGCCTGTTTGTGTCGGGCTTTTGTAATATAAATCTGTGAATGTGGGATTCCTGAATGAATTATTTATCCATGCATTAACTTCAAAGTGAGGTGCTATAGAATAAGAGCTTGAAAATCCGTAACATAAGTGAGTTATGCCTATTGAATGATCAAGAGTCAATCCTGCAGTTAACAGCCATTTACCTAGTCTTTCTGTTTGTTTTACATATATTGTAGAAATATTGCGTTGTTTTGAGCGTGAGTACTGAATATCTATCTCAAATGGCACTTCTTTCCCACTTTTCAGGGAATCTCCTAAAACATTGCTGTATATGTGTTCAATTCTAAAGCCGGCTCCAAATATTGTTGTGCTTTCAGGACTCCATTTGTGTGCTGCTTCTGCAGTTAAGCCATAAATGTCATTTTGGTGATAGTTGTGTCCAGAATACCAAGGTTCTGCTTCGTAGCGAAACAATTCAAATCTGTCATAGTGTCTTCTTTGGTATATCGAACTCCTGATTTGCCATTTCTTACTTTCGAACATGTGTTGAATTGCAGAGAGAAATGTCCTCGTTTCTTCAAACTGTTGAGGGTAGGATACGGAATAGAAACTATTGGCACCATATTTTTTATGCTGGTAACCACCCATTAACATAAGTGACTGTCCAGATCCCAAGCAAAAAGTTACGTTTGAGAATAAATTTGAGATCACAAAATCGGTGTTTTCAGTATAACCGTCTGATTGGCTGTAACTTCCGCCTGTTTGTCCCGGCAAATAGCCGTTTGCGAATCTTATGTTCGCAGTACCATTAATAAACCCATAACTTCCACCTGTAATGCTTGCCTGTACTTCATTACTGTCACAGTTACCGTTAGTAATAATATTGATAGCACCCGGACCTTGCAGCACCTCAATTCTCTCAATCTGTGATAGCGATATGGGAATATCTAGAGAATAGTGACCAGTCTGAGGGTCTGTGAAGTTAATGCCATTGATCAAAACCATTGTTTGATCAAAAGTGCCTCCAAGGATATTGAGATCCGCCTGAACACCTTCACTGCCTCTGTTTCTGAGATCAATGCCGGAGAAATTTCTGAGAAAATCCGGAAAATTGGTTACAGTACTTGTCTCAATGTCATTTTTGTTTATAATTGATACAATTCTTACAAGGGGTTGAAACGGAGTAGGTTTATAGTTATTGATAATCAGTTCTGGTAAAATTCTGGTGGTATCTTTATATCTTTTCAGACTGTCGATTACGGGCACTTGTGCAGAAACGCGATTTGAGATAACTGTGCATATGAAAAATAGAGCTATAACAATAGTTTTGAATAGCTTTTTATTTTTTTGCATAATTAGTGTCTTGCAGAATGTATTGTTCAATCACTTTTGGAAAATGTTGCTGTTCAAGTTGATGTATTTTGGTTGCAAGTGTTTCAGGTGTATCTTCTTTTTCCACATTACATTTTGCCTGAAAGATGATAGTCCCTTTGTCGTATTCATTATTTACAAGATGAATAGTAATACCTGATTCTGTTTCTCCATCATTGATAACAGCAGAATGGACGTTCATCCCATGCATTCCTTTTCCTCCATATTTAGGAAGTAAGGCAGGGTGAATATTTATTATTTTTTTTGGATATTTATTTAAAAGTCTGTCCGGAATTTTAAGTAAAAATCCTGCAAGTATTATGTAATTTATATTGTAACTCGACATTATATCATCTACAAATGTGCTGTTTTCTAGTTGATCCCGGTCAAATATTACAAAGGGTATTTTGAATCGTTTTGATCTCTCCAGCACATAGGCATTTTTTTTGTTACTCAGTATAAGGCTGACCTTGCATGTAGGATGATTGCTGAAATGTTTAATTATATTTTCCGCATTTGTTCCTGACCCTGAGGCAAAAATAGCTAATTTTATAAAACTCATTATTAACATTTTAAGCTGCAAAGGTAACATTTTTTAATTAGATAAATGATTTATAAGTGATTGTTTAATTATACTTTTTCCTCTATATATATGTATACCAAAAAACTATTGTTTCACTTTGTTAAAATTTCATTTTTCCATTTTTTTTGTTTTTCTTTGCAACCTGGTTTAGAAAATAATAATTACTAACTAATTTTTTTAATTATGGCAGATATTAATGAAAAGGTTAAAGCCATCATTGTTGACAAGTTGGGCGTAGAGGAGTCAGATGTAACACCAACAGCAAGTTTTACCAATGATCTTGGCGCAGATTCACTTGACACAGTGGAACTTATTATGGAATTTGAAAAAGCATTCGGTATCACAATTCCTGACGAAGCTGCTGAGAAGATCTCAACAGTAGGAGATGCTATCTCTTACATTGAACAGCACGTTAAATAAATTCCCAATCAAGCATATGGAATTAAAAAGAGTTGTAGTTACCGGTATAGGGACAATAAATCCTTTAGGCGACAATATTCAGGATTATTTTGACAATCTGGATAAAGGCGTCAGTGGCTGTGGTCCTATTACCCGTTTTGATACATCTCTGTTCAAAACAAAATTTGCTTGTGAAATCAAAAATTATGAGCCGAGTAAATATGGCATTGATCGAAAGGAAGAGCGGAAGCTTGACCTCTATTCACAATTTGCTCTTATTGCTGTAGATCAGGCGATAAAAGATAGTCATATTGAAGCAGGAAATTTTAATCCTGAGAGAGTAGGGGTAATACTCGGTTCAGGGATAGGTGGTATTAATACATTGTACAGTGAAGTTGAGGGCTATGTCGAAGGCGGTAAAGTGCCTAGATTTAGCCCTTTTATTATTCCAAAAATGATTCCTGACATAGCGCCTGGTCTTATTTCCATTAAGTATAACTTTAAAGGACCAAATTATGCTACTGTGTCTGCATGTGCTTCTTCTACTCATGCAATGGTAGATTCTTTAAATTATATCAGACTCGGGAAAGCAGACATTATTGTTACTGGTGGTGCTGAAGCAGGTATTTCTATTCCAAGTATAGGAGGTTTTAACTCTGCACAGGCAATATCCACCAGAAATGATGATCCGGAACATGCTTCAAGGCCTTTCGACAAAAACCGTGATGGTTTTGTAATGGGCGAAGGATCCGGAATTTTGATTTTTGAAGAATTGGAGCATGCAAAAGCCAGGGGGGCTAAAATTTATTGTGAAGTTGCCGGTGCAGCCATGACTGCAGATGCTTACCATATTACTGCACCTCATCCTGAGGGAGAAGGCGCAATAACCGTAATGAAACTTGCTTTGGAAGATGCAGGCATGAGACCTGAAGATGTGGATTATATTAATGTACACGGGACTTCCACACCTCTTGGCGATATTGCTGAATTAAAAGCTGTAAAGGTCGTTTTTGGGGAGCATGCATATAAACTTAACATAAGTTCTACAAAATCCATGCATGGGCATCTTCTTGGAGCCACAGGTGCTGTGGAAGCTCTTGCGTGTATTCATGCTATCATAGACAGTATTATTCCGCCTACAATTAATTTTGAGGAAGAAGATCCTGAGATAGATTACAAGCTTAACTTGACTCTAAACCACGCACAAAAACGTGAAGTAAATGTGGCACTGAATAATACCTTTGGGTTTGGAGGACATAACTCCTCAATTTTATTCAGAAAGTTTAAGTAATAATTTTGTTGAGGAATATAAAAACACAATAGGCTGTCTAAAAGTAGGCAGCCTGTTTTTTATATGAAAATTTCAATAAATAAAATCAAATAGGAAAAAAGGTCAAGGTAAAACAGTATATGTAATCTCGATTCGAGGTTTACGTGTGCTTTTAGGACCATTTAAAGTCGCTTTGCAATATATTTGATTATCCACATAGTAAGATACGGCACCGGTATATGAATTGGTTAGTTGAGTAATTGGGTTAATCCATATTTGCCATTTCTCATTATCTATGGTATTATTTAGTACGTGTTGAAAAAATGTGCTAATATCCATTGAGTAGTAATACTGGGATCTGTTAAGAGTACCTGCACCTACGGTATATATATCATCTACAGGATAATATATTGTTGACTTATATGAATCAGAATATTTTTTGTAAGCAAGATATATCGATGAAGGATATTGATCCATTATAGTATAATTATTTGGGAACTCATATGGAAGAATTAATTCAGCTTTGGCTATAAGAACCTTATTAAGATCTATGTTGTTTTGATTTGCCCAAGTCTGAAATACTTGTCGAACATCTTTAAAGTCGATAAAAGGTTTTATTCCTCCCATTCCTTCAAGCAAAATTTTGCCCTGGGGATCGTTTGTTTCAAGAAATTTGGAGCTGTGAGAGAAGATGTTTGTATAGAAACACTCGCTTGTGGAGATATAATAGAGAAGCACGCTGTCTTTGTCAATGCCGTCTGTCGCCGATACATGTCTATATTTCATCTCCATGTATACTGATGACGGGTCAATCATGTTAAACCGGCCACCATTGATCGATGAAGGAACAGGATCTGTCGAGAAGAAAAACCCTTTAAACCTTTTAACGAAATAACTTACAGAGTCACGTTCGTCTTTAGTTGCAGATAGTAGTTGACGTGCGTAATCGAGATTGATTTCTATGTTTATGGAGTCACCTCCAGTATAGACTGTGCTTCCAATGTTTAGGGGAGTTATATCATAATCGTCCCTTGTAAGAGAATTGTTTAAAAGCGTTGTAGAATCAATGTCTTTTTTCAGAGCATAAAGATAGATGTTCTGAGGGATGCTTCCTTCTCCTTTATTAAGGAATACAGTCTTGTCAACTGCAACTTCCATTCTCAGATATACTGGTTCCGGATTGTCGCCAAAATCGTTTTCAGTCACAATAGGAATCATCTGAAAAGCAGTTCCACAAGAAGTGCGTCCAAAATCTGGATCATTATATTCTCCAACCATGAGGTAATTTGGGAAAAGAGATTGGAGAGAATCCGACATCTTCATTTGCAGAGGAATTTCTACAGATGTTTTGGCAACTGTAAGCTCATAGTCCGATGGTATAAGGTTTTCCCCTACACTTTTGTCAACATTTATGCAAGATATAATTATTACTGAAGTCACTAACAGTGTCGCGACAGGTTGGAGCTTAATCCTATTTGACATTTTCCCTTAAAATTTGATCATAAAATTCAACATACTCATCTATGTATGCTGTGTCGTGTTGTGAAACTTCAATATAAGGCAATAAAGGCACAGAGTTGCTTTTTATCATTTCAGAAATAGTATCAGGCAATGTTTTACTTCCCATAATGACACCGTTCGCATACTGAATGGCTAATTTAGCAAGATTTATGCCATTGGGTGGACTGAACATGTCCAGATCTTTGTTCTTTATACCGGCAGCCACTAGCTTAGAACGTGCTTTATCGTTAAAATCGATATTATTGACTTCATTATCGTACAATGAAACAATAACCTTGCAATTTGTGAAAATAGGATCTTCATGATAATATTTCCTGAGAAAAATGGGCATTAAGTGTGATATCCATCCCTGGCAGTGAACAATATCAGGTTTCCACCTTAGCTTCTTGACAGTTTCAAGTACTCCCTTGGCAAAAAATAGAGCCCTTTCATCATTATCATCAAAGTATCTGCCTTCAGAATCGTGATAAATAAACTTTCTGTAAAAATAATCTTCATTATCTATGAAGTAAACCTGCATCCTTGCTGATGGTATAGAGGATACTTTGATAATGAGGGGCCTGTCAATATCGTCGATAATAATGTTCATGCCTGAGAGGCGTATGACTTCATGAAGCTGATTTCTCCTTTCATTTATGATACCGTACTTAGGCATGAATGAGCGTATTTCGAATCCTCTTTCCTGTGCTCCCTGAGGTAAATATCTTCCCACAATTGAAATATCAGATTCTTTCATATAAGGGAAAATCTCAGAACTCACATAAAGTACTCTTTTTGGTTCGCTCATCGTACTATCTTGTTTTTAAAGGATATTTCTTACAAAGGTAATAAATTTATTTAATTTAAAGGAATTATATATCTTTGGAAGCTTTTAAACACTATGAAGAAGAAGGAAAAAGGCATAATTTTCAGAAGACTGGTACATTCTTATCTTTCGTCAATTATAAGTATCTCTCTTGTTTTACTTATTGTGGGCTTTCTTGGTATAATTGCGGTTAATGCAAAAGCTGTTTCTGACTATTTTAAAGAAAACATCAGAGTGTCAGTAATGTTTGATAAGAACGCAAGCAATTATGATGCTCTTGACTTTTTAAGTAAAGTTCAGGGTAAAGATTATATCAAAAGAGCTGAGTTTATATCAAAAGAACGTGGAGCTGAGGAAATGAAAAACATGCTTGGCGAAGATTTTCTCGACGTTTTTGACTTTAATCCTATTCCTCTTTCTGTGGATATATATTTAAAAGCAGATTATTTACAGAGTGACAGTCTCAAGACAATAGTTTCGGAACTTTCCAAATGGCCTAAAGTTAGGGAAATTGCCTACCAGGAGTCACTTGTGAGTCTAATAAATCAGAATCTTGAGAAAGTAGGCATTATTTTGAGTGTAATTCTTATATTATTGCTTTTTATTTCTTTTGTTTTGATCAATAATACGGTGCGTTTGAATATTTATTCAAAGCGGTTCACTATTCAAACCATGAAACTTGTTGGAGCAAAGCGGTCATTTATAAGGAAACCATTTATCAAGCAGGCGGTGTTTCAGGGGCTGATTTCCGGAACAATATCAGCTGCTTTACTTTCAGTACTTGTTTTATTAGTCAAGAGAGATATAAATCAGCTGTTTCTTATATTTGATATTAAGATGATAGCTTTAGTTATTTTTGGTGTGATTCTTGCCGGCATTTTTATATGTGTGATAAGTACAAGGATAGTAGTAAACAAGTTGCTTTCGGTTTCAGCTGATGAGTTATATTATTAATAGACAATTTTATATGGAGAAAAATTTAAAAGAAGAACAGGGCAAGTTTGCAATTCCTTACAGGAATTTTCTTCTTGTAATTTTGGGAGTTGTATTGATGTTGACAGGATACGCTCTTATGATCGGAGGTGGGTCAGATAACCCAACCATTTTTACGGGAGATGAAATGTTCAGTTTCAGGCGGATTGTCATATCTCCTCTTTTGATTCTTTTGGGACTGGTTGTTGAGGTTGTTGCAATTATGCATGTTGGCAGAAGCAAATGACAGCGCTTGAGTCAATATTGCTTGGTCTCCTTCAGGGGTTGACTGAATTTCTGCCTGTGAGCAGTAGCGGTCACTTGACAATTGGTAAGGAAATTTTCGGTATAAGTACACCTGATCTAAGCTTTGAAATCGTGGTTCATGCTGCTACGGTTCTCAGTACAATTGTGGTCTTTAGAAAGGATATTCTTAAATTGTTTTCCGGTTTTTTCCGTTTCAGAATGAATCCTGAAACAGACTATATTTTGAAAATTTTTGTGTCAATGATCCCTGTTCTAATCGTGGGTCTTTTTTTAAAGGATCAGGTTGAAGCGATATTTGGTTCAGGGCTTCTTATTGTCGGAATATGCCTTATTGTTACAGCACTATTGTTGACTGTTTCAAGCTATGTCAAGCCAAAAGAGAAAGAATTATCATATAAAAATGCATTTATTATTGGTTTGGCACAGGCTATTGCCGTACTTCCCGGTCTTTCCCGTTCGGGTTCGACTATTGCAACCGGGATGATGTGTGGAATTAGGAAAGATCAGATAGCAAGATTTTCTTTTCTTATGGTTCTTATTCCAATTCTTGGGGAGGCTTTTCTTGAGCTTATATCAGGTGAACTTGCTGCTTCAAAAAGCGGAGTGGATACTCTTGTATTGATACTTGGATTTATTTCTGCATTTGTTTCCGGCTTGTTTGCATGTAAAGTAATGATTAATCTTGTTAAGAAAACTAAACTGGTTGGTTTTGCAATTTATTGTGCAGCAGTTGGATCTATTTGTATTATTTATCCATTAATTTTCTAAATATGTCATCCTGTGAAAGATATTTATATTATTTTGTATCTGATGTGCATTTAGGTCTGGGTGCTTATGATGCACCGGCAAGGGAAGAGAGGTTTGTTAAATTTCTAAGAGGAGTTCCTCCTGAAATAAAGGCGTTATATTTATTAGGAGACATTTTTGACTATTGGTTTGAATACAAATATGTTGTTCCCAAGGGTTTTACAAGAGTGCTGGGGGCGTTGTCACAATTGTCTGATAGTGGTGTGGAACTCTATTTTTTTAGAGGGAATCATGACATGTGGACTTTTGGATATCTTGAGAAGGAGATAGGTCTTAAAATACTTAAAGAGCCATCTGTAGTTGAAATTGGACAAAAGAAGTTTTGTCTTGCTCATGGGGATGAGCTTACAGGAGCAGAACCCTCACATTTAATGCTGAAAAAGCTTTTCAGGTCAAAAGTGCTTCAGAGATTACTGGCAAGTGTACATCCCAGGTGGACTTTCCCAATAGCTTCTAAGTGGTCAACTACAAGAAAAATGACAAACTACTATCTTATTGAATTTAAAGGAAAAGAAGAGCCGCTTTATAAATACGCCTCTGAATTCGAAAAAAAGGAAAAAGTCGATTATTTTATTTTCGGTCATATACATACTCCCGGTGATGCGATAACCCCATCAGGTGCTGGTTTTTATATTCTAGGCGCTTGGTTGTATGGTTGTGAATATCTTTGCTATGATTCAAGAAATGACAAGATAACCTGGATGTCTGGCGGCTAGTCAAAGAGCGAGTAATACAAATAGTCGAATGTGCCATTCTGATACATTCTGACAAGCTCTTCTGTTTCTCTGTCTTTGCCAAATCTGTCGTATGGTTGTTTGAGATCACTACCAAATATTCTTGCTATACCTTGCCAGAAGACAGCATTAACATTTCCTCTATAGCTTTTGATTATGTAATATGAGCTTTGTCCAATCTCTCTATCTATTAATCGTAACAACAATTTGCCCTGAGAAAATGTCATTTTTCTCATAGGTTTTTCAAACTCTTTAAATAGCTCATTCTCGAAAGATCTCAAATACTTTTCTCTTTCTCTTGCATTAAATTTTGAGGAAGATATTACACTGTCGGCCTCAGTTATTTTCTCTTTTGCAATCAGAGCAAAAGGGTAAGTCTTCTTAAAGTTGTAAACCAATCTATAATACTCTTGCCAGTCTTTATTTTTCATTCTGTAAGCTGGACGTGAGAAAAAATAGAAGTCTTTGATTCTAATTTGATATACAGTATCATTGCCTTCGACTTTGTATCCCAAAAGATATCCTTTTGGTTGAGAATATGCGGAGGCAAAAGTCATGCTCGTAAGTAAAATGAGAGCAATCGTTGTTGCTTTGGTCACTTGCATCACTTGCATCAAATTTTGAAAACTTACCTATACAAATATAATGCCTGTCAATAATTAGGCCAAATTATTTAATTTATTACATTTGTTAGAACAAATCCTATATTAAATCCTTAATTACTCAGTCAACTTTATGTGTAAATTTATATTTTCCAAACTGTTTTTACTGCTACTGATTGTAATACCGTCGCAACTTTTTTCTCAAGCACGGGAAGCACTGGGTGATAGCTATTATACGACAAAAGCTGACAAAATTCATGAGAAGATTGTTACAATTGATACTCACAATGATTCTGCTCTCAAACTGAATAATTCCGCCAGACGGAACTCAGGTAGTAATCAGGTTACATTTTCCATGATGGAGAAAGGAGGTCTTGATGCTGCTTTTTTTGCAATATATACTGGGCAGGGCCCAAGAGATGAGGAATCAGTCAAAGATGCAGATTTTTATGCATCAGACCAATTGCTGAGATTTAGGAATTATGTCGAATCGAGTGACCAGGCTGGTTTTGCCTATAATGCTCATGATATTTTATACAATAAGGGTAGAGGGCAAAGATCTGTAATTCTTGCACTTGAAAATGGATATCCTTTTGGGAAGGACATTTCACAAGTTGAACGTTTTTATAATTATGGTGTAAGGGCAGTTACTTTGTGTCATAACTACAATAATGATATTTGTGATGCCTCAATGGACACAGTTGTTGAACACAATGGATTATCTCCTTTTGGTTACAAAGTTGTTGAGGAGATGAACAGACTTGGTATAATAATTGATGTTTCACATGCATCTTCCAAAACTTTATCAGATGTTTTACGTGTCAGTAAACTCCCAGTGATAGCAAGTCATTCAGGAGTTTATGCTATAAAAAACCATAAAAGGAACCTTACCGATGATGAAATTAAGGCAATTGCTGCCAAAGGAGGTTTGATTCAAGTTGCCACCGGCAGATATTTTCTATCTGACAAGCCGAAAGAAGAGGTTACAGTCAAAGACATAGCGGACCATATTGATTATGTCAAGTCACTTGTAGGTATCAGGCATGTTGGCATTGGAACAGATTTTGACGGTGGCGGTGGAGTTGTTGGAATGGAAAATGCAGCCAAAATGAAGAACCTTACTGTAGAACTTTTAAAAAGAGGATATACCAATAGAGAGCTTAAAATGTTTTGGGGGAAGAATATTTTAAGAGTCTTAAGAGCACATTCCAAGTAATTTTTTATCAGTTATTTTTGCACGTTTGATTTTTTTGGTATATTTGCAACCCGCCAGAAATGTGTTTGATTTACATATATAGCTGTGGGACAGGGTAATGACCTTCATTTTTTTAAGACCAAAGCATTAAAAACATATTTACTGTTATAGTTAAACTGTAAAAAAGCAATGTTACAACCAAAAAAAACCAAATTCAGAAGGCAGCAGAAGGGCCGTATGAAGGGAATGGCACAAAGGGGCAATCAGCTTTCATTTGGATCATTCGGCATTAAAACCACTGAGTCCTGCTGGCTTACCGGCCAACAGATAGAAGCTGCTCGTCAGGCTGTAGTAAGATACATGAAACGTGAAGGTCAGATTTGGATCCGCGTTTTTCCTGATAAACCAATAACAAAAAAACCTGCTGAGGTGCGTATGGGTAAAGGTAAAGGAGCTCCCGAGGGGTTTGTTTGTCCAATTACTCCGGGTCGTATGATTATAGAGGCTGATGGAGTTCCACTTGACGTTGCCAAAGAAGCTCTTCGTCTTGGGGCACATAAACTTCCTGTGAATACGAAATTTGTAGTACGTAGAGATTATACTGAATAATTAAATTAGGAGAAAAGATGAAGACAAAAGAGGTAAGAGAATTATCGATTAATGATCTCAAGGAGAGGATTGAAGCTGAAAAGGCTAATCTTCTTCGCATGAAGATGAATCATGCTATCTCTCCTATAGATGATTTATCAAAGATGAAAAAATCAAGAAAGGACATTGCCAGAATGCTTACCATTCTGACCCAAAAACAAAATATAGACAAATAGAGCTATGGAAAGAAATCTTAGAAAAGAGAGAATAGGCGTAGTGGTAAGTAACAAAATGGACAAGTCTATTGTAGTAGCTGTAAAAAGAAAAATCAAACACCCGATTTACGGCAAATTTGTGAAGAAAACCACTAAGTTTGTAGCTCATGACGAGAATAATGAGTGCAGTGAAGGTGATACAGTACGTATTATGGAAACTCGTCCTTTGAGCAAGACAAAACGTTGGAGATTAGTAGAAATAATTGAAAAAGTTAAATAAGCCATGATACAGCAAGAAACGAGATTATTGGTGGCAGATAACAGCGGAGCAAAGGAAGTACTTTGCATCCGAGTTTTGGGTGGTACCCGTCGCCGTTATGCTGAAGTTGGAGACAAAATTGTTGTTACAGTAAAAAGTGCTATCCCGGGCGGAGATGCAAAAAAAGGTTCTGTTTCAAAAGCAGTTGTGGTACGTACAAAAAAGGAAATTCGTCGTCCTGATGGTTCATATATTCGTTTTGATGATAACGCATGTGTGTTGCTCAACAATCAGGGAGAAGTTCGCGGTACCCGTATCTTTGGTCCAGTGGCCAGAGAATTGCGTGAGAATTACATGAAGATCATTTCTTTAGCTCCTGAGGTTTTGTAAAATAAATATAGAAGACATGAACAAAAAATTACATATTAAAAAAGGTGATACAGTTTTTGTGAATGCAGGAGACGACCGTGGTAAAACCGGTAGAGTACTTGAAATTCTCAAAAGTGAAAATCGTGCCATAGTTGAGGGTATCAATATGGTGAGCAAACATACAAAACCTAACGCAAAATATCCTCAGGGTGGTATTATTAAACAGGAAGCTAGTATTCATATTTCCAACCTGCAGGTTGTAGATCCCGTAAAAGGCGGTCCTACAAGAATTGGTCGTCGTTTGAATGACAAGGGCAAATTAGTTCGTTTCGCGAAAAAGTCGGGGGAGGAGATTAAATAATGGCAACTACAAAACCAAATACTGCAACTAAAAGTGCTAAAGCTGAAAAAAAACCTTCTGTCAAAGTTGAAGGTGTTCAGGTTTTAGTAAAAGGATATGTGCCAAATCTACAGAAGAAGTACAAAGAAGAGATTGTGCCAAAGTTAATGAAAGAATTTGGGTATTCTTCAATAATGCAAGTGCCTGCTCTTGAGAAAATTACTATAAATCAAGGAGTTGGTTCTGCAACACAGGATAAAAAATTGATTGAAGTAGCTCAACAGGAACTGACTTCTATTACAGGGCAGAAGGCCATCATGACATATTCAAAAAAGGATATCTCTAATTTCAAGCTTCGAAGAGGAATGCCTATCGGAGTTAAGGTAACGCTTCGTAAGGCCAAGATGTATGAGTTTCTTGAAAGGCTTATTTCTGTATCACTTCCTCGTATTAGAGATTTTAAGGGAATAAGTGATAAATTTGATGGAAGAGGAAACTACACATTGGGTATAAAGGAACAAATCATATTCCCTGAGGTTGATATTGACAAGATTACAAAGATCTTCGGAATGGAAATAACTTTTGTAACGACAGCCGGCAAAGATGAAGAAGCATATGCTCTTCTTCGTGAATTTGGTTTGCCGTTTAAGAATATTAAAAAAGAAGTAATCTTTAAAACAGAATAAAGTAGATAATGGCAAAGGAATCAATGAAGGCACGCGAAATTAAACGTGCAAAGTTATGTGCCAAATATGCCGAAAAACGCAAAGCACTTAAAGCAATCGGCGATTATGCTGCGCTTGATAAACTTCCAAAAAATTCAAGCCCTGTACGTTTGCACAATCGCTGCTCTATAACAGGTCGTCCAAAAGGGTATATGCGCACTTTCGGTATCAGTCGTATTCAGTTCCGTGAGATGGCCAGTAAAGGTCTTATCCCAGGAGTACGAAAGGCAAGTTGGTAATATTTATTAAAATT
>JAHDPK010000037.1:0-20684 GCA_018434395.1 Bacteroidales bacterium | reverse complement strand
TGGACGATCACCGTCAAATCTTCTTTTAGGTCTGTCGCTGAATCTGCGATCTTCTGCTGGACGATCTCCGTCAAATCTTCTTTTAGGTCTGTCGCTAAATCTGCGGTCTTCTGCTGGACGATCTCCGTCGAATCTTCTCTTAGGTCTGTCGCTAAATCTGCGGTCTTCTGCTGGACGATCTCCGTCAAATCTTCTCTTGGGTCTGTCGCTGAATTCTGAATTGTCAGAAGAATTATCCCTGTAGTTACGTTTACTGTGAGAGTAACTGCTTTTACTGTGAAAGTTTTTACCCTCTCTTTTGCCATGCGCACTACCATCCCGGCGGCCATTGGCGTTCTTTGAAAAATTTCTCATTACTATAAAATCGGGTGCAAAGTTATGCCAATCCCGGATAATTTCCTACATTTACAACCACAATTCCTTAAAACATACATTTTAATGAGATTTAAACTATCTCCTCTTATCAGAGATAACTTCGATGTAGCCATTCAATCTATTTTGAGCACCAGATTGCGTTCTATTTTGACTATTCTTATTATTGCCATTGGCATAACCTCACTGGTCGGAATTCTTACAGCAACAGATTCCATCCAGGCTCTCATGAAAGAGAATTTTGGAAAGATGGGAGCCTCCTCGTTTTCAATACGGTCTTTATACTCAGATGTACAGTCCGGAGGCAGAAAAGTGAGAGTCATAAATAAAAGAAATATTACCTACAACCAGGCTAAATATTTTACAGACAACTACAATATTCCGTCATCTACCACAATATATGCCACAGCAGTGAACAATGCCACAATCAAATACGGATCGGCGAAAACCAATCCCACCTTTACTGTCAGGGCAGTCGACGAAAATTACGTCACCTATATGGGAGCAAAGATATCAATGGGAAGAGGGTTTAACACAAGAGATCTTGAAGCTGGCATATTTTCAGCCGTTGTAGGATCAGGGACATTGAACTCTATTTTTAAGGGTATACCCAATCCCTTAGGTAAAATAATAAGTGTAGGAGCTGTCAGGTATGAAGTTATTGGTGTTCTCGAAAGTCAGGGCAGTACATTCGGAGGAGGTGTAGATAACACTGTATTAATTCCCATTTCTAACGCCAAGAACATTTTTCTCAACGACAACAGCTTTTATGTTATAGGAATAATGCCAAAAGAAGGGGTTAACCAGCAAAAGGCAATAGACGTAGCAGAACAGCTTTTCAGATCAGTCAGAAGACTAAGCCCCATGGATGCTTCCGATTTCAGAATAACCAGAGCTGACGCGACGATGGAGGAGATCACTAAAATAATGTCATATGTTACAATTGCAGCTTTTGTGATAGGTTTTATAACTCTGCTTGGAGCTGCCGTAGGACTGATGAACATTATGCTTGTTTCAGTAAAGGAAAGGACCAGGGAAATAGGCACACGCAAGGCTTTAGGGGCGACTTCTAAAACGATTAAACAGCAGTTTCTCTTTGAATCGATAGTCATTGGCCAAATTGGAGGAGTGCTTGGAATAATAGCAGGAAATCTTACTGCCACCCTGATGAAAGCACCTTTTGTAATTCCTTGGCTTTGGATATTTTGCGGAGTACTGACCTGTCTACTGGTAAGCATTATCTCCGGTTATATTCCGGCAGTCCGCGCTTCCAAACTTGACCCGATTGAAGCTTTGCGTTACGAATAAGGCTTTGCGCCACGAATGAGGCTTTGCGCCACGTTTGAGGCTTTGAACTACGAATAAGGCTTTGCGCCACGTTTTAGGCTTTGCGCCACGTATAAGATCGCTGCGGTTTTCTGGTTTCTCCAGGGGGAATTATTTAAGACGGGATTATTTAAGACGGAAAATATAGGTAATTGTGCCCTCCTGCACTGCAGGAGCAGAAGAGCTGACGTTGAACTTTGCCTTAAGAGCAGCATTTTTTGCAGCATCCCACAATGTCTTGTCCTGTACTGTTGTACCTGTATGCCCGGGGATAGCACTAATTACATTTCCATACTGGTCAACAGAAATCTTTACAACTACTTTCCCTGATTTATTGACAGTGTATTCAGGTTCAGGAAGAGTCCCCATAAGAGTACGTCCAGCAAGTCTGGCAGAAGGTTCACCTTCAAGAGAGCCTGATACGGTATTCCCTTCGGCATGACCGGCAGTGAGAGCATTACTAACACGTTTTGCAACCTGTGGTGCAGCAGTGTCCTTAGTGGTATTGGCCGCAGACGGGAAAAGAGCCCTTTTGTCTATGGGTTTTGGTCTTGGAGCCTCATACTGTTCTACATCACCTTTATCTCCCATTGTACTCTCAGCACCTTTGTTTGATCCCTTTCCCTTAATTGCAGATTCGGAACGTTGAACAAGACGTATCTCCTTTTTGGGATCTGGGGTTTCAGTGCGTGGCTCCTGTCCAGGCTGGACTTTTATAGTCGTTAAATTTACAGGCGGTAAAGCTTCCAATTCAACTTCAATACCTTTCTCTGCCTGAGGCGGATATACAGCCTTAAGTCCTGTATTGAACAAAATAATGAAACCGATCAAGTGGACAAAAAAGGTTACCACAAAGCCTGCTAAACGGGCTTTGGAATTATCATTTCCTTTATTGTTCAACTTGGTTGACATCTATTATTCGGGAGCTGTTGCCAGAATTATGCGATAATTATTTCTTTTAGCTATATTCATTACATTTACAACCTGTTCCATTGGAACAGTTCTGTCCACATGAAGTGAAACAGTTGGATCGTCCGAGCCTTCAAGAGCCTTTTGAATCAGTGGTTCTATCTGATTGAACGGTACAGGAGTCAAATCACCGTTAATATGATAAGAAAAAGTATTACTCTCAAGATAATGTTTAATAGATATACTTACTTCAGGCTTTGTATTAACCTGATTAGTACTTTTCGGAAGTAGAAGTTTAAGAGCATTTGGGTTAACCAAAGTAGAAGTAATCAGAAAAAATATGAGCAAAAGAAAGACCAGGTCTGTCATGGATGACATGCTGAAGTTCAATTCTATTTTTGCTCTGCGTCTGTAAGCCATAATCAGTTACTTATTTGCAGGTTCATGGAGAAGATCCATAAACTCGATTGTATATGCCTCCATCTTGTAAACTATTTTGTCTATCCTTGCCACAAGATAGTTATAACCGAAATAAGCAAGGATACCCACAATAAGACCGGCTACAGTAGTTACCATTGCAGTATAGATACCGCCTGAAAGAAGGGTTATATCCACATTATTCCCAGCTTGAGACATATTGTAAAATGCCTGAATCATACCTATGACTGTCCCGAGAAACCCAATCATGGGAGCTCCTCCGGCTATGGTTGCAAGAAATGGAAGTCCGCTCTCCAGCTTTGAAACCTCGAGGTTACCGGTATTTTGTACAGCAGTTTGAATATCTTCGAGAGGACGCCCTATACGTTCAATCCCCTTTTCAATAAGGCGTGCAATAGGAGTATCACTTGACTCGCAAAGGTTAAGGGCAGCTTTTATCTTGCCTTCGTGAACATAGTCATGAATATTTTTCATGAAATTCTCATCGATAAGTGAAGCTTTACGAATTGTCCACCATCTTTCACCAAACAGATAGACGGCGAGTATTGAAAGTAAAAAAAGCGGAATCATCAGCCATCCCCCCTTTATGGCCATCTCGATAAGTGAAAAGGAGACTTTTTCAGTTGCCGGGGCTGTCTGAGCAGCAGCTACTGCCCCCTCCTGGAGGGCTGCAAGAATCTGGAAGATCATATTATAAATTTTGAATGTTAATTTTTCGCATATCAGTACCAGTTGATGCTTACAAAAATAGGCAAAATTTATTCACCAGCGCACGCAGGCGCGCAGCGGCACGCACCGGCACGCACCTGTCGGAGTTTGTTGTAAAACGCTGATTATGTGAGTGTTGATTTTTGAGTTCAACAAAACTTTAAAAATCAAACATCTCAACACCAGCGTTTTACAACAAACTCCGACAGGTGCACCTTTTTTTTTCTAAATTTGCAAACAAATTCAAATAGTCATGAAATTTTTTATAGACACTGCAAATCTAGATCAGATAAAAGAAGCCAACGATTTGGGCATTCTTGACGGAGTCACTACAAATCCGTCTTTAATGGCAAAGGAAGGAATTAAGGGTGAGGCAAATATAAGACAACATTACATTGATATTTGCAATATTGTCAAGGGAGATGTTAGTGCTGAAGTTATTTCGACCGATTTTGACGGAATGGTACGTGAAGGGCGTGAATTAGCCATGCTGCATCCGCAAATTGTTGTGAAAGTGCCCTGCATCAAGGAGGGAATTAAGGCCATCAAGTATTTCACCGACAATGGTATCCGCACTAATTGCACCCTTGTCTTTTCTGTTGGCCAGGCACTGTTGGCTGCGAAAGCCGGTGCGACATATGTTTCACCTTTTGTTGGCAGACTTGATGATATTTCTACCGACGGAGTGGAGCTGATTAGGAAAATTGTTCAAGTTTATAATCATTATGGGTATAGGACTCAAGTGCTTGCCGCATCAATTCGCCACACCATGCATATTATTCAATGCCTCGAGGCTGGTGCCGATGTTGCAACATGTCCGCTGAACGCTATTTTGGGACTGTTGCGGCACCCGTTGACAGATTCAGGGTTGAAAAAATTTCTTGAAGATTACGGTGCCACCTGTCGCACCTGACGGCACCACCTGTCGGAGTTTGTCGTAAAGGGTTGATTATAAAAAGTTTGACTTTTGCGGTATTGAAAACCTCAAAAGTCAAACATCTAATATACAAGTATTTACGACAAACTCCGACAGGTGGCACCGTGGCAGGTCACTTTTTGTACCTTTCCAGAGATTTCTTCATCTGTGCAATACTATTAGCATCAATTTTTTGATTTCCACCAGGGGCTGACATTAATTTTTCTGCAGTTTGAATAGCGTTTTCAGCAGCCTGTACAGCATTATCCTTATCTTTAAGCTTGTAGTAGCACTCAGCAATGGTCATATCAAGCGAAATTTGAGAAACATCATTTTGCATTCGTGGGTCACTTTTTAGCTTTTTACAATCATTCAAAGCCATTTGATAAGCCTTATCAGGCATAACATCCTTATTATAAACAACTAAATTTATAAGATTAAACACTGCATTCTGATCTTCTTTTTTCCAATCATCACAAAAAGTTATTGCCTGATCAGGGTCATATGCCATTAATGTTTTGAATTTTAATAAATAAACATTTGCTTTAAGTTTTGGATTCAAAGTAGGAAGAGCATTATCAATGGCTTCAATTGCAGTTTTATAGTCTTTTTGCTCAACTGCCTTGGCAACCTTGTTATTTAGCTCATTGTAGGCAGCCATTGCGCTAGCCTCTTCGGCTTTTTCCTTTTCGAGAGAAGAAATGTATGCGTTCATGTCATATGTGCCTGCAATTACACTTTTGAGAATTCCGTCAAGCTTCATTGGGTGCCCTATCCAGATAATTTTCCCATCCTTAATCAGAAAAGATGCAGGAATGCCGTTTTGGCCTGCTGCTCTCATCCACTGGTTTGCCATAAACCGCTCATCGTTGTCCATGGCAACATTGTAGCCCATTTTGTCACCTATTGATTCCACAAATGCTTTAACTTGAGGCATTGCATCGCTGTAAGGCTTATTTTCAAAACCTTTTTCCCATATGTTGACACCAATAAAGGTAACCTTATCGGCATAATGTTTGGCAAGCTCTGAGAGGTGAGGCATGACTGCTTTGCAAGGCCCGCACCATGTAGCCCAGAATTCGACCACATAAAGTTTGTTTTTGTCAAAACTGTTTACAGGAGTACCTTTTACCCAGTTAACCTTAAGTTCGGGTGCAGGATCTCCCATTTTTAGTGTAACAGATTTAGTTTGTGTTTGTGCTGAAAGCGACAATGAGTTGCCAAAAACACAAAAAAGCGCTGCTGAACCGAGCGCAAAAAATTTAGTTTTTAAAGAAAAATTCATTTTCATTTTATTTAATATTAATGCGTGATGCGTGGGGGGGCGGGGGCGCACCTGTCGGAGTTTGTCGTAAATCGCTGTTTATTAGTGTATTAAGTTTTGTGTTTTTATAATCTTTAAAAATTAAACATTTGAATATGAGCGATTTACGACAAACTCCGACAGGTGCAGGTGTCATTTTCCAATAAGAAACACCTTAAACCCTATTTTTCGTAGTTTTTCTGCGTCAACTATGTTTCGGCCATCAAACACAAAGGCCGGTTTTTTCATGCTGTTGTAAATTCTTTGCCAGTCATAGCTTTTGAATTCGTCCCATTCAGTTAAAATTGCCACTGCATGGGCATCATGACATGTCTCGTAAGGATCTGAAGAGCAGGTTAATAATTTTTCATTAATCGCTTCATCTCTGGTTCCCAAATGATTGACATCTGAAAGCATTTGCAAATGATTGACCTTAGGGTCATAAACAGTTATTCTGGCAGTCTCTTCGAGCAGATAATCAGCCACATACATGGCAGGTGTTTCACGAGTATCATTTGTATCTTTTTTGAAAGCCCACCCTAAAAATGCAATTTTCTTTCCTGCAACAGTGTTAAAAAGGTTTGTGACAATTTTTTCAGCAAATCTTCTTTTTTGATAATTATTAATGTCAATAACGCCTTGCCAATAATCAGCAACCTCGTCTAAACCAAGTGATCTACAGATATATACAAGATTAAGAATGTCTTTTTGAAAACAAGAACCACCGAAGCCCACAGATGCTTTGAGAAATTTTGGTCCAATCCTCGAATCTGTGCCAATAGCTGCAGCTACCTCATCTACATCAGCTTCAGTAAGTTCGCATAAAGCACTCATAGAGTTAATTGAAGAAACTCTCTGTGCAAGAAAAGCATTAGCTGTTAATTTGGAAAGCTCTGATGACCAGAGGTTTGTTTTAATTATTTTCTCTGAAGGTATCCAATGCTCATATATAGCTGCCAGAGAATCAATGGCTTCTCTACCTTCTTCAGAAGTATGATCTCCGCCAATTAACACTCTGTCGGCATTTTCAAGATCAGAAATTGCTGTTCCTTCTGCCAGAAATTCCGGATTTGATAAAATCTGGAATTGGATATTTTTGCCACAATTTTCCATAATTGTTCGAATTGTCTGAGCCGTACGAACAGGCAGAGTCGATTTTTCAACAATAATTTTTTCCTCGTCGGCCACATCAGCAATTTGCCTGGCACAAAGTTCAACATATTTAAGGTCAGCGGCCATCCCCTTGCCTTTGCCATAAGTCTTTGTAGGAGTGTTAACTGAGATAAAAATCATTTCGGCATTTTTGATACCACTCTCGATATCTGTCGAAAAAAACAAATTTTTGCCTCTTGTTTTAGCCACTACATCTTGAAGACCTGGCTCATATACAGGCAATTGGCTCAGGTCATCACTATTCCATTTTGCAATCCTTTCGGGGTTAACGTCAACCACTGTGACATTTATCTCAGGGCATTTGAAAGCAATAACGGCCATAGTTGGACCTCCAACATAACCGGCTCCAATGCAGCAAATTTTTGATATTTTTTTCATTATTTAGATTTGGAAAAAATTATGACAAATATACAAAAATGTGGAAAAAACCGGCTCTGACCTGTCGGAGTTTGTCGTAAAACGCACATATTCAAATGTTTAATTTTTAAAGTTTATTGAAGTTATTTTTTTAAAACACACTAAATCTGCGTTTTACGACAAACTCCGACAGGTCAGAGCCTAAACGAGAATGCTCCGATAAGTATTAATGCGCCTCCGCCACAAATAAAGGTATTTGTAATACCTATTGCATCAGCAATATAACCTGTCGCCACAAGGCTAAACATTGCTGGAATCATTATTAAACTACCATGAATAGAAAACACCCTGCCTAATACTCCTGGCTCAATGCTCCTTTGAAGAAGCACTGTAAATGCACCCCAAAAAACGGCTCCGGCAATTCCACCAATTGCAGACAGTGCCGCAAAGACATAAAATGCATTCGAAGGTAAAAAACCTGACAATAAGAAAGTTGTGCCTAAAACTATGTACGATGAATTAATAAGTATGGATTCCTTATTCTTTGATTTTGAAATACTTATGAATATACCTCCAACAAGCATTCCAAGACCCCAAGCTATTTCAATTAAACTCATTTTAAAGGTGTCTCCGGCAAAATGCTCCAAAGTCATAAGTGGGAAAAGCGTTGATACTGGTACCATTGCAAGACTTGCAAAGATTGTCAAAATAAACATCCACATAATTTTAGGTTTTGACCTAATTGCTAAAATTCCCTGCTTCAATTCTAAAATAAATTGATTGATTTCTGATTTAAATGAAGCTAAATTGTTCTTTTGACTATAACCTAAATTGTTTTGTTCATTTGCGGTTAATTCGTTTATGGTTAATCTGCTTTTGTCTTCAGTCGGTTTATGGTCAGCCTTTTCTTCCCTGATTGTATTTGTCAATTCATCAATAGGTTGCGGAGTGTCTTGTTTATCAAGGTTTTGTAAGTTGATGTTCTTACTCAAACTTTGTAAATCTGTGTTTTTATCCAAACTTTCCAAATTCTTGTACTTGTCCAAACTTTGTAGATCAGTATATCTGCCGAGATGTTCAACGATATTATGTAAATTAATTTTTTGACCGGGTTTCGAAGCAAGTAAATTGTCCTTAGGATTAGGAATATGTACAAAATATAATGAAGTACAGGCAATTAAAGCTCCTGCCACATCGAGCATTAAAACCCAGGTCATATCTAACAAATTGATGAACAATGCAGCTATTGCAGGAGATGCAATTGTGCTAATTGAGTAAATCATGTTATTTACACCTGCCACTTTCATCAATTTATCTTTTGGAGCAAGCAGCGGAACTGAAGCCTCCATGGCAGGTCCGTGAAAAGCACTACCAATAGATCGAAATGCAAGTAAAATAAATAAAACCCATAAGTGGATATCTCCAAAATAAAACAAAATTGCCATAACTGCTGTAACTGCAGCAATGTATAAATCAGACAAAATCATAATTTTTTTACGATTCCACCTGTCGATAAAAACTCCGGTAAAAATTCCCAGAATTAAGTGCGGCAACATTGAAGCAAGGGTTGAGTATGCCAGGACTTCTGCTGACTTTGTCTGAATGCTCAACCAAAATATAATGGCATAACTAACTATAGAACTGGTCAGAGTCGAAAAAAATTGACCAGCCCATATAATATAAAATGTTTTTTTCCAGCCTTTCACCTGTCGGAGTTTGTTGCAAATGGTTGAATACTTGCGGTTTATGAATTGAATCAAATATAATTATAAAAATTAAATAACTTATTGTCAGATGTTTGCAACAAACTCCGACAGGTCAGAGGTACAAAGTTCATAAAAAATCACTACATTTATAACATTATAAATCTAAAAGTTGAAAGAGATGGAGGGGAGAAATTCAAAAGGACACATCGTCCGAGTACAATCAGGTTATAATCACATATTTATGCGCGGCAATTCGCGGTTCAACGTTTTCTATGATGAACAGGACAAAACTGAATTTTTGGCAAGATGCCAAAGCAGTGCACAAAAATTTGACACTAAAATATTGTCTTTTGCTTTGATGGACAACCACATACACTTACTGGTTTTCACAAACAGCCTTTCAAAATTTGTTAATGGATATGCATGTGGATATGCCAAATGGTATAACAAAAAATACGGCTTATCCGATAAACTTTTTAAAACTCCTTTTGGCAGTGCCTGCAAAAACACGGAATTTTCATTGTTCTATAACACTTTATATATATTGAATAATCCCATCAAGGCAGGAATTTGTTCACACCCAGCTGATTACAAGTGGTCATCATACCATTTTCATTTTTCAAAAAAGAATTCTTTAGCCAGCATAATTGATGTAGATACATCGTTTATTGACAATTTTTTCCCATCAGTTTCTGCTTTTGATCAGGCCATCATAAATTTTAAACCCGACATGGGAGTAGTAAAAGAAAAAGGGAAAGATATATGGCCGCGAATACCTGACAATATGTTAATTAAGGAGATGAACAGAATTCTTAATGGCAAAAATTTGTTCTGTTTAGATAAGTATGAATTAGATTCTTTGATTGAAACTCTTTGGCGGGAAACAAGCGCTTCAATGAGGCAAATTGCTTCAATCACTCATCTGAGTTATGAATATGTAAGATCTGTTTGCCACCACCCCCCGCCTCACCTGGCACCTCACCTGTCGGAGTTTGTCGTAAGTAGCTTATTATGAACGATTTAATTTTTAGATTATGCAACATTTAATTTTTTAAACAGTTGATAATATGTATTATACGACAAACTCCGACAGGTGGGGGCGGGGTGGGGGTGGGGTAGGGCATTTTGTAGTGTTTTCAGATTGTGTTATCTTTACACCAACTTTTTTTTATGAAAAATGTTTGCCGAGTTTGAAGGAAGAGTGTTGATTTTCAGAAAGAAGAGTCGTTTTTTTGGAGAGATGCAGGAGTGGCTTAACTGGCTCGCCTGGAAAGCGAGTATACCTCAAAAAGGTATCGGGGGTTCGAATCCCCCTTTCTCCGCACACCCGCGCACCTGTCGGAGTTTGTCGTAAATAGTTGATAAACAGGTATAAAAAAACGAGGTCATAATAACCTCGTTTTTTTAAATAACATAAAATCAGGATTTTACGACAAACTCTGACAGGTGCGAGCCCAAGGCCCGACAGGCGAGGGCCCGACAAGCGAAGGCCGACAAGCGAAGGCCGACAGGCGAGGGCCCAAGGCGGCCCGGCCCCAAGGTGGCCCAGGCCCGACAAGCCCGGGCCCCGACAGCCCCCCGGGCTCCTACAGGCTCCAATAGGTCATGTGAGTAATTTGGCCTCGGTAAAGACCCTTGATATCGGCAAGAAGAGCGTTAGGTGAGGTGGTGAGTGACTGAAAATACTCTTCGGTAAGGCCGCGATATTTTTTGTGAGGAACGGCCACAATCACAGCATCATAGCTTTGAGGCTGAGGTGAGGATACCAACTCAAGCCCATACTCGGCACGCACCTCAGCCCCATCCGCCAGCGGATCAATAATATCAACACTTGCCCCGTAATCCTGGAGCTCCCTGATAATATCGACAACTTTTGAATTGCGAATATCAGAAACATCCTCCTTGAAAGTAATTCCCATCACTAGCACCTTGGAAGCCATCACATTACGCCCAAGATGAATCAGACTTTTAACAACTTTCTTTCCAATATAACCACCCATCGAGTCATTCACAAAACGCCCCGCATCAATAACTTGCGGATGATATTTCAACTTATGGGACTTATAAACAAGGTAATACGGGTCAACACCAATGCAGTGACCACCAACCAGACCAGGCGAAAACTTCAGAAAATTCCACTTAGTCCCTGCGGCCTCAAGCACGTCATAAGTATTAATTCCCATCCTCCCAAAAAGAATCGAAAGCTCATTCATCAACGCAATATTCACGTCCCGCTGAGTATTCTCAATAATCTTGCCCGCCTCGGCAACCTTAATACTTGGCGCCTTGTGCACACCCGGTTTCACAACCAACTCATAGACAGCAGCAATAGTCTCAAGAGCCTCCTTGTCGCATCCCGACACAATTTTCAAAGTACTGGAAATAGTGTGAACAGCATCACCAGGATTAATCCTTTCAGGTGAGTACCCGACTTTAAAATCAACCCCACACTTTAGTCCCGACAGCTCCTCGAGAAGAGGTACACAATCCTCCTCAGTGCAACCAGGGTAGACAGTAGACTCGTAAACAACATAATTTCCTTTCTCCAACACAGTTCCAACACTTCTTGTAGCACTAAGCAACGGCCTCAAATCCGGCATGTTAGCATCGTCAATCGGAGTAGGCACGGCAACTATATAAAACGAAGCCTTACCAAGAACTTCCAAAGAAGAAGTGTAAACAATGTCACATCCCTCAAATGCTTCTGGGCCAAGTTCATTGCAAGGATCAATACCTTGTCGCATCTTACCCAGCCGCTCCTCATTTATATCAAATCCAATAACAGAAATTTTCTTTGCAAATTCGAGTGCAATCGGCAAACCAACATAACCCAGCCCGACCACAGCGAGCTTTGCCTTTTTGGAAACGAGATCGTTATACATTTTTTTATTCTTTAAATTATTAACATTTATAGGAGCTAATTTTCTTTATTCGCAGGTAAATATACAATTATTAAAAAACGAATTATTGCAAATTTTCCCAATACCATTGCAATGCTTTTTCAAGTCCGTTTTTAACTGAAAATCGAGGCTCATACCCAAGTAACCTCCTTGCCTTTTCAATAGAAGCCAGAGAATGAGGAATATCACCAGCCCTGAACGGACCATATACAGGGACAATTTCAGCAATAGTCGGATCAAATTTTGCAAGTCCGTTTCTTATGTATTCAAACAGTTGATTCAAAGTGGTCCGTTCTCCAAAAGCAACATTGTAAACCTGATTAAGCGCATCAGTATTGGGAGTCGTAACTGCAAGATAATTGGCCAAAATCACATTGTCAATATAAGTAAAATCTCTCGAATATTCTCCGTCTCCATTGATCACCGGTCTCTGATGTTTGATTAAACATTTGACAAACAGAGGAATAACAGCCGCATAAGCACCTTCAGGACTCTGCCGTCGGCCAAAAACATTAAAATATCTCAATCCTATACACCCAATCCCATAAGTTTTAGAAAATACATCAGCGTAAAGCTCATTCACATATTTAGTTACAGCATAAGGCGATAACGGCTTGCCAATCTTCTCCTCGACCTTCGGAAGCTCTTGCGAATCTCCATAAGTTGATGATGACGCCGCATAAATAAACCTCTTGACACCAGCGTCCCTGGCCGCAACCAACATATTCAGAAACCCGCCCACGTTAACGGCATTAGAAGTTATGGGATCATTAATCGAGCGAGGCACAGAGCCAAGTGCGGCCTCATGAAGCACATAGTCAACACCTTTGGTAACTTGCCTGCACACATCAATGTCGCGGATATCGCCCTCAATAAATTTAAAAGCAGGGTGGTCGATAAACTCATCCATGTTCGATTTGAATCCTGTTGAAAGATTGTCGAGGCAAGTCACCTCGTAGCCTGAATTTAGAAAAAACTCGCAAAGATTAGAGCCGATAAACCCGGCCCCTCCGGTAATGAGCAAAGACTCACCCACGCCCCCACCTGTCGGAGTTTGCTGTAATTTGTTGATTTGCAAAGCTGTTTTTTTTGACATGATAATTATCTTCCTATTGACATCTTTTTGATTACCTCGGCCACTCTTTCAATATCTTCATCCGTTAACGTAGGTCCGGAAGGCAGACAAAGCCCGTTGTCGAACAATCGTCCCTCTGTATTGTCGCCGTAATAGGGACAATCGGCAAACACCGGCTGCAAATGCATCGGCTTCCACAACGGACGCGTTTCGATATTCTCCCGCTCCATCCGCAACCGCAATTCTTCGCGCGTAAAGCCCGCCTTGTCGGAATCTATCACGATACACGTCAGCCAGTAATTTGAATTGAAATCGCTGTCAGGATTGGTATGAAAGGTAATTCCAGGCAGATCGTGCAGGAGCTTTCGGTACAGCTGATTAATTGCTCTCCTTCGGGCTATGTGATCTTCCAGCACATACATCTGTCCGCGTCCGATGCCCGCGCAGATGTTACTCATGCGATAATTGTAGCCGATATGCGAATGTTGGTAATGCGGCGCCTTATCCCGTGCCTGCGTGGCAAAAAACTTGGTCCGTTCTGCCTCCTCCGCCGTGCGGCACACCAGTGCACCCCCACCCGAGGTGGTAATCATCTTGTTGCCATTAAATGACAGGCAGGCAAATTCTCCAAAAGTGCCGCATTTCTGTCCCTTGTACTTCGCACCCAGCGCTTCAGCGGCATCCTCCAGCACCGGGATACCATAGTCGTTGGCAATAGCCATGATCTCATCCATCTTTGCCGGCATCCCGTAGAGGTGCACAGGAATAATCGCTTTCGGTTTCTTTCCCGTTTTGGCAATCCGGTCTTCGATGGCCTCCCGCAGCAATCGGGGCGACATGTTCCACGTATCCGGTTCGCTGCCCACGAATACCGGTTTTCCCCCCTGATACGCAATCGGGTTGGCCGAAGCCGAAAAAGTAAAACTCTGGCAGATCACCTCGTCGCCCTGCGTCACTCCCAGCTGCACCAATCCGAGATGAATAGCCGCCGTTCCCGCACTCAATGCTACTACATGTACATCTTTATCCAGAAATTCCTGCAAATCTTTCTCAAAACCATCCACATTGGGACCCAAAGGCACTACCCAGTTGGTGTCGAACGCCTCCTGTATAAACCGTTGCTCCTGCCCCCCCATGTGGGCGAGAGAGAGCCATATACTTTTGTTGTTCATATTTGTCAATCAAATTTCAACGCACATCCACCCCAAGAATAGCCGACGCCAAAACCTGCAAGTATGATGTTACCTTTTAGAGCATTCTCGTTCAATTTTTCAGTAAGGACAATAGGTATAGTATTTGAAACTGTATTGCCTACTTCACTCATGTACATGTGGAATTTTTCGGGAGCAATCTTAAGTTTCTTACGCAAGAAATTAATCATGAACTTATTTGCCTGGTGGAAAACATAACCATCAACATCTTCACGAGTAAGCGCATTTTTGGCTAAAGTATCCTCAATCAGTGGGGGAACCGCATCGATTGTAAAATTGAATATCTCCGATCCATTCATAAAGAGATGATCTGAAGAACGCGGATTTTCGTTTTCCTCAAACTGCAAATCATTAATCTGCTCCCTGAATCGCATACCACCCGATTTCACCATCAGGTTCCCAGCTCCTCTGCCATCAGTTCCCAGACTGAAGTTTCCGATTTCAGCAAAGCCTTCCGATGAGATCAATGTAGCCGATCCGGCATCGCCAAAGATGGTGCGGTTGGCTTTGTCTTTTGGATGCATAAATTTCGAATAAGTCTCACCGGTAAGCAACAGAATATTTTTTGCGATACCACCCATTAGAAGCCCTTTTGCCAACGACAATCCATAGACATAACCAGAGCAACCCAAGTTAAAATCCAGCGCACCGCAGGAAGTGGGTAAACCCAGTCTGTCCTGAATCACACAGGCAGAAGTTGGCAGAAAATAATCGGGACTCTGTGTACAGAAAAGTACGAAATCAATCGCATCTCTCTTCAAATCACTGTTTTCCTCAAACAATCTTTCGGCAGCTTTAACCGCCAGATCGGCCGATGTTTCGTTTGCCGCTGCAATGTATCTTTTATTGATACCCACCTTGTCAGCAATTTTCTCCACACTCCATTCCGGAAATTCTGCTACCAGATCTTCATTGGTCACTTCCTTATCCGGAAGCACGTATGTAATCGCTTTAATATATGCCTGCATAGATATTATAGTAAAGTATACCCTCCATCAATTAACAAATTAGAACCAGTAGTCCATGAGCTTGCATCGGACAACAGATAAATCACAGCGTATGCCACTTCTTCTGGTTTACCATACCGACCCAGGGGATAACGTTTCATATCCTCATCCAGTTGATATTGCGTAATTGCAGAACCGGAAAAAATATTGGTATCTATCATACCCGGATTCACGCAATTGACCCGTATCCCTTTTGATGCTAAATCGAGAGCAATCCCTTTCACCAAACCATTCACTGCTCCCTTAGAGGCTGAATAGATAGATGATGCTATCGCCGAACAATATACACCCGAAACAGAAGAAATAAAAACAATAGAACTCCCTTTCCCAATTTTTTTAGATTTCACCAACAGACGTGTCAACTCAGTCGGTGCGAAAAAATTCACATTCATCACCCCTTCAAAACTATCACGGGTAGCAAATGGGAAGGGAGCTACTTTTGTCAACCCGGCACAGTTCACCAAACCGTTTAGAGTGGATAACTCTTTACTCACACGGACCACATCCTCATTCACCGACAGATCAGCTACAATATAATCAGGTTGGTCACCCTCCAGCAGTGAATGCGTTTCTTGTAAGCGAGCTTCGTTACGTCCGGTAACAACAACCTTTGCACCCATCTTAGCGCACTCAATTGCGATTGCTTTTCCGATACCTGACGAAGCACCGGTTACCAATATCGTTTTATTTTCAAGAGTATACGGGTTATACATTTTTTTGATTTTAAATTTCCACTAAATCGGATACGACTATTTTATTGGTTTCAAAATAAACACTCCCCCAGGATAAACCTACTCCAAAACCACAAGCGATATGGGATAAGCAATTGTTTTCCAATTTATCTCTCATTTCGGTTACCATTGTTAAAGGAATAGTTGCACAACTTGTATTTCCAAAGCGTTCGATTGAATAAGGAACTTTTTCTACAGGAAAATTTAATTTTTTTCTGATTTTTTCGTTCATAAATTTATTCGCCTGATGAAAAATAAAATAATCGACGCTTTCTAAATTCAACTCAAAATGCTCGGACAATTCTTTAATACTTGCCGGTGCTTTTGAGATACCAAAAGTAAAAACATCCATCCCTTCCAAAATGAGTTGCAGTTTATTTCTCGAAATGCCCTCTTCTATTGTTATTTCTTTAAAAGAATCATAATTAGTCGGATTACTAAATCCTCCATCTTCAATTTTAATTACATTGGAACCACTACCATCCGTTTTCAAATTGAACAAGAAATCACCACCACCCTCTTGAAATTCAAGAGCAGTTGCGCTACCTGCATCTCCAAACAATGGATAAGTGGTTTTGTCGTTTTTTGAACATGTCTTTGAGATGGTATCACCAGCAAGGAGTAATCCTTTTTTTATGTTGCCATGACTCAACATGGACGATATTACGCTTAGTCCGTAAACATATCCTGAGCAACCCAATGAAATATCCAATGCAAGGCAATTTTCCGATAATCCCAATCGTTTTTGCAATATAGGCGATGTGGCGGGCAAAAGATAATCCGGTGTTTGAGTAACAAACACAAGACACTCTATTTCTTCACGATTCCATTGCAAATTATTCAGTAACTTATCGGCAGCATGATAACAAAGGTCCGATGAACATATTTCAGGAGATGCGACCCTTCGAGAAATTACTCCTGTCGTTTTGCTGAAATTCGAACTCTCTTCTTCAGAAAATAGTGTAATTTCAGAACAAAATTCCTCTTGTTTAGGTACGCAAGCACTGATACCTGCAATTGCTGCGTTCGGTATGGATAAAAATGCCATTGGATTTATTTTTTGCTTTTAACTATGTTGAATAGATCTTCAAGAGTATTGGCAGTACGGATATCGTCTCCTTTTAATGCAGCTCCATACTCTTCATCCACCATTGCAATAATGGACAATGCCATTAAAGAGCTCCATTCGTCCAGATCTTTAAAAATTGTATCTTTTGTAAATACCGAAGGATTGGTTTCTTCAAACTGATTGGCAAAATTTGTAATGAATTCTTGTAGTTCCATTTTATGTTGTTTTTAGTCAGTACTTCATAATTTTTGCAGGGTTTCCTATATAAGTCATCCCGTCTTTTGTACTGCGGAATATAAGACTATTAGCTCCAACAACTGTATCATTGCCAATAGTAATTTGTTGTAATACGATAGAACCAACACCAAAAAAATTTCGATTTCCTATTTTTACTTCACCTGATATTTTTGTATTCGGCATGAAAGAATTATAATCACCTATAACACTATCATGTCCAATGGGAATAAATCCGTTTAAAATGTTAAAATTGCCAATCTTGACATGGCAACTTAAAAGGCAACCAGTACATATAATGTTGCCGTAACCTATCGAGACATTGTTTTCATCCAGATAAACAATGTCTGGAGAAATAATGTTTGGAAATTCAATGTTTGTATTATGAATGTTTGAAACAATTTTGGCAACCGTTTTGGGTGAACCGATTGCAATTGCAACAGCCAATGGTTGGTTATAATTGTTCAATTCTTCAATCCCCCCAATTACTTTGCCATATTCGTTTTTCGTATCTTTTAACTTTGCATCATCGTCAAAGAAACCAATCAGATTCCATTGAGGTGTTTTTTTGTTTATAATATGGATAAGACAGGCAACTTCCCGACCAAATCCTCCTGCACCATATATTGCAATATTTTTCATTTTCAATTTCCTTGAAATGGTTCCATTGTTACATGGGTTCCTGTATTGATTCCTTCGCGTTTAAATACTTACTTATTTCCCATTTTAACCAATTCTACAAAAACAATTCCACGCTCCGTTATCCTGAATTTCTGGCGAGGATGATTTGGCTTATTAAGGATTGTAAATTCAATTAACCGATGCGCCTGCAATTTTGCAATTGTTCGGTTTAAATAACCGGATGCCCTTTTTAACCCCAACGCCTTTACCAGTTCACTTCGAGAAAGAGATTCTTTTTGAAGGTGAATTAATATGAAAGTAAACATCGTTTTTTCTTTCTGCTCTTGCCCTAACTCTTGCCCTAACTCTTGCCCTAACTCTTGCCCTAACTCTTGCCCTAACTCTTGCATTGATGCCATCTCCTTTTTGTAATTCTTTTTAATAAATTGAACCTGAAAAGACAGACCTACTTCTTTCCAGCGAAATTCTATTTCGGGATATGTTTTCAGTTCATCGGCAATTAATTTTAAGCCATTTCCCCACTGATCAATGATTCCCAGCAATTTAAATACAGGCGCAATAACTCTGTTCCTGGCATCGGATTGGCGGTCTTCCATTGCATTGTAATCAATCGATGGAGGAAGCAAACCGGGGCTGGTAACTTCTACCATGTCGTCATATATGGCCACTTTAATGTCTTTTCCTGTTAAAGAATAATCACGATGAACAATAGCGTTGCGTATGACTTCCCGGATAGCCTTCACCGGATATTCCCAACGCGACTGTGTATAAACGCCTTCAACAAAACCGCCCTTGTTGATATGTCTTAGGACGAAGTTATATGCTTCCTCTGCTTGTAATGCAATATTGGTTTGAATACTTTTTTGATCGATAAATTCTTCGGTCCCTGTGCCTTTAAATCGCGCACATTCCACTTTGGCGAAATAAAAATAAGAATGGCGTAATTCGTCATCTGAAAATAGAATCAAGGCATTTGTGGGATAAAAAAGTCCTTGATGTTCTTTAATCAATTCAAGTTTTTGAAGAGTTTGTATATTTAATTCTTCTCCTGTTTTTTCTATGAAAAATGATTTGAATTCATTTATTTGCAACGCTGCCAAGGATTTATCAAACACCAATTCAGCATCAAATGAAATATTTCTCTTTTTTCGCTCCAATTCTTCAATTATCGAGGCCTCTGCCAAACGGTTAGCCGAACCGACACGAATATAGGTGCCTTTCATTTTCCCTTTGTCTTTCAGATAGTAGGGCGGCATATTGCCACGGTAAACAATGATTCTAATCAGGTATATATCTTCAACTGTTAGAAATGAAATATCAGGTATAATGGTGGGGTAACAACAGTTGTAAATTATATTGCTAATTTGTTCTTCCAATTCCACAAGCTTATCTTCCGGAAGTCCGGTAACTTCCCTGGGATTATCTCGAACACCTATGTATATCTCGCCTCCCGCATCGTTGGCGAAAGCAACAACCGTTTTTGGCAAACCCAATTGTGTCGGTATTGTTTCCTTAAATTCCAACCGACGGCCCTCCGTTTTTTTTAATGTTTCAATAATGTTCATAGCACGCCAAAAACGTAAATATTTCTAAGATAGGATTTGCCTTTATAGTTTACAGTTTATATTGCTTATTACTATTCCCTGTAAATGGTTCCATTGTTACATGGGTTCCTGTATTGATTCCTTCGCGTTTAAATACCTTTTCAACGGTTTTTAAAAGGATTTTAATGTCCAAAGATAACGAAACATGATCAACGTACCATACGTCGTACGCAAACTTTTCCTGCCAACTGATCGCATTGCGCCCGTTCACTTGAGCCCATCCGGTCATTCCCGGACGCACTTCGTGCCGGCGGCGCTGCGTTTCATTGTACAACGGCAGATACTGCACCAGCAACGGCCGTGGGCCAATCAGCGACATATCCCCTTTCAGCACATTGATCAATTGCGGTATCTCATCCAGCGACAGCGAACGTATCCATCGCCCAATCGTTGTCAACCTTTCACTGTCGGGCAACAGAATGCCGTTCTCGTCCCGACGGTCGTTCATCGTCTTAAACTTAATCACCTTGAAAATCTTTTCATCCTTTCCCGGTCGTTCTTGGATGAAAAAAGCACCGGCACCCTTATTTGCAATGGATAATAAGATCCACAACAGCAGAAAAAGAGGGCTTATGGTGATAAATCCTATCAGAGCGATTACAAAATCGAACAGGCGTTTAAAAAAGTGTCGGTACATTGCTGTTATGAATTTAAGTCAGGCATATGGAATTGCAAACTTTTTTTGGACAAAGAATTAAGCAACATTTAATAAATTAGTTTTTGTTTTATAAAAATTATCCCAGAATTCATCTATTGTGAGGTTGTTAAGGGCCGAGTGTCTTCGTTTTTTATTATACCACAGTTCGATGTATTCAAAGATTGCAATTCTGGTCTGTTCCTTGTTTAATCTTTTACTTCCGTAAATCAGTTCAGTCTTTAACGTTTTAAAAAAACTCTCGGCAACAGCATTGTCCCAACAGTTCCCCTTTCTGCTCATGCTTTGTGTTATGTCGTGTGATTCCAAGGTATTTACAGCCGCTTTGCAGGCATATTGAATGCCCCT
>JAHDPK010000018.1:0-1116 GCA_018434395.1 Bacteroidales bacterium | reverse complement strand
TTGTTAAGAGCAGAGTGTCTTCGTTTTTTATTATACCACAGTTCGATGTATTCAAAGATTGCAATTCTTGAAAAACTCTCGGCAACGGCATTGTCCCAACAGTTCCCCTTTCTGCTCATACTTTGTGTTATGTTGTAAGATTCCAAGGTATTTACCGCCGCTTTGCAGGCATATTGAATGCCCCTGTCTGAATGAAAAATCAGGTCTTTGCATTTTTTCCTGCGTTTTAATGCCATATTCAAGGCAGGTATCACAGTTTCCTGGCAACTCAGTCCGTTACTCATTGACCACCCGATGGACTTCCTGTCAAAAAGATCTAACACATTTGTAAGATAGATAAATCCTTCGTTTGTTCGAATATTTACTTCTTATACCCATCCTTTTCATATACTTGGCAACTGTCTTTCTGGAAACTTTTATTCCTTTACTGTTCAATTCGGTTGTTATTCTTGGACTTCCATAACGACTTTTCGACAGGGAATACGCCTCTATACTCATGATCAAATATAAACCTGTAAATCAACGGTCGCTCTTGGAGACGATGCTTAAAGCTTTTTTTAATATGTCATTCTCGGTCTCTATACGTTGAATCTGTTTCTTGAGATCAGAAAGCTCCTTCATCTCTGGAGTAAGGTTGGGAACTCCGTGTCCGGAAAAGCTCCCGGTGCCGTACTCCTTTAATTCCCTGCGCCAACGATAAACCAACTCTGTCCGGATTCCTAATTCACGTGCCAGATCATTGAGATTGTCCCGTTGATAACTTAATTTGACCGCATTTTCCTTGAATTTACGATCATAGTGCATACGATTGCCTTTCATGTCTTAAAGTTAAGTTTTTTGCTTAACTATTTGTCCATGCTAAGTTATAAATTCCACATCCCACAAAAGGTGTTCTTGGCATGGTTGATTTTATTAAGAAAAATGGGTGTTATGGCCATTTATCCGGGGAAAAACCTTAGTAAGTTGGGGATGGCAAAATACATTCAAATCAGGTCTGGAGCATTGACATTACATATATTCCAATGGAACACGGGTTTCTTTATCTTACGGCAATTATTGATGTTTACAGCCGCTATATTGTTGGATGGAGTCTCTCCAACACTCTTGGTGCCGAAT
>JAHDPK010000024.1:0-13077 GCA_018434395.1 Bacteroidales bacterium | reverse complement strand
TAATGGTCTGAAAGTTGCCACTACTGTACCTTTAAAATATCAGTTCATGACGGTTATAGGCGTTTTCTGGAAAACCGTGCGGATAACCTACTCTATCGAAGCGGCCTTCAATTCAAATACGCGCATCGAAAACCAGCTTGGCAAAGAAAACCCTTCTATACTCAAAACCGCTTCCCGGCAATCTCTATCATTCCCATTCCAAGGGAATTCTTTTCTCCAAGTCCGGTGTCGTACAGAAACGCAATCTCCTCTCCGGTACCGGAAATCTTTACTGGGACGACCGATCCGAAGACTTCGATGTCATCAACTATTCTGATCCGTATGTTGCTCTTCCTCCCGACTTTTTCTACATATTCGCCATCGACAACAATACTGACACTGCTCTCTCTCCCGGAGAAAACTCTGAATTTCTCTCTGGCATTCTTAGTTAGAAATTCGCCAAACTGGGCAGGATCCTGATAGGCCCTCAAATAGAAAGGCGTCTTGTGTTCATCGTTTCTCGTCGAAAGAACGATCCATATTTACCCCGCAAGGATATTGGAGATAAATAGAAGAACAGATAGGATAGAAGAGTAGAGAGGGGGTAAGTATGAAAGGGAAGAAGCAGAGGAGTTTTAGTTCTGAGTTTAAGATTGAAGTAGTTAAAGAATACCTAGAGACAGACAGGAGTTACAGAGAGTTAGGAAGGAAATATGGTCTTAGTCCTTCAGCTATATGTAATTGGGTAAAGGAATACAGGGAATACAAAGAGAGAGCATTTAAATCTACTCCAGGCAGAAAGAGTTCCTTCATTTCAGATGAGAGTAAGATCCCTGTTTTCCTTAAGGAAGAGCTAGGTTTGGACAAACTGAAAGAGAAAGCAGAGGATTTGGATGAAGCACAGGCGGAAATTGAAAGATTGAAGCTTGAGCTTGCAGAGAGCAGATTGCGAATAAGACTGCTTGAGGAGATGTCAAAAAAAAAGAAGTAAGGCAAAAGGGCACAACCGACATAACGCTTCTTCTGATTGTTGAGAGATACAGATCCTGGGGCTTCTCGATCACGTATTTGCTAAAGGTACTTGGAATACCCTCAAGCAGTTACTATCGCACCAGGAATCCAGGCTTCATTATTGCAGGAGAAATATACAAGAGAAAGAACAGAGGTTATTCATTCAACGATTTCGGAGGAACCACAGACGACGAAGAGTTAGAGAAGCTTTTGATCTATATCTCAAATGCAGATTCGCAACTTGAAGAGATTTACTATTTGAAGTTCCTTGGTTCAAAGAAGCTGTCGAGATACATTCTCACTTATTACGGGATAAGAGTAAACCACAAGAAGCTACATAGAATCAGGAAGAAGCTTGGCCTTGTAGGAAAATACAAGAAGCGAGATAAACACCCTGTAAGAAGAAGCAGTTCAATGAAGGTAACCGAGAAGAATCAACTGTGGGAAGCGGATATAACCTTTGTAAAGACCAGAGAAGAGCTTGTGGCCATACTAACTGTCCTGGACGTGTACGACAGGAACGTAGTCGGAACTTACGTGGGAACCTCATGCAAAAAAGAGGACTTCATTGAGCTAATTAAACTCTTGATTGGACGCAGGGGAAGACCTCAGTTCATTAGAACAGATAATGGAAGTCAGTTCAGAGCAATCAACACGGGTATATTCATGAATGAAGAAGAGATTGCACACGAATTCGGAATGAAGAGAAATCCAAATTCACAGGCTTATATTGAATCCTTCTTCTCATCCTTGAAAAGGGAATTCGTTGAAAACAACGAGTTTCTCAATCTAAACGATCTATGCAAGAAATTCAATGTCTATCTTGGTTTCTATAACAAACTGAGGCCTCATGGATCTCTGAATTACAATTCACCGATTGATTTCTCTCAAATTCAAAGCAATTTCGAGGAAGTGTTAGTTAAACCCTAGTGTCCTTATATTATTCTCCAATAATCAAGGGTCAGACCGGTCATTTGTGGTTTATGGTGTACGTTCGTATGGAAAGAGCGATATGCCGGATCAGCTTGTCATGTCGACATACTGGTTTCTCAGAAGTACTTTGTTTGTTATCTGACTAGCCTTGGAGTAGGTTGAAAATCGAGGAAGCCGAACGGGCTCTTTGCATCCTAGGGATTTCCTGTCTTTAACTTACTGCTATTACCAGATCACACTCAAAGTGAATCACAGTAATGAATCTAATCTATTGAGTCGCTCAAGTCCGAAATGGTTGGAAATTCTGAGACAAGTTTTTATATTCCCTTCAGACTAAGTTCTTTTGCGAAATGGCAAGCAACATAGTGTTCCGTAGAATTTTCATCACCAATCCTAATTAGCTCAGGTTCTGAAATTCTGCAGATGTCTTGAGCATAGTTGCAGCGGGGATGAAACCTGCAGCCGCCAGGAGGATTTGATGGATCCGCAACCTCTCCCTTAAGGAGAATAGGCTGGGACTTCATATCTGGATCTGTTTTTGGCACTGCTGACATGAGAGCTTCTGTATATGGATGGAAAGGGTTTTTGAAAAGCTCTTCGGTTTCGGTAATTTCAACAATTTTCCCTACATACATCACTCCGACTCTATCGCTTATGTGCTCCACTACACTCAAATCATGTGCAATAAATAGATAAGTCAACTTGAACTCTTCCTGAAGATCTTGAAGAAGATTCAGTATTTGCGCCTGTATTGATACATCTAAAGCGGATACCGACTCATCGCATACTACGAATTTGGGGTTCAGGGCAAGAGCTCGGGCAATGCAGATTCTTTGTCTCTGCCCGCCACTGAATGCATGAGGATAACGGTTCATATATTCTGGCCTGATTCCAACTTTTTCCAACAAACCTTTTACTAGTTCCTTCCTTTCGAAACTTTTTTTCATGCCATTCACAAGAAGTGGTTCTGCAACAATATCAAGTATTGTCATTCTAGGATTAAGTGATGAATATGGGTCCTGAAAAATAAGCTGCATCTCTTTTCTCAGATTTTTCATTCCACCGCCAGACAACTCAGTTACATTAATAAAGGAATCAGCAAGTTTGAAGAGTATTTCACCTTCTGTCGGTTCTATTGCTCGCAGTATACAACGACCAGTTGTTGTCTTCCCACAGCCGCTTTCGCCAACCAGGCCGAAAGTCTCGCCAATTCCAATATTGAAAGACACGTCATCTACTGCCTCTACATACCCAACAGTTTTCTTGAAAAGACCTTTCTGAATAGGGAAGTACTTTTTTAAATTCACGACTCGAAGCAGTGTATTATTCTCCGTCATAAGTACCTCCATACAGATGACAAGAGACTCTGTGACTATCTCCAGCATCAACAATTTCTGGCTTCTTCACGTCACAAACTCCCCTAATAAACGATTCACATCTTGGATGAAAAGAACATCCCGGAGGGATCCTGGAGGCGTCCGGAACGGTTCCCTCAATTGAAGCGAGACGTTTTCCTTGCTTTTTCCCTAATTTGGGTATGGATCTTAGCAAAGCCCTTGTATATGGGTGAAGGGGATTATGAAAGACTTGCTGAACCGTACCAGACTCCACTATTCTTCCTAGATACATTATTACCACGTTCTTGGAGGTTTCTGCAACGACACCGAGGTTGTGAGTTATCATCATTATCGACATTTCTGATTCTTTCTGTAACTCTTTCATCAAAGCGAGAATCTGAGCCTGTATAGTGACGTCTAGAGCCGTGGTGGGTTCATCCGCAATCAGCAATTTCGGGTTACACGACAAAGCCATAGCGATCATAGCTCGTTGCCTCATTCCCCCACTCAACTGATGTGGATAACGATCAACACAGGTTTCTGGTCTTGGAATATTTACGCTCCTTAACATCTCAACCGCCAGTTCTCTAGCTTCTTTCTTATCAAGTTGCTGATGGATAATCATAGCTTCCATTATTTGATTTCCGATAGTGTGGACTGGACTGAATGAAGTCATGGGCTCCTGAAAAATCATAGAAATCTCTTTGCCTCTAATACTCATCATCTCTTTACTGCGTGGATTCAGAGTAGCCAAGTCAACTGAATCTTCATTCCTATGAAAAACTATACTTCCTCCTACTATTCTTCCTCTTTCTCCCAGAATTCTAAGAATGGAAAGGGCGGTTACACTCTTTCCACATCCGCTTTCTCCAACAACACCTAGAACTTCCCCTCTATTTATGTCAAATGAAACTCCGTCAAGAGCCTTGACGGTAGCTTCGTCAGTGAAGAAATAAGTTTGCAGGTCATTTATTTCCAAGAGTTTGCAATTCACATCAATCGCTCCATTTTATCTAACATAAGGATCGGCAGCATCTCTAAGACCATCTCCAAGAAAATTGAACGCAAGTACTGCAGCTACAACAAAGATGCCAGGTATAAGTAACCAAGGCGTTAGTGCGATTGTTCTGACATTCTGGGCCTCCTTAAGTAGCACACCCCAGCTTATAACTGGTGGTCTAAGGCCAACACCAAGAAAACTAAGACTTGTCTCTCCAAGAATCATATTCGGAATTGCCAGTGTAATAGACGCGATTATGTGGCTTAGAAAAGAAGGTACCATGTGTCTAACTACAATTCTCATCCTTCCAGCACCAGCAAGTTTTGCGGCAAGGACGAACTCCTCTTCTCTTAGTGAAAGGAACTTGCTTCTTACGACTCGAGCAAGACCTGTCCATCCGATTAATGAAAGGATGATTGTAACTCCAAAATAGACCCTCAGAGGAGGCCAATGAGCTGGAAGAGCTGCACTAAGAGCCATCCATAATGGAATGGTAGGTATACATCTTAGGAATTCGATCAATCTCTGAACTATCAAATCAATAATACCGCCAAAATATCCCGATAATCCGCCAATAATGATTCCGAGAACAAGACTCACGAAAACACCGAATAGTCCTACAGAAAGCGAAATCCTTGCACCGTATAGAACCCGGGACAGGACGTCCCTTCCCATCCGGTCGGTACCTAAGAGAAAGAGAATGCCTTCTTCAGTTCCAATAAAATGAATGTCCGTTTCCCAAATTCCCCAGAATTTGTAGGGCTCTCCCTTCACAAAGAACCTGATTGGATATTCCTTGCTCTTGTCGACCGTGTATTCCCTCCTGAGTGTTTCCCTGTTTACGCTGCTTTTCAATCCGTATACGAACGGTCTCAGAGAGAAACCGTTTTCACCCACGAATTTTATTACTTGAGGAGGAGCGTAAGCGTACTTCGTGTGATACTCGTTAGGGTCATAGGGAGAAAGAAACTCACAAAAGGCACCAAAAATGTAGAGAATGATCAGCAGTACTCCACTAAAAACGGCAAGTTTATGCTTCTTGAACTTCCACCACATAAGCTTCCACTGAGAAGCAACGTAAATCTCCTCGGGTGGTGAATCAGCCGTCATTGCAGACAGCGAAAGAGAAGCATTTTGCTTCGCAAGTCCATCCCGATTTTTTGAATCTCTTCTCTTTCTAAACATCTGTGCCCCCTTAAGACCTGATTCTCGGATCTAGCCAGGCCAAAAGGATATCCGAGATCAAAGTACCAATTACTGTGAGAATACTCAACAAGACTATAAAGCTTCCAGCCAAGTACATGTCTTGACTCTGAAGGGATCTGAGGAGCAAGGGACCAGTAGTGGGCAAATTAAGTACCACCGCAACAATAGTCTCTCCAGAAATCAGCAATGGAAGAGACCAGCCTACAGTACTAATAAATGGAATCATTGCCACTCGTAAGGGATACTTGAAGAGTAACCTCCTTTCAGATACTCCTTTTGCTCTCGCAGTAACAACATAAGGTTTGTTCATTTCATCTAGGAGATTTGCCCTTAATGTCCTAATCAAAGCAGCTGTTCCACTTGTCCCGATAACAACGACTGGAATCCATATGTGTTTTAGAAAATCGATTAGCTTAGCCAGGCTCCAGCTCGCCTCTGCATATGCTGGAGAGAAGAGACCACCAACGCTCAGATCAAAGGCACTATAGGCAATCCACATTAGAATCAATGCCAACATGAAATTTGGAATAGCCAGCCCGATGAACCCAAAGAACGTAATTATGTAGTCACCGATCGAATATCTATGAGTTGCAGAATATACTCCGAATGGAAAGGATACAATCCACGTGAAAAGCAACGTTGTTATTGATATAGCTAAGGTCAAGAAAAGTCTATTCCATATTAGCTCACTCACAGGTTTATCCCATTCGAATGAATATCCGAAATCACCTTTGAACATTCCAAAAACCCAACTAAAATACTGTACGTAAAGAGGTTGATCCAACCCATATCTTTTCACCAGAGCATCAACAGTAGACTGATCGACAGTAGCTCCGGTGGCCTCAAGTGCCTGAATATACGTTGTCAGATAGTCTCCTGGAGGTAACTGTATGATGATGAATGAGACAATCGATATGAATATGAGTGTTGGTATTAGAAGCAGCACCCTCTTAAGTATGAAAGTACCCAAACCTTTCCAACTCCCTTACAGTTGTTTTAAAGAGATGGTCGGAAGCATTCTCCAGTCAATTATCGCAGAGACAATTGAACTCTTCGGCCGACTTTACAAAGATGTGTTTACATTTGCTGCACTTCACAATGCCTTCTCTTTCTCCAACTTTACACGTAGCAATATTCCCGGAAAAAAACGCTTCTACCTCCCTGGCCATTCTCTCCAACCCTGCATTTCCCCAGGATAGACACTCCATTGTCAAAGGATCGGCAAATCCTATTTCTATTGTCTTAGCGATAAACGCTTCCCAGTCAATAGTTCCGTAGGGTGGTTGCAGGTGATTGTCTTGAATTCCGTTATTGTCATGAATATGAAAATCGATAATCTTGCTCCCAAGAGTGGTCATTCCATGTATTACTCCACTACTCACATGAGCATGACCAGTATCATAGCAGGCGCCGAGATAGGGCGACTTATATGATTGAATTATTGAAAGAAGTTCTTCTGGCGATCCAAATCCTCTTGGCATGTTTTCGACGGCCAATCTCACGCCAGATTCTTCAGCAACTCGTAAGAGCTCATCAAGACTTTCGAGAAGAAGCCCTCTTTCCTGATCTCTCGATATGGATTTGTCTTCAGAATTTGAACTGGCACCTGGATGAATGTGCAGGATTTCAATGCCAATAATTGGCATTCTTCTTACGATTTCTTTGTGTTCATTGAGTGTTCTAAGACGCCTTTCGCTATCCGCATCCGATAGATTATTGTCAAGTCCAAAAGGAGCATGCAGTGCTCGCATCATAACACCAGCGGTATGGAAATCGTTCTTGATTCTTTCAAGTTCTCTATGACTGCTCCGCAAAAGAAAGTCACATTGTCTGTGATTTAGTGTAATGAACTGGATTTTCCAGTTAACCAAATCTCTTATGAGCAGTTCGTGATTATCAATCCCACCATAAAAATACGAGAACTGCATGCTGATCACTCCCTATTTATTTTGTGGACTTAATGAAGTACTGTTCTGTATGTGTATGAGTAATGTGCTGCAATATGTACTCGTATAGAGCGTTATCAGGAACATTTCTAAAATAATCTTTCTTAATAAGAATATTCGGTGCAATTCCAACTGTACCTATCATCCATATGTTCTCGGCACTCATCCTTATGATTTCTTTACCGATTTCAAGTCTCTCTTCGTCATTTGGCGTAACCACAAACTCGTCATAAAGCGCCATTATCTCTTTGATCTCTTCTGTAGGCTCTTCTCCCTTCTCGCCTCCAGAAGTGTACCATAGAGCATATAGAGGTGCTCCTACGGTCTGTAAGTAAGGGAAGATAAATGCTGGTTCCAGAAGCGGATGAAGGCCTCTTCCCCACGCCCAAGTAATAATGTCGAAGTCTGTTGAGTTTCTGCGCTGTGAATAGAGAGTCGAAGACAAAACATCATAGGCTGTCTTTATGCCGACTTTGTTGAAATACGTGCTTATTAAGTCAACAACGTCTACCCAAGGACCGTAAAGCGTCATATCCGTTGTGAAAATTGTAAGTTCAAGGACGCTACCATCAGGTCTCAATCTGTATCCATCGCTGTTCTTCTTGTCGAGACCTATAGAATCAAGAATTTCTGACGCTCTCTTTGGATCATATTCTGCATAGAGCTCTTCAAGACCCTCGGTGTAATAAGGACATCCATCTATGATTGTCGCTTGTCTCGGTACTGCAAGACCAAGATAGCAGAGATCATTGATCTCTTCCCTATTTATTGCTAGCGAGAGAGCTATTCTGAAATTGAGATTGTTGAAGAGTTCATGCTTGTAAGGATCAGTACTGTTGAGATTAGGCATAATGGCAAGGTTCGATCCCAAAGCAGTATCCCAAAGAAGAACCTTGTATCCACCCTTTTCTTCATTTTCTTTGAAAAGACTGTAATCAGCCAAAGAAAGCCTATATGGCTGGAAATCGTAGGCCCCTGCCACTGTTTTCATCGTCAATGTTTCCGCATTAAGAACAACTTCGTTGATTACTCGATCGATGTAAGGTAACTGATTACCTTCTGTATCAACTTTCCAGTAATACGGGTTTCTAGTGAGAAGTTGTTCTGTTTCAGATACAGAGACAAGATTCCATGCGCTAAGCACTGGTACATTGGTGCATTTCATGAAGTGACGTTTGAAGTCAAAATGGGCGTACCAGGTGTCAAATCCAGCTTCTTTGGCTAGAGCATCAAGCTCATCTTGTGAAGTGTAAGAAGGATGATACTTAATGAGATAGTGCTTTGGTTGAATGATCGCATCGTATCTCCCACCACCAAGATTAGCCATATTCTCTAGGAAGAGAGGATAAGGCTTTGAGAATTCGAAAATCACTACATAATCTCCGTCTTTTCGAACGGAAATGAGAGCTTTCAACCATCCAGGAATAGATGGTGTGAGCTCTTTCTGATTAAGAATATCTTCATACCAGAAGATAATATCATCTGCAGTAAGCGGTACTCCGTCAGACCATTTGATTCCTTTTCTCAGGTTGAACGTGAAAGTCTTTCCATCTTCAGAAACTTCCCAGCTTTCAGCGACATTTGCTTCTACGGCATTTCCTTCTCTGTTCCATCTTATCAGTGGTTCGGTACTGAGAGGCATAAAGTGTGTTTCGCTGCTCATTGCAATGTCAGCCGATCTCCAAGTCCCACCATATTCGCCGATTTCTTCATACGGTACAACAACAAGAGGATTGTCCGGGAGCCTTTCTTCCACGGGCGGCAATTTCCCTTCCTTCACAAGGTCAGCAAGCATAGGAGACTCGTTGTACCCTGCTAGAGCTAGGCACGAACCCAATAGTACCATTCCGATTAAGAGAATTCTAAGTACTCTCAATGTAAAAACCTCCTCCATGTGGCATTTGTCCTTCTAGTAACTCAAAGTTTTAGAAAAGAAGGACTGTTATTCATTGTGAACCACTGATGAATTTGAATCTTCCACTGTATTTGATTAGATCGATTATTCGAATGTCTCTAGAAACTATTCTTCCGACCACATTTACTCTTGGATCTGCAGGCAAATCAACAAGACATATCTGCAGTTCCCCCTCGTACCTTCCATAATTAGAATTGTCAAGTGTGACTGTTCCTAATGGCCTTTCAAGCGTGTTTCTTGGGAATATTCTCCTTTCTCTTTTCCTGGTCTCAGAAGACCTTATTACATGTGCGTAACCGCTTTCTGGAGGCTGAAGGTGAACCCCCCCAAGGACCGCATCCAGCTCAGATTCGGATACATTAGTCAGTAACTCTAGTTCGATTTCAAGACAGTCTTCTTCCAGAGCAAGCTTTAGCTCATCGAGTTCTTTCCTAGATGGTAGAGGATCTCCAATGAACACCTTATCAATCACCCCGGTTGAGAATAGCTCTCTTGCTGCCTTTGAAGGCGTAAGTGACCTGTGGTCTTCAACAGTAGAAAGACCTTCATACACAACTGCTCTCCTTGAATCCTGAGATGCCACAAAAGCAGAGACTTCGAAACCCATCCCTTTCAAATATCCTGATCTTTCTGCCACAAACGACATGGAAAGGCCCGAGTCACGCCTTGGGTAGAAGTTGTGACATGCTTCAACAGTGATACCTGTTGACTTGGCTATGTCGGCAATTTCTTCCAGATGCCATCTTGAAGCATCGGCATTTATGACGATTTTGAGGCCCACATTATTGCTTATCATTGCCTGCATTTCGTCTTTGGAGAAGCCAAAATCAGCCCTAACTCCTGAAAGCCCAATTCTATAAAGGCTTTCCATATCAAACGGAGTAGCTTTGAAGTTGCTGAAAGTTCTGGGCGAAATATCCGCGATAACCTCCATTTCATATTCCCTCGCTGTACTACAGAGAAATTCGCAATCACTGATCATTTCGGAAACGTTAACCTCGGGAATATGAAGCGAAGTAAATACGGTTGAAGCCTTTATTGCTGAAGCCTGTTTTATAGCGTTCTGAATATCGTTTCTTGTATTGAATAGTCCTGGGTAAAGCGATATGCCAATCTTCTTATTCATCTCTAGCCCTCCGGTTCTATGAGAAACAAATACAACCGTTCTCTATCAACTGCCTGACTGCAACACAAAAACCGCATTCATCGTTTCTCGGTGCTACAATGTCTGCCGCTCTAATAACTTCTTCAGAAGCGTTTCCCATTGCTACACCTATGCCGGCGCTCACAAGCATCTCAATATCCAATAAACCATCTCCAAAAGCTGCGATCTCTGAAAGAGCAATACCACTGCAGCTGCAAAACGTTTTCAAAGCTTCTAACTTGCTCACACCTAATGGGAAGATCTCTATATGGCCTGGCCTGACTGTAATGAATTGCGCTTCGCCAAATTCTCCCTTTAGTTCACTCAACAACTCTGGAAATCCATTCTCGTCACATTTTGCCGTGATCTTAGTTGGTGGTGCTATAGAGACTACTCTGTGAAGTCTTTTTCTGACTGTGATCTCTATTCCTGCACGTATAGCATAATCAACTGCAGCAGATGACATCTCTGAAGCAAAAACGTTATCGTTAATAAACGCCTGAACATATATTCCTTTATCAAGGAGCCTTTCAACGATTTTCGCGGCTAAATTACCAACGAACTTAATATTTACCGGCTTCCTCGAACCTACCGCAAGCACTGCTCCGTTGAAAGCGACAAAAGGAAGTGACCGTCTGCAAATAGCTCTTGAGATCTTCCTTGTGGATACGGTAGTTCTTCCGCTTGCGAATATTGGCACAATTCCTTTTGTAAGAAGCATTCGCAATATCTCTACGTTTTCGTGCAAGAACTCGCCATTATTCCCCAAGAACGTCCCATCAATGTCTATTGCAAGAGCTCTAATCATCAATATCCCCCAACATCAGAGTTCCCTTTTCTTCTCAGAGAGAGTTTCAGCGTGTAATTATCTCCTCTATACACTGAATTAACCGACTCAATACATCTACCATCTAGAAGGTAAGTTTTTCTTGATCTTGAGAGTCCGTGAGTATCCTCACTCATTAGCAAGTTTCGCATGTTCCTATCGAGAACTGCTATTCTAATCTCCTCTTCTGCACTGTTTGGTGAAAAGCCCAGCCTTTCTAACGTTTCGTACAGTGAATTCCTATTGAAGTCTTCCTTTATGAGACAGTCAAGTTTTCTGTCAAGCGATAGATTAATGAAGGATCTTTGCAAAGCGACTGGAATGTCTCCCATGTACCTAATTCTTTCTAGTCTAAGCACTTCAGTACCCAAAGGAACTCCAAATGCTTCTGTCAAAGTCTCATTCGCTAACTCGATTTGCTGGCAAAGCACTTTGCTGCGAGCCACCGCATTTATCGCCTCCATCTCCGAAGTAAAACTATTCAGGAAAGCTAGAGACTCGGTAATTGTGCGCTCTGTCACGAATGTTCCTCTACCCGGCTTTCTTACTATGACTCCTTTTGCAACAAGGTTGCTAAGTGCTGTTCTAATTGTGGTTCTGCTTAGCTGGTACTTTTCGACGAGTTCCTTTTCGCTCGGAAGAATGTCACCTGGTTTGAGTTTCTTAATGACATCGGTTAAATGTTTCTCGACACGCCAATAAGCTGGAAGTCTGCCATAGTCTTCATCAATCATTTGCAGGACCTCCTTAACCTGTAGTAACCAAATAATTATATAACATTGTGCCATTAATGCAATTCCTGCTTAGTGGGGGTTTCGCATTCTCTCGACTGATTTTGCGGAACTACAGACGGTTTTGCAGAGAACATCAATGCTTAATGCCGAATATCTTTAGGAATTCTGTTGCAAGTCGCTATCACGCGCTACTCAAGGACGTTTTGATCTCCAAAAGAGTCAATAAGTGTGTGAAAGAATCTGTTTACTTCCTGGTAGAGTGTCTATAAGTAAACGCCTAATTCATTTCAGAATATCTTGATGTTTAGGTGCCACAAAACCAGTCCTTCTGTCTTCCTCGTGTTTCTATAAGAATCTTGGATTGCTTCTTGTAATGAACGTATCCTTGCTTTCTATAAGAAACCAAACTTTCTTTGCAATCTCACACTACCGTTCTTTGTTAATAATCCTAAAGAAGTCTCAGTAGAAAGGATTTGACCAAACAGCTCCTAACAGCGAATTACTCTTTGAAATAGTGACATTGTTTGCTAACAACAAATAGGGAAGCAAGCAATTGTAAACTCTATTGAAGTTGAAACCTTTAATGCATAACATTTCCGTCCATGAATCTGTTGTTTCACTGCAGCTATAAAGATTAACTGAGCAGAACATTGTTTCCTCCTTCCTGCCGTTAGGGTGTTTCAGTTCGATTTTGCTAAGCTTTACGAATAGAATCAAGTTGTTCGTCAACAGCTATCCGTTCGCAGACGAAGAAGAAGTGGAATGATGCTGAAACAAGTTCAGCATGACGCGGAGCGGGGGGTATCGATTACAAGGTACGGGGTCTCACGAACAGAACCGGCTCAACAATTCGGGTTTTCTATGCACCTGATGAAGTTATCCGGGCAGCGCGTTTGGTAAGTCCCTCACATTGTCATCCCGAACTTGTTTCGGGATCTGGTTTTGATCTCTCTGTCCGCAGAGAACGGTGAATTATCAAGCGCTTATCCGTTTGTCAGTCTAAGTTTTGAAGCCAACCAATATAGCTAAAAATAATGGTCTGAAAG
>JAHDPK010000050.1:0-2465 GCA_018434395.1 Bacteroidales bacterium | reverse complement strand
ATCTTTGGAACCAAAATCTACCGTAGCACGAGCAAACATACCCGGACGAATGTCTAAATTGGGATTTGGAATACTTACCTGTACCTGAAATGTTCGAGTCGCGGGATCAATTGTAGGATAAATAAGACTGACTTTTCCTGGGTACTTCCTTCCATTATATACATCAAGAGCTATTTGAACCGGAGTTCCAATCTTAACTTGTGGAAAGTATTCTTCTGAAATATTTATCAAAATCTTTACAGGCTGTATCTGCATGACAACCAGTATCGGCATGGCTCCTACCATGTCTCCATTGTCATAATTTCTTTGTGTTACAACTCCATCAATTGGAGAAAAAAGTTGAGTATTTTTATAAAGATTGCTAATATTTTGTTCAGCAACATCCACCTGAGTCTTTATTTGATCATACTGCTGTTGTGAGATACCTCCCGCTTTGTAGAGTTCTTCTGTACGAGCCAGATTAACCTTTAAGTTCTCGAGTTGAATTTTGGCCTGTGAATAGTTGACACTCTCCATCTGAACAAGCAGCTGACCTTTCCTGACATGTGAGCCAACATCTACCATTATCTTTTCAACTCTTTGAGAGGCTCCACTTGCAATATTGTTTTTTACAAATGGTTCGATATTACCGGTAAACTCCACTTGCTGAGGAACCATTTGTTTTACAGTTTCAGCGACCTTTACCTCCACCACTTCAGGTGCAACAGCAGCATCGTCTGCACCCTTTTTCTGTTTGTCAGAAGAGCAAGCGACTGACAAAAATATTAAGCTTAAAGCCAATAAAATAGATCCCTTTTTCATATGTGTTTTATTATTTATAATTTTTCAATCCCCAAGACTTTTTCAAATTCGTTCTTAGCCTTCAAAAAGTCATATAGCGTTTTATTAAGGTTAAGCTCTGATGTTGTGAGAGACACTTCTGAGTCATTCAGTTCCAATACTGTACCTATCCCAGTTTTATACCTCACCTTTGCTATTTCATATCCTTTTATAGCCTGTGCAACAGCCTCCTTATCAGATTGAAGCTGAATTTTTGCTCTCTGCATTTCATTGATTGCATTCTGAGCCGCTAATGAGAGAGAGTTTTCCAAAAGATCTTTTTGAAGTTCCAGCTGCCTAATTCCTATTTTTGTCTCTTTTTCCTTAAGAGTTGTGGAAAACTTATTAAAAATTGGTATTTTGAGAGATACTCCGACCATCAAAGAATTTGGCCATACTCCCTGAAAGCTGAAATCATTGCTCTGTTTTTGAATAACATAGTTGCCGAAACCGGCTAGAACCGGCAGTCTTTGAGCACGAACGAGTTCAAAGGTCTTGTTCAGCTTTTCAAGCTGAATGTCCATTGTTCTTAAACTGCTATTCATCTCAAAATTGTATGGAATATTCCTGTTGAAATTATTTATCTCTGCCTCCAGATATGAAAAATCGCCAATTACATCAATTGGAAGGTCCATTTTCAATGAAAGAAGTATTTTAAGCTGTAACTTAGCAAGTTCAAGTCCATTTCTTGCTTCGGTAAGAGAGGGCAAAATATTTCTTACTGCAACGTCCGAGCGTATTTTATCAAACTCGCTTGCAAGTCCCTGTTCATACATCATCTTAATGTTTTCTGCGCTCTCCGAAGCATTTTTATAACTTTTTTCCAGGACTCTCAGAGACTCTTTCATCATAACAATGCCATAAAAACTATTTTTAACCTGCTGTATAAGATCTAGTTTTGTTGTCCTGGCAGATTCAAGAGCAGCTTTTATCTCCAACCCTGAAAGTTCAATGTTTTTGTATAGACCCATGGCAAATATCGGTAAAGTAGCATTTGTGGTAACTGAATAACTGTGTGTTGAACCCACCTCCATCTTACCTCCGGGGAAAAAATCAGAGAAAAATATCTGCTTGTAAATATTATTTGTGTACTGCATTGTTGTGTTCAAGTCAGGAAGAAGGGCATTCCAACTTTCTTTCTTAAGATAATCTACCCTTTCTAACTCTGCCTCTGCAATTTTGATGCTGGGATTATCACTAAGCGCTATTTCCAAAGCTTGATCAACAGTAAGCCTTAACGTATCATGATTCTGACTGATATTTGTCTGAGCTATTGCATCATTTCCACATAAAAGCAATAGTGCCGCTCCAAGCATTAATACTCTAATTTTTTTCATTTTTCTTCTGATCATATTGTTTATTATTTAAATAATTATCTAATAATTTTATACCTCTTTCTGTTGATATTCCTCTAATATAAAGCAATATTGTCTGCTTTAATATCTCTATTTTGGTTGCATTAACGTTATCATATGTATCATCCCTGATTACTATATTGGACATTGTAATCAACGTCCGCGAAACTATGCTTATATCCAGTTGCTCCATAATTAACCCCTCAGCCTGTCCTCTACTTATAAACTTGATAGTATTCTCGTAATGATACTTCGAAAACTTTGCCATTAATTGTTCATATACCTCCGGAT
>JAHDPK010000054.1:0-7278 GCA_018434395.1 Bacteroidales bacterium | reverse complement strand
GCATGATTGTTATTTTTAGCGATTTTATCGCAAATATAGCAATAATTATTCACGGCTTAGAATAATGTTTGTATTTTTTGCATATTTTGTGCTAAAAATAGATAAATTAAGCTAATTTAATATATAGAAAGATGGCAACACACATTCTTAGTGACCGTTAACCAACACATTGAGGGCAAATTTCTGCTCCTTGCTGATGGCATTCCACCAAATCCCGCTCATCCGTCATCGTCTTAAATTTGATAACTTTGAACAACCGTTCATCTTTCCCCGGCCGTTTCTGAAAGAAAAAAGCCCCAGCTCCCTTATTGGAAATAGATAACCACATCCACAGTAACAGGAATATCGGGCTTATGATGATTAATCCTATCAGTGCCAACAAAAAATCGAGAAAACGTTTCAAAATATATTTGTACATATACCTGTACCTGATAGTCCTAAACACTCTTTGTCTATGAAGCAACTTTAGTCAAATTTTTTGCATAATATGTTTTTCCAGTACTCCATTTACCATTTATGAATATAGCATAGTCGGTATTTTTTTGATACAGGTAATCCTCTATTATACTGGTTAATTCATTCATAACAATACGAAATTATTATTCTACTAAAAAGTTAATCGTGGATGTTTTATTTGACTTTTGGGAACATGCATCCATGAGTCAGATTTTTTTATTGGATAGTCTTCAATAAAATCCATTAATTGCCTGTGTCTATCCTCTAAACGAATTACCAATTCTTCAATTTCAGATACAACCACATTTTCTTCTGTGTAATAATCGGATGAACCTTTTTTACCCTTGGTGAGTTGAAGTCTTATAAGCTTACCCTCTTCAACTCCATACATTCCATGAATATAACCGTTCCGTTTCCGATTTAATTCTTCTAAATCTGAAACCAATTCCTCCCAGTCACTTAAAGCCTGTCCACTACATGTTATTTTAATAACCCGGCTAAGCAACTCAATTTTCTTGCTCATTTGCAGGCTTTGTACTATTAAGGCACTTGCTAATCGACGATTGTGTAATCTCATCTTATCACCAAAACTAAAGTCTGGATCATCTATAGCTTCAAATAAATCTGTTTCTATAAATCCAAGATTTGAACAAAGAGTTATTAATGCAGTTCTCACACTATATTCTATGTGGGCAGCATTTAATATAAGACTACCAAGTGCGTTGCGAAATTCATTTGAATCCATAATATTTTGTAAATAATAAATGATAATTAGGATGCAAAGATTCCGGTTTTAACTGTACCCTAATACAATAGTTCGTTAAAAATAAAGTTTAGAGTCACGAAGCAATTACTTCATTCTCAGTCACTGTTAACAATAAGTCGTAATTCCCTGTCAAAAAAATACTGATTAACTACATGTTACATCCTGAATCATTGATAGTCATCCCAGTTATTGAATGCATACATTCTAATGCCATTACTGGGTGCATAGAATGGATATATTTCCGGGAACTTCTTTTCAGCCTCATAGAAATCGTCAGGAAGCAGACCTTTTGAATGTAGAAAGAGCATTCCAATCATAGCAGAACGCGACATCCCCTGATTACGATAGGAATTTATAGTCATCATCAGAACCGACAAACAAATTCGGGTAAATCTCTTTCATGGATCTAAGATCTTTGTATTTCAGAATGTGAACAGTTAAAATAAGATTTAGTTAAACGACAATTCATCAAGGTACTTATTGACTTGTGAGATGGAAGAGAACTTCATATCAGAACAAGATGAAGACCTTTGAGCTGATTCTTTTGGTCTGTGTTGGGTGGACTTTACCGCATCCAACATCGCTTTCAGTTCAGGAGAGAGATTGATCAACTCAGTTTCCACACGTTTGTTTTCAACAAACACATTGTAGAACTCATCTATAAAACTCCGGGTAGCAAAGTTTACATTCCTGAAATCAATCTTTACATCTTTCAAATTTTGATTCTGAATCATATCATAAAGATTTTTCACCGCGATTCTCGATTTCAAATCCCGGCCAATACATACAGCGATATCTATGATATTATCTCTCATATTGCAAAATTACAACATTATTGTCATTCAACAAAACGAATATAATTAAATCCCTCATTTATATAAGGTATACGCATAGCTACTATCGTACCATGCCAGGTTGCGATGTCGGGCAAAGCAAAAAATTGATTTATTGACTCAGATTTTAAAAAAAGTGCATTACCCGAGAGCATCACAAAATATCCTGATAAACCATTCACAAGCATTTTCTTAGAGGTTATAATACCATAGCCTCTATTTTCAGCATCAGGTAAGTTTTTTGTTGAAATACCTGAGTTTGCTGCTTTCATTGCCGATAGATGATCAGTGTACATGTTCTCCTTCACTTTACAATAACTACCCAACAGCGATATCCCATTATCTGCAATGCAAATATCCAAATATTTTTTAGATGGATAAGCCTGACTAAATATATAACCTCTCTCAGATTCAGAATGTTCAATAATATTATCGATATTTTCGCCAATTAAATATTTCAGGCCGGCTGTAATGTTAGGTTGTGCAAGTACCTGATGTGACAGTAAACTCTCAACAGCCGATAAAATTTCGTTTCTCTCTTTTGTATATTTTAGAACTGCAGGGAAATTGATAATTGGAATATAGGTTTTGTATGAATAACTCTCCATAAATTCATGAAACTTAAATGATTCTAATTTGTCTGGTTTCATTCCACCATTTCCAAATTGAATCGTATCCAAATAGTTGTTCGAATATTGATAACGAATTCTTTTATTGCAACCATTCACATAAACCAGTAAAGGCAATATAAATAAAGGGGTAACAAAAATGCTATTTTGAAAAATGATCACATCTTCATCGTCATCGCTTCGGTTAATGAGGTCAATCACGTTTAGTACCTCCTGCAAGCCCCGCAGAAACTTATCACCGATATTTGCTGAAACTTGAATTTCCATGGACAATTAATAAATCAAATTTTTGGATAATCACTTCATACCATTTCTTGTTTTCGTCATTTAAAAGAATAGGTAAATCCATTAAAGTCAATTCTCAATTTTTAGGATAACCTACAGTGGGCCATTCTTAACGTAAATTCTTTCAGCAATACTAATTAAAATTCAAAACAGGTTTTTCTGAAAAAATAATCAACTTCTTACACGCTCTGGTTATGGCAACATAAAAATGCTTGTAACTGTCAAACTGGTGTGCATTGAGTATGACAACCGTATCAAACTCAAGCCCTTTTGTTAGTAGAGTTGTACCCAGACATTTACCGTAAATCTTTCTCCCCACACGTCTTAGCCTGTTTTTCTGCTGTTTCATGGCCTCATATACTGTGATCTTTTCTGTGACAGCAGTATTTAAGGCTCTTAATATACTGTTTAGCAATTCGATCCTCAGACTCCTTAATCTTAAATCATCTTTCATAAATCGAATTATAGCGTATAATCCATTTACAGACGGTTCATTAAAAAAGCTATCAAGCAAGTTTTTTAATAAGAGGTAATAACCACTATTGAGTTCAGCCTTACTAATTAATGCATTCGAACGAAACAATTTATTCAATTCTGTTTTGTTGAATAATTGTGTAAAAATGCACTCATTGAGCTCTTTTATTTTTTGCGGAAGATTATCAATTGTTTCTACAATCCTGTCTATCTGAATACACACATCATAGTAATCATTTTCATCTATTGCTTCCAACAATGTAAGTTGGCGTTTAAAGTCGATTCTTGCCTTTAATCCTGCTCTTGACTCTATACTACTGCTTGTGAAAACATTTGGTACAAGAATAAGTAAACTTTCCAGTTCTTCTAAATGACGATCATTGGCGATTATTCTTCTTACATAACTGGAATAATCAGTATTTGGGTTATAAATATCTTTCCCTGGAAACTGATAATAAAAAAGCCCTTTCTTATGAAAATTATTCAAGTCAATTTCCTTGTTTTCAGAATCCAAAACAGTGCGTATTTCTTTTAAACACTCCCCCAACTCATTGTTGTTACCCTCTTTTCTCCATCTCCATGGTGTATCAAGTGATAGTTGACATTCAATATCCTTCAGATCGTGATCAATATCTACCAGAGTACCGTTAAAATTAAATATCCCCTGCATCCGATCTCCCAAAATGTGCGTCGGTAATACTTCTGCTAATGCCATGATCATGTTGTGCTGACTCTTACTACAATCTTGATATTCATCTACAAACAATCCATCGTATGAGCATTTGACAATTCTTTTAACCGACTCCAAATTAAAGAGCGCTATTGCTTTCTCAACAACGGCTTCAAAATATTGCTTGTTTTCTTGTGGTGGTAAATTGCTGTTATTACAAAGAGACAACACATACTTTTGAGCAAACCCACAGATTGTGTTAATATGACATTTAGATGAATCTATTTCCAGCTCTTTCAATTTCTCGTTAATTGAAGCAATACCTGCATTAGTATGAGTTAGGATTAACTGTTTTTGATTATCAGGACAATACTTAATGCACTCAGCAAGAGTATATGTTTTTCCATATCCTGCAGGAGCTTTTAATAAGCTCTTTTTAGCTGATATGAACTCAGGGTAATTCATATTCCATCAATCCAAGACATCAACTCTTCATACTGAGATTTTAATCGCTTATCATCCATCTCATGTAAAGAATCAAACCAGATGCAACCTAATACTTCACCATATTCTATTCTTTTGAACCATCCTTTTTCTTGCTTACCTTTTGCTTTATTTCCAATTAACCTTCGAGTTTCAGCCGAGTCTTCTAGTGAATCTATTTTATCAATAGAAAGTTGTGCAGATATACTTTGTGCTCCCTTTAATTCAATTGCATATTCTAATAATTCTTGTACTTTGTTCCAGGGAAGATCGTTAAAAATCTGTTGTTCAATAGCGTTATCCTGATCGCAATCTATAACTTTAACACCCTTTTCTTGCAATAAAGTCTTCTTACTATTTATGTCTGGATTATCAGAATCACAAAAAGCACATACATCAAAACCTGCATTTCTGAAATGAAGACAATAATCAACAAAGTTATTACCAGTGCCATTTACCAAAGAGATACCATTTAACTCCAGGTTATCGTATCCATTGTTAATTCTATGGTTATTTAATGCCCTGCAAATTCCAACCTCAGTTTCACCTTCACAAACAATCAGTCTCTTCGCAAAAAAAGCATTCGGGTTATTTCTGATACAGCCTTGAAAATTATCATTGAAAGAAAATAATCCACTTCGATTATCGTTTTTCTTCAGGAAAATATCTTTTGCCTCAAGCTCTACAATGACATTATTTGAATGAGTTGTAATAAATATCTGTCCTTGGTTATTCTGTTTAAGCCGATTGACCAGAAACTTCACCCTGTCGGGCTCCAATCCCTGCTCTATTTCATCAATCAGTATTATTCCACCCTCATATTTAATAAGATCTAATTGAATAGCAATTGACAAAAGTCTTCTTGTACCTTTTCCTTTTAATCTAAACGGGATGTTAGATTCATCGTGCAGAGTTATACTCCCCTCTTTAACAAGAAGATTCTTAAAGTCAATCAATACTTTCAGTTCATCCACTGACAACCCCAGGCTGAGTGCAGATTTTTGAATGCTCTTTACTATATCACTAAAAGAAGCAAAAGCCTCATTATTATTTATATTATCATATGCTTTCCTGTTAGCATCTACTATTATTCTGTCGGTATCGATATCATCATGGTTTTTCTTCAATAAAGCATATAATGGTGAACCCTTACCCCAGGAGAAATGTCTATCTATATAATCTGAAACAAGGAACACGTTGAATTTTGCTCTGTCTCCAGCACTTATTTCAATATTATCCTGATCTTTCCTATCATTGACAACATACCAAGTGGGTTCCAAATCTTCGTGGACAACCAGTCTGATAGTTAAAATATCACTGCAACCAGATTCCTCTTCCGAAAAATAATCTTCAATCTCATTATCGGGGTTTAAAATTCTCTTATATAACCCAAATTTAGATTCACTTAGCAGCTCAGGCGGTAAATCTTGTAAACTAACCTCAATAACAATGGGTTTAGTTGTATCACCATTATGAAAGTCGGTATCATAAAATCGGTAATCCCATCTTGGTGACAATACCGCATGTATAGCATCTAATATCGTTGTTTTGCCGGAGTCTCCTCTGCCAATCAGACATACAAGGGGTCGATTGTCGAATACATGCTCAAAATGCTCAATACCCCTATAATTGTATATTTTTAATGTGTGAATTCTTGACATCTCTTACCAAATTTATAGCCATCATCAGAATCAATAAATAAATTCGGGTTAATCTCTTTCAAAGATCTATATACAACGATTGCATCAAGATCGTCGGCATTATGCAATTATCTAAACGGATGGGAATTATTTTAGTCTGTCCGCTTGTCATTTTCATTAGTGCATTCTGCGGGTCAAACCATCATTCATTTTGTCAATTATACCATCACCGGGTTGAATTGACCAAGAATCATAGAAAACACTTTCTTGTCCAAAAATATCTCTTAGACGTAGAGCTATTGGTTCCACAATAGCTTTATCTTTGAAATTGTGTGAAAGAAAGATCATAATATAAAAATATAAATTTGAACAGTTGAAAAAAATATATTCCTAACCTGGACAAGCCAAAACCAAACAGTTTTTTCAAAGTTGGATAAAAATATTTCCTTCTGTTGTGCTTGTCAATAAAGCATTATAGAAGACTATGAAAAATATTGTGCCGAAAAGTACACCAATTTAAGACATAAGCGCCTAAATATCTTCTCTCCTTTCCCGGCCGTTCTTGGAAGAAAAATGCCCCCGCTCCCTTGTTGGCAATCGACAGCCAAATCCAAAGGATTAAAAACAGCGGGCTGAGGATAATTAAGCCAACCAAGGCAATTACGAAATAAATAATTCTTTTAAAATAAAGCCTGTAAAAAGACATTTTGTAGATTTGAAAAAAATTAAAAATGAACAATAGGCCTTTCTTCCCAATTAATAGTTGATTCTGCCTGTTGTATCGACATGAAATTAAAATCTGAAATTAAGTGGCTAAATTTCCGGAAGCTGTGGTTTAACCCATAATAGTTTTTGACAAATCTATTGGCAGCAGATTCTCCATTTAAGCCCTGACATTTTTTTTCCTGTTCCTTATCAAAATCTTTGATATGAAAGTAAGTCATTACATACTCATTTTTTCTTATGATCGATTTAATCTTCCAATATGGGAACAATCGAAAATATCCACCAGCGGAGTAACATATTTTTTTTCCTAAGATTG
>JAHDPK010000039.1:0-4894 GCA_018434395.1 Bacteroidales bacterium | reverse complement strand
TCCCTAAAGACATTTCGGGGAGTACGAGCTATCTCCCAGTTTGATTAGCCTTTCACCCCTACCTTCAGCTCATCCAAATCCTTTTCAACGGATACTGGTTCGGACCTCCATAGCCTTTTACGACTACTTCATCCTGGCCAAGGGTAGATCACAAGGTTTCGCGTCTGCTCACAATAACTTTACGCCCTTTTAAAACTCGCTCTCGCTTCGGCTGCGTACCTGAAGTACTTAACCTCGCTATTGTGAAGCAACTCGTAGGCTCATTATCCAAAAGGCACGCCGTCGCTACCTACTGTAGCTCCGACCGCTTGTAAACGAACGGTTTCAGGTACTATTTCACCCCCCTGTTCGGGGTACTTTTCACCTTTCCTTCACAGTACTGGTCCTCTATCGGTCTTCTATCTATATTTAGCCTTGCGGGATGGTCCCCGCAGTTTCAGACAGGATTCCTCGTGTCCCGCCTTACTCAGGTAGTCTCTTTATATATTAAAAATTACGAGTACGGGAATCTCACCCTCTGCGTCCTGACTTTCCAGTCAGTTCCTCTTCTCTTTAATATATATTTATTGAAACCCCTACAACCCCATTAATGCCTAAACATTAATGGTTTGGGCTGTTCCCCTTTCGCTCGCCACTACTCAGAGAATCGATTTTTCTTTCTTCTCCTGCAGGTACTAAGATGTTTCAGTTCCCTGCGTATGCCTGCATCTCTGCATGTCAGGCCTTCAACCTGACGGGTTGCCCCATTCGGATATCTGCGGATCATTTCACGTTTGCTGATCCCCGCAGCTTTTCGCAGCTTACCACGTCCTTCTTCGCTAATAGAAGCCAAGGCATCCTCCGTTCGCCCTTAAGTAACTTTCTATCTCTCTCGTTCTTGTTCTTAAAAATTGTAGTCCCGTTATCTTTTCTCTTATAACAGTCTATCTAATTCTTTTTTACTTCTTATGTTTTTTACCTCTTCTTCTCTCTCATAACGTCAAAGAACTATCCGTTTTTTCTCAAACGGGCTGCAAAGGTATGTACATTTTTTTATTCTGCAAATATTTTTGGCCCAAAAATATTTATCTTAGCCCAAAAAACAAAGTTATGATACAACAGAAAACTATTCTTATTGCAACGCTTTTGCTATGCCCTTTTGTCAAGGGAAATGCCTGTACAAATCTAATAATTACAAAGGGTGCTTCAGCTGATGGTTCAGTAATGGTAAGTTATTCCGCCGACTCACATACAAGATTCGGGACATTAGTTCATTACCCTGCAAAAAAGTATCCTGAAGGTCAAATGTTAAAAATATATGAATGGGGAAAAGGGAGATACCTGGGAGAGATTCCACAAGTAAGAGAGACTTATGAGGTAATAGGGAATATGAATGAATACCAGGTAGTTATAGGAGAGACCACATGGGGTGGTGTCAAAAGTCAGTATGACCCTGAAGGAATTGTTGACTATGGATCTCTGATGTATATTTGTTTACAAAGAGCAAAAACAGCAAGAGAAGCCATTAAAATATTTACAGATCTGGCAGCACAATATGGTTATGCATCCACTGGTGAATCTATTTCCATTGCAGACCCTAATGAAGCATGGATACTTGAAATAATTGGAAAAGCCCCCAAAAAAGTGAATGGGGTAAATGTAAACAAAGGAGCAGTATGGGTAGCAGTGAGAATTCCCGACGGGTGTATATCAGGGCATGCAAATCAAGCACGCATAACAACATTTCCACTCAACGATCCTGAAAATTGCATTTACTCTTCAGATGTCATAACACATGCTCGCGAACAGGGCTTGTACAGTGGCAAGGATGAAGATTTCAGCTTTGCAGATACCTATGGCCCGGCTGACGCAAGTAAAATAAGAAGTTGCGATGCAAGAATATGGTGTTTTTTCAAAAAGTATGGAGCAGAAAACATGGACAATTACCTCGACTATGTTCTTGGGAAGAATATTTCACACAGAATACCTCTCTATATCAAGGCACAAGGCAAGTTAAGTGTTAAGGATGTGGCTTCCATGATGCGTGACCATTACGAAGAAACACCTCTCGACATGACCAATGATATAGGTGCAGGAGGCAACTCACTTCCATACAGGTGGCGACCAATGGATTGGGAAATTGACGGAGTAAAGTGTTTTAACGAAAGAGCCATTGCAACACAACAGACAGGATTCTGGTTTATAGGACAATGTCGTTCATTTATGCCAAAAGAGATAGGAGGCATATTCTGGTTTGCGGTTGATGATGCTGGCACCTCTCCACTCACCCCTGTCTATACCTCATCAAAAGCTATTTCACAACATTATGCAGAAGGAAATGGGTCTATGATAGAATATTCTGACGAATCGATGTTCTGGATTGTCAACCGTATAGCTCAATTTGCATACCTCAGATATAACCAAATTGGAGCAGAAGTGCAACAAGTGATTGCAAAACACGAGGATAACTGTATTAAAGATGTCGCAGCGCTTGACAAGAAGCTTCTTGACATGCTTTCTGCAGGCAACTTAAAATCAAAGAGTGCCAAAAAGATATCCGGAATCACAACAGCGTTTTCCGTATCAAAGGCCGACTCGCTCTTTTATCAATGGAAAAATCTCGATAAATATCTGATGGTGAAGTATATTGATGGAAATACCAAGAAGCAAAATCCGGACGGGAGTTTCATGAACAACGGCTACTCTAGGACAATTCCACCTCAGCCGGACTTTCCCGGGTATACAGAAATCTGGAAGAAAGCTGTCAAGGAGAGTGCCGGAGAGAGACTTACGCTCTAAAGGTATTCCAGCTGCCACCGTTATATACTTCAAAACCAAGCTTCCTTAGGTAAGTCGATGCACTTTTGCTTCTGGCACCACTCTGACAGACAGTGATAACCGGCTTGCTTTTGTCTAGTTTGGAAATTTTTCCCGAAAGCTCGTCAAGAGGAATATTTACAGACCCCTTTATATGTCCGTAAAGGTTGTATTCTGTGGTAGTCCTTACATCGACTATAACTGCACCGTTTTTGATAAGAGTTGCGTAGTCCGCATCATCTCTCATTTTAAAAAAATTGCTGAAGAAGCCTGGCATAATATTTTTCTATTTTATTTTGTTGATTTTGATTTTTCGCTTTTAAACAGACCTCCGGCAAGAATTCCGACAGCAGTCCCGATTATGTAGGAGATATATTTTTTTATATAACTTTTCATCTTTGCATCATTTGAGAATGCAAAGATAATATTTATTTTCCCCTGGAATATATTTCTTTCAGAAATTTACTGCAAATTTTTCTAATTTCCTTCAATTCTGGACTTTACCTTTTCCCATGCATGAGATTCTGTGAGGCAAGATCTCTCAAAAGTATAATACATTGTCCGAAATCTGGACATAGGAATAGCCAGACTTAGAATATCCGGTTCGACATGTGGTCTGACCGACGGATCAAAAAGCCCTAGAAACACTCGGTCCCCCACCCTTCTGTTCTCCACAACTACCTGAGCAACCAGCGATGAGCAACCTGAACCGAAAGGAACAGATACTGCATCGGGAGCATTTGTGTCATAAAGAGCCCATGATACCAACCCACTCAAGACATCCGGAGTTGCAAAGAACAACAACCCCTCGACGTTATCGAAGTTTTCTATATTGCTTATTGAGGTAAAATTTATATAAAGACCAGACTTGTCAGGCATATCGAGATTCAGGATAAAATCCGAGACCAACTCCGGAGATTCCTTATATCGCTCTTTATTGGATACAAATGCAGGTATGTGAGTTGGCGGTGTTATAAAACCCGTATATGTTTTGCCTCCTCCGCAGGAGATTAGGTCGGCATTCAGGCTCACACTCCCTCCCAATCTTGCAGGCTTAAGATCCTTTATGAAACAGCCTCTGGTCTTTTCAGAATCAAATAGCGGTTTTTCGAAATACCAGAACACAATTGGCAATTCGTAATCACCGAAAGCCCTCCTGAAATTTGAAATGAAAACACTCTTGTCCATAATGGAAATGTTATTTAAGATAAAAGTCACATACTATGAGTAAAGTTAAGGAATAATATGATTTTCTTCCCGTATTTAAAATCGCATTTTGCCAATATTCATTAAGGCTGGGCGTATACCATCTCAGCATAGGTTATCATTGGATCCATTTCAAGTTCAGGTAGAGTGCTTCCTCCCCTGTAAGATGTTAAACCTTTCCAGTTACCCTTGAAATAGACAATCATATTTACAGGGCATTTTATACTTCTTTCAGGAGGTAACTGTGGTTCGCAATATATGGAATTGCAACCTTATTTTTGCCAATTTATTTGTGTTCATACAATCATGTTGTGATTCGCTTTAAAACTGTATCTTTGACATAGCAGTCACAGCATATTTCAATTCCAGTATGGTGCGATTAAGTTGTGATTCGCTTTCAAAATTGTATCTTTGACATAGCAGTCACAGCAATAGTTTCTACTTGTTCCGACAAAGATTAGTTGTGATTCGCTTTCAAAATTGTATCTTTGACATAGCAGTCACAGCCCAGGATCTCCTGCCGCTAAACCATTTCTCGTTGTGATTCGCTTTCAAAATTGTATCTTTGACATAGCAGTCACAGCCCGTCTATTTCTTAGTGTCTCGGGACAGTTGTTGTGATTCGCTTTCAAAATTGTATCTTTGACATAGCAGTCACAGCTCCATGAGAGCCATCATTCCCTGAAGTAAGTTGTGATTCGCTTTCAAAATTGTATCTTTGACATAGCAGTCACAGCAGTCGATATTAAAATAAACATTTGCTATCTGTTGTGATTCGCTTTCAAAATTGTATCTTTGACATAGCAGTCACAGCTAGTGCCTTGTTGTAATCTTTTGCTATATCGTTGTGATTCGCTTTCAAAATTGTATCTTTGACATAGCAGTCACAGCT
>JAHDPK010000003.1:0-46347 GCA_018434395.1 Bacteroidales bacterium | reverse complement strand
GAGAAAGGAATGTAATCAAGATCCAGATTTACAATTCTTGGCACAAGAATAAGAGCAGTAGCAGTACCCATCCTTGCAAGAGCAAGCTGCAATCCCATTGCAAGTGCCATCTCCTTACCTTTAAACCATTTAGCTATTGATCTCGTCACAGCAACTCCTGCAATTTCGCTCCCAAGTCCGAAAATGGAGCATCCAGCGTAGGCCAAAGCTAACGAAGGTTTTGTAAAGACTTTCCCCAACCAGACATTAAGTGCACTGTTAGCAAAGCTCTCAGAAATTGCATAGACTACAATCAATGAACCTCCAACCATCAAACCAACAAACAGAGAGCCCGTAAAACGAACTCCCCATTTGTCAAGTAGCATGCCGCATATTACAAGACCTCCCCATACACACAAAAGTGAGTAAGCTCCACCATAGAATCCGTAATCACTCAAATTCCAACCAAGGGCCAGATTTTCAGGCCGGCTGAAAATCTGACTAATTGTCGAGAAGATATCGTCAAAAAAATAAGAAGAGAACATAGGGATAGCAAGAGTCAAAAGTACTATCCAGCGTGCACTCTTTGAGTCTTTCAAAAGCTTTGCAGGTGAACTCATAGTATAAAGTTTAATATAATAATTCGAAATTTATTTCTTGATGTTGGGAAGCTCCAGCCCATAACCCCTTTTTCTATCCTCGGCTTTAAGCCAGAATGATAGCAGCAATGCAAGAACTCCAAGTGAAGAGAAAATAAGCATTGGCACTGTATAATCGTACTCCAGAGGATTTGTCACACCTTTGTTTGTAATTGCAAGAGCCCACCCAATAAGCATAGGAAAGAGCATAAGTCCTATATTTTGAATCCAGAATATAACAGAGTATGCTGACCCTAAATAGCGATTCTCAACAAGTTTTGGTACAGATGGCCAAAGAGCTGCTGGAACAAGGGAAAAGCTGACTCCTAATATGACTATTGCAGAGTAGGCAACACCTTTTGTGAAATAGGCTGCAGGTGTAATAGCGAAGATAAGGTGACAAACTATCATCAGAATGGCTCCAAGCATAAGCATTGTAGCTCCTTTCCCCTTTCTGTCAAGATAAGCTCCCAAAACAGGTGTCAGAATCATGGCTCCTATCGGAAAATAGGAGAAGATGTCGCTTGCCTCAGTACTGCTTATACTTAAACGACATTCAAGCATGTTGGCTGCATATTTCTGAAATGGGAAAATAGCCGAATAATATAGTACACAAAGTGCTGCAACTATCAGAAATGTTCTGCTGGTGAAGAGTATGCCGATATCACTAATCTTAAATGGTTCCTCTGGCTCCTCTCCTCTCTCTCCGATCTGCTTTTCAAGTTTCTTGTCAAAGAAAAAGTATACTGAAAAGCAAATAAAACCTATAAGAAGAAGAATCAATACAAAAAGTACCGGAGTACTCACGTCATTGTTAAATGCCTGGGCTAGCCTTGGTGATATCCTGAACACTGCAAAAACTCCCAAGCGGGCTATTGCCATCTCTATACCCATTGCAAGAGCCAGTTCCTTGCCATTGAACCATTTGACAATACCCTTTGAGACTGTAATTCCGGCCATCTCCACGCCACAGCCGAAGATCATGAAACCAAGGGACGCAAGCTTTGCTGAAGCCGGAAAAGATGTCCACCACGAACCGAGCATAGTCTCCAAACCACTGCCTGTAAATGCAGGACTTACCGCATAATACTTGATGGATGCTCCCACTACCATTATCACACCTGAAAGTAAAGCTGTGGAACGTACACCCAATTTGTCGAGAATGATGCCCGCGAATATAAGAAACAGAGCAAAAACATTCAGGAAATACTCTGAACTTGCAAAAGTTCCGTAATTTTCCGGTGTCCATCCCCTGTTAGTCTGAAGGAGGCTTTGTAAAGGAGATAACACATCGACAAACATGTAAGCAAAAAACATCATGGAAGCCAACAGGACAAGTACAGTCCATCTTATGAAAGGCTTGTCCTTCAATAGAATCTGATTTTGTTTCACTGTGAAAATTGATTAACAAATTATATAAAATAATAAAGATGCTAAACTAATTTAATTTAACTAATCCACAAAATAAAACTAAATCCTTAATGATGGCAAATATTTTGTAACTTTCGGAGTCGGAAAAGTGAGAATTTATCGTGGAAATCCTTAATAGAATTAACAATCCTTCAGACCTTAAAAAATTAAATATCAGCGAACTCCACAAGTTGTGCGATGAGTTGAGAGAATATCTCATAGAGTGTTGTGCAAATAATCCCGGTCATGTTGCTTCAAGTCTTGGCACTGTTGAACTCGCAGTCGCACTCCATTATGTTTACGATACCCCAGAGGATAAGTTAGTATGGGATGTGGGTCACCAGGCCTACGCCCATAAAATTTTGACAGGCAGAAGAGATGCTTTTGTCAATAACAGAAAATACAGAGGTATCAGCGGATTCCCAAAAATAAGCGAAAGTGAATATGATGCTTTTGGCGTAGGGCATTCTTCTACTTCAATTTCTGCAGCCCTCGGTATTTCAGTGGCTTTTACGCTTCAAGGTAAAAACAACAAGGTTGTGGCAATTATCGGTGATGGAGCCATGACAGGAGGTCTTGCTTTTGAAGGTCTCAACAATGCCGGTGCAATGAAGTCGGATATTCTGGTTATCCTCAATGATAACGGTATATCCATTGATCCCAATGTCGGTGCGCTTCACAACTATCTGCTTAAAATATCTACTTCTCGCACATACAACAGATTTAAAAACAAAATTTGGGAGCTGGTTGGTTCCAACAGACTGAGAAAATTTTTTCAGAAAATTATCTTCAGCACTAAAATGGCTTTCTTCAAAAGCGGCTCAATCTTCGAGTCTCTCGGATTTAGGTATTTTGGTGCAATCGACGGGAACAATCTCGATCAGCTTATAACTACACTGAGCAATCTCAAAGAGATAAAAGGCCCTAAATTGCTTCATATAGTTACCACAAAAGGTAAGGGATACAAACCAGCCGAAGATAATCAGATCGAATGGCATGCTCCCGGGACTTTCGATATTGATACTGGAGCTATTCTGAAAAATCCTGCCGAAAAGAGGACAAAGTTTCAGGACGTCTTTGGCGAAACTATAGTTAAACTTGCCAGAGAAAATAAGAAGATTGTGGGTATTACTCCTGCCATGCCTTCCGGATGCTCTCTCAATCTGATGATTAAGGAGTTCCCTGAAAGAGCTTTTGACGTTGGCATTGCAGAGCAGCACGCTGTTACATTTTCTGCAGGACTAGCCTCCCAGGGTATGCTGCCATTTTGCAATATCTATTCAAGCTTTATGCAAAGGGCATATGACAGTGTTATCCATGATGTAGCCATTCAAAATCTCAAAGTGATTTTCTGTCTCGACAGAGGTGGTCTTGTGGGTGAAGATGGAGCAACTCATCATGGAGTATTTGACCTTGCATTTTTCAGGTGTATCCCAAATCTGACGATTGCTGCCCCAATGAATGAAGCCGATTTAAAGGATCTGCTTTACTCCGTTACTCTTCCCGACTACGGAGCTACCGTCATAAGATACCCAAGAGGTTATGGTGAAGGTGTTGACTGGAGTGGCGAGTTTAACAAAATTGAACCGGGAAAGGCTAAAATTGTTATAGATGGCAAAGGTATCGCTCTTTTGACTATAGGCACAGCAGGTAACAATGCTGCAAGAGCAGCTGCCAGAGCACGTGAGATGGGTGTCCCGGTACTTCACTATGATATGCGCTTTCTCAAACCTATTGATGAATCCGCACTTGAGGATGCAGCTACTAAATGTAGAACTATCATTACCGTTGAAGACGGAACTATTATTGGCGGCCTGTATTCTTCTGTTTGTGAGTACATAGCCTCCGGAAAGTCTGGGATAAAAGTTATCGGGATGGGAGTTCCTGACAGGTTTGTCGAACAGGGAACAATTGCTGAACTTCAAAAAGAATGCAACTTTGATGAAGAAAGTATATTCAAAATGATTATTGATGTCTCACAACAAACATCATAGACACGGACAGAGCACAGAGAAAGGCTTTCATGGCTACCACAACGAATTGTCACATGCTCCAGTGTTTAATGCGTCCAAACTAAAAGATGTTAAATTCAATAAAAAAGAGTATCTAAAAGAGAATCCCGGAAAATTGGACGAAGAACAAACGTCCAGATTAGATGCAATTCTTACACATCCACTGTGGGGATTGTTAATCTTTATTGCTGTCATCTGGACTATTTTTTACTGTACTTTTCACATCGGATCTTATCCCCAGGAATGGATAGAATGGCTGATGGACAAGTCTGCTACAGCCTTGCACAACAATCTGGCTAATAACTGGCTGAACGATTTTCTGAGACAAGGTGTTATCATGGGAGTTGGAAGTGTCCTTGCCTTTCTGCCAAATATACTTATTCTGTTTTTCTTTCTCTCTCTTCTTGAAGAGACTCAATATCTTCCAAGAGCGGCAAAACTGATGGACAGATATATGCACCGTATTGGTCTTCACGGCAGTTCTTTTATTCCCCTGCTCATGGGATTCGGATGTAATGTGCCTGCAATACTTGCCACAAGGACAATAAAGAGAAAATATGACAGAATACTCACCATGCTCATGATTCCATATATTCCATGCAGTGCACGAATACCAACTTTCCTGCTCTTTTCCGGTATATTTTTCCCCGAAAATCAGGTTCTCGTACTTAGTTTACTCTATTTCGGAGGCATTATTACAGGAATTCTTATGGCTCTTATTTTCAAAAAGATTTTTTTTAATTTTGGCACCAAAGATTACTCCATACCTCTGCCTCCTTACAGAAAGCCTTCTTTTTACGGCTCTTTATCAAAGATGTGGGATGCCGCATCGGAATATCTTAAAAAAATAGGTACTGTTGTTCTTCTTGCAGTCATCATAGTATGGGCACTCGATTATTTTCCTCTTAATGATAAGGATAACCCTGATCCTCAAAGAATATCCTATCTTGAACATTTTGGTAAAGCTGTTGAACCTGTAATGGCTCCCCTTGGATTTGACTGGAAAATGAGTGTCAGCCTTATAACTGGTATTACAGCAAAAGAATTTATTATCAGCACATTGGGGGTTGTGTACCAAGTTGACGACAAAAAACATTCATATGATCAACAACATACGTCTCTCATGAGCAGAATTCGTAATGAGAAGGTGTTTAACAAAGCCAATGCTCTTTCATTTATGATTTTTGCACTTTTATATATGCCTTGTGTGGCGACGGCATTTACTATAAGAAAGGAGACCAATACATGGAAATGGGCTGTTCTTTCCATTTGCACAACGGTTTTAGTCGCCTGGATTGCAGCATTTTTTGCATACCGGACAGGTTTGTTGTTTTTTGTCTAAAAAATTTTTGGAGTTTAATCAAAAACCTATATCTTTGCAGTCCCTAAAACAAAACGGAGAGTGGGTGTAACAACAATGCCGATGTAGCTCAGCTGGCCAGAGCAGCTGATTTGTAATCAGCTGGTCGGGGGTTCGAATCCCTCCATCGGCTCTTAGTTTTTTTGAACAGATTGAATCTTGGGGAGATACCAAAGTGGCCAACTGGGGCAGACTGTAAATCTGCTGGCTTATGCCTTCGTAGGTTCGAATCCTGCTCTCCCCACGTTTTTTTATTGCGGAAGTAGCTCAGTCGGTAGAGCATCAGCCTTCCAAGCTGAGGGTCGCGGGTTCGAATCTCGTCTTCCGCTCTAGAAGTAAGCCAGTGTAGCTCAGAGGTAGAGCGCTTCCTTGGTAAGGAAGAGGCCATGGGTTCAATTCCCATCACCGGCTCTACAACAATTAATAATATAGAAAATTCATTATAATTAAAATTTACAATTATGGCAAAAGAAGCTTTTAAAAGAGACAAGCCGCATGTAAACATTGGCACCATCGGTCACGTTGATCATGGTAAAACTACTCTTACTGCAGCTATCACCCAGGTATTGGCTCGCAAGGGACTTTCAGAAGTTCGTTCATTCGACTCCATTGACAATGCTCCTGAGGAAAAGGAACGTGGTATAACCATTAATACTTCTCATATTGAATATCAGACAGAAAAACGCCACTATGCACACGTTGACTGTCCGGGTCACGCAGACTACGTTAAAAACATGGTTACAGGTGCCGCACAGATGGATGGTGCTATTCTGGTAGTAGCAGCAACAGATGGTCCAATGCCTCAGACACGTGAGCATATTCTTCTTGCACGCCAGGTTAACGTTCCAAGAATCGTCGTTTTTCTAAACAAGGTTGACCTTGTTGACGATCCTGAAATGATAGATCTCGTTGAGATGGAAGTTCGTGAGCTTCTTTCATTCTATAAATATGACGGTGATAACGCTCCTGTTATTCGCGGTTCTGCTCTTGGAGCTCTCAACGGCGACCCTAAATGGGAAGAGAAGGTTATTGAGCTGATGGATGCTGTTGACGAATATATTCCTATACCTCCGAGAGATATCGACAAACCTTTCCTTATGCCTGTCGAGGACGTCTTCTCAATTACAGGGCGTGGTACAGTGGCTACAGGCCGTATTGAGACCGGAGTTGTTAAAACAGGTGAAGAAGTACAAATTATTGGTCTTGGTGAAGAACCTAAAAAAACAGTTGTTACCGGAGTTGAGATGTTCCGTAAGATCCTTGACAGAGGTGAGGCTGGTGATAATGTAGGTCTTTTGCTTCGTGGTATCGACAAGAAAGAAGTTAAGAGAGGACAAGTTATTGCAAAACCTGGTACTATTACACCTCACAAGAGATTCAAGGCAGAGATTTACGTCCTTAAGAAGGATGAGGGTGGCCGTCATACTCCTTTCCACAACAAGTACCGTCCTCAATTCTTTATTCGCACAATGGACATTACAGGTGAAATTATGCTTCCTGAGGGAGTAGATATGGTGATGCCTGGAGATAATGTTACAATAACAGTAGAGCTCATCTATCCTGTAGCTATCAATCAGGGTCTTCGTTTCGCAATCCGCGAAGGTGGCCGTACAGTTGGAGCAGGTCAGGTTACAGAGATTCTCGACTGATTTAGATGTTTAAAAGTTAGTCACCTCCATGGTGGCTAACTTTATATTCAGGGGCATAGTTCAAGGGTAGAATAGCGGTCTCCAAAACCGTTGATGGGCGTTCGAATCGCTCTGCCCCTGCAATACCGGGGGTTACGATCCGGTAGAAATAACCCGGTTGAGGCAATTAGCTTCCGTTGTTTCGGCCGACAATTGTTGTAAAATGAACAAAATTAAGTTGTACTTTAAGGAATCGTACACAGAACTTGTTAAAAAGGTTAGCTGGCCTACATGGTCTCAGCTTCAGAGTTCCGCCATAATTGTGATGATCGCCTCTGTTGTCATATCAGTCGTGATTTTTGCGATGGATTTTGCTTTCAGAAACATTATGACTTTTATTTACAATTTGCTCTACTAAGTCTTATGAGTGAAATTACCAAAAAGTGGTATGTTGTAAGAGCTGCCGGTGGAAAGGAGAAAAAGGCAAAAGAGTACATAGAAAACGAGATCAAAAGATTGGGTCTCTCTGATTATGTGTCTCAAGTACTGATTCCTACCGAAAAGATCTATCAGGTCAAAAACGGCAAAAAGGTTAGTTCGGAAAGAATTTTCTATCCGGGATATATCCTTATTGAAGCTGCTCTTACAGGGGAGATCCAGCATATTATCAGGAACATTCCTCATGTATCAGGTTTCCTGTCTGAGAAGGCAGGTGCAGGCAAGGATAAGGAACCCGTTCCTTTGAGAATGTCTGAGGTCAACCGTATTTTAGGCCGTGTTGATGAACTCGTCGATATGGAAGAGGAAAATGTCACACCATTTATCATCGGAGAGCCTGTAAAGGTTATAGATGGCCCTTTTAACGGTTTCGACGGAACTGTTGAGGAGATCATGGAGGATAAGAAGAAGCTGAAAGTGATGGTTAAGATTTTTGGAAGGAAAACTCTTCTCGAATTAAATTTTGTTCAAGTCGTTAAAGAATAACTAATAAACATTATGGCTAAAGAAATTGCTGCTCTCATTAAATTGCAGATCAAAGGCGGTGCAGCTAATCCTTCACCTCCTGTAGGGCCGGCACTCGGCTCCAAGGGTGTAAACATAATGGATTTTTGCAAGCAGTTCAATGCTCGCACTCAGGACAAGGCAGGCAAGGTGTTGCCTGTAATAATTACGGTTTACAGCGATAAATCTTTTACGTTTATCGTTAAACAACCTCCTGTTGCCGTTCAGTTGAAAGAAGCTGCCAAAATTCAATCAGGTTCTGCCGAACCTAACCGTAAAAAGGTTGGCTCAGTGACCTGGGAACAGGTTCGTGCTATTGCCACCGACAAGATGCCCGACATGAATGCTCACACTCTCAAGTCAGCTATGACTATGGTCGCCGGTACTGCAAGAAGTATGGGTATCACTGTTACCGGAGATTTTCCGGAAGATGTTAAATAAAAAAACTGCGAAAATGAGTAAGCTAACAAAAAAACAAAAAGAAGCATATGCTAAAGTTGACTCTACCAAGCAGTATAAGTTGGCAGACGCATGCAGTCTTGTAAAAGAGGTGTCCTTTACCAAATTTGATGCCTCCGTCGACATAGCCATTCGCCTTGGAGTTGACCCACGTAAAGCGAACCAGATGGTACGCGGTGTTGTTACACTCCCTCACGGAACAGGTAAAAATGTTCGTGTTCTGGTGCTTTGTACTCCTGACAAGGAGAATGAGGCAAAAGAGGCAGGTGCTGACTATGTTGGTCTGGATGAATATATCGATAAGATAAAGGGTGGATGGACTGATGTAGATGTCATTATATGTACTCCATCTGTGATGGCCAAGATTGGTCCTATTGGCCGTATTCTTGGTCCACGCGGTCTGATGCCTAACCCAAAAACAGGCACTGTTACCATGGATGTAGGAAATGCTGTTAAAGAGGTAAAGTCTGGTAAAATAGACTTTAGGGTTGATAAACAGGGGATAGTGCATGCCAGTATAGGTAAGGTCTCTTTCCCTGCCGAGAAATTGACTGAAAACGCTCTCGAATTTATCAAAACAGTCATTAAGTTGAAACCACAGGCTTTGAAGGGAACTTATATAAAGAGTATCTATATATCATCCACCATGAGCCCGGGAATAGGTGTAGATATTAAGTCAATAGGTGCTGCTGAATAATTAAATTGCTTATGAGAAAAGAAGAGAAAATACAGATTATTGAGAACCTGGCAGCGCAGTTAAATCAAACTCCAAATTTTTATTTGACTGACATATCAGGACTGAATGCTGAAACTATAACTAAGCTACGCCGTGCGTGTTTCGAAAAGAAGATAAAACTTGTTGTCGTTAAAAACACCTTGCTGCGTAAAACTTTGGAACAAAAAGGCATAAACGAGGCTGAAAAGCTTTTTCCTGTCCTTGAAGGTCCTTCTGCAGTAATGTTTACAGAAGAAGTAAATGCTCCTGCCAAACTTATCAGGGATTTTGGCAGCCAATACGGTAAGCCTGTGCTTAAAGCAGCCCTGGTTGAAGATTGTGCATATGTCGGTGCAAACCAGCTTGACGCACTTATTGCAATTAAGTCACGCGAAGAGCTTATCGGTGATATTATCGGTCTGCTTCAATCACCTGTCAAAAATGTTATTTCTGCACTTCAATCAAATGCGGGAGGTAAAGTTGCAGGTATTGTGAAGACCTTATCAGAAAAAGAATAATAAAAATTAAATAAACTTAATAATTAAATCAATTATGGCAGATATCAAAAAATTTGCAGAAGAATTAGTTAACCTGTCTGTAAAAGAGGTGCAAGAACTTGCAAAAGTCCTTAAAGAAGAATATGGTATTGAACCTGCTGCAGCTGTTGCTGTTGCTGCTCCTGCAGCCGGTGGTGCTGCTCCTGCCGGAGAGGCTGAGCAGACTCAGTTTGACGTTATCCTTACTTCAGCCGGTCAGACTAAACTTCAGCTGATTAAAGTCGTTAAGGAGATTACAGGTCTTGGACTTAAAGAGGCCAAGGATCTTGTTGATGCCGCTCCTAAAGCAATAAAGGAAAAAATTTCAAAAGCTGAAGCTGAACAGGTTAAGGCACAAATTGAAGAGGCCGGCGGAGAAGTTGAAATTAAATAACTCCAAAATCCCCCATTAATCGGGTACAATAGCAGGTTTAGAGCCACATATCGGCTCTAAGCCTTTTTGTCGTTATTTCACTATATTTTCAACCAATCCATATACAATGTCGCAAAAAACAAATAATCAGCGGATTTCATTCGCGACTTCAAAAGTCCTGCTCGACTATCCAGATTTCTTAGAGGTTCAGTTGAAGTCTTTCAAGGACTTCTTCCAACTTGAAACTACACCGGAAAATCGTAAGAATGAAGGCTTGTTCAAGGTTTTCCAGGAAATTTTTCCTATCACTGATACCCGAAATAATTTTGTGCTTGAGTTTATTGACTATTTTATTGACCCTCCACGTTATTCAATAGAGGAGTGTCTCGACAGAGGTCTGACATACAGCGTACCTCTTAAGGCTAAACTCAAGCTTTACTGTACCGATCCTGAGCATGAGGATTTTGATACGGTTATTCAGGATGTCTATCTGGGAACTATTCCTTACATGACTCCAAGGGGTACTTTTGTCATCAACGGTTCTGAAAGAATTGTTGTGTCTCAGTTGCACAGATCCCCTGGCGTATTTTTCGGCCAGAGCCTTCACGCAAACGGAACAAAACTTTATTCCGCAAGGATTATTCCTTTCAAGGGTTCATGGATAGAGTTTGCTACTGATATCAATAATGTCATGTATGCTTACATCGACAGAAAGAAAAAATTACCTGTAACTACTTTGCTAAGAGCAATAGGGTATGAGAGTGATAAGGATATACTCGACATATTCGGTCTAGCAAATGAGGTCAAGGTTACAAAAGCAAATTTAAAGAAGTGTGTCGGCAGCAAACTGGCTGCCAGAGTTTTAAAAACATGGAACGAAGATTTCGTTGATGAAGATACCGGTGAAGTGGTTTATATTGAAAGAAACGAGATTGTTCTTGACCGTGAAACAGTTATTGAAGAGGAGCATATTGACACTATCCTTGAATCAGGAGTAAGTACAATACTTCTCCACAAGGAAGATGCAAACATTAATGACTATGCCATCATTTTCAATACCCTCCAGAAAGACCAGTGCAATTCGGAAAAAGAGGCTGTTTTCTATACCTACAGGCAACTTCGTAATTCTGAACCGCCTGATGAAGCTACTGCAAGAGATGTTATTGACAAACTTTTCTTTTCAGATAAGAGATACGATTTGGGAGAAGTGGGAAGATACAGACTAAATCATAAACTCGGTCTTTCTATCCCTGACGAGATAAGGGTTTTGACTAAAGCCGACATTATAGCAATTATTAAATACCTTGTCCAACTTATAAATTCAAAGGCCGCAGTTGACGATATTGATCATCTAAGCAACCGCCGTATCAGAACTGTCGGTGAACAGCTTGCAAATCAATTTAGTGTCGGCCTTTCACGTATGGCACGTACAATAAGGGAAAGAATGAATGTCAGAGACAATGAGGTGTTCACTCCTATTGATCTTATCAATGCCAAGACACTATCTTCTGTTATTAATTCATTTTTTGGTACCAGCCAGTTATCTCAGTTTATGGATCAAACAAATCCACTGGCTGAAATGACTCATAAAAGGAGACTCTCTGCTCTTGGTCCCGGAGGTCTTTCAAGAGATCGTGCAGGATTTGAAGTTAGAGACGTGCACTATACTCATTATGGTCGCCTCTGCCCTATTGAAACCCCTGAAGGGCCTAATATTGGCCTGATTTCCTCTCTTTGCGTATATGCCAAAATCAACGATCTTGGTTTTATCGAAACTCCTTACAGAAAGGTGAATAATGGAATTGTAGATATGACTCAAGAGGGCTGTATTTATATGACTGCTGAAGATGAGGAGGAGAAGATGGTTGCTCAGGCAAATGTCAATATAGACGAAAATGGCGATATACTCGATGAGAGAATTAAATGTCGTTTTGAAGCAGATTATCCTGTTGTAGGAAAAGATGAAGTAGATCTTATTGATGTGGCTCCCAATCAAATAGCCTCAATAGCTGCTTCATTGATTCCTTTCCTTGAACACGACGACGCAAATCGTGCCTTGATGGGTTCAAACATGATGCGTCAAGCTGTTCCTCTTATCTCACCTGAAGCACCAATAGTCGGTACAGGTCTGGAAGGTCCTGTCATTAAGGATTCACGTACTCAGATTGTTGCCAGAGGTAAGGGAGAAGTTGTTTACGTTGACGCTCGTGAAATACATATAAAATACGAACGCACTGAAAACGACAAATTTGTTAGTTTTGAACCTGAGATTACGGTCTATAAACTTCCGCTTTACAGAAAAACCAACCAGAATACTTCAATTACTCTTAAACCAATTGTAAGGAAAGGAGATAAGGTGGTTAAGGGTCAAATTATGACAGAGGGCTATGCTACTCAAAATGGAGAACTTGCACTTGGTAGAAATCTTAAAGTTGCATTTATGCCATGGAAAGGGTATAATTTTGAAGATGCTATTGTTCTTTCTGAAAGGTTGATAAGAGAAGATGTCTTTACTTCCATTCATATAGATGAATATATAATGGAGGTACGCGATACTAAGAGGGGAATGGAAGAGTTGACCTCTGATATTCCAAATGTAAGTGAAGATGCAACCAAAAATCTTGACGAAAATGGTATAATAAGAATCGGCGCTAATGTGGAACCCGGAGATATCCTTATAGGTAAAATAACTCCTAAGGGTGAGAGTGACCCTTCTCCAGAAGAGAAGCTGCTTAGAGCAATTTTTGGAGACAAAGCAGGGGATGTTAAAGATGCATCTTTAAAAGCTTCCCCTTCTCTGAGTGGTACTATCATAGACAAACGTCTATTTTCAAGAGTTACAAAGGAGAGTAACAAGAAGGGCAAATCTACTTCTAAAAATCAGATGCAGCAGGCTGAAGAAAATTTTGAAAGAAAAACTGCAGCCCTGCGTCAAAATTTCCTGGAGAGACTCTATACTCTTCTCGAGGGCAAGCAGTCGCAAGGTATCAACGACCTCTACGGAGCTGAAATTATCGGTAAAGGTGTAATATTCAAAATAGACCTTCTCGACAAGATAGACTATGAAAATATCAATCCTGTCAAGTGGACTTCAGACAAAAACACCAATAATCTCATTAAACAGTTAATCAATAACTACCTTATTGCATATAAGGAGTATGATGCCGAACTTAAAAGGATTAAGTACAACATTACTATCGGTGATGAGCTTCCTACAGGTATTATGCAGCTTGCAAAGGTCTATGTCGCCAAAAAGAGAAAAATACGTGTTGGTGACAAGATGGCCGGAAGACACGGAAACAAGGGTATTGTTGCCAAAGTTGTTCGAGATGAGGATATGCCTTTCCTCGAAAATGGGAAACCTGTTGATATTGTCTTAAATCCTCTTGGAGTGCCTTCTCGTATGAATCTCGGACAAATCTATGAAACTGTGCTTGGATGGGCCGGAGTAGAACTTAACGAGAAGTTCAGCACACCTATTTTTGATGGTGCGACTCTTGAAGATATATGCAATTACACAGATAAAGCAGGAGTTCCAAGATTTGGAAAAACTTATCTAAGAGATGGTGGTACAGGTGAATTGTTTGACCAGCCTGCGACTGTAGGTGTTATCTATATGATGAAACTTGGTCACTTGGTTGACGATAAGATGCACGCCCGTTCCATAGGGCCTTATTCGCTGATTACCCAACAGCCGCTCGGTGGTAAAGCTCAAAACGGAGGTCAGAGATTTGGTGAAATGGAAGTTTGGGCATTGGAGGCTTTTGGTGCTGCCAATACCCTTCAAGAAATTCTGACCATTAAATCTGATGATGTGACGGGAAGATCAAGAGCCTATGAGGCTATTGTGAAAGGAGAACCAATGCCTACCCCGGGGATTCCTGAATCACTCAATGTGCTCCTTCATGAACTTCGTGGCTTGGGATTAAGCATCAGACTGGATTAATTAAGTAGTGTTTGACAATTTGAATCAGAAAAATATGCCTGCAAAGAAAGAGATAAAGGTTAAGAGTAATTTTAATCAAATTACAATAGGCTTGGCTTCGCCTGAAGAGATCCTTGAGAGATCATCAGGTGAGGTTCTCAAGCCTGAGACTGTTAACTACCGTACATACAAGCCCGAAAGAGACGGTCTATTCTGTGAAAGGATTTTTGGACCTTATAAGGATTACGAGTGCCATTGCGGTAAATATAAGAGAATCCGCTACCGTGGAATTATATGCGATAGATGTGGTGTTGAGGTTACTGAAAAGAAGGTGAGACGTGAAAGAATGGGACATATAAGTCTCACCGTACCTGTTGCACATATATGGTACTTCCGTTCAACTCCCAACAAAATAGGATATCTGCTCGGTATTCCTTCCAAAAAGCTCGAAGCAATTATATACTACGAAAGATATGTTGTGATGCAACCCGGCATCAAGGAAAAAGAAGGTGTTAAGGTTAATGACCTTCTTACCGAAGACGAATATCTTACTATTATTGACTCTCTGCCTAAGGACAACCAGCTTCTGGACGATAGTGATCCTAATAAGTTTATTGCCGGAATGGGTGCGGAAATCATATATAAAATGCTTACCCGTATCAATCTCGATGATCTTTCATACGAGCTGCGCCATAAAACTGAATCTGAGACTTCTCAGCAAAGAAAAGCTGAGGCTCTTAAAAGGCTCGGTGTGGTAGAAGCCTTCCGTGAATCAAAAGAGATAAATAAACCTGAGTGGATGATCCTCAAGGTTATCCCGGTTATCCCGCCAGATCTAAGACCTTTGGTTCCTCTCGATGGAGGACGCTTTGCTACAAGTGACCTTAACGATCTTTACAGGAGAGTTATCATTCGTAACAACAGACTTAAAAGGCTTATAGAGATCAAAGCACCTGAAGTGATACTTCGTAACGAGAAGAGAATGCTGCAAGAAGCTGTTGACTCTCTTTTCGACAATTCAAGAAAATCCAATGCAGTTAAGACAGAAGCTAACCGCGCTCTTAAATCGCTTTCAGACAGCCTTAAGGGTAAACAGGGACGTTTCCGTCAAAATCTGCTTGGAAAAAGGGTTGACTATTCTGCCCGTTCAGTCATTGTTGTTGGTCCTGAACTTAAAATGCATGAATGTGGTCTACCTAAAGATATGGCTGCAGAACTATACAAACCTTTTATTATCAGAAAACTGATTGAAAGAGGTATTGTTAAGACTGTCAAGTCAGCCAAAAAGATTGTTGACAGAAAGGATCCGGTTATTTGGGATATCCTCGAGAATGTTATGAAAGGGCATCCTGTCATGTTGAACCGTGCTCCTACCTTACACAGACTCGGTATTCAGGCGTTCCAACCAAAGCTCATCGAGGGCAAAGCCATACAGCTTCATCCTCTGGCTTGTACTGCATTTAATGCAGACTTTGACGGTGACCAGATGGCTGTTCACCTGCCACTTGGTAATGCTGCAATACTCGAAGCACAGCTACTGATGCTTGGATCTCATAATATCCTTAATCCTGCAAACGGGGCTCCTATCACAGTTCCATCTCAGGACATGGTGCTTGGATTGTACTATATAACCAAGAAACGCTCTGGTTCAAAAGGAGAAGGAATGAAGTTCTATGGTCCCGAAGAGGTCATTATTTGTTATAACGAAGGCAAACTTGACCTTCATGCAGAGATAGAGGTGAGACTTCCTAAAAACATGTGTGATTTGTCTCAAGGTTATGAAATGGTTAAGACAACAACCGGACGTGTGATTTTTAATCAGGTTGTTCCTAAAGAAGTAGGTTATATTAACGAACTGCTTACCAAAAAATCTCTTCGCGATATAATCAGCAATGTGCTGAAAGTTTCTGGAGTAGCTAGAACCTCACAGTTTCTCGATGATATCAAAGAGATGGGATTTAGTATGGCTTTCAAGGGAGGACTTTCATTCAATCTTGCAGACGTCTTAGTCCCACAGGAAAAAGAGGCTCTTATAGAAGACGGATACAAACAGGTTGAAAATATAATGGCTTCTTACAATATGGGCCTTATCACCAATAATGAAAGATATAACCAGATAATTGATATTTGGACAAGAACCAATTCAAAACTTACTAATATAGTAGAAAAACAAATCTCTCTTGACCAGCAGGGATTTAATCCTGTATATATGATGCTGGACTCAGGAGCTCGTGGTTCAAAAGATCAGATTCGTCAGTTGACCGGTATGCGTGGCTTGATGGCAAAACCTCAAAAATCAGGTGCTACAAGCTCTGAAATTATCGAAAATCCTATTCTCTCCAACTTTAAGGAGGGACTTTCTGTTCTTGAATACTTCATCTCCACTCACGGTGCCAGGAAAGGTCTTGCAGATACTGCTCTCAAAACAGCAGATGCAGGGTATCTTACCAGGAGACTGGTTGATGTCTCTCACGACGTAATTATTACTGAAGAGGATTGTGGTACTCTGCGTGGTCTTGTAGCTACAGCCATAAAGAACAAGGATGAGGTGGTTGAATCTCTATATGAGAGAATTATGAGTCGTTCTACAGTGCATGATATTTATAATCCTCTTACCGGTGAAAAAATCATTGAAGCCGGAGAGATGATTACAGAAGAGATTGCGGCATTAATTCAATCTCTTCCTATCGAATCCGTTGAAATTCGTTCAGTACTTACTTGCGAATCCCGTAAAGGAGTATGTGCTAAATGTTATGGACGGAACCTCGCCACCGGACGTATGGTAGAAAAAGGAGAAGTTGTAGGAGTTATTGCTGCTCAATCTATTGGTGAACCTGGTACTCAGCTGACACTCCGCACATTTCACGTTGGTGGTACTGCTTCAAGCGTTGCTTCAGAAAATGAAATTATAGCACGTTATGAAGGTCGTCTTGAATTTGAGGAACTTAGAACTATTACTTCAGTTAATGACGATGGTTCAACAAGAGAGATTGTGATAGGACGAACTGCCGAAATGAAAATTGTTGACATACATACAGGCATTACACTTTCAACATACAATATCCCTTACGGGGCAACTCTTTTCTTCAAAGAGGGAGACATTGTAAAAAAAGGAGACAAAATATGTGAGTGGGATGCCTATAATGCTGTTACAATTGCCGAAACAGGTGGCAAAGTTGTTTTTGATAATATGATAGAAGGTGTAACCTATCGTGAAGAAGCTGCAGATGAGTACTCTCTTCATAAGGAAAAGGTTATTATCGAATCAAGGGATAAGTCAAAGAATCCAACCATACGCATTATGGACGGACAGGTTGAACTTAGGCAGTACAATCTTCCTGTTGGGGCACACATTATGGTGGAAAACGGTAAAAGGGTCAAGGCTGGTGACATACTTGTCAAGATTCCACGTGCTGTTGGTAAAACTGGTGATATCACAGGAGGTCTTCCTCGTGTTACAGAGCTTTTTGAAGCACGTAACCCATCAAACCCTGCAATTGTAACAGAGATAAATGGAGAGGTTATTATGGGCAAGATTAAAAGAGGTAACCGTGAAATTATTATCAGGTCAAAGACAGGAGAAGAAAAACGTTATTTAGTTCCTCTCTCCAAACAGATTCTGGTACAGGAGAACGATTATGTACGTGCTGGGATGGCACTGTCAGACGGAGCCATATCTCCAACCGACATACTTGCCATTCAGGGGCCTACGAAAGTTCAGGAGTATATTGTGAATGAGGTTCAGGATGTTTACCGAAGTCAGGGTGTGAAGATAAATGATAAACATTTTGAAATCATTGTTCGCCAAATGATGCGCAAGCTTGAAATTGTGGACCCTGGTGATACACGGTTCCTCCCTGAACAGCTTGTGGATAAATGGGAATTTATCCATGAAAATGATGAGATTTACGACAAAAAAGTTGTGCTTGATGCCGGTGATTCTACTACATTAAAGCCTGGTCAAATAGTTACAGTAAGGAGACTTCGCGAAGAGAATTCAATTCTGAAGCGTAAGGATCTTAAGCTTGTGGAGGCAAGAGATGCCATGCCCGCTACTTCCAATCAGATACTTCAAGGTATTACCCGAGCCGCTCTTAGAACAAACAGCTTTATGTCTGCTGCATCATTCCAGGAGACAACAAAGGTATTGAGTGAAGCTGCTTTGCACGGCAAGACCGATACTCTCGAAGGGCTTAAGGAAAACGTTATCTGCGGACATTTGATTCCTGCCGGCACAGGACAAAGGGAATTTGAAAAGATAATTGTAACTCCTATGGATGATTATCAAAAACTTGTCAAAAGCAAAAAAGAGTAACCATAATTGTAAATCAATAAAGAGGGTGTTTGAGAATTTTATCTCGACACCCTCAATTGTTTATAGATATCCAAAAAATATAGCATTCATAAATATTTTTGACCCTCCAAGCCAATAAGAACGAAAATTTAGATCGTCAGCTATATAGATTATTTTGCCCTTGCCGACAGTTTCTGTTATAATGGCAGGAGTACCGGATATTCTTTCCAGATTATTTTGAGATATGCATCCTGAAAGATAGGGAGCATCAGAATAGGTCATAAAAATGTCAACATTACTACTTTTAAGTTCGGCTTTATTTATAACAACTGGCACAGTCCTCATAATTGGGATATACGTATTGTCGCATCCCCATCCCAATGGATTGTGTTTATTGAAAATACATTTGAGAATAACTCCGTCGAAACTATCTTTTTTAACTGCTGGTAATGTTTTGATACCGGTAAGTTTTGCCTCATTGGTAATTGTATATGAATTCCCGGTAGCAATTAAAACACCTCCGTCTCTAATCCATCTTTTGAGGTTTTCAGCAAAACTGCCTATTGAAGAATTGCTCAACATCCCATCAGCAAAGATGATTACATTATATTTTCTTAAGTCTGTGTTGGGTAATAATGTGTGATCAATGAGAGTTACCGGAATTTTAAACCTTTGATCCAGCATATGCCATATCTCTCCTGACTCAGGAATGCCCATTCCTTTACCCACAATCATCGCAATTTCAGGCTTTCTAAGAACTTTGAAAACAGGACTGCCAAGATCATAGTCTTTCATCAATCCACTTTTCATTGAGATGATATCAACGCCGTTCTCCAAAGAAAGTCGTTCGAGCAATGAATACAGTTCCTCACCATCAAGTGGTTGCCCTGCTACAGGTATTACAATTGAACCAGGCTTAAATCCGGCATCCATGCTTGTAAATTGTCTATCAGAAATTCTAAGATATAAATCACGATTCAAAAGCTCAAAAATCAATTTTGGTGTAAAGTATTCACTATTCTCAAAAATATATGCATAAATACTCTTTCCTCCTTTTATTTTTCCGGGTATTATCTGTACCGAATCAACCTTATTTCCCATAAGTCCTGAAATGTTTTCTACAGTACAATATCTCAAATTGTATGCATAAGGAAAAGTCCATGTTGATATATCATAGAAGGTACTGTCACGGTAATTTTTCATCTCCTCCCACATTGTCTTGATAATCTTATAGTTTATCTGATTGACAGGTATAACATAGGAGTCGTTGGCCTTAAAAGTTCTTCCATCGGCAGTACAATCTTTTTTTAATCTGTAAACCTCAATATTGTGGCTTTGCATATTGGTTAAAAAATAATGTGCGATGCCTTTCAACCCATCTGTCGTAAAAATATATCCCTGCGTTTTATCTTTTGAGGCAGATTGTGACAAATTGGAAAAAAATGATCTCTGGTATTCTATCAATTTATCCTTTAAACTGTATGCAGCAATAATAGAATAATATCCCGCAAATACCTGGTTTTTGACAGTAGCTGGAAATGAAAGATTCCCCATAGAGGTTGGTCTCATAAAGCCTCTGGATGCAAGCTGCTCTACCAAAATTGCTATTGAACCGTTAATATCTCCATAAGTTGCTCCTTTCCCCACAAAAAAATCGTCGTAACCATCCTTTGAGTAATAAAGTACTCCTGCCTTATCAAAACCGGAAGCAATATAGGATGTTATTTCCGACGTGAGCTTTTGATTTTCATCAGAAATGTCAGGGTGAGTCCGCAAAGGATGGCCGGGACTGAAGTAAAACCCCTTACCATCTCCGCCTTGTTCATGCTGGTCTACCACAACATTTGGCAACCATGCTCTGTACATTTTGACAGCATTGAGTCCTTCTGGATGTTGTACAGAAAGCCAGTCACGATTGCAGTCAGCCCAGTAATGATTTGTTCTGCTGCTGGGCCAGGGTTCTGAGAATTCTCTTGAATTCAGATCTGCTATATCACAGAAACTTCTCGAAGAGTTTACCCAAGAAGCAAACCTGTTAATACCATCTGGATTTAAACCAGGAGTAATAATTATTATAGTATTGTCAAGAAGCTTTAATATATCCGGATTTTCAACGGCAGTAAAAAAATATGCAAGAATAAGAGATGCATTTGCTCCGGAAGCTTCATTGCCATGAATGGAATTCATAAGATTGACAAATACTGGTGTTTTTGACAGATCCCCTGATTCTCCTTTAGAATTGCCCTCCCAAGCTTTTTGAATTGATTGAAGGTGTTCCTTCTGCAATGTCTCTAAATTTCTCTGATTCTCTACGGAAGTTATTACAACTTGAATAAATCTTCTATGTTGATAGGTTTCTCCGTATTCCCTTATTGATACTCTGTCTGAAACTTGGTCAAGAGCTTTCATATATTTCAATATATCATTCCAGTCTGCATACTGGTCGCCGACATTAAATCCCAACACAGACGACGGCGTAGGGATATCGCTATTAAAATAATATTTCCCTTCAGGCAGATAACAATTTATCCCGTTTGCCAAAACCGTCTCTGTTTGGGCCATTGAAATCGTGGTAATAGAATTCAGCACTGTAATTAACAGTGCTGAAAAAATCAATAAGTCTTTTTTAAAATTTGTTAAACAGGTCATTATATGTTAATTATATAGGATTTTGCTTGCAAAGTGGATTATAGTCAATCTCCGATTGAGGAAAAACAAATTGCCATTCTATACTGTTGGCAGCTTTAAATCTATTTTCCTCTCCAAGTCCTTGATCGTCGTACATATTGTAGTTTGATGCAAGTGGGTCAAGATTCTTTGGATTTTGACCGGATTTCCAGCCGTTAGCACTGCCACCTTGATTATATCCTGGCCTTGGAGCAGGACCTCTGTCAAGATTCATGTTCAAACGTTTTAAATCAAGAAATCTAAATCCTTCGCCCCAAAGCTCAATTCTTCGTTGAAACATAATCTCATCTATTAACGCCTCTCCGGTATTTGTAGATAAGATGTACTGAGGATCTCTTACTGCAGCAAGCGGATATAGTGCCTGTGCGGCCAATTGGTCTGATCCAGCTCTTGCATAACCTTCAGCCATAATAAGTATCATTTCAGGAAGTCTTATATATGGGAGATCTGCTGTATAAACGTTTCCTAAATAAAGTGATGAGGTATTATCAGGATAATCAACTATATATTTCTGGCTCATCCATTTAAAAATATTTCCTGCAGGTGGATACGCTATGAGTTTTCTGTCCATCAAAGGTGCATCCGGCAGCCATACTTGTTTACGCACATCAGTTGAACTGATTCTATTATAAAGCAAATTGTAAATGGCTCTCGGCGTATTTTTGTTGTATGAAACATTGGTGTTTGATATAAAACTGAAGAAATTAGTCAACGTCCCTGTCTCTAATGTCGGCTGACCAATCTTGCCCCAAATCCACTCTTTATTTGTTGCATCACACATGCGACCCTGCTTGAAAGCATAAGTATCTGCCTGCAAACTAGCTCCTGAATTCTCTACGACGAGTTGTGCCATTTGTGCGGCTTCCATCCACTTGCCTTGTGTAAGTAATACTCTTGCCTTAATAGCCCTCGCAACATGAATATTAATATGGGTTATGGAATTGCGTTTTATATTAACCTTTTCCAGAAGTTCAATTGCATTATCCAAGTCATCGTTGATTACAGCATATACGTCTTCTACACTTGAACGTGGTAATGGTTCGAGGCTATTATCTAGTTTAATTACTATACCATCTTGAGTATTATTTTGACCGGGATAATATCTTTCTCCCCATAACTGAACAAGCGAGAAATGAGCAAAAGCCCTGTAGGTCAATGCTTGACCCTTAATATAATCCTTTTCTTCCTGCAGACCATTGGCATTATCTATATTGTCTAATATCATGTTTGCATTAGAAATGATTGAATAAAAGAATTTATACAAAAATTTATTGTGAGAAGAAGTGGTATTCCTATGCAAAGTCCATTTGGCTTGACTTTGCCATTGTGCATTTCCTTTTGTATATACTAAATCCTCTCCCATCATATCCATCCATAACATAAATGTACCATATCCACACTGAGCTGCGCTTGAACCGGGTAAGTACATAAGTCTGTGAATGCCGTTAACAGCCATCATGGCAGATGAAGTGGTTTCAAACATTTGAGCCTGATCTACTGAAGATGTAGATGCTGTTTCTAAGAAGTCACTACTACAGGAAAAACTCATAAGTGAAATACCTGATAATAATATTATAAATTTAATTCGTTTGTTCATAATCGCAAAATTTAGAAATTCATGTTAATTCCAAATGAAAATGTTCTTGATGGTAGATATATATCAGCATTCCCGTCATACCCTGAAAAGATTGTTCTCCTTGGGAACATTCCCCTTCTGGCTGTTATTAATAACGAGTTATCTGCAGAAAAATAGACCTTAATGCCATCAATGCTCAATTTATCTAAAACTTTTTTAGGAAATGAATAAGATAGATTCACATTTGTAAGTTCAAGCATGTTTGAAGAGACAAGCCAACGAGTTGAAGTTCCGGCTCCAATATTTTTTGAATCAGTCCCACTCGAAAGTTTTGCAACTTTAGTAATATCACCACTCTCTCTCCAACGGTTCAATAAATCCACATGCAGTTTGGAATATGATAGCGAGGCTGTGCCGACAGTCATAAGTGATTCATAGGTGCTGTCATAGTATTTTCCTCCCAGTTGATAATAAAAATTAAATGAAAAAGACCAGTTCTTATAATTGATAGCAGATCCAAATCCTCCTGTTATTAATGGTGTTGCATTACCACTCCAATCATATTTGGCATGTTCTATCACTTCGGTACACTGTACTCCGTTTACATCAATTAACTCTCCCTCTCCCCAAACATATGATTCATTTTCAAGATCTGCTTCAAAAAGATTGTACCCAGTTGCAGGGTTGACCCCTTTCCATTGTCTAAGCCAAAATTCATATCGGGAATGTCCTTCTTCAATCTTATAGACTGAACTAACATAGGGATCAAGAGGTAAGTCTTTTATTTTATTTTCAAGAAAAGTTGCATTCAGATTTACATTCATTCTGAAATTTTTCTTTTTGATAAGATCATAATCAAAAGTTGCTTCAATACCCCTGTTGTACATGGTTCCGGCATTAATGCTCTGAGTCTCTACTCCAGAAGAAAGTGGCTGTGGAACTTCAAAAAGGAGGTTGCTGGATTCTCTATTGAAAAATTCAAAGGTTCCACTAAAAGAAGAATCAAAAAGACTAAATTCTGCCGCCACATCAAAATTGTGAGAGACCTCCCATGAAAGCTCCTTATTACCAAGTGCATCCTGAAGATATCCTGGTTCTGTGCCATTGGGATATGGATAATAAGTTGCCCTCCAAGGATAATAACTGTCAAGATCATCATTTCCTACAACTCCATATGAAGTCCTTATTTTGAGCAAATCAATAAATTTTAAATTCCTCATGAATTGTTCTTTGTCAACCCTCCATCCAACACCTGCAGACCAGAAATTGCCCCAACGTGCATCTTTGTAAAAGCGGGATGTGCCATCTCTTCTAAAAGATACTGAACCAAAATAAGTATTGTCATAATCATAATTGATTCTCGACAAAAAACCTTCTACTCTGTATTTGTTTGTGTATGAATTAGGAATAGCATTAACCTCAGTAAAATTCTTAAACTCAAAATTTGATCCAATCATAATTTGCCCCTTCATTGAGGAAGAAAGATAATTATACTCATAATCATAGCTCTCATGTCCTAACATTGCATCAAAATGATGCTTGCCAAATTCTTTTGAATATGTAAGTAACTGATTTATAGTCCATGTAGTTGTTTCAGAAGATGACTTTGTAGATGTACCTGCATTGCCTTTTTCTTTGTAGACATAAGTTCCATTCCATCCTCTATATGCGTTTGTGCCAACTCCAACATTTACAGAAAACTTGAAATCCTTGAGAAATGTCAACTCGGCATATGTTTTTGCATTGATGGTATTTCTTCTATAACCGTCATAAATATTCTGTAATTCTATGGCAGGGTTGTTGCCAGCCACGAAATCTCTCTTTGGTACAGTAATTCCGTCTTCTGTAGTATATCCCAATCCAAAATCATATAGTTTATTCCCCTGCTGATCATAAATGTATTCACCTGTTACTGGATTGTGGAGATGAATAGGGAAAATGTTTCCAACATATCTAAGAAAACGGAAAGGATTTGAATTATTGCCACTGGATTCATTCTGGTTGCCTTGTGATTCAGTAATTGAACTGTTTAGATTAACACCTACTTTTAACCATTTATTTACTTGAGAGTTTATATTTGCTTTTGCAGAATATCTTGTTAATTCCGAACCAATTATATAACCCTGCTCTGTTAAATAACCAATAGAGGTATAGTAATCCGTCTTATCATTTGCCCCCGATATGGAAAAAACCGCATCATGACGAATACCTAACTGCTCAATGGCACCTCGCCAGTCGAGATCATCAGGCCATAACAATTTTGCTCCAGGATTTATCTTCCCTGTTGATGGGTCGAAAAGTTGGTCTGCATCCATATTATACGGATTGTATGACAAACCAGCCAAAAAAGCTGAACCTGCACGTGCATTTGCTTCTTCACGTGTTGCTCCGCTGTACATTAAACTATTTCTTGTACTCTCCCAATATAATTGCATATAGTCTCTTGTGCCAACGGTCTTGTAATCGGCTGTCTGCCGTGTTGTTAATCCTAAATTATATTTTGCATCTACCTTAACTTTTCCAATTTTGCCTTTTTTTGTAGTAATCAGCAAGACTCCATTTGCAGCCCTCGCTCCATATAAGGCTGCTGAAGATGCATCTTTGAGAATTGTTACACTTTCAATATCGTTAGGATTGATACTTGTCAAAGAATTATCATATGGCATCCCATCCAAAACTATCAAGGGTTCATTACTTGCATTAAATGAGCCAAGTCCTCTAACTCTGATTGTTGGTACAGAACCAGGCTGACCATTTGATGTACTGATCTGAAGTCCAGCAGTGGTTCCGGCAAGTGCCTGTGAGACTGCAGTTACAGGTCTCGCATTTAAACGATCCTCACTAACGGTTGCTGCAGACCCTGTATAAGTGCTTCTCTTAGCTGTGCCATAAGCAACTATCATAACAGCATCTAAAGCAGTTAATTCTGGTTCCATTAATATGTCAACAGTTCTTCTACCATTTATTGGAACCTCAATGCTTTTATATCCAATAATGCTGAGTTGAAGCGTGTTCTGAAGAGTGCTTGGATAAATAGTAAATTTTCCGTTTTCATCTGTAAAAGTACCCTTGCTTTTATCTTCTTTAATAATTACCGAAACAAAAGGGATTGGTTCATTTGTTTTTAAATCTTTTACAATTCCCGTAAGTGCGAGCTGTTGTGAATCTGAATTTTCGCTTTTCTTATCGTTTGTTAAAATACCGGTACTTTGAGCTATGGCTCTGGTAGTAATTACTATCAAATTATTTTCCATACTCTGTGTTACCAGGTCTGTGTTTTTGAACAGTTCTTCTAAGAAAACAGAAATGGGAACATCCTTTACATTGATTGATACACTCTTATTCATGTATTCAAGATTATCATCATACATGAATCTACATTTCCCCTCTTTCTCTATCATATCAAGTATCTCCTTGATGGGTTTGTTTGTAACAGATATAGTTATTTTTCCATCCTGTAGAACAAAACCCTTATCCGTTGACACTCCGGCCAACAGACTACTGACAAAAAATGTCAGAATTATTAGAATAATTGAAGTTTTTTGTATCATAGCTATTAGTTTAGTGAATATTGTCTGCATCAATTTGTCTTAATGTGATAACATTTTTATTTATGGAATATTCCACACCCATGGTTGATTTTAATGCTCTCATTACCTGCTCGATGGTTTCATTACTAAGAGAAGCTGAAATTCTTTTATTTTGAAATTCACACCCATTTTCAATTATTACAACATTGTATCTCTTTTCAAGTCTTTCAATAAATTCATCCATTTTCATGGAACGAATTACCCAGATATTGTCTTTCCATGACGAATACAATTCTGCGTTAGTTACATTTTTAACTTTATCAAACTCCCTGTTTATAGAATTGTAGCATACTGATTGATTCGGTCTGAGAATTTGATCTCCTCCATATTTGCTGGAAATGAGCACAGTACCCGTTATCAAAGTAGTTGTAACATTTTGCCTATAAGATTCAATATTAAATGATGTGCCTTTAGCTTCAACACATACATTGTTGGCGAAAACCTTAAATGGTAACTGTCTGTTTTTGGCAACTTCAAAATATGCCTCCCCATCCAGCGTTACATCCCTGTTTGATTTAGAAAAACTGTTATTGTATGACAAGGTGGAACCTGCATTAACCCACACTGTTGAACTATCAGGTAAAGATAATTTCACCTTGGAACCATAAGGAACTACTATTTCGGTCCTTGCATTACTCAGTAATGCATTTATTTGACTAGTATTGCGGTTATGTATATGTAAAACAAATATTGCAACAAATATGACTGAAGCTATCATTACAGAGGCGAAAGCTGTTCTGTAAATTAGTTTCTTTCTATTTCTTATGACACTTCTCGCAATTAGCAATTGTAAATCTTGCCAGGCTTTCTTTCTATTCTCAGCTTCTTCCTCAACTTCACAATAACTTTCCAGCCATTTTTTTGACATCGAGAAATATATTTTTTTGATTCTTTTATCTCTTTCTATTAATTCTAAAATTGTAACTTTTTCAACTTCACTAATTTCTCCTCTTAAAAAGAGATTTATCAATGCAACTGCTTCATTAATGTCCATAATTATAACTTCTACTGTCGTTTTTAATAAGACACATTAAAACGACCTGTGTTGACAAAATTTCTTAATACTTAAAAAAAGAAATTATATAAAAAGAGAAAATGTATATTTTTTCAGAGCTTCTCTGATTTTTTTATTAGCTCTTGACAGCTGTTTTTTTACGGCACCTATACTAATATTCAGTTGCTCAGCTATCTCCCTGTAAGTAAGATTATCTTCCCTTCTTAATTTATAGATTTTCTTACAATTTTCGGGAAGTGATTTGTAGACATCATTAATAACTGTTGATATAATCTCTTTTTCAATAAAATGATCAATTTTCTCAGATATATTATCGTCAATGTTCGAAGTGGCAATCTGGTCATCAGATGTAACAGATTCCTCACGACTTTGTCTATTAGAATTTTCTCTGAGTTTATTTAAGGAAGAATTATGAACTGCCACTAGAAGATATGATTCCAGATTTGAAATCAAAGATATTCGTTCTCTATGTTCCCAAAGATATAGAAAAAGTGAGCAAACAATGTCTTCTGCAGCATCTTTATCTTTAAGGTATCTACGAGCATAGGCACAAAGAGGCGAATAATACTTGTTGAACAGATATTCAAAAGCTTCTATATTGCCTTGAGCAAGTTTATATTTAATGTCATTACTCACCTGAATAATCTCCATTCAAAATAGCAAATGACATCTAAATTACTTTTTTAAAAGGATTGGCGGACTCAGTGGCTGGAATGTTATGTTGTTAAATCCTTTAGAATATGTGGCCGCTGCCGCGGATGATGGAGCTCTTTCAACATCATTCGCTTTGAAAGATTCAAACGAGTATATGTTGCCTGTTCGAGTCATTATCCTCTTCACAATTGCTTCACGGGATGGTGCACTGAAATATAGAATATTATCAATCATACAGCTTGTGCTTTCTGCTCTCCACACCCCGTATGAAAATCCAAATGCTCCTTCATAAACTCCTACTCTCGAATAACCTTCCAAGCCAATAAAATGCTTCCACTTAACAGCGGTTAAATCTGATACGATATCTATGTTAGCAAAAAAACCCAATGCATTCCACTGATTGTAGTCAGATACTGCACTCGAAGTAATTGTCTGTCCCTGATTAGTAATATATTCATCTGCCAAGCCACCAAAACCATGTCCACCTGCTTCGTGAACAAGGATATTTACATATTGACTGCCTGCAGGATAGCTCTTGGCCACAGGAGTAAGTGATATAACAGACCCGTCTGTCCAAATGTATGTTGTCCCGGCATATCGGTCCTGATTTAAAAGCACAATAACCAATGTCGCCTTGAGTGCATCAGTAGTAATAGAAGAAATATTCTTGCAATATTCAAATACCTTGTCAAAATTGGCAGTTATGTTTGATCCCCCATTGAAACTCGAAGAAAACACAGTGTTTTTTACAATACTTTTATCTAACTGTGTTACACCACTTTCATTAGAATAAGACCCAACTTTGTAAACTCTGAAATGCGACTTATAAGTTTTATAAGGCTCAACATTGAAGAGACCATTAATTCCTTCCTGTACATCTATATGAAACTTTCCTCCCTCCTGAAAATCTGCAGCTGTATAACCATCTCCTACAAAGATAATGTCAGCAGCTTTTCCTCCGCTTCCTGGTTCTATGGCATCCAACGCAATAGAATATTCTCTTTCTGCCAATCCCCTCTTTGATCCTGTAGTAAATGAAGAAGTGGATGTTGTAACACTTTCTATGCCGTCATTTGCCGTAACCCTCCAAGAATATCTGGTATTCTCCTCTAAATGAGATGGCAAGTAGACAGACGTGACAGTAACTGTTGTATCCTTCCAATTAATATTATCCTTTGTATAGGAAAGAGTATAGAACACATTGTCTCCGTCAGCATCTGAAGATGCTGTCCAGACAAAGTTTGTAAGTGTTGCTACATTTGTGGCATTTGATGAAGGTGAAGTAAGCTGGGGTAAAGATGGCAAAGAATTTTGTGACCTTGCCTGTGATATCGTAATAATCTTAGATTCATTGCCATATTTTATTGTAATGTATGAACTTCTGGCAGGCCCCGAAGTATTTTCATTAACAGAAACATTAACCGTAGCATTACCTTCTCCGGACAATGTGCCAACTGTCACCCATACAAGATTAAGAGGTAATTCAATTATCCATTTCGTATTTGAAGTAATTGTCAATTGCTGAGTCGTTGCATTCTTCGGAAAACTCAACTCAAGAACGTTGGTGCTAAGTTGAGCATAGTCCTGACTGACTGTTACTTCCTTGACGAGATTCTGGCTAACTATCTTAAGAACAGCACTCCTTGCCCGAGAAGAGAAATTATCAGAAGCTGAGATAGTAATCGTAGCATCACCTTTGCCATTTGAAGGAGAAATTGTACACCAGGTACCGGAAATAGTAGCAGTCCAGTTAGTATTTGCTGTAAAAGAAACTTCTGCACTACTTTCATTTGTTGGCAAGTTTATAGTTGTCTGGGTCAGTTCAATTACCGGAGTAATATCTTTCTCACAAGAAGATATTATTGTAATAACCAGCACAAATGCCAAAAGTCTTGCACAATGGTTCATGTCATTATTCTTAATTAATATACAAAAATAACAAATAATTAACGCAACTTGTTTGACTCTATGTAAAATAAAAAGGAGGATACCGGTCGGCTCCTCCTTTATATCAATTTTGCTCTTCTTATTATTTAGTCTTTTTGCCCTTTAATCCTTCGAGATATCCTTTAATAAAACCAAGTATCTCTTCCTCAGGAATCTGGCGTTTAATAATGTTGCCCTGCTGATCTATGAAAATGTTTTGAGGAATATATTTTACATGATACATTTTCGCAACTTCACTATCCCAATATTTCAATTCTGAAACTTGAGGCCACTCAAGTTTGTCTTCTTCAATAGCCTTTTTCCATAACTCCGCATCCTGGTCAAGTGACACACCAATGATTCCAAACCCGGCTTTATGCATCTCCTTGTATATTTTTACCAGTTCTGGGTTAAAGTTACGGCAAGGACTACACCATCCTGCCCAGAAATCAATCATTGTGATTTTGTTCTGACTGTAAATGCTTGACAATGAAATCTGCTTGCCTTCAGGATCGCTCAAAGTGAATTCAGGAGCTTTGTTTCCGGGTTGCAGACTCTTAAGGGTTGCAATAGATGTTTCAAGTTCTGTCACATAAGTGTTTCCAGCAAATTCCGGAAGAGACTTAAAGTTAGCAAGTTTAGCCTCTGCATCCTCGATTGAGAATTTTTCAAGATTTTGAACATACTGAATCAAAGTATAAGGCGAAGTTGGATTGTTGACATAGAAAAGAGAATCAAGTACATTTATCTCTTTCTGCATCTGCTCATAGATAGAATCAATCTCTTTCTTGCGTGCCTCATTTGTAGCAGCATTATTGTATTCCTTAATCAAATCACTCATCTTATATGCTTGCGCTACTGAATCCTTTTTGGCATTTAATGCTGTTATGAGATCATTGGTAACTCCTCCCTTAACGACAGCTTTGCTTAAATCACTTGCATCAGCTTCAATAGTGTACTTGGCATTTTCAAGGAAAAATACAATTCTACCCTTAATACTGTCAAATGTAATCATATAACGGTCAGGAGTTGTAACACTCCCTTTAAATACGAACTTACCCTTAATTAAATCTGCGGTGTCCTTAATCGGATTAGTTCTTGAAAAGTTTTTCAGGTAAACTTTGGTAGCAGTTATACTGTCACCTGTAATTGTCCCCTCGATTTTGTAAGTGTTTTTCTTTTGTCCCGAACAGGCCACCAGGCCTATTACAGCCATGAACAATAACAGTTTTTTCATAATGCCGGTTTTTTGGTTAATATCAATTTTCTTCTTTTAAATACCACTCTTTGTACATCATATAGCCCTCTGCATTCTTGTGTGCAGCAATTCCTATATCTTCTGATTCACTTTTAACTTTCTTTGCAGGAACTCCCGCGTAAACTCCGGACTCCAGTTCTCCATTACTCAAAACCACTGCACCTGCAGCAATAATAGTGTTATCATGAATAACAGCATTGTCCATAAGTACAGCTCCCATACCAACCAGCACATTATTGCCCACTTTAGCTCCATGAACAATTGCGTTGTGCCCTACTGAGACATCGTTGCCTATTTCAACTGTGGATTTCTTGTAAAGAGTATGCAGAACAGCTCCATCCTGAATGTTAACTCTATTCCCAATTCGGATAGGATTGACATCCCCTCTTAAAACAGCTCCGTACCATATACTGCAGTCATCACCAATTATCACATCACCGATGATCACAGCATTTTCAGCTATAAAGCATCTTTCTCCAATCTTTGGTTCAATATCGTTCAGTTTTCTGATAATTGCCATAATTATATCTCTAGAAAAACAAATATAATAATAATTGAACTAATTAACAATTAAAGACGATGTTTATAGAGTAATTTATGCAATTAGCAAAACTGTATCTAATATTGCATAATTATAAGGATTGAGGTCATAATTACTTATTATATTAAATATATTATTAGTATTTTTGTAATAAATTAATATTTAAACAAAATTTACACCCGATTAAGAATAATAGCTACATTTGTAACAAATTTCATATAAAATTTTATGCAACACAAAGTTATTGATGCTAAAGAAGTAGTCATCAGGTTCACCGGAGATTCTGGAGATGGCATGCAGCTAACTGGGACATTGTTCGCTGATGCTTCTGCCTTGTTTGGCAATGATGTTTCCACTTTCCCGGATTTTCCTGCAGAAATTCGTGCACCACAAGGCACCGTTTCAGGTGTTTCAGGTTTTCAAGTTAACATTGGTAGTGGAGAAATTAATACTCCAGGAGATTTCTGCGATGTTCTGATCGCAATGAATCCTGCAGCTCTCAAGGCTAATGCCAAATGGGCAAAACCTACTGCAACCATTATTCTGGACGAAGACACCTTTGATGAAAAGGGAATACTTAAAGCAGGTTTCAAAACAATGGACCCTGTCAAGGAGCTTAAACTTGAGGACAGACACATTGTTTACGCAGCTATTACTTCCCTCACAAAAGAGAGTCTTAAAGATAGTGGTCTTGATACCAAAGCTATACTTCGCTGTAAAAACATGTTCACGCTTGGCATGTGCTTTTACATGTTCAACAGACCTTTGGAATTGACTTTTGCCTATATCGACAAAAAGTTCCGTAAAAAACCGGAGATTGCCGAGGCCAATAAAAAAGCTCTTAAAGATGGCTTCAATTACGCAAGTAATATTCAGGCTATCCCAAACACATATATTGTTCAACCGGCAAAACTGGAAAAGGGGATTTACAGAAATATCAATGGCAATCAGGCAACAGCCTGGGGTTTGCTTGCTGCCTCAGAAAAATCCGGCAGGCCTCTTTTCTGTGGCTCCTACCCTATTACACCAGCTACAAGCATCCTTGAAGAGCTAGCTTTGCGTAAGGATCTTGGTGTCAAAACTCTTCAGTGTGAGGACGAAATTTCTGGAATATGTACCGCAATTGGTGCTGCATTTGCTGGCAACTTCGCCGTTACATCTACTTCAGGTCCTGGATTTTCTCTTAAGACAGAAGCACTCGGTCTGGCTATGATTACTGAACTACCTCTTGTTGTTGTAGATGTTCAGAGAAGTGGCCCTTCAACAGGCATCCCTACCAAAACAGAACAGACAGACCTTAATCAGGCTCTTTATGGAAGAAATGGTGAATGTCCTATTGCTGTCATGGCTGCTCATTCCCCATCACACTGTTTCGAAGCTGCTTTTTACGCCGGAAAATATGCTATGGAACACATGATGCCAGTAATTCTTCTTACAGAAGGGTTCCTCGGTAATGGATCAGAACCATGGAAGATTCCGTCAATGAAAGATTTACCAGATATTAACCCTCCAATTATTACCACTCCAGAAGAGACACCATTCTGGCCATTCAAAAGAGATCCGGAGACTATGGTTCGTCGTTGGGCATTGCCAGGATCAATTGGACTTGAACACAGAGTTGGCGGACTGGAAAAAAACAATAACGGAGCAGTTACCTCTGACCCTCTTGTTCATGAACGAATGGTTTCCGAAAGAGCAGAAAAGGTAAGAAGGCTGTCCAATTTCATTCCTGAACAAAAAGTCATTGGAAAAGAAAAAGGGGACGTTTTGATTGTTGGCTGGGGAGGAACCTTCGGCCATCTTTACACAGCTGTCAAAGAATTTCATGAACAAGGCAAAAGTGTTTCACTGGCTCATTTTGACTTCATTTTCCCTCTTCCAAAAAATACCGGAGAAATCTTCTCCAATTTCAAGAAGATAATTGTATGTGAACTTAACAGTGGCCAATTTGCAAATTACCTAAGAACCCAATATCAGCAATTCCACTATTACCAATACAATAAGGTGCAGGGACAGCCATTCATTGTCAAAGAGATAGTGGATGCAGTCAATGCTATATTATAACTTCAATAAAGAATTATCATGGAACTTAAATATACACCACAAGATTTTAAAAGCAATCAGGAAGTTAAATGGTGTCCTGGTTGTGGAGATCATGCTGTTCTTGCTTCCGTGCAGAGAGCTATGCCTGATATCTGTGAAGCCCTTAACTACACTAGAGAGCGTTTCGTATTTGTATCCGGCATTGGATGTTCTTCACGTTTCCCTTATTACATGAATACTTATGGTTTTCATGGTATTCATGGCAGAGCTTCAGCTATTTCCACAGGAGTAAAAGTGGCAAATCCCTATCTAACAGTTTGGCAAATTACAGGTGATGGAGATGCTCTTGCTATAGGCGGCAATCATTTTATTCATGCAATAAGGAGAAATATTGATATAAATATAATCCTCTTCAACAACCAAATATATGGCTTGACAAAGGGACAGTACTCGCCAACTTCAAAATTGGGAATGGTTACTAAAACATCCCCATATGGTACAGTCGAACATCCTTTCAATCCGGGAGAACTTGTATTGGGAGCAAGAGGTACATTTTTTGCGAGAAGTCTTGATGTTGAACTAAAACTTACTCAAGATATAATGGTTGAATCTGCAAAACACGACGGTACATCTGTTACTGAAGTACTTGTCAACTGTGTCATCTTCAATGACAAGACTCATGCTACTATCTCTGATAAAGAGACACGCGCCGACAGAACTATTATTCTTAAACACGGTGAGCCAATGATATTTGGGAAAAATCGTGACAAGGGGCTCATCCTTGTTGGAAGAAAACTCAAAGTTGTCAAAATTGGAGAAGGAGGAATTACAGAAAAAGATATCCTTATCCATGATGCTGAAGAGGAAAATCCGGGACTTCATTCAATGCTAATCAATATGAAATATCCTGAATTTCCTGTTGCCCTTGGAGTCATAAGGTCCGTTAAGGATAAAACATACGACGACAATGTTCGTGATCAGGTCATCGATGTTAGGGAGCATGCACAAATTCACAATATGGATGAACTCCTTCACAGTGGATCAACCTGGGAAGTAAAATAAAATATTTAATTAAATACCAACCAATTACTAAAAAAACAATTATGAAAGTAGCAGACATTATGGCCGAACTCGAAAGAAAACATGGCCATGAGAAAGAGTTCTTGCAAGCAGTTCGTGAAGTCCTCGAATCTATTGAGGAAATTTACAATCAACATCCGGAATTTGAAAAGGCAAAGATTATTGAAAGGCTTGTTGAGCCTGACCGTATCTTCACTTTCCGCGTTTCCTGGATAGACGATAAGGGAGAAATCCAAAACAATCTTGGTTACCGTGTACAGTTTAATAATGCCATTGGGCCATATAAGGGAGGTATCCGTTTCCATCCTTCAGTCAATCCTTCAATTCTCAAGTTCCTCGGTTTTGAACAAACATTCAAAAATGCTCTTACAACCCTACCAATGGGTGGAGGAAAGGGAGGATCAGATTTTGATCCTAAGGGAAAATCCGACAATGAGATCATGCGTTTCTGCCAGGCATTTATCACTGAACTCTGGCGTCATTTAGGCCCAGACACTGACGTGCCTGCAGGTGATATAGGAGTAGGCGGACGAGAAGTTGGCTACATGTATGGAATGTACAAGAAACTGGCTCGCGAAAACACTGGCGTATTCACAGGCAAAGGCTCCACTTTTGGAGGTTCTCTCATTCGTCCTGAGGCCACAGGATTTGGGGCTGTCTATTTTGTAACTCATATGCTCAAAACCAAAGGTATAGACATCAAAGGCAAGAGAGTGTCAGTTTCAGGTTTCGGAAATGTTGCATGGGGCGCTGCCCTCAAGGCTACTCAACTTGGCGCAAAAGTGGTTGCAATTTCCGGTCCTGATGGAGTTATCGTAGACGAAGATGGATTGAATGATGAAAAAATAGCTTATATGCTTGAGCTCCGTGCTTCAAACAATGACGTAGTTGCACCATTTGCCGCTAAATTCCCGAGGGCAAAATTTATCCCCGGTAAAAAGTCATTCAGTGTTAAAGTTGACATTGCAATGCCTTGTGCATTCCAGAACGAACTTAACGGAGACGATGCAAAAGAACTGATTAAAAACGGGGTTACCTGTGTCGCAGAGGTTTCTAATATGGGTTGTACCCCTGAAGCTATTGAAGAATTTATCAAAGCCAAGATTCTATTTGCCCCTGGTAAAGCTGTCAATGCAGGTGGTGTAGCTGTTTCCGGTCTTGAAATGACTCAGAACGCAATGCATATAAGCTGGACTGCAGAAGAAGTTGATGCCAAACTGAAACAGATTATGAATAGCATACACGATGCTTGCATCAAATATGGTAAACAGTCTGACGGCTATATTAACTATGTTAAGGGTGCAAATATTGCCGGCTTTATGAAAGTAGCACAGGCCACATTAGAGCAGGGGGTTATTTAATAACAAACTGCTTAAAATTGTGTTTTAGGAAAGAGGGTGTCCAAAAAGTAATTTTGGGCGCCCTTATTTATTCTTTAATTTATGCAGACCTTTTTTTATTAATAATCAACTTAATGATAATATAAAATTTAATACAATAATTTTAATTTTTCAAAAAAAATTAACTTTGTTAAAACTAATTCTTAATCATAAACTTAATTACTAACTAAAACTTCCTTACATGAAAAAAATTAAACTATTTTTGACAGGTCTGCTATTTGTGCTGACTGCTGGGTTGTCTTTTGCTCAGAACAGACAAATTACAGGTACTGTCATAGATGCAAGTACAGGGGAACCTGTTGCTTTTGCATCTGTTCAGCTGAAAGGTACCATGACAGGAACTACGACTAATGAATCCGGTAAGTATACCATAAACGCCCCTGGTAATGGTACTTTGATTTTTAGTTTCATAGGCTACACTACTGTTGAAGTTGCGATAAACAATCAGAATGTAGTTAATGTTTCCCTCTCTCCTGAAGCTGTTAATCTTGAGGACATTGTGGTCGTAGCATATGGTACAGCTAAAAAATCTTCTTTTACCGGGTCTGCGTCAACAGTCAAAGGAAGCAAGATAGCAGAACGTTCGGTTTCCAACGTTACCAATGCTCTTGCCGGTCAGGTAGCCGGTGTTCAGGTTACCAGCAACAATGGACAACCTGGTACAGCTGCTACAATCAGAATTCGCGGTATCGGTTCCATGAGCGCAAGCAATGCACCTCTATACGTAGTTGACGGTGTACCTTATGATGGGACTATATCTGCCATCAATCCACAAGATATTGAGAGTCTTACTGTTCTTAAGGATGCTGCTGCAAGCGCCATCTATGGAGCACGTGGTGCTAATGGCATAGTTCTTATCACCACAAAGAAGGCAACTTCCAAAGATGCTATAGTTACTTTCGACGCCAAATGGGGTACAAACTCCAGAGCTATTCCAAACTACGATGTAATGACAGATCCTGCCATGTATTATGAGACTCTGTACAGAGCTTTATACAATGCAAAAGCTTATAATGGCTCATCTGCCGCTGCTGCTTATGCTTATGCTGATGTAGCTCTTCTTGACGACAAAAACGGTGGAGTTGGTTATATGGTATACACTGTACCAGGTGGTGAAAAATTTATTGGTACTAACTTTAAATTAAATCCAAGAGCCACACTTGGTTATTCCGACGGTGAATACTACTATATACCTGACAACTGGTATGATGAAATCTTCGACAAGGGTAATCTTCGTTCAGAATACAACTTCTCTGTCTCTGGTTCAACAGACAAACTGAACGTTTATCTCTCTGCAGGTTATTTGAACGATTCCGGTATTGTATCAGGATCAGGTTTCGAGCGTTTTACTACTCGCATGAAAGCTGACTATCAGGCTAAGGATTGGTTGAAAATCGGAGCAAATACAGCTTACACTTATTATGACTCAAAAGCTCCGGGTGGTCAAACTTCCTGGGGATCTTCAGGCAACCTGTTTTATGTAACTAATATGATTGCTCCTATATATCCCATGTACGTTCGTAATGCAGATGGGACCATCAAAGTGGACAACAGGGGTATAACTGTTTATGATTTTGGAGGGTCTTCTACCAATTTTACAAGGTCTTTCATGGCACTCGCAAACCCTGCAATTACTCTGAAACTGGATAAGTATCACGCCTATACAGACGTTGTTAACAGCAAGTGGTATGCAACAGCCAACATAATCGAAGGGTTGCAATTTACAGCTACAGTTGGTGCAAACATTAGGAACCAGCGTTCCAACAATCTTTACAACCAGTTTTACGGTGGTTCTGTAGGCAGTCAGGGTGCAGTCTCTGTAAGTCACTACCGCGAATTCGGAGTTAATCAGCAATATCTTTTGACTTATAAGAAAAATATTGCAACTAATCATAATATTGATCTCCTTGTTGGTTATGAATCATACAATCTTAAGCTGCAAAATCTCGGAGGTTCAAATACTAAACTGTATAATCCATATATCGGCGAATTGAGCAATGCTATTCAGATACCTCCTTCCGTCTATTCATATACAGACACATATACAACCCAAGGTATTCTTGCAAGGGCTCAATATGATTTTAAGGAGAAATATTTCTTAAGCGCCTCTTATCGTAGGGATGCTTCTTCACGTTTCCATCCTGACAAGCGTTGGGGTAATTTTGGCAGCATCGGTGGTGCATGGCTCATCAGCAAAGAAAATTTCATGAGCAGCATAAACTGGATAGATATGCTCAAGATTAAAGCCAGTTACGGTATTCAGGGTAATGACAATCTCGGAAACTATTATGCATACCTTGACCAGTTTACAGTAACCAACAGTAGTGGGGATTTCTCAGTAGCATTTGCATACAAGGGGAACAAAGACATCACATGGGAAACATCCTATGCATTTAATGGAGGAGTGGATTTTGAACTTTTTGGAAGCAAATTGACAGGTACCGTTGAGTACTTCAGCCGTAAGACTGTAGACCTTCTCTATAACCAACCTGTTCCAATTTCTCTCGGGTACTCTTCAATCCCAATGAACGTCGGATCTATTGTTAATAATGGAGTTGAACTTGAATTGAATGGAACAATTCTAAAGACTAACAACATTCTATGGACAGCCAACTTCAACGCCACTCATTATAAAAATAAAATTACAGACCTTGCTGAAACACCTAAAAAAGCAGGTGGAATTAAAGGCAGTAACTACATTTACCGCATTGGAGGTTCTCTCTATAACTCATATCTGCGTAAATGGGCAGGAGTTGACCCGGAAACTGGCAAATCACTTTATTATGTAGATCCCGATAAGGGAGACATGACAACAACAGATGACTATACAAAAGCTGTTCAGTGCGACCTAGGCTCTACCCTTGCTAAAGTTTATGGTGGATTTGGTACAACTATCAATGCATTTGGATTTGACCTCTCAATTCAACTGTCATACCAGTTGGGTGGCAAGCTGTATGATGGTTCGTATGAACAGTTGATGCATCAGGGAGATGACCCTGGGACTAACTGGTCTATGGACATTCTCAAGGCCTGGACACCTGAAAAACCTTCTACTAAATATCCAAGGCTTGATGCTTCTATAGATACTTACCAAAAGCAATCTTCAAGATTTCTTACAAGTTCAGATTATCTGAGTTTTAACAATGTCATGTTAGGATACACCCTGCCAAAGAATCTTGTAAAATCCCTCAAATTGTCAACTGTCCGCATATATGTTTCAGGTGACAATCTTGGAGTTATTTCTGCCCGTAAGGGTCTTGACCCGCGCCAATCTTTGGGGCTTGGCAGTTCTACAACTTCCGGAAACTATAGCTACTCAGCAATGCGTACAATATCTGCCGGTATCTCTTTATCATTCTAAGTCTGACTTAACTTAATTATAATCACTATGAAATTAAATAAGAAATTATATGTTTTTGCTTTAGGAGGTCTCCTGTTCACTTCGTGTGTTGACCTTAATACTGCTCCTGAAGGAGGTACTTTTACATCTGAGCAAAAAAGCGAGGTAGTGCTTGCATTGCCTCAAAGACTGGCTGCTGATGTGAATGGTATGTTTGCAAGCATTGGAAAGCAATATTGTGTTTTTGGGACTGCTTCGTCCAGACATGATGACGCAGGTTATCCGACAGTATGCCTGTCACAGGATCTCAATGGCCCGGACATGGTTAGTGACAATAGTAACTATAACTGGTTTTCAGTCAGTAGCAGTTACGAAGACAGAAATGACACATATGCAAATCCATACATGCGATGGGCTGTTTTCTATAACCAGCTTAAACTTGCAAATGACATTCTTGCAACCATCCCTGCTGATACAGACGATCCTACTTTGAAAATCTATCAAGCCCAGGCGAGAGCAATTAGAGCTTTTGACTTCCTGAGTCTTGTTCCTTACTATCAGTTCAAATATAAAGGGCATGAAGATCAGCCTTCAGTTCCTATAATTACAGAAAATATGGAAGGTGACCCTTCAAACAATCCTCGGGCACCACTTTCTGCGGTATATGAGCTTATTATTAGTGATTTGGATGCTGCAATTACAGCTCTTGCCGGTTATACAAGAACAAGCAAGGCCGAAATAGACCAAAAAGTTGCTTATGGTCTTCGTGCACGCGCCAATCTGTATATGGAAAACTGGGCAGCAGCAGCTTCTGATGCAAATAATGCAATGGCTGGATACTCCCCTTATACCAGAGCTCAGGTTTCTAAACCAACATTTATTGATGCAAATGATCAGAACTGGATGTGGGCAATAATTTTAACTCCGACAAACATTCCTGATCCTTACCCGTCATGGCCTGCTGTTCTTGGTTCATTTTCCGGCGACTCTTACTCAGCAGGTGTTGGCTGCTACAAATCTGTCAACCGTCTGTTGTTTGACAAGATTCCTTCTACTGACGTTCGTAAAGGATGGTGGGTTGACGAAAACCTTGAATCACCAAATCTTGCAACTGTTACATGGGGCGGAGTTACAGGCAACGCTGTTGCTAAACTTGCCATTACTGATGTCAAACTTCCATTCGTTCCTTACACCAATGTTAAATTCGGTCAATATGGATTTATAGGAAATAATATAAATGCTGGCGACTGGTGTATCATGAGAGTTGAAGAGATGATATTAATTAAGGCCGAAGCCACAGCTATGGCCGGTAACCTTTCTGCAGGCAAACAAATACTTGAAGATTTTGTCAAGACATATCGTGACCCTTCATTTGTAAGCACTGCTACTTCTGCAGAAGACTTTCAGAATGAAGTATGGCTTCAACGCCGTATTGAACTTTGGGGAGAAGGCTTCTCCATGTCTGATATCATGAGACTTGGCAAGAATGTAGTACGTTTCACCCCATCTATTACATCCAATTTCCCTGATGCTTTCAAATTCAACCTCGCATCAAATGATGGCTGGCTGCTGCTTCGTATTCCTCAAAGGGAGACAAACAACAACAGAGGTATTCCACTCTCAGCAAACAATAATGAAGGAACACTTCCTGTTTCAGGAGCCGGTTCCGGTTTGACAGATGGAGTTATTGTTCACTAATACTAATAATTGAAAAAGAAAAATATGAAACTACATAATAAATTCAAATTCGGAATATTGTTGACTTCAATCTCATTATTGTTGTCAGCTACTGCCTGTGAAGATGAGGTGAAACGTGAACCATCTCCTGAAACCAATCCAAACAGCTCAAATGTTTACTTTGCCTCCTCCAACAGTTCATCGGTAGTTTTAGGCGTTAGTGCTACAAATTTCGAGGTGATAGTTGCACGTGAAAAGACAGCTGCAGCTCTGACTGTAAAACTTAAAACAGAATCTATATACGGAGATCTCTTTACTGTGCCTGAGTCAGTCTCTTTCGCTGCTGGTGAAGCCCAGAAAAGCATTTCTATTGCTTGTGGAGACCTGGATCTTATGAAAACCTACCATTTTGCCATTGAAATTGACCCTAATGAGACTAAACCGTATGTTGCACAGAATGTTTATCCCCGTATTGAACTCAATGTTCTCAAGGAGGACTTTCAACCCTATGCAAATGGTCTTTGGTGGGATCTTTTCTTTGCCCCGGGAAATGATTATATAAGCTGGCCTTTAACCCTAGAATACTCGGAAATGAGTCAGACTTACAGGCTCAAGGAGACTTGGGGATATCCGGGGTACGATATAACATTTAAATGGGACGGAGGAGCTAATGTGACAATGGGTGGAACAGCAAGTGGTTCATATAAAGTATTTAAAACAGGATATGTTGACCCAACATACGGAATGGTGTCTGCTTACTTCGGAACATGTACATATAATGCTGCAACAAAAACATTCACTTTCCCTATTACATGGAGAGTGTCTGCAGGTAGTTTCGGGCTTTATCCTGACTACTATGAGATACAGACTTTGCTTTAAATCCATTTTAAGCCTAAAATGATTAGAGGCTGTCTAAAAGTAGGCAGCCTCTTTTTCTTATTTTACACTCTTATTGTTAATTAAAACAGATGAAATGCTACAGTCAATCCGGCAATCACAATTGAAACCATACTCATGAGCTTAATCAGAATATTCAAAGAAGGACCAGATGTATCTTTAAATGGATCTCCTACTGTATCTCCTACAACTGTTGCTTTATGTGCTTCTGAGCCCTTACCTCCAAAATTACCATCCTCAACATATTTTTTGGCATTATCCCAAGCACCACCTGCATTGGCCATGAAAATTGCAAGTACAAAACCTGTTGAAAGACCCCCAACTAAAAGACCCATAACTCCGGGAACATCAAAAATAAAGCCTACAAGAACTGGAACAATAATGGCCAGCAAGGAAGGCAACAACATTTCATGTTGAGCTCCTTTGGTCGATATCTCCACGCACTTTGCATAATCAGGTTTTGCTTTACCCTCAAGTATTCCAGCAATTTCTCTAAATTGCCTTCTAACCTCTTCGACCATCTTTTGGGCTGCTCTTCCTACCGCGTTCATTGTCAGTCCACAGAATAGAAAAGACATCATTGAACCAATAAATACTCCAGTTAAGACTTTAGGATTCATAAGATTAATCTGATAATACGCTACTAAATCAGGAATTGTCGCCTCTGCAACATTTACAACTTTGCCGGCTACGTCTATAGTGGTTTCTCCAATACGAACAAGTCCTATTTTAATCTCCTCCAGATATGATGCAAGAAGGGCAAGAGCTGTCAGAGCTGCCGAACCTATCGCAAATCCCTTACCTGTAGCAGCTGTAGTATTTCCTAAAGCATCAAGAACATCCGTTCTCTTTCTAACCTCAGGATCCAGGTCACACATTTGAGCATTCCCACCTGCGTTATCGGCAATAGGGCCATAGGCATCAGTAGCCAGCGTGATTCCGAGTGTCGAAAGCATACCAACGGCCGCAATACCTATTCCATAAAGACCCATACCAATATTTTTTGCAGCAAGCATGTTGGCTATATCAAAATTAATAGCAGAACAATATGCTAAAATTATAGCCAGTCCCACAGTAACAACCGGGATGGCTGTTGAAATCATACCCAGACCTAATCCTGATATAATCACAGTTGCAGGACCAGTTTTACCACTTTCTGAAATTTTTCGGGTCGGCTTATATGAATTAGATGTATAATATTCCGCAGATTTACCAATAATAACTCCCGCTACAAGCCCTGATATGACTGAAAAAGAAATCCCAAACCAGTTTTCGATGCCAAGAGTATATAATATTAGAAAAGTCATGATACCGATAAATATTGCACTAAAATTGACTCCCCTTCCCAACGACTTCAAAAGATGAGACATACCAACATCTTCCTTTGTCTTAACAATAAAAATACCTATTATTGAAAGTATAATGCCAACCGCTGCTATCAACATTGGAGCAAAAACTGCTTTTAGCTGCATATCGAGGTTGATACTGAAAGCTGCAGCACCAAGAGCAGCTGTAGATAGAATTGAACCGCAATAAGATTCATACAAGTCTGCGCCCATGCCTGCCACATCTCCAACATTATCTCCAACATTATCTGCAATAACGGCTGGATTACGAGGATCATCCTCAGGTATTCCCGCTTCGACCTTACCAACCAAATCTGCTCCAACATCCGCTGCTTTGGTATATATTCCTCCTCCAACTCTTGCGAAAAGAGCCTGTGTTGAGGCACCCATACCAAATGTCAACATAGTGGTAGTAATAACAACTAGCTTCTGAGTGCCGGTTGCATCAACAAAATAATTAAGAATAATGTACCATAGTGAAATATCTAAAAGTCCCAGACCTACAACAACAAGTCCCATTACAGCTCCTGACCTGAAGGCAATCCGCAAACCACTGTTCAATGATCTCATAGATGCGTTAGCCGTTCTTGCAGATGCATATGTTGCAGATTTCATTCCTATAAATCCGGATAATCCGGAGAAAAAACCACCCGTAAGAAATGCAAATGGAACCCATGGATTCTGCACTCCGAAACCATAGGCTAGTACAGCAAAAAAAACACTGAGAATAAGGAATACTATCGCCACAACCTTATACTGTTGTTTAAGATATGCCATAGCACCTTGTCTAACATATAGAGCGATGTCTTTCATTGACTGTGTGCCTTCGCTCTCCTTCATCATCTGCCTGAAAAAATAATAGGCAAAAAAAAGTGCAATGGCCGAAGCCAATGGCACAAAATAGAACATGTGTTCAGTTGTCATTGTTAAAAAGTTAAGTTTATCTATTATATATCAACTTGTATGAAATTCATTTCAGATATCTCAGAGTCAATCATCCTGGCCATTTTTTTAAGGATACTTATTGAAGAATTAGTAAAAAAACATGTTGAATTGTGTGGACTTGGAGCTGCTGGAATAAAAATATGACTCTCCTGCATTACATTTTTAACCCTTTTCGCCACAGCAGGTGCAGGATCAATTATATTCACTCCACTACCAGTAATTTCTTTAATGGCCTTTATTAAAAAAGGATAATGTGTACATCCAAGCACAATGTTATCTGCTCCCTCTTCGAGCATGGGATTGATATAATGACTTAAAAGCTCTTGTACCTTGTCTCCATCTATTTCTCCGGCTTCAACAAGCTCAACGAGACCTTCTCCAACTTGGGCAATAACCTTAACATCAGCAGCATACTTAGCTACTGCATTGTGAAAATGATCTCCATTAAGTGTACCCTTTGTGGCAAGAACTCCTATAACCCGACTTTGCGAATGTAATGCGGCAGGTTTAACTGCCGGCTCCATTCCTATAAAAGGTATTTCAAAGCTTTCCCTCAGTTTTGTTATTGCTGCTGCTGTAGCTGTATTACAAGCTACTACGATGACTGCAGCTCCGGCAGAAATAAGAAAATCAGATATTTTGAGTGATCTGTCAATTATCTCATACTCACTCTTATCGCCATAGGGACAATAAGCACTGTCTGAAAAGTAATTTATGGGAATCCCCGGCATTATTTTAACTATTTCTCTCCAAACTGAAAGTCCTCCAACTCCGGAGTCAAAAATACCTATATTCATACTTATTAAAAAACAGTCGCTCTGTTGAACGACTGTAAAGTTAGAAAAATATTTGAATGCTTATTTAGCTGTTGCAGATTGTTCGGCAGATTGAGGATACAATTGCATTGGAACCTTGTCTGCAGGTATGCCGAGCTTTTTTCTTGCCAAAGGCAAAAGATCTATGCTTTGAGACTCGTCAAAGTATGGAAATGCACCTGTCGCAAGATCGAAGACAAAAGAACATCCATTTTCCTTGCCCAAAGCCTTAATTGTCTCATTAGCTTTCTGGTATACAGGTGTTAATAATTTCTGCTGTTCAGCCTGAAAATCTTGAGGTGCTGTCTGCTGCAATTGTTGAAATCTGTTTTGCAGATCTTCGAGCTCTCTTTGTTTGGTCTCAAGAAGTGCTGCTGTCCATGTAGCCTGTTTCTGCTGATATGTAGCATATTTGGTTTGAAATTCGTTTTGAATTGCCTCAATATTTTCTTGAAGCTCTTTTGACAGCTTGTCAAGTTTCACAAGAGCACTGTCTCTTTCAGGCATTAAAGCAATTAACTCTTCTGAATTGATTCGTCCAATTTTAAGTGAAGTTTGAGCGAATGTCCCGATACTTGAAGACAGAACAAAAAGTAATAAAAGAGGTTTAAATAAATGTTTCATATTTTCTAAATTATTTAGTTTCTATTGATTAAGCAATTTAATAACTTTTTGCGAAAGATCATAGGCAGAGTTGTTATAAATGATCCCGGGAGAAGTTGCTATGTCAAAAATAATAATAATTCCTTCTGAATTGGCAATTTTCTCGACCGCAGCATTGAATTTAGACATGATTGGTTCAAGAAGTTCCTTTGACCTGGCAGACATTTCACCATCCTGCCCAAAGTATTTTTTTTGCAGATCTTTAACAGCACGTTCCCTCATAATAATCTCTTTCTCTCTCTGGTCTCTCTCATTCTGAGAAAGAGATGCTTTTTGAGACTGATAGGTATTGAACATCTGCTCTACTTCTTTAAGCCCTTTTTCTATTTCAGCATCAAACTGAGATTTAAGTCTTTCTATCTGCTGTTGAGCTGTTTTATATTGAGGGAGAGCATTAAGTATTGTCTCACTGTTCACATAACCAAAAGATTGACCTCTCATAATGGCTGATGAGGCCAATACAACAAGTAAAAGTAAAAATATTCTTTTCATACGTAAATATTTTATAATTTATTACCCATAAACAGGGTATTTTTCAGTGTTTTAAACTAATATTAATAAT
>JAHDPK010000053.1:0-20506 GCA_018434395.1 Bacteroidales bacterium | reverse complement strand
TTTTATTTAAATTTGAAGAATACAAATAATTACTAACTATAGTGATGAGAGAAACAGTTGAGAGGATCTTCCGTGAACTACAAGATTTTAAGGATGATGCCAAAGTTGCCGATTATATTCCGGCTTTAGTGAAAGTAAATCCTGATTCGTATGCAATCTCAGTATCAATACTGGGAAAAGAAAATATATCTGTAGGAGATTATTCGGACAACGGAGTGTAAATGTGGCGGGGACATGGTGCAAGTGTTTTGTCTATTTATTGTGTTAATAATGTGAGTATTACTAATTATTCATTAGACCCCAACTAAATCTTTAGTTTTCAATTTTTAAGTTACTACTAATCAGGCACATGCTTCATACCGTGGCGGAGTCCCACTGATGTTTTCCACGTTCTTTAAGTACTCAATGCAGAAGGGTGCATTGTTTTTTTAGCCAATTTCGAAGCTGTTTTTCAGGAAAAAGTGCGAGGACCGTCCAACGACCGAAGGGAGGCGTTCCACAGCACCCTGAAAAACTGCAAGAAATGGCGTGAAGAAAAAATACCACACCCAATGATTTGCTGTCTATAGCCGATTTATCTAATTGAATACTACTACTTTTCTCTCTTCACTTCCTCACTTTTCACTCTCCACTATTAGTTGGCTTTCCATGTGGTGAACATTAGCAGAGTGTCAATGCATCAGCGTATCGTTTGGAGATATCAAAACAATTGCATATTTTTGTGAACTGAACATTCAAATTAATCCAATGAATAGTTCTCAGAATAGTGATTTGATCCTTTCGGTTTTTAGCGATGCGCGTACTGTGTTTTCACTGAAAGATGTAGCTATGCTTATCGGAGAAAGTGATTTTAAGAAGCTGAACGAGCGGCTGAATTATTACGTTCGCAAAGGTAAGTTGCTTCGCCCACGAAAAGGCATCTATGTAAAACCTGGTTATGATCCCGAAGAATTAGCATGTACACTTTATACACCTTCCTATATTTCGCTTGAATATGTGCTGCTGAAGGCGGGTGTCATTTTCCAGTATGATGAACGGATAACTGCTGCCAGCTATTTGAGCCGAAGTGTCGATATTGAAGGTCGCACCTATGCCTACAGGAAAATAAAGGGTGAAATATTGGTTGTTACACAAGGTATCGTCCAAATCGACAATGTAAACATCGCCACACCCGAACGTGCTTTTTTGGATATACTTTATTTAGACAAGGGATACTATTTCGACAACCTGAATCCCCTCGATAGGAATCTAATCACCAAACTTTTGCCTGCATATAACTCAAAAACGCTTACGGCAAGGGTTAAAAAAATGCTTGCAAATGGTTAATATCAACAGACATAAGTTTTTTCTGATACAGATACTCAAAGATGTCTATTCCGATATTGAGTTGGCAAACTGCCTCGGTTTCAAAGGCGGTACGGCATTGATGTTTTTTTATGATTTGCCCCGTTTTTCGGTCGATTTGGATTTCAACCTGCTCGACCCGGCAAAAGAAAAATCGGTGTATGAAAAAGTGCGGAAAATCCTGTTGAAGCATGGTAAGATTTTCGACGAAGCAATGAAGTTTTACGGTCCGATTATAGTGTTGGATTATGGAGTTGGAGAACGAAAGCTGAAAGTCGAAATATCCAACCGGCAATGGGATAACCGGTATGAAATAAAAAATCTCTTAGGTATCAATATGCGGGTAATGGTCGCCCCGGATATGTTTGCGCACAAACTATGCGCCTTGCTCGACCGTAGCGAGGTAACAAACCGAGACATCTTCGACAGTTGGTTTTTCATGCAGAGGCAAACGCCGATAAACAAAAGTATTGTTGAAACCCGCATGGAAATACCGCTGGCCGATTACATCCAAAAATGTATCGACCACCTCGAAAGCATGAGCGACCGGGGAATGTTGAACGGTTTGGGCGAGTTGATGGACGAAGATATGAAGAAGTTCGTCCGCTCGAAGCTGCGGACAGAAACCATGTCCTTACTTCGGTTCTATAAAGAATTTCCAATTCTTGTGTAGAAACGGGAAGCAAGGGCACTCAAGGCAATTTAGTGACTGAAGTTCTCCACGTGCTTAAAGTGCTACAATTGTGGATAATGACTTATATTTTAAGGAAATTACTTTTTAATATGCAGTCTGCCAGGTCAGGACAGCAAAGCAGAAGGGTGCATTGTTTTTTTAGCCGATTTCGAAGCTGTTTTTCAGGAAAAAGTGCGAGGACCGTTCAACGACTGTAAGGAGGCATTCCGCAGCACCCTGAAAAACTGCAAGAAATGGCGTCAAAAAAAAACACAGTACCCGATGCTTATGCTGTTTCTGACCGATTAGCAGTGAAGGAGTGAATAGTTTTTAGATTGACACCATGATTTTCAATAGGAGGATTATGGTGTATTTTTGTTTATAAAACTAAGAGTGGCAGCCGATTACCTTAGACTTTGGACATTTAGACATTTGACGTTTAATGCACTCCATCATTTTTCACTATTAGTTAGCTTCACATGTGGGGAACTTCAGCAGAGTGTGCCTGAACAAAACCTGGTAATTCGTTGTTAATTGAATTGATAAATCACAATTCAACATGACAATTTTCAACGAGTACGATCCAATAAAAAAACAGATTTTCAGGATAATGGATGATGATGGAAAAATCATCAATAAGACCTGGATGCCTGAAATCGACAATGAACGTCTTGTTAAGGCATACAAGGACATGCTTTTCTCAAGGATTGCAGATCTACAGATAGTTTCTTATCAAAGACAGGGCAGAATCTACACATATCCCCCAAACTATGGACAGGAAGCAATCTCCGGCGCAGCAGGCGCAATAATAAAGGACAGGGACTGGATGGTTCCGGCATTCAGGGAAATAGGAACAATGATGGCAAAAGGAGTATCTCTCAAGGAGATCTTTCTTTACTATATGGGATATGAAGAAGGCTCCAACTTCAAGAATGCAGAATTTGTACTACCTGTGAGTATCCCTATCGCTTCTCAGTTAATCCATGCTTCAGGTATTGGATATGCAATTAAATACAAGAAAGAGGAGAAGGTGGTGTATGCTTTCGTTGGAGATGGCGGCACATCCGAAGGTGACTTTCATGAAGCAGTAAACTTTGCCGGAGTCTGGAAGGTCCCGGTAATATTCATTATCCAAAATAATCAATATGGAATTTCAACACCAGTACGTTTGCAGACAGCGTCAGAATCACTTGCCATCAAGTCAATAGCTTATGGGGTCAAGGGTATTCAAGTGGACGGAAATGACTTCTTTGCCATGTACAAAACTTTGGAAGAGAGCGCTAAAGCATGCCTTGCAGGGGAAGGTCCTATCCTTATTGAGGCTGTGACTTACAGAAAGGGGGCACATACTACATCTGACGATCCATCAAGATACAGAACAAAAGAGGAGGAGGAATCTTGGGAAAAGAGGGATCCACTTAAAAGGCTCAAGAATTATTTAATATCAAAAGAATTATGGAGTGAGCGAGAGGAAGAGAAGCTTATTCCTCAATACAGAGAAGAGGTCGACAGACAATTCATTGAGGCTGAAAATTTCGGACCATACCCAAAAGAGGATGTATTCAAACACCTATATGCAGACATGCCGGATGATCTTCTGGAACAGATGAACCAGTACGACCGTTTCTTGCAGTGGAAAGAGACAAAAGTTAATAACAAGACAACGTAGCAAGCAATGAAAATAATGAATATGGTCAATGCGATAAATGACGCATTGGATATAAAACTAAAAGAAGACAGGGGAGTTATTGTATATGGGGAAGATGTTGGCGTAGAAGGTGGAGTCTTTCGTGTTACAGAGGAACTTCAACAGAAATATGGTAAAGAGAGAGTATTCGACTCTCCTCTTGCAGAATCAGGAATAATGGGAACTGCAATAGGTATGGCGGTTGCGGGACTCAGGCCTGTGGTTGAAATGCAATTCTGCGGATTTATTTATCCAGCATTCAATCAGATAATAAGTCATGCCTCCCGGATGCGCAACCGCTCAAGGGGAAAATATGAAACTCCTATAGTCATCCGAATGCCTTATGGTGGTGGTATTAATGCACTTGAACATCACAGTGAGAGCATGGAGGCTATCTTCGGCCATATTCCAGGACTTAAAGTTGTCATCCCATCAACACCGCACGATGCCAAAGGTATGCTAATCTCGGCAATAGAAAGTAATGACACTATCCTCTTTATGGAGCCAAAAAGAATTTACCGAGCCATAAAACAAGAGGTTGCTGAAGGTAAGTACACTATACCATTAGGAAAAGCCAATGTCGTGACTCAAGGAACAGATGTAACAGTAGTAGCATACGGTGCAATGGTAAGAGAAGTACAAAGAGCGATGGTAATGGCAAAGGAACAGGGAATAAGTATAGAGTTGATAGATCTTCGTTCTATCTATCCTATTGACAGGGAGACTATAGCAAAATCGGTCAAGAAGACTGGCCGGATAATTACGGTAACAGAGGGGCCTCGTTCGTTCGGAGTGGGTTCGGAAATCAGTCAGATTGCTATTGAGGAAGCATTCCTTAGTCTTGAGGCACCTCCCTCAAGAATTTCCGGATTTGATACCATTGTGCCACTACCAAGGGGAGAATATCATTACATGCAGGACCCATACAAGATTCTGTACGAAATTGAAAAAATTGTAAAATATTAAAGTTATGAGATATATATTTAAATTTCCCGATATTGGAGAGGGTCTCGATGAAGGGACTATTGTTGAATGGCACGTTGAGAAAGGCCAGTCGGTCAAAATGGGAGATCCACTTTGCACAATGGAGACAGACAAGGTTGTAACAGCCATCCCATCGCCAAAAGATGGTATTATTGCTGCAAGGTTTGGAAAAACCGGCGAAGTCATTCATGTAGGAAATGCGCTCGTAGAAATTGATATTGAAGGTATTGATGGAGAAGCTGCCGTAGAGGAGGCAAATAAGGTAGAGGTTGTGAACGAAGAGGGTGCAGGTGTTGTCGGGACACTTGAGGTTGCAGGTAATAATTTTGTTCTATCCGCAAGTAACGAAGGCGTACAAAAAATGGATGATGATGTAAGCAGGCGCGGTGGAAAGGTTCTGGCCACTCCCGTGGCCCGCGCGATTGCAAAAGATCTTGGTGTCAAGATAGACCTAGTAAAAGGCTCCGGTCCTGCCGGCAGGGTTACAAAGGAAGATATTATCCGCTTTTCAGAGGATCAAGGTTCTGCAGCAACAACAACAAGATCCACCTCAGATATTCTTGTGGTAAATCAAACCTCAGCTCCAAACAATCCAGAAAATCTGGTTGAGATCGAGAATATGTCACAGATACGCAAGAGCATTGCAAAGCACATGAGCCAAAGCAAGCACAATGCTGCACACATGACATTGTTTGAGGAGGTAGAAATATCGGAACTGGAGAGAATACGCACTAAATACAAGGAAGAACTTCTAAAAGAGGGGGTAAAACTGACATATCTTGCGTTTATTGTCAAGGCTGTTGCCCTATCTCTCAAAAAATTCCGTGCACTCAATTCAGAAATGAACTTTGAGGGCGGTAAAATGATTTATAAAAAATATTATAACATCGGAATTGCAACCGATACAGACAAGGGGCTGGTTGTACCTGTCATAAAGAATGCAGACCAGCTCTCTGTAAAAGAGATTGCACAGGAGATAACCCATATATCCAATAAGGCCCGTCAGGGCAAACTTACTCTTGAGGATATGAAAGGAGGCACATTTACTATCACGAGCTATGGCAGCATAGGTGGACTTTTCGCAGTACCTGTGATAAATTACCCTGAAGCAGCCATCCTTGGTGTAGGTAGAATTTCAAAACAGCCAGTTGTAAAGGGAAATGAGCTTGCTGTTGGTCTTGTTCTCCCTCTCTCCCTTAGTGTTGACCATCGCATCGCAGACGGCGGGGAGACTGCCCGCTTTATGAACTCAGTATTGAGTTATATTTCAGATCCTGTCACTTTACTTTTTAACTAATTATGGAAAAAATCATGTACGATATAATAATCATTGGTTCCGGGCCAGCAGGCTATGTAGCCTCAATCCGTGCCGGGCAGATGGGCCTCCGGTGCGCCATAGTTGAGAAGGAAAAAATAGGCGGAATGTGCCTCAACTGGGGATGTATCCCCTCAAAGTCAATGATAGAGAGTGTAAAATTTTACCAAAGGATTATCAAGGATTCTTCCCGCTTCGGCATTGAAGGAATTGACCGGAAGGTGGTCACCTTTAGTTGGAATACAGCTATCAAAAGAGCTGACACAATTGTAAAGAGGCTCACAGGAGGTGTTGAATTTCTTCTTAAGAAAAACGGAGTAGAGATAATTACAGGCGAAGCAAGAATTATTTCAGCAAATTCAGTACTTGTCGAGAACCGCTTGTTGAAAACAAAGAATATAATAATTGCTACCGGTTCAACGTCTCTCCCGATAGATAACTTATTTGAGAATCTTGTTATTGAGCCGAAAGATCTTTTCAAAGAAAGAGAAATCCCTGAAAACATGGTCATTACAGGAAATGCGCCAGTAGCGATAGAGCTTGCACAACTATTCCGGATGATGGAGAGATCAGTCACATTAGTGTCTACTGCCGATCACATCATGCCCAAAGCCGATGATTATATCAGAAAATATATGGAGAATAAGTTGAAGAAGGATAAAATTGAAATACTCTACAACATTGGACTTTCATCGACTGCAGGATCTTGGAATGACGGCGTTCTCAACCTTGAAGGAAAAGAAGTCAAGTGCGATCTCATTATAAACGCATCCTCTCGCAAAGGAAACCTCATCAAATCGGACATAGAGATTGTAATTGAAAATGGGTTCTACTCTGTAAACGAAGATTGTGAAACATCTGTAAAAGGGATTTACGCTGTTGGGGACGTAAATGGAGTCTCACAATTTGCGCATATAGGTTCAGCACAGGGACTTCATGTTGTCAATCTTCTGAAAGGAATCCGGCAGCGTCTTGATATTAAGAAACTTCCGATGAATATGTATTCTGTCCCCGAAGCTGCTCAGATAGGGCTCACTGAACAAGAGGCAAAAGAAGAGGGATACGATTACAAGATCAGCGAATTTCCTCTGTCAGCAAATGGCAAGGCTATGGCCGAAGGCCAGGCAGAGGGTTTTGTAAGACTTATTTCTGAGAAAAAATACGGAGAGGTACTTGGTGTACAAATCGTGGCTCCAAATGCCACAGACATGATAAATGAGGCAGCTGCCTATATGCAATTGGAATCAACTGTGTACGACATTGCCCAGACTGTCCATACCCACCCTACTGTTTCGGAAGTATTCATGGAAGCTGGCTTCGAGGCTGTAGACAAAGCAATACATAAATAAATTGGAACCAATTGTAAATAAATATACTCTGCCAGATGCGGCAATTCTCGACTCACCTGACGAGTACTCATACAAAGTCTGGCAGCCGGACAAGTTATATGCAGTACTTGGCAGAGCCAACAACATAGATGATTCACTCATAACCGGCAATATCACCAAGGACAACGTTACCGTACTAAAACGTCCATCTGGCGGAGAGGCGGTGATATTGTCCCCAAGGATGCTTGTAATATCTGCAAAAATGAAATTTTACAAAGAGATGAATACAAAGCAAATTTTTAACCGAATCAACACTTTGCTTATCGACCGCCTCTCCGCATTAGGAATCAAGGGACTTTATTCACGAGGAATCTCTGATCTCTCGATCAATGACAGGAAAATTCTCGGTTCCTCAATGTACCTGAACAAAGATGTAATTTTTTACCATGCCGTGCTGAATATATCAGAGGATGTATCACTCTTATCGAAGTATCTGAAGCACCCTACACGTGAACCAGATTACAGAAAAGGGAGAAGCCATCTCGAATTCGTCACCTCAATTCATAAAGAGGGATACCCATTCACATCGCGCGAGCTATCATCTGTACTCACCCTCGCGCTGCAGCAAATCCTATTTTCAAAATCAATTCTATAAAAAAGATTTATACAAATTCATACCCATTTTACGAAACATACCGGCGAAATTTTTAATAGCATTTCTGTTTAGTTTGTTTATTGTCTTTTTCCTTGTGGCATTCAATCCATCACACAATACAGACTTTGTTCAAGAACAGTTTCTGAAAGTTACTGTATATGGATTCATAACATTTTTCACTATCAGCTTATACAATGTAGGTGCCCCTTTGCTTTTCCCAAAAGTGTTCGACTCAGAAAAATGGAGTGTAAAAAACAATGATTCGCATAAGCCTTAAACAAGTCGAACAAGCCTTCTCTTATTCAGAGAATATAATTTATCACATAAAGTTCCATCATTAAAGATAACCAGCTACTTTCGTGAAAATTTCAAAATTATGAATAACGATACAAAAAGGTACCTGAAATTTCTTATCACACCCGTTGCAATTCTTTTACTTGGAATCGTTATCGGGCGGTCTTGTTTCATATTTTTAAGAAACTGGGCATGGATACCGGTTGTATTAACTTATTGGATAGCAATAGGGCTGGTCCTATATTTAGATTATAAGAAGAAAGGGACTACTCCTGTCTATTCCTGCACCAAAATTGACGATGAACCGCAAATTGCGGGAGTATTATAATCATACAACCGGAGGTAACTTTATGTCAGCGGTTTTAAACGACAAAGGAGAATTCATCGGTGTGAATTTCGACAGAATATGGCAGGAAGTAGTATCGGATTATAGATATAATTCTGCCCCATCACAGGCTATTGCGGTGGATATAAGATATATAATGTCTCTCTTTGATAAGTTGTAACTGGAATAGAGGAGGCAAACAGATAATTTAAGCTAAGTATTCAGGATTAATTACTATCTTAGAAGTAATTAAAATTCAATAAATAAAGTTATGAATACTTATGTAGTTATTGCGATTATCGTGCTGGTCATTTTTGCAGCAGGAATAAGGATTGTACGGCCTACTCACCGCGCCCTGATTGAGAGGCTCGGTAAATATTACAAATTTGCCAATCCGGGATTTCACTGGATAATTCCTGTCATAGACAAAATATATAAGGTTAATGTAACTGAGAGGATGGTTGATGCCGAGCCTCAGGAGATTATAACCAATGATAATCTTAATGCAAAGGTTGATGCTCAGGTATATTTTCGTGTAAAATCTGACGAGGAGAGTGTTAAGGGATCTATTTACAATGTCAATAATTTTCAATGGCAGATAGTAAATCTTGCCAGGACCACACTCAGAAATATAATTGGCACTCTTACCCTGAAGTCTGCTAATAGTGAAAGAGGAAAGATAAATTCAGATCTTTATAAAACATTGCATGACGAGACAAGAGAATGGGGAATTGAGATAGTACGAACCGAGCTGAAAGAGATAGATCCTCCGAAAGATGTTCAGGAGACAATGAACAAGGTTGTAAAGGCAGAAAACGAAAAGATAGCCGCCATAGATTCTGCTACTGCAGCTGAGACTGTAGCTGACGGTGTAAAACGTGCAAAAATAAAAGAGGCAGAGGGATACAAACAATCAAAGATTCTTCACGCTGAGGGTGAGGCTGAGGCAATACGCCTTGTCAACGAGGCTGCAGACAAGTATTTTATCGGGAATGCACAGTTGCTAAAGAGACTTGAGACTCTGGAAGGGGCACTTTCTGAAAATTCAAAAATAGTTATTCCGACAGGAACAGATTTGGTTAATATTATCAGTGACATGGCAGGAGTGAATGTGCTTCCATTGGAAAAAAGAAAGAAGTCTGAATAGTCTGATGATATGGGCAATGCTTTTTTATTATTATAACCTTATTAATTTAATAAGATTATAATAATAATTATTCAGTAAACCCTACATTAGAACTGCTTATTGTATTTTAAAACAATAAAAACTCAATATTATGTTACCAACCATCAGGAAAGCAACAGCTGACGACATTTCTCAAATAGTCTATTTCCAGATGAATATGGCATTAGAGACAGAGAGACTTGAGTTAAACAGAGATATACTTACAGCTGGTGTCACAAATGTACTGACAGGTGAGAAGGGAGCATCCTATTACATGGCTGAAATAGATGGCACTTTGGCCGGAATGCTGATGATCACTCTGGAGTGGAGTGACTGGCGCAATGGATGGGTGTGGTGGATTCAGTCGGTTTATATCAGACCGGAATTCAGAGGTAAAGGTTTATACAAAATGTTATATTTTCATATTGTTAACCTTGCGAAGAAATCGGATGATGTCATGGGAATCAGGTTATATGTAGACAAAACCAATACTAATGCACAAAAGGTGTATAAAGCCCTGGGAATGAATGGTGACCACTACCTGGTCTATGAATGGATGAAGGATTGACTATTACATGTGATTTAATTCTTTGGATGGAATAAAAAAAGAAGCTGCCTAGTACTTTTTAGACAGCCTCTTGTTTTATGCATTGGTTTTTTGACAGATTAATAACGTCTTCTGTTTTCGTATCCGCCTCTTCTATCGTTTCCACCGCCACGGTTGTAACCGCCACGGCTGTTGTCTCTGTTCTCTTTTGGTTTAGCAACATTTACATTGATAACTTTGCCGTCATACTCGCATCCGTTAAGTTCGTTGATTGCTTTTTGTCCAGCTTCTTCGTCTTGCATATCTACGAAGCCGAATCCTCTTGATCTGCCGGTTTCTCTGTCCATGATAACTTTAGCAGAGCTGATTTCACCGAACTCGCTGAATAATTGGTTGAGCTCAGCGTCTTTTACGCTGTAACTCAGATTTGAAATAAAAATGTTCATTAAATAAACTTTAATATAAAATAATAATAATGTGAGTGTTATAGATATTAATGTCTATTAATAAACTAAAAAATCAGTAAAAACATAAACTTTTGAATTGATGAATAACACTCTTTCGGTGCAAAGCTACAATAAAAAAATGATATTTTAAACTTGGATATAAAAAAATTTTCTAAAATTGTAACATGAGAAAGAAAGATTTAAAGAAACTTATACTGGCTCTGGTTTTAATTACTACCGTCCAGGGAATAGGGATTGATATTTATGTAAACTCTGCTGAAGGTGGAATCTGGGAGGGACTTTCAATATTCAAATACTTCACTTTGCAATCGAATGCTCTGGTCATGCTTTACGCGCTCCTGGCACTCATCAATTTCAGATCAATGACGGAAAAAGAGTGGTTTAAAAGAGCCCTTACACCTGTCACCTCATATATAATGCTTACGGGAATTACATTCCTGATTATATTGGCCCCGACTTCAAACGCTCAGGGCCTGCAGAGAGTTGCATCTGATCTTTTGCATTATCTCGTACCATCACTGATGTTCTTATATTGGATTGTTTTTGAAGAGAGGGAATTACAGTATAGTTATATATGGAGCTGGATTATATATCCGTTTGTTTTTATGTTCTGGGGCTTATACCTTGCAATAATGAAAGAGGACTATCTCTATCCCTTCTTTGACATAAACAAACTCGGAATATTGATAGTCCCCTATCTGGCCGGCATGACTATTGCTGTTTTTCTTATATGCAGTTTTCTGGTTTTTCTAAGGAAATGTCTCTCAGTTCATAGAATCAGCTAAGCTTGTGAATAGTAAGCCCGCTTCTCAGTTTTGGCTCGAACCAGGTTGTCTTTGGCGGCATTATATTGCCAGTATCTGCTATATCGATAAGCTGTCTCATAGATACAGGATATAAAGCAAAGGCAGCAGCCATTTTACCTGAGTCAACGCGTTTCTTCAGCTCACCTAAACCTCGGATACCTCCGATGAAGTCAATACGTTTTGATGTTCTCAGATCTTTAATATCCAAAAGCTTGTCGAACACAAGATTTGAAATAATTGTGACATCGAGCACTCCGACAGGATCATTCTCATCATATTTTCCGGGTTTTGCTGTGAGGGAATACCAGCAACCATCAATATACATGGAAAAATTGTGAAATGTATCTGGCCTGTAAATTTCACTTCCTTTTTTCTCGACCGTGAAATCATATTTAAGTTTTTCAACGAACTCGGAAGGTGTCATACCGTTAAGGTCTTTAACTACACGATTGTAGTCCATAATTTTAAGATGACTTTCCGGAAAGACAACAGCGAGAAAATAGTTATATTCTTCATCTCCTGTGTGGTGAGGATTGTTCCTTCTCTTTTCCTCTCCAACGAGTGCTGCAGCAGCTGTTCTGTGATGTCCATCGGCAACGTAAAATGCTGGTATATCAGAGAATATATCAGTTATTCTTTTGATAGTTGTATTGTCTTCTATTAGCCATAATTTGTGTCCAAAACCATCTTCTGCTACAAAATCGTATTCAGGTGTACTCTTAACAATTTCCGATACCGTTTTATTAATCTCGTCATTGTCGGGATATGCAAAGAAAACGGGTTCAAGATTGGCATTTTGAATGCGAACATGAATCATTCGGTCTTCTTCTTTATCCTTTCTGGTGAGTTCGTGCTTTTTGATCTTTCCTGAAAGATAGTCATCAACGTTGGCTCCAACAACAAGTCCGTACTGAGTCCTTTCTCCCATTGTTTGAGCGTAAACATAATACATCTCTTTTTTGTCTTGAACTAGCCATCCTTTCTGCTGCCATAATTTGAAATTTTCAACAGCCTTGTCATAGGCTTTCTGGGAATGTTCATCAATTATAGGGTCAAAATCAATCTCAGGTTTAATGATATGTAACAGAGATTTCTCTCCTGCAAGTGATTTTGCCTCTTCGGAGCTAAGGACATCATAGGGAGGTGATGCTACTTCGTGTGCAATCTCTTTTGGAGGGCGTATAGCTGCAAAAGGTTTAACTTTTACCATATTATCTTTACTGTTTACTCTATTTGTTAAGTTGAAATGTTCTGTCATCCGCAGTGAAAAATCTTATTATCTGATTTGCAGCAGCAAGTCCGGCATTGATGTTTGCTTCTGCAGTTTCTGCTCCCATTTTTTTAGGAGTAGCATAGACTCTTATACCAAACTTTTCGTTGAGTATTGCCTGGTTGTCTGCAGCAACATCTGTTGCATATTTAAGATCGCTTCTCTCTTCGAGAACTTTAATGAGTCCATCTTCATTAATTACCTCTTTTCGGGCTGTGTTTACTAAAACGGCTCCCTTAGGCATTTTATTAATAAGGTCGTAACCTATTGATTTTTTAGTTTGATCAGTGGCAGGTATATGAATTGAAAGATAATTTGAATGTTCGTAAAGTTCATCGAGATTATTAACCGGAGTTACACCGGAGCTTTTAATTGATTCAGCATTTACATATGGATCAAATGCTATGACATTCATGCCAAATCCCTTTCCCAATTCGGCAACAAGCCGTCCTACATTGCCAAAAGCCTGGATACCAAGAGTCTTCCCCTTTAGCTCAACACCTGTGCCCGGAGTAAAACAGTTTCTTGACATGTAGATCATCAACCCTATTGCAAGCTCTGCAACAGCATTAGAATTCTGTCCAGGGGTGTTCATGGCTACAATCCCTCTTTCACTGCAGGCATTAAGGTCAAGATTATCATATCCGGCGCCTGCGCGTACAACAATTTTCAACTTTTTTGCAGCGTTTATTACCTCTTTTGTCACCTTGTCGGAGCGGACGATTAATGCATCTGCGTCTGCTACTGCTGTGTAAAATTCATCACTTGAAGTATATTTTTCGAGTAGTGCTAAAGTGTAACCTGCACCTTCAACTATTTTTCTTATTCCGTCAACTGCAACTTTAGCAAATGGTTTTTCTGTGGCAACTAATACTTTCATAACCTTAACTGTTTAATTTTTCAAATTCCTGCATACATGAAATCAATGCTTTAACGCTTTCAACAGGGCATGCGTTGTATATTGAAGCACGGAAACCTCCTACTGAACGGTGTCCCTTGATACCAACCATTCCTCTCTCTTTGGCAAATGCCATGAAAGCATCTTCTTTGTCTTTGTAACCTTCTGCCATCACAAAGCATACATTCATCAGTGATCTGTCCTCTTTGGCTGCAGTGCCAACAAACATTTTGTTACGATCTATCTCATTGTACAGAAGAGCTGCCTTTTCTTTATTTTGCCTGTATATTGCCTGGAGACCGCCAAATCCCTTGAGCCATTTGAGAGTCTCTGTCATAACAAAAATTGAGAATACAGGCGGAGTATTGAACATTGACTGTTCCTTTATGTGAGTTCTGTAGTCGAGCATTGTAGGCAGGTAGCGAGATACTTTGCCTAAAATATCTTCACGAACTATTACGAATGCAACGCCGGCAGGGCCAACATTTTTCTGGGCTCCTCCATAAATAAGTGCATACTTGCTTACATCAACCGGACGACTCATAATGTCGGATGACATATCAGCTACAAGGTTGACAGGGCAGTCTATGTCTTCGTGAATCTCAGTACCGTAAATAGTGTTGTTTGTTGTAATGTGGAAATAATCCAAATCTTTAGGAATCTCATATCCTTTAGGTATATAGTTGAAGTTTTTATCTGAGGATGAGGCAACAGCAAAGGCATTACCGATACCTTGGGCCTCCTTAAGTGCTTTCTTTGCCCATACACCTGTTTCGAGATAACCTGCTTTATTTTCCAGCAGGTTCATTGCAACGTACAGGAATTGAAGACTTGCGCCTCCTCCAAGGAACAATACATGATACCCTTCAGGAATGTTAAGTAGCTCTTTCCATAGTGCACGACACTCTTCCATTGTTGCTTCCCACTCTTTTGAACGGTGTGATACCTCGATAACTGACATGCCTGTACCCTTATAGTCATTAAGGGCTTCAATTGCAGCCTTGATGGCTGGTTTTGGCAGGACACAAGGGCCTGCATTAAAGTTGTGAGCGACTTTCATGATATAATATATATTAATTCAACATTTAATTTTAATGTGTTTCAAAGATAGACAAAAATTAACAATTTGTAAGCTAATTGTTAATCATTACTTATGATTTTGATGTTTTTTTCACTTGTTGCTTTCTCACAGTAATGACAGAGAAGTTTCAGCTCCCCGTTTTCCTTTATTGTTGTGAATAGGGTTTCTACAGGTTGATGATTTGTTATGCATACGGGATTCATGCATTTAACTATTCCCTTAATAGTCGCAGGTATCGAAAGCTCTTTCTTTTCTACGACTTCGAAGTCGTGTATGATGTTTATCTTGGCTTGAGGAGCAATGAGTGCTATTTTGTTGATATCGTCGTCTTTGAAGAAACGATCGGCTATTTTTATTATTGCTTTTTTTCCAAGCAGTTTGCTATCGAGATTTGTTCCAAATGTCATTTGGTTTGTGCTATGAGCAAGCCCCAATATGTCAATTACATTGAATAGCTGGTCTGGAGGAATATGGTCTAGCACAGTTCCTTCCTTTATCGCACTTACTTTTAGATGTTTTTCCATTGTTTGAAATTATTTTTCTCCTAATAGTTTAGCTATAATGGCCATTCTGGTATATACGCCGTTTTTGGCTTGTTCAAAATAATAGGCGTGATTGCTGTTATCTACATCATATGCAATTTCGTTTACTCTTGGAAGTGGGTGAAGAATTTTCATGTTTGGTTTAGTTTTTTCAAGCATGGAAAGATTTAGACTATAAACGTTTTTAACTCTTTCATATTCTATAGGATCAGTAAATCGTTCTCTCTGTACTCTTGTCATGTAAATAATATCTGCATCATTAAAGCCGTAAATCAATTCATTAGTCTCACTGAAGGGAATATCTTTGCTTTTTAAAAATAATTTGTATTCGTCGGGAAGTTTAAGTTCTTCAGGCGCAGTAAAGATAAATGTAGGAGAGAAATGTGACATGGCTTGAAGAAGAGAATGAACTGTTCTTCCGTATTTCAGATCTCCAACCACATCAATTTTGAGGTTTGAAAGCATTCCTTGTGTTTTTTGAATCGAGTAAAGATCTAGCAATGTTTGCGATGGATGTTGGTTGGCTCCATCTCCTGCATTTATTACTGGGACTTTTGAAACTTCAGATGCATATCTTGCGCTGCCTTCGAGCGGATGTCTCATAATTATGAGATCTGCATAATTAGAGACCATCATTATAGTGTCTTTAAGAGTTTCTCCTTTTGATACACTTGTATTGCCTGCATCGGAAAAACCTATTACCCTCGCACCAAGCCTGTTAGCTGCTGTTTCGAAACTTAGTCTCGTTCTGGTAGATGGTTCAAAAAAGATGCTTGCAATTACCTTATCGTGGAAAATAGGCTGTGATGGTTGTTTTTCAAAATCTGCAGCCATCCGAAGAACATCCAGGATATCCTCTTTGGAGAAATCGTGGATGGATATAAGGTGTTTTGGCATATAATTATATTTGTGTTAGAAGATTAGTTGCATATTTCAAAAGTTGCACCAAATGACGAGAGTTTATTGCAGAAAGAATCAAATGCATTTTCTTTGATTTTGAGCTTAAGAATACTGTTTTGCTCAATGCGTTGGTCTACTATTTCTGCTTCGTTCTCCTTAATTGATTGCATAATCTCGTGCGTAAGTGAGTAATCGTAATGCACAACCAGTTGTTTGAAAACTGTTTTCATTATTATCTCACTGTTGGAAACAGCATCAGCTGCTGCATTTCTGTAAGCCCTCATCAGTCCGGGCAGTCCTAATTTTGTGCCTCCAAAGTATCTCACAACTACGATAAGAATGTCGCTCAATTCGTTTGAGAGCAATTGCCCAAGGATAGGCTTGCCACCTGTTGAAGATGGTTCACCGTCATCACTGACTTTCCATTTTTCTCCATTTTTGCCAAGTCTGTATGCGTAACAATGGTGTTTGGCATCGAAATATGTCTTCCTCAAGTATGCCAGTATGTCTTTAATTTCTTCTTCAGAACTCACAGGGTATGCGAATGAGAGAAATTTACTGCCAAGTTCTTTATATATACCTGAAGCAGGCTTGGATATTGACTTGAATGTATCCATGATCTTGATTTGTTCCATTTGAACAAACTTTGCGTTTTGTAAAAGTAGCCCCTTTTGCTAAATTTGCCAAATGTATAGTAAAGTTTTTATTGATGATTTTTCTGCCCTGGGTGATAGATTGAAAGCGACTCTGAGCGGATCGGTTTTTGATAGAAAATTTGAAGCTGCATTGAGAAACTCTTTTAAGGGTAATCCTCTTTTTACTTTGAATATGCAGCATATTGCCCTGACTTCTATTTGTAATTGTTTTCTTGAGAAATCCAAACTTGAAAAATGGCTTTTAGATTACTCTGACAGAATAGAAGAACGCCAAGGAGAAGTACTGGCAGTGATGGCAGGGAACATTCCTCTTGTCGGATTTCACGATTTTATGACTATTCTTGCAGCAGGGTTTAGAGCGAAAATAAAACTTTCTTCCAAAGATTCTTATTTGTTACCATATATTCTTGGAGTACTCTTTGAAATAGATGATTATTGGAGTGATAGAGTGGAAATTATTGACTATTTACCTTTATGTGCAGATATTTTAATTGCATCAGGTTCAGATAACACTGCTTCCTTTTTTGAGAATAAATATCCTTTATCCAAAAAAATTATCAGGGGCAGTCGGTTTAGTATTGCAGTTTTGAAGGGAGATGAAGACTATGTTGCACTTGAGGCTCTGGCAAAGGACGTTTTTTTATATTACGGTCTTGGGTGTAGAAGTGTGAGCTCTCTGTTTGTGCCATGTGGATATGATTTAACTCTTTTGTCAGTCGCATTTGCAACAATGAGGTCAGAACTGACGTCGGATGATTATTTGGCCGCTTATAGATATCAAAAGGCTGTTATGACTTTAGAATCTAAAAATATTGTGGATGGTAATTTTTACATTCTTGCAAGAGGAGGCAATTTACCTCCATCTATGGGAGTAGTCAATTTGTTTGAATATGACAATTTAGATGAGATAAAGGAGTTTGTTCAAACGAATAGAAATCGGCTTCAATGTGTAGTGAATTATGACAGCAACGTTTCATTTGGACAAGCTCAATTTCCTGGTATAGAGCAGTATGCAGACAATTTAAATTCTTTGGAATTTTTACTGCAATTTGTTTAACTTTGCGTAAAGAATCTTCATGTTATGGTTTACAGGTTCAAAGCGTCAATTGCTGGTAACAAGATTTTCATGAGGGAGTATGAGATTAAAGGCAATACTTCTTTATATTCATTACATCTGTTTTTGCAGAATGACTTGGGTTTTGCTCCTGACCAAATGGTGGTTTTCAGAGGATTGAATGGCGAAGGTAAGGTAAAAAGTGAATATGGTCTTTTTGATCTTGGAGATGGTGCTATGGATTCTATATCAGTTGAAAAAGTTGTGAATAAAGGTGAGGTAAAACTTCAGTATGTCTATGATATCTATAAAGACAAGGCTATAGACTTGGAATTTCTTTCAACTGAAGAAGAGTCTCTGAAACGCTCTTATCCCAGACTTGTGGCAGAAAGAGGGAAAAATCCGGATCAGTTTTCTGATAATTATGACGACTTTGAACAAATGATTGAAATGGGCGATTCTGACTCTGAAGATTTTTTAGGAGGTCAGGAAGATACTGATGATTAGAAAGAGGTTGACCATCATCGTTGGACCAACTGCTGCCGGCAAAACTGATTATGCCATTTCACTAGCTCTTAAGTTTGGTTCTCCTGTTATTTCTTGCGATTCCCGCCAGATATACAGAGAAATGAAAATTGGCACTGCGCCTCCTACTCCTGAACAATTATCTCTCGTTAAACACTATTTTATTTTTTCACATTCTATTCACGATGATTATACTGCCGGCCAATATGAAATGGAGGCACTACCTCTTATCGAAACATTGTTTGAGAATCATGATAATCTGGTGATGGTTGGCGGAAGCGGTCTCTATGTTGATGCCATATGCAAAGGCATGGATGATTTTCCAAAAAGCGATCCAGAGTTACGAATGACCTTAATGTCTCGATTGAAAACTGAGGGACTTGATTCTCTTAGATCTGAATTGAGGTTGTTGGACAGAGAGAGCTACGATTCAATAGATATTACAAATCCTCAGAGGGTAATACGGGCTTTGGAGGTTACTTTGATGACCGGAAGAAAATTTTCATCCTTCAAAAGTTATACTCAAAAGAAGAGGAATTTTGAAATAGAAAAGATAGTTGTTGACAGGCCGAGAGAAGAGTTGTATGAAAGAATAAATCTAAGAGTAGAGAAGATGATGGAAGCTGGCCTTCTTGAAGAGGCAACAGGGCTGTATCAGTTTCGAAAACGGACAGCCTTAAAGACTGTAGGCTATTCTGAACTGTTTGACTATATTGATGGTAAGGTTTCTCTTGATGAAGCGGTTTGGTTGATTAAACGCAATACAAGACGCTATGCCAAAAGGCAAATAACTTGGTGGCGACGAGAAGGTCTTATTCCTTCGGAATCCATAAAACGTCGCTCAAGATAAAAAATAAATGGAGCTGACTCAAAAAAATATTCTTTTGTTCAGCTCCATATGTCGTTATAGAGTGACTATTAATTAGAAAGGAAGATCATCTATCTCTGAGTCGGAATCATAATTTTCACTGTTAGAGATTTGAGATGAATTCTGATGTTCAGGTTGAGAATTGTAATGAGGGCTATTGTCAGTATTTTCGCCTGATAATTTCTCAATTCTCCACGCGCGGACATCAGTATACCATCTTTGGTTATATTCTCTTGACTCAATGTTGACTGAAAGTTTGAGAATATCTCCTTCTGAATGGCGTTCAATGTCTGATATTCCATCATCTCCCCACACACTCATACAGATCTTTTTTGGATAATTTTCCTGTGTTTCGATGATAAATTCCTGTTTCTTCCATTCTCCACGAGGAGTAGATCCGGATTGAAGAGGGAGTTTTTTTATCAGTTTACCTGTGATTTCAATAGCCATAACCACATTTATTTAGCAGCTTTTGTCTCTGCAACTGGTTTGCTTGGACTAACCTTCAGCAGGTCAATAGTGAAGATAAGTGTTGAGTTTGGACCAATTTGCGGGCCGGCTTGCTGAGCGCCGTATGCAAGTTCAGATGGGATAAAGAGTTTTATTTTGCCACCTTCACCGATAAGTTGAACACCTTCGACCCAGCCTTTGATCACACCGTTAAGCGGAAATCTTGCAGGCTCTCCTCTCTTGTATGAAGAATCAAATTCTGTACCGTCAATCAAAGTTCCTACATAATGAACCTGAACTGTATCTGTTTCTGTAGGTTTAAGCGGAGATCCTGGGTTGATAATGATGTATTGCAAACCAGACGCTGTTGTTACAACACTGTCTTTAGTTGCATTGGCTTTTAAAAACTCTTCACCTTTGGTTTTATTTTCTGCGCCAATAGCTTCCTGTCTTTTCATTAAGAAATTCTGGATCACTTCATTAGCTTTAATCATGCTTATTTTTAGGCTGTCTCCGTCAATAACGGCCTTCATTGCCTTGGTAACTTCTTTCAGATTCAGTTCACCAAAATTGGACTGTTTGATCATTGAACCCAAAGTGATGCCGACTGCATAACTTGCTGAATCGATAGCTGATTGGGAAATACCATAATTACTGTTAGTGCTTGTGCTC
>JAHDPK010000022.1:0-15154 GCA_018434395.1 Bacteroidales bacterium | reverse complement strand
GGTACAATTTCTTCAGGAGGATATCAGAAAACAATTAAATCTTCTGCTTTAAAAAGAGGGTTTAAAGATGAAATAAAAGTTGTGTGTCAACCAGGGATGGGTTTTGCTGAGGCTGTTGACATGGAGGTTGATTATATTGATAAAAATGCTGTCGCCATCCGTGATAACTATAGAGGCCCTGTTATAGGAAATGATTCAATTTCCATAGATACTACTTTGCTTGACAGGTACAGGTTTAATTTTGCCAACAACTCGATGCTCTATAAAAAAAGTGGAAACAGATATGTGACCATACAGCTTAATTCTGCGGCAAATTATGCAAGATTATACTTAGTCAATCTTATAGAGAGACACAGATTGAGAGATGGAGAAACACCTATCGACAATATAATCCTGGGCTGTACTCATTATCCATTTTTGCTTGATACTCTCAACAAAGTGGTTTCGGAACTTCGGGATTATACAAAAGACGGAGATAAGATTTATGATAAGATTTTACCAAACTATTTTGAATTTATTGATCCGTCTATTTATACAGCCAGAGAAGTTTATCAAAAATTAAAAGACCGGAAGCTTCTTTCTGACACATATCCTGCAAATAAATTAAAAGCATTTATAACAGTTCCTGCGGCAACGGTAAGTCCTGAAAATATAGATAAAAACGGAAATTTCACATATCAGTTTAAGTATGGAAGAGAAGCAGGAAGTGAAATTCAAACAGTTTGCACAGTTCCTTTTTCAATACAAAATCTTAATCCAGACAATCTTCTCAGAATTGAGGAGAGATTGCCTCATACATGGCATTTTTTGAAGGAGGAGCTTAAATGATAATTTTTAACTGATGATTTACGCTCCGACAATATCTAAAGAGGAGTTGGAAATACTCCCTCAGGCATCATTTGATGGAGAGATAGGTATAATTGACAAAAAAGGAGAGGAATATGACAAGGCAATTGCTTACCTCTCATCTCAGAGGATTATTGGATTTGATACCGAAACAAAGCCAATATTTCAGGCCAATGTAAAAAAAAACAGTGTTGCTCTATTACAATTGGCAGGCAAAGATAAAGCTTTCATCTTCAGGCTTCACCATCTCGGTCTTACAGATGATCTCTGTAAAATACTGTCTTCAAACAAAATCATAAAAGTTGGTGTGGCAGTTCACGACGATATCAGAGGATTGCAACGTCATTGTAAATTTGTTCCTAAGGGTTTTGTAGATCTTCAGGCGGTAGGGATAAACTGGGGCATCAGAGAGAAAAGTGTCCGCAAAATGGCTGCAATAATACTTGGGGTAAAGATATCCAAGTCACAACAGCTTTCTAACTGGGAAACAGATGAACTTTCACGTGCACAAGTTTTGTATGCAGCTACAGATGCTTGGATTTGCCAAAGAATGTATCTTAAGCTTTTAAGTACGCCTAAATCTCCAAGAATTGAAGAAGACGAGCAGATAAAAAATGGTTAAAATTTTCTTAAAGAGATCGAGAGAAGAGTCGCTTGAGAGATTTCATCCATGGATTTTTTCAGGTGCCATTCAAAGGATCGAAGGCAGTCCTGCTGAAGGAGAACTTGTTGCAGTGTATTCTTTTGACGGAAAACTTCTTGGGACAGGTCATTATCAGAGTGGTTCGATTGCAGTTAGAATCCTTGAGTTTGGTACTGACAAACTATCTGATAGATTTTGGATTGAGAAACTTTTGGCTTCATATAATTTCAGAAGGAAACTGGGTCTTACAGAAAGCTCTACTACTAATGCATATAGACTTGTTCACGGCGAAGGAGACATGCTCCCAGGCCTTGTTATTGATATTTACGATGATACTGCAGTGTTACAGGCTCATTCTGCAGGTATTTATCTTGTCAGAAATCAGATATCTGATGCACTATTAGAACTTTATGGCGGGAAATTAAGAGCTGTTTACGATAAAAGTTCAGGCACAGTGCCGTCAAGAGAAATTTTCAATCCTGTTGATGCTTATCTCTTTGGTGAAAAAGCTACTCCTGCAACTATTTTGGAAAACGGAAAGATATTCAATGTTGACTGGTGCCATGGTCAGAAAACAGGCTTTTTTCTCGATCAGAGAGACAACAGAGCCTTGATGGAACATTATGCAAAAAGCAGAAATGTACTAAATCTTTTCTGTTATACCGGCGGGTTTTCAATATACGCTCTTGCAGCCGAATCCACTTCGGTTGCTTCTGTCGACAGTTCTCGTAGTGCCGTAGAGCTGCTTGAAAAAAACGTAGAATTAAACAGACAATCAGGTATTATATCCAAAGAAGCTTTGCATAAATCTTTTTGCACAGATACTGTTGAATATATGAAAAGTGAGGGGAAGGGAATATATGATTTGATAGTAGTTGATCCACCTGCATTTGCTAAACACAAAAGTGCACTTTCAAATGCGCTTAGAGCCTATCAGCGACTTAATGCCGCTGCAATAGAGAAAGTTGCACATGGAGGCATAATATTTACATTTAGCTGCTCACAAGTTGTTGACAAGATATCTTTTGCTCAAACTATATTTTCTGCAGCAGCTCAGACTGGAAGGGCAGTAAGGATACTGCACAGACTTGCACAAGCTCCCGATCATCCTGTAAACATTTATCATCCTGAAGGAGAATACCTCAAGGGATTAGTCCTCTTTGTTGAGTAATTATATATCTTTGTCTTGTTATGGAACAATTGGAGATAAAAGAAGCGAGCAAGGAGGAGATGTATAAGTTGCTTCTTCCTCAAGTGGCGTCATTGACCGAGGGAGAGGAGGACATTATTGCCAACATGGCCAATGTGGCTTCAGCAATAATGATGACCTTTAAACATCTATGGGTAGGGTTTTATATTGTAAGACCGGACAATTCGCAATTTGGCAGATCTCTGGTTCTGGGTCCATTTCAAGGTCCTATTGCCTGTACAAGGATTGCATATGGCAAAGGGGTTTGTGGAACTTCCTGGAAGGAGAAAAGGAGTCTGATAGTTGCCGATGTTGATAAATTTCCCGGACATATAGCTTGTAGCTCATTTTCGCGTTCAGAGATTGTAATTCCGATTTTTGGAGAATTTGAGAGCAAGGATGGAGAAAATTGTAAAGAGCCGGGCGAAGTTAAAGCTCTGCTCGATATTGACAGCAAATTTCTGGACAGTTTTGAAGAGATTGACAGAGAATATCTTGAGATTTTAGTCAAAAACATAAAGTTCACATAATGAATAGATGGCGCTTAACAAATCTTTGTGTGTTTACCTTGTTTTATTGTGCTTTCTTCTTTATTGCGGGATGTTCTGTCAAGGTACCAAAAGAGGCTGTTGCCGGGGTAAGTGAGGAACTTGCCGAAATGAGGGCTTCCAATATTTCTAATGTGCGGTATAATTTACTGTTTGAAATTCCGAAGGAGAGAGCAAATAATGTTGAGGGGATTCTTTCACTTACATTTGATGTTAAAAAGAGAACACATATCGTTCTTGATTTCAAGCAGGGAGATTCTTCGGTAATAAGCGTTACTGTTAATGGCAAGCCAGGTAAATATGTTTTTGAGAACGAACACATTATTCTTTCTTCAAGGCAGATTTTAAAAGGAGAAAATCAGGTTAACATAAAGTTTCATGCTGGGGATCAATCACTAAACAGAAGAGAAGATCTTCTTTATACTCTATTAGTTCCTGACAGGGCAAGAACGCTTTTTCCGTGTTTCGATCAACCTGATATAAAGAGCAAGTACAGTCTTTCTCTCGAAATTCCTGCAGGCTGGGAGGCTGTTGCTAATGGACAGACAGTGCAGAGAGATACTATTAAGCAGAATGATAGTCAATACATTGTGTTTTCTGAAACCGAACCAATACCCACATATCTTTTTTCTTTTGTGGTCGGTAAAATGAATAAAATAACTAAAGCTCAGGATGGCAGGAAAGTTTCGATATATCACCGTGAGTCCGCTAAAGATAAAATTGCTCAGTGTGATGAGATCTTCTCTCAGATTTTTTCCGCATTGAGATGGATGGAGGATTACACAAATGTCAAATATCCTTTTACAAAATATGATATTATTATAATTCCCGGTTTTCAGTATGGAGGGATGGAACATATGGGAGCAACTCTCTATTCTGACAAAACCATGTTTCTGTCTGACAATCCGACAATAGCGGAGAAGCTCGCCAGGGCAGAGCTTGTGGCTCATGAAACAGCCCATATGTGGTTTGGCGATTATGTGACAATGAAGTGGTTTGACGAGGTGTGGACAAAAGAAGTATTTGCCAACTGGTTTGCGAAAAGGATGGTGGCTCCACTTTTTCCTGAAGTCAACCATCAATTGAATTTTTTGAATTCATATTTTCCTGCTGCTTATGCAGAAGATAGAACTGCGGGAGCGACTCCTGTGAGACAGGAACTTGATAATCTGAACAATGCCGGTCTTGTGTATGGAAATATTATCTATGATAAAGCACCAATTGTAATGGATAAACTGGTGAGGATGGTGGGAGAAGATAATTTTAAGAAAGGGATAAGGGAATATCTTGAAAATTATTCTTATGGCAATGCTACGTGGAATGATCTTATTAATATTCTTGACAAATTTTTTGACAAGGATTTAAAACAATGGAGCCATGTTTGGATAAATGAAGCTGGTATGCCTCGGATAACAGCAACTATTTCTGGTGATTCAACAGTTTGGAAGACAGATGATCCAATGGGAAGAGGCCTGTTCTGGGAACAACCTTTGAGTTACAAGATTGAAAATTCTTATCTTTTACCAAACGTTGACGGCAAAGGCTATGGTTACTTCATGCTTGACAGGGAGACTTCTGAATATCTTCTGGGCAAGTTTGCAGATTATCGATTTTCGAACACGTACAAAGATACTTCTGTGGTTTACAATGATCTTGCAAGATGCTCCTTATTGATAACTCTCTATGAAAATCTTTTGCACAACAATCTCGATCCTGTCTCTTTTTGCAACGCTTTGACCAAATACGTCCCATATGAAGACAATCCGCTGATATTGTCGAGGGCTTTGTCATATCTTTCGGATGTTTTTGTTTCTTATATTTATGAGAATGGCTCATCCTTTAATGATGGTGGTATGCCTGCAAAAATTGAGCAAACTCTCTTGAACATGTTTGAGAACAGGGAGCGTATGGAAGACCGTCTGCTTGCATTCAGAACTTTTTACGGTATCTGTAGTTCCCGGGAGGGGGTAAATTTGCTCTATTCAATTTGGAAAGACCCAGGTAGTTTTAAGGCTGTTAAGCTTGGAGAAAGGGAGTTGACAAATCTTTCATATGCTGTGCTGTTGCGTCTGCCTGAGATTTATAATGAGGTTAAAACAATTCAAGTTCAGCGAATTACCAATCCAGACAGAAAAGCTGAATTTAATTATATTTTACCGTCTCTTTCGGGTTCAAAAGAGGTGAGGGATTCTGTATTTCAATCTTTGCTTTTGGAGAAAAACCGACAGGTGGAGCCATGGACACAAATGTCTCTGGGCTTTTTGAATCATTATTCCAGACAGGAAAGTTCTTTGGAATATATTAAGCCCGGACTCGATATCTTGGAGGAGATACAGAGAAGTGGAGACATTTTCTTTCCTACAGGATGGTTGAGAGCTCTTTTGTCAGGGCATCATTCCGAGAGAGCTGCTGGAATCGTTCAGGAATTTCTCGATACACACAAGAACTATCCTCCTATGTTGAAGAGCAAGATCCTTCAGCAGTCTGATCACCTTTTTAGAGAAAAAAGGTCGAGTACTTTTGTTGGCGGGGAAGAGGTGGATCATCTTCAAAATAAGAAGTGATGATTAGCAGGCAAAGGCAGGCTCTATTAATGGGAGGGATGGTAGTCCTTTGCTGGGCTACTGTAGCGACAGCTTTTAAGATTGCTTTGGCTGAGATGAGCTATCTTCAATTACTATTGATTTCATCTATCATTGCCTTAGTAATATGTTTTGTTGAACTCTTGCGGAGCGGTAAGTTTGGTGAAGTTTTGCAGTTATTGTGTCGCAAAAATGCCCGCAAAGTGGGTGTTTTGATGCTTCAGGCTCTTCTTGCCCCTTTCCTTTATTATCTTGTATTGTTTAAGGCTTATTCGTTATTGCCAGCCCAGATAGCACAGCCTCTCAATTATTCCTGGCAGGTGGTGCTGATATTGATGATGTCGCTTTTTTACAGGCAAAAACTTTCTTTAAGGCAACTCACAGGTGTTTTGATTTGTTTTACCGGTGTTATATCGCTTTCTCTCAACGGGGAGGCTGATATCTCAGGCAAACTCTCTGTTTTGGGTATTGCACTTGCTCTTGGAAGCTCGCTGATTTGGTCTTCATACTGGATTCTTAAGCTTAAAAACGAAATGGATCCTGTGGTTGAGCTGTTCTTTAATTTTCTTTTTGGTTCTGTTTATCTGATAATCATTTCATTTTTTACTCCAATGGAGTGGCCTTCTTTACGGGGGTTTGGTGCTGCTGTTTACGTTGGGTGTTTCGAGATGGGATTTACTTTTATCCTTTGGGCCAAAGCTCTTAGAATGGCTGAGAACAAGATCTCGCTTACACAGTTAACTTATCTTTCTCCTTTGCTTTCTCTGATTTTGATTCATTTTATTCTTGGAGAGAATATTACCTATCTCACTGTTCTGGGGCTGGCTTTGGTGATAGGGGGCATTTATATAACCAATAAGAGAGTATCTGCTCCAGGGGAATCTTAGCAGGATGGTTCTATTTAAGAGATACATCAGAGATACAGCGTTGAAATTTGGCATGAAAGGATTTTTTAATAACTTTGCAATCCCAATATGGTACCCTGGCCGAGTGGTTAGGCAACGGTCTGCAAAACCGTGTACAGCAGTTCGATTCTGCTGGGTACCTCCGACAGGTGGAAGGCCAAGGACTACAGCTCCTCAAAATTGACATCAGAGAAAGGTGTAATTTGGGCATCACCAGAAGAGTTCTTCTCATTTTTGCCTTCGACTGAAGGAGCCTTTTCTTTTATGAACTGAATTATCTCTTCGAGACCTTGTGAAAACTTATCAAAATCTTCTTTGTACAAGAAGATTTTGTGCTTGTCATACACAAATCTGCCGTCTCTGTCGAGTCTCCGCTTACTTTCAGTGATTGTAAGGTAATAATCGTTATTCTTAGTTGCCTTAACATCAAAGAAATATGTCCTTTTCCCTGCTCTTACCGGTTTTGAGTACACGTCATCTCCATTGCGTTCTTGTGTCTCTGTATTGTCAAAATCTTCGAAGTACATTTTTGTTATTTTTAAATTTATTACACAAAGATAAAATTATTTTTATTGAGCAAAAACCTATCTTTGTAAAATAATTGGAATAATTTATAATGATTAACAGAAGATTGATTAGGGTAAAGGTCTTTAAAGTACTTTTCAGCAGGATGAGTTCAGGTTCTGAATCTATGGATGGTGCAGAAAAGGAACTGCTTATGAGTTGTGAAAAGACTCTGGAACTTTACTATTTTCTTCTTACTCTGCCAACCGCTCTTAAGAGGCTTTCTGAAATCAAGATCGAGTCGGGTCTCAAGAAATTTCATCCTACAGAAGAGGAAGCAAACCCTAACAGGCGTTTTATTGAGAATGCTGTAATTGCAAAGCTGGAGAATTGCAGGGAGTTGACCGATTTTTGCGAGAAAAAGGGTCTTTTGTGGAATGATTACGACTCTGTCGTCAAAAAGATTCATTCATCATTGATGGAACGTGAATATTACCGTTCATACATGAATGCTGCTGAAAACACTTTTGAAGATGATCTCAAAGTTGTAATGAATATTTTTGAACAGGAACTGGAAGATTGTGAAGATCTTTCCAATTCTCTTGAAGATGCCAGTCTTTATTGGGTTGATGATCTTGCATATGTCATCAATATTATATTAAAGAGGCTTTCTCATCTAAAGACTAATTCTAAAATATCATTTCCAAAAGTTTTTATCAAAGAAGACGACAGGGAGTTTGCCATTAGGTTGCTTGGTAAGGCAATGCTCAATTATGACGAATATGTTGAGCTGATGTCAAAGTATGTTCTTAACTGGGAGCCGGACAGGATTGCCTCTACAGATATGAATCTGATAGTTCTTGGGATAGCCGAGGCAATTGCTTTTCCCAATATTCCTCTTAAGGTTACCATTAATGAATATGTGGAACTTTCAAAGTTTTACAGTACTCAAAACAGCAAGATATTTGTGAATGGTGTACTGGACAAGGTTTTGCTCGGGCTGCAAAAAGAGGGAATTATTCAAAAATCGGGCAGGGGTTTGGTAGGCTCAATAGATTAGCTAATTTTGCAAAAATTTAAACACATATTAATATGAATTTTTTGGTATTTCTTCAATCCGGTGCTTCACAACAAGGAGGTGGCGGAACATGGAGTTTCCTGATAATGATGCTCTTGATTTTTGGTGTAATGTACTTCTTTATGATTCGTCCTCAACAAAAGAGACAGAAAGAGCTGGCAAAATTCCGCAGCAACCTTGCTAAAGGTGATAAAGTTATCACAATGGGTGGAATTTACGGAGTTATAGTCGATGTTAAAGATCAATATGTCATTGTTGAGGTTGATAATAATGTCAAGTTAAAAGTTGATAAGGGATCTATTGTTAAGGACAGCTCTGATATTCAGGCAGCAGGTAAATAATTCCCTTTTTTATGCTTAAACGGCGAAAGATAGGGATCTCTTATGAAAGAGGCAGACAAGTGTTACTTTTCTTGTTCTGTCTCTTTCTGGCATTTGTTTTGTGGGCAATTCGCAATCTTTCAGATTATTACAGCGTTAATCTTAATTACTCTGTCCATGTTGTGACTCAGAAAAGAGGTCATTCTGCCGAAGCTTTTTCTGACAATAAACTTTCGGTTACAGGTAGAGCTTCCGGGTTTTATATTCTACAGAACAGACTTGGCATTCAAGGCAATTTAATTAATTTATCTGTTCCAGGTCGTCTGCTTAAGCCTGTCCCCGGAACAGAGGATAAATTCTTTTTTGTTGTTAGTGAAGTGAGTGATATAATTACTGATGCACTTAGTGGACATGTCGAGATTGAATCCTTCTCTTCCGATACGCTCTATCTGACTTTGCCACGTCAGTCACACAGAAATATTCCGGTTGCAGTAGATTATACTGCGAGGTTTAAGGATCAGTACATGCCTGTAGGAAAAATAAAGGTGTCTCCTTCAACTGTAACTGTTTACGGAGACATGTCTTTGCTCCAAAACATCGATTCTGTTCGCACAAAGCATCTTACTTTTGAGCGACTTTCTTCTAGTAGAAGTGGAACAGTGGAACTGTTACCTGTTAGTGGATTGCGTTTTGAGACTAAAGAGATTTATTACACTCTTGAAGTTGTAAGATATGTTGAAATTTCTACTACTATTCCTGTTGAATCAGTAAATGTGCCAGAGGATAAGTATGTAAAATTCTTTCCAAATACTGTCAGGGTTACTTACAGAATTCCTTTTAGTAATAAACAAAACCGGGAAAATACTATCTTTGTAGCTACGATTGACTACAAGGAAATAACAGCTTCAATAAGCAACACTGTAGAACCGATGGTTTCAGGTCTGCCGGAAAATGTTCTTTCTGTGGAACTGGACCCTAAATTTATTAAGTGTAAGATTATTGAGCAATAAATCAAAATAGTATGTTTTGCTTTGCCTGTACAGGGGGTATTGGTGCTGGAAAATCTTATGTAATTAGGATTTTTTCTGCTTTAGGGGTTCCTGCCTATGTGGCAGACGACAGGGTAAAATATTTGTATGATGTTGACAGAGACCTTATTGATAAGCTTGTTGATTTACTTGGCAAGGAGATAGTGACTGATGGGGTGCTGCAAAGAAAGGTTATGGCAAAAATAATTTTTTCTAACAGGAATCTTCTGGAGAAAGTCAATAAAATTGTTCATCCCAGGTTGTTGGAAGATTTTTATGAGTGGAGGGAGCAGAAAAGATCAGAAGGCATTGATATTATTATTTACGAATCAGCTATTTTTTTTGAAACTCCTATTTTTTGGCATTTAGCAGACAAGGTTATTGTGGTTTTTGCACCGGAAAATGTTAGAATCATGAGGGTTATGAAAAGGGATGGTTTAAGTGAGGAACAAGTACGAGAGAGAATGAGAAATCAAATGGATTATGACAGTATGATTGCAAGGGCGGATTTTGTTATTTATACTGATGGCAAGAGAGCTGTATTGCCACAAGTATTGAGTATTTTGGATAGTGTCAAGTATAAGTGTTGAAATGGGATACGGTAAATGGATTACAGGCGCCCTGGGATGGGCATTGGGAGGACCGATTGGTGGAATAATAGGTTTTGCTATAGGTTCAATTTTTGAAAAAGGCAAACAATATCAACAGCAAGAACCGTCTGCAGGTCGTTCTTACTCAAATATAGAGCAAAGAAACAGTTTTCTTGTTTCACTTCTTGTTCTTTCTTCGGCAGTCATGAAGGCCGATGGAAGGATAATGCAGTCAGAACTGGAGTATGTCAAAAGATTTATCAGGCAGAATTTTGGTGAAGATGCAGAAAGAGAGGCATCTCTTTTTTTAAGAGATTTGCTTAAAAAGGATGTTGATATTAATGCCGTAGGCTTGCAGATTCGCAATTACATGAATTATGAGGCCAGAATCCAATTGCTTCACTATTTGACAGGCATTGCTCAGGCAGACGGCTCTGTAAGTTCGTCTGAACTGGATGTTCTAAGAACTATTTCTGCCGCTTTGGGCATTTCAAAAGCAGAGAGTGAGTCCATATTTGCAATGTTTGACAACGGACTTGAAGCTGCCTACAAGGTGCTTGAAATTGACAGGAACGCTACAGACGATGAGGTGAAAAAAGCCTACAGAAGATTGGCAGCAAAACACCATCCGGATAAGGTATCAAATCTCGGTCCTGATGTCCAGAAAGCTGCTGAAGAGCGTTTCAAGAGTATTTCCGAAGCATATGAAAAGATAAAAAAAGATAGAGGAATTGTTTAAAGATTAGGATGATGAAAACAAATTTGAAGAAAATTCTTTCGATTTCCGGCCAACCGGGGCTTTATAACTATTTGTCGAACGCCAATGCCGGAGTTATTGTGGAATCACTGTTAACTAAAAAGAAAACTATCTGTGGTTCTTCTTTCAGACTTACAGCGCTTTCTGATATCTCTATTTATACGTCAGACGATGAGCTGCCTTTGCACGTTGTTTTTACTAAAATGCATGAGAAGCTTGGAGATCAGAGTGCTCCAAGTGGAAAATCTTCACCTGAAGAATTAAGGACTTTTTTCGAAGAGGTAATCCCCAACTATGACAAAGCTCGTTTTTATACGTCTCATATGAAAAAGGTTGTCGACTGGTACAATATCCTAAAAGATAATGCCTCACTCGACTTTGAATTGCCTGATGAAGAAAAGCAAAATTAAGCTTATAACTCTTGGCTGCTCTAAAAACAGGGTTGATTCGGAGCATCTTCTTAAACAAATAGAGAAGTCAGACATTGAGATATCTCCTGAAAGTGAGTCTGTCGAAGACGCACGAGCCGATGTCTTAATCATAAATACCTGTGGATTTATTAAAGATGCAAAGGTTGAGTCAATTCAGGCTATTTTGGAAGCTGTAGAAGCCAAGAAGCATGGATTCACTTCTAAAGTCTTAGTCTTTGGCTGTTTGTCTCAAAGATACAGGGAGGAGTTGGTTAAGTCAATTCCCGAAGTTGATGGATTTTATGGTGTATTTGACATTAAACGGGTTGTTGCTGCTTTAGGTTCTTGCTGGAATAGCAAGTATGAAACTCAAAGAGTGTTGACTACTCCATCACATTATGCATATCTTAAAATATCAGAAGGTTGTGACAGAACGTGTTCCTATTGTTCTATTCCTATTATAAAGGGAAAGCATGTTTCAGTGCCTGTTGAAAAGCTTGTAAGTGAAGCACAATATCTTGCTTCACTTGGGGTTAAGGAGCTTATTCTTGTTGCTCAGGATACTACTTATTATGGAGTAGATCTGTATGGAAAAAGATGTATAGCAGAACTTGTAAAGAGGCTTTCAGATATAGAAGGGATTGAATGGCTGAGGTTGCTTTATGCCTATCCTGCTGCTTTTCCGGAGGATTTGCTCGAGGTTATGGCAAATAATTCCAAGGTGTGTAAATATTTGGATATTCCCCTGCAGCATGTTTCTGACAAAGTTCTTGGAAATATGAAACGTTCTGTGAATGGAGAGCAGACTCGCAGGCTTGTGGAGATGTTCCGGAGGAATGTTCCAGGTATTGTTTTGAGAACTACGATGATGGTTGGTCATCCAGGAGAAGACAAAAAAGCTTTTGAAGAACTGTTGTCTTTTGTTTCACAAGCTCGATTTGAGAGGTTAGGTGCATTTACCTATTCGGAGGAGGAAGGTACCTGGAGTGCTCAAAACCTTAGAGATACTGTTCGTGCTGAGGTCAAAGAGGAAAGATATAAACGTCTCATGGAATTGCAATCGGAAATTTCTATGGAATACAACGAGTCGAGAATAGGAACAAAAGAGAAAGTTTTGGTTGATTCTGTGTCTGACAGGTATTTAATAGCAAGGAGTAGAAATGAAAGTCCGGAGGTGGATGGAGAGATTTTGATAGATAAAGTAATTAATACCGCAGATTTAAATTCTAAAGATTTAATTGGTACATTTGTTGATATTGAGATAACAGGTGCAGATGAATATGATCTGTACGCAAAGTTGATATTATAAATTAAACAGCTACATTATGAAATTACTTGAAGGAAAGGTTGCTCTTATTACAGGGGCCGCAAGGGGAATAGGAAAGGCAATTGCCTTAAAGTTTGCTTCAGAAGGAGCAGATATTTTTTTTACTGACCTTGTGATTGATGAAAATGCAGAAGCAACCAAACGTGAAATTGAATCTTTTGGTGTAAAAGTACTTGCCCTGGCTTCAAATGCTTCTTCTTTTGAGGAAGCTCACAAAGTTGTGGAAGAAGGCGTAAAGGTATTCGGCAAGATAGATATTCTGGTCAACAATGCCGGTATTACCAAAGATGGACTTATAATGAGGATGACTGAACAGCAGTGGGATGCTGTAATTAATGTCAACCTCAAGTCTGCATTTAATTATATTCATGCGATAACACCTGTTATGATGAGACAGAAGAGTGGCAGTATTATCAACATGAGCTCTGTGGTGGGTGTTTCGGGTAATGCAGGGCAGGCAAATTATGCAGCCTCCAAGGCCGGAATGATAGGACTTGCCAAATCTGTTGCACAAGAGCTGGGTTCAAGAGGTATCAGGGCGAACGCTGTTGCTCCCGGTTTTATTTTAACAGATATGACAGAAAAATTACCTGATGCAGTTAAAAAAGAATGGGCAGAAAAGATACCTCTTAGAAGAGGTGGACTTCCTGAAGATATTGCAAATGTTTGTACTTTCCTTGCCTCTGATTTATCTTCATATGTCACCGGGCAAGTGATATCTGTTTGTGGTGGCATGAAAATGTAAAAAAAGAATACCATGAAAACCAACCTTTCAACCATCGGATTGTTATTCGTTGCTCTTTGGATTCTTTCTTCCTGTGCACCGGGTGTTCAATTGATTGATGTGGAGAAAAGAGTGGCACCAGGCTACCCGGTTGAGTTATCAGACAAAAGTATTTCAATCTTTGCATCACTTGATGGGAAAAGTGATTCAGCTTTGGTTTCCAACCTTGCTCAAGGATTAGCTACTTCTTTGGAGAAGAAGCTTTCGCGAGAGGAAGGTTCTATTTTTGTTTTTAGTTTGAAAAATGATTCTTCCGGGATTGACCCTGACCTTATCAGGGATCTTTCTGTTGAGTCAAATTCAGATCTTGTCTTTATTTTGAGTAATGTCTCAATTGGTAATCCGGGTATATATCCCAATAAAGTTCCGGGAGCTGAATATCATTCAACTTTTCTTCAGTTGCCATTTTCTCTCTCTCTGGATGTTTATGACGGTATAACAGCTGATGTACTTGCTCGTTTGTCTGCAAAGGATACAATTGTATGGGAAATTGTTTCAAGAAACGAATTGAAACAAAACGTGCTTAATGAAAAAATCAAAGAGATTTTTGCTGGTGCTGCTCTAGACATAGGTGACAATATCTCTAATAACTTTTTTGAAAAATGGGTGAGTGAGACAAGAAGTTTATACTATCTATTTGGTTCAGAATGGGAAGAAGCACTTAATGCAGCAGCTTCTTTTGATTGGGAAAGAGCATCTGAAATTTGGATGAAGATAGTTTCATCTTCCAAGAATAAAGCGGCAGCCTGTGCTGCTTATAATTTGGCAGTAGCTTGCGAGATGCAGGGAGACAAAGATCTGGCTATAGAATGGCTTTCTTTTTCAAAGAAGAAGTATCCTCTTCAGCTTGCTGGAGAATATGAGTTGCAACTCAAAAATAATGTTTTAGGTAAATAAAAAGGTGGGTCTGTAAGCCGGATTCTGTGCCTCATTGAGGCCTCTATCATTTATCTGATGCAGCCTACCCCCCGGCATTATCGGACGAGCAGTCCTAAGCCGGTATACATGGCCTTGCAGGAGACTGGTCGTACCCAAAATATGTCACCATATCTTGGCGTGGGCTCTTACCCCGCGTTTTCACCCTTACCTCACAAGAGGCGGTAATTTTCTGTTACGATAGCCCTAAGGTTACCCCTAGCTGTGATTTCCACAGAGTCTTGCTCTACCCTGTCCGGACTTTCCTCCCCCTTTGTGAGAGAGCGATAGAGCGACCCACCTAGTGCAAAGTTAAATAAAAAGTGTCTTCTGTGACTTATTTGTATATCTTTGCATCACTAATAATTCTTGGGGGTGCCGTTTCGGCTGAGATTATACCCTTTAACCTGATCTGGATAATGCCAGCGAAGGGAAAGCGTCTTTTTCTTATATCCCCCTGCTGATAAATATTTAATTATGAAAAAATTAACTTTTTTCTGCGGGGTACTTTTTATGCCTTTTCTTACCCTTGCCCAAACTACAGGGCAAAATGAGAAAACAACAATTACAAAACTGGACAGTATAGTGGTGCAAGCTTACAGAGCTGGCAGTAAAACTCCTGTCGCCCATTCAGAGCTGTCTGTTAATCAGATTAGACAGGCGTCACCTGTCCAATCATTACCAATGGTCCTTTCTTTAATGCCGTCTGTCGTTAGTTTGACTGAGGG
>JAHDPK010000061.1:0-38350 GCA_018434395.1 Bacteroidales bacterium | reverse complement strand
GGGAACACCTGTTATTAATCCTAAAAATTGGACAAAATTAGCTCGTTGTCCATATGATGAACCATCTGACCCATATATTGAGGTGATTTTGGAACAAAACCTTAAAGGAGAAAGATGTGCAATTGAACGTTATCATGAAATAGCTGATTTCACAAATGGCAAAGACCATTCAACTCACCAAATGGCTGTTCAAATTCTCAATGAAGAATTAGAACACGAAAATGATATAGAAGATTGGATAAACGACATTGCCCGCATGAAAGAAGAGTGGAAAAAGATTAAAATATAACAAACTCCGACAGGTGCTAATTCCCCAATTTAATAACTCTATTATCACTTTCTCCTTCACCGTTCTTCTGAGGCTTGTTTGCCTTGTAGGAGTTGAAGTTAAACGTAAGTCCCAACCATAAGAAGCGAGTCTGACTCTTGCTGTAATTATTCAACTTGTACACAGCATTGTCTGATTCGATATTCCACTTCATAGTATTGAAAACATCAGTCATCGTCAGGCTTGCTGAGAACTTATTGTTGAAGAATGAACGTTTAATTGAAATATCGGCATAGTAAATCTCTCCCAGACGGAATTGAGGCAGCGATATCGCCGAATTGTAATTCAGAAAAATTTGCATCTCTGTCATCTTTTCAGGCTTGATTGTAGTTTTTAAACTTCCTGTCCATGCAAAACCGTCCGCAGTAAGGTTAATTTCATTGTACTGTCCCGTAGAGCGCATATAGAAAGCAGAAACAGCAGGGTTTACCGACACATATTTGCCAAATTTATAGTTAAAATCCACATCGCCACCTATTTTGTTTTGACGACTTCCGTTAACGTATGTCAACATAAGTTTATTGGCATCCGCAAGCACAGAAACCTGTGTTATATAGTCTTTGATAGTGCTGGCAAAAAGATTGGTTCGAAGTTGATAACTATTATTAATCAAAGAGTAGTTTAGCTCTGCTTTGTCAAGAGTTTCCGGGCGAAGGAATTTATTTCCTTTTTCGTAAGTTGTTTGGTCTATAATACTTACAAACGGATTTATCTGAGGAAAAGCAGGACGAGTAACCCTGCGATTTATGCTCGCCGAAAGACTTTGCGACTGATTTATTGTGTATTTGAGTTGTAAGAACGGGAATGGGAACCAGTAATCGTTATATATTTTTTCATTTGTTGAAAACTGGTTGAGCTGTGCAGTATTATACTCAAGCCTTGCACCTATTTTATAATCTATTTTGGATGATAGTCTATCCGAGTACATCGCATAAGCGGAATAAATATATTCATGAAATTCGAGATCGTTACTGAACGATGGGTCTAATATCCATTCGCCTGAACCTGTGTTAAGATCGTAAAATTTATAATCAAAATTGTTGTATCGCGAAGTGATTTTCAATCCAGCCTCGATGACACCTTTTGTTGATATGGATTTTATGTAGTCTGTCTGTATGCTGAAATTCGTAGGGTGTCCTCCGCCTGTAGATTTTTGCAGCAGCACGTCCTCGATATAATATTCGGCAGGACGACGCCCGCGATTCCTCGAAAACAATCCTTCGAATGAAAGTTCGTGTTTATCTTTTTCAAAGATATGTTTGTATGAGAGGTTACCCTCGAACATCTGCCTGTTCCATGAAACATCATTCAGCCTATTAAACGCGACAGGATACGAGTTGTCATTTTCCGTGCCATGTATAGTTTGTCTATTGTTTTGCTCCGGGAAAACCGTTTTAAAGCCAAAAGTGAAAATATCCTTCTTAGTAGGCCTCATGCCGATTAACAGATTTCCTGCATGAGATGTATTGGTCTGCTTCGAAAACATTTCCTGCGCCACACTGATATTGTCGGTATAGAGCAATCTGTCTAATGTACTGTGGGTTTCATAACGCTCATATTTACCATTGTAACCAAGATCAAAATCCCATATTCCCTTAGAGTAGAGCAGATTTACTCCACCATTAATGGCCTGATCAAAATTGTAGTTAAGCATAACACGCCCACTAAATCCACCACCTCTACTGCGTTTGGTAATGATATTGATTATACCGCCCGTGCCTTCAGCATCATACTTAACGGACGGATTAGTTATAATCTCAATGTTTTCAACATTCGATGAAGAAATGGAATTTAATGACGACAGCGTAGTCGGAACGCCATCCATCAGTATAAGTGTATTTTTATTTCCTCGAATATAGACATTAGCCTCATTGTCAATATTTATTCCTGGTTGTCCTTTCAGTACGTCTGTGATATTACCTGAAACCGAAGCTATGTTTTTAGCAACGTTAATTGTTGTTTTTTCTATGTTCTGTTGTTTCTCACTCCTTGTACCATTAACAGTAACTTCACCGATAGTCAGGGCAGCAGGTTTCATCATTATTGGTTCTATAATATTTACGGATGAGCCATTAACTTCTACTTGCCTGATTGCATTTTCATATCCGATAAAGCTGGCTTTGATAAAATATTTGCCATTTCCCAGATTTGCAATATTAAACTCTCCTTTAGAATTAGTAACACAACCTGTTACCAAAGTGCTGTCAGGGAGTTTGAAAATTGCTATAGATACATATTCAATAGGCTGCTTTGTATCAGAATCAATAAGTTTTCCGTTTACTGAAAAAGATTTGTTTTGCCCAAATGAAATTACTGTAATTAATGCGAATAAAATAATTATTAATGATCTTTTCAGATACACAGGCTTTAACAGGTTCGTCATGTTAAAAAATTTTCAAGCAAGTTCAGGGCTATCTCCAAAGTTTAGACATCCTGTTATTTGTGCTCGGGACGGGAATTGAACCCGTACGGACATTGCTGCCCACAGGATTTTAAGTCCTGCGTGTCTACCTATTCCACCACCCGAGCAGAATAAACCCAAAAAGACCTTTCCCACCGGAACGGTCAGCAGAGCGGAAAACGAGACTCGAACTCGCGACCCTAACCTTGGCAAGGTTATGCTCTACCAACTGAGCTATTTCCGCATTTGGGACAGCAAAAGTAGCAAATAATTTACAACCTCCAAAAAAAAACTATACCTCGGTTTTGAATTCGTCAAGGAACCTGACATCGTTTTCAAAGTAGAGTCTTAGATCCTTTATTTGCCATTTAAGCATAGCTATTCTCTCAATACCCATTCCAAAAGCGAACCCGGAATATTGGCTGCTGTCTATCCCTGATGCTTCAAGCACATTTGGATCAACCATGCCACAACCCATGATTTCAAGCCATCCGGTGCCTTTACACACATTGCAACCCTTGCCTTTGCAGATGTTGCAACTTACGTCTACCTCAGCACTTGGCTCTGTAAAAGGAAAATATGACGGGCGCAAACGAGTTTCGACAGACTCTCCAAACATCTCCCTGGCAAACAAGAGTATAGATTGTTTAAGATCAGCAAAAGAGACCCCTTTATCAATATAAAGTCCCTCCACCTGATGAAATATGCAATGAGCACGAGCTGATATGGCTTCATTTCTGAATACACGTCCTGGACATACAATCCTGATAGGCAGCTTCATGCTCTCCATAGCCCTGACTTGGATTGAACTTGTGTGTGTGCGGAGAAGAACCGGATTCGCGCCGGATGCTATAAAAAAAGTATCCTGCATATCTCTGGCCGGATGCTCGGGCGGAAAATTGAGTGCTCCGAAAACATGCCAGTCATCCTCTATCTCTGGTCCATCTGCAACAGCATAACCCAACTTTGCAAATATTGACAAAATCTCATTTCTGGTAATAGAGATAGGATGTCTTGAACCAATTTCAAATAAATTGCCGGGCTTGGTGAGGTCGTGCTGACTTTCCCGGCTATAACTATTAATATCAATAGATGACCTAAGTTCTTCAATTTTTTTACTTGCAGCAACTTTAAGCTGGTTCAACATTTGACCCAATTCTTTTTTTTGCTCGGGAAGAACCTCCCTGAAATCATCAAAAAGTTGGGATATCTTACCCTTTTTTCCAAGAAGTTTTACTCTGATCTCCTCGATCTCCTGCTCGTTTTTAGCCTTTAATTCCCTGACTTCTTCAAGCAGTTCTTCTATCTTTTCTCTCATCGTAATAACAATAAAATAGGCAGCAAAGGTAATAAAACTTTAAAATTTGTCTCTTCCATCAGACAACAACCGGAGCTCTTCTCAAAGGCATAGTCATACAACGTGCTCCACCGCCACCCCTAGGCAACTCAGAACCGTCAATGGTCACTACACATCGGTTATAACTTTCAAGATCTTTCTTGCCTGAAATAACATCTCGGGCAGTAATAATATCGAAACCACTTTTGTGCATCTCTTCCAAAGTGTGAACGTTTCTGGCATACGACATAACCTTACCTTGATCAAAGGCAAAGAAATTTGCTCCGCTGTGCCACTGCTCTCTCTCCTGATTCCATTCATCGGCACTTCCTCCACAAATTACCGGTTCCAAATCCATACCTAACTTTTTAAGAACTGACAATATGTTGTTTACGGATTTGATTTTAGTTACTTTGCCTCCTTCAACAATAATATGTACTGTCTGATATTGATTTTCACTCAGAATCAAAGGTTCAAAAACCATTGCCTTGTCAACATCGAGCATTGTAAAAACCATGTCAAGATGAATAAACGACTCAGGAGAGCTTGGAAGTTGCTGTACAATTATGTGTCTTTTATCGGGTCCTGAAGACCTGCTTAATCTGCTAATAAGCATGTCTATCCCTTGACTGCTGGTTCTCATCCCGTTACCAACAATAAGAATATCTTCTCTTGCAACTAAAACGTCTCCTCCCTCAATATATATTTCACTGTTACCAGGTTGAAAATCCTGAGCATTAATCAATTCACAGTCAAAATATCTCTTATTTCTGAAAATTGCCTCATTTATAAGAGATTCCCTCATTCTTACCTTGCTCGCCATACGGCATACCAATACTCTGTTACCTATTGAAACAGAGGCGTCTCTTGTAAAATAATAATTGTAGAGAGGGAAAAGTGCATAATACTCATCCTTGAGAAATGCTGTCAAAGTGTCCATTCTTGCAGGCAAACCTTCAATAAGCACCGTTGCCAGAGATTTGGAGGGCATATCCATCAGATATTCAAAATAATCAGTCACACCCTCTGCTATACATATCTTTCCAATCAAAGCCTCCCTCTCGGTGTGAATATCAAGCAGACTTGTCAGTAATTCTTTTATTTGGTATATTTTACAAACTTTTGCAAGAACTCCGGACACTTGTTCATACTCCTTCTGTGCAATCGAAAGGTTTAAGATATCACTGTAAAGAGCTCTTTGCGCATTTCTCGGAGTCATATTCTCCACTTCAGCTCCCGGAGTATGGAGCAGCACTGCTTCAAGCTTACCTATTTCAGATTGAACATTTACTTTTAATGAGTCGTTGATCATAAAAATTTATTGATATTTCGACAGATCTTTAATGGTAAGGTCCGTCAATATTGACTTGAATGATTTGTCGTCGCGCGGACATATCATCAAAGCATCTTTTGAATTTATTATTAAATAGTTTTCCAATCCTTTGACAACAATCAACTTGTCTTCCTCGGATATAACTATAGAGTCTTTAACCTCAAGTAATGTATCTCCTCTTGAAGAGACATAATTGTTATTTTCATCTTTATCCACATAACTGAATAATGAATCCCACGTACCAAGATCTGACCATCCGAATGAAGCTGGATAAACAACTGCCCTGGAAGTTTTCTCCATAACTGCATAATCAACAGAAATATTCATGCATTCCTGATAGACTGACATAATTGCCTCTTTCTCTCTGTCAGTGTAATAATCATCTGAAATAGCTTTAAAAAGGCCTGATATTTCCGGCTGGAAAATTTCAAGCTGATCTGCTATTGCCTTGAGATTCCATATAAAAAGCCCTGAATTCCATAAAAACTCCCCGCTGTCAACAAAAACCTTGGCCAGTTTTAGATCAGGTTTTTCAGTAAAAGTCTTGATTTTATAAGCAATGTTTCCATCGACATCTACCGGCTCTGCCTTGTTAACTTGTATATAGCCATATGATGTTTCAGGTCTTGTGGGTTGAATACCCAATGTCATCAACACGTCGTGCGACTCAGCAAACTTTAATGCATTATTTACAGTTGTAAGAAACAGCTCGTCATTAGTTATCATGTGGTCTGAAGGAGCAGCGACAACTGTTGCATTGGGGTTTTTCTTTAAAAGTTTATAAGTTGCATATGCAATACAGGGAGCAGTGTTTCTTCTGAAAGGCTCAAGAAGCAGATTTTCAGGAAGTATTGCGGGAATCTGTTCATATACAAGATCTTTATAACTGTCTGAGGTGACAATTAAAATATTATCCTTTGGTATGATTTTGCTAAACCTGTCAAAAGTAAGCTGAAGAAAAGACTTGCCGAGTCCAAGAATATCGAGAAACTGCTTGGGCCTGTAATTTCGGCTTATAGGCCAGAAACGGCTTCCCACACCACCGGCCATTATTATACAGTAATGATTTTTATTCATATTATATTAATTATCTCCATGTTGGTTTAAAAGCATCGGGAAAATAAGTAATTTTTACTCCATATTCACCAAACGTCACAGAAACTATGTCAAACTGAGTTTCACAATCCAAGTTGAACTTGAATATAAACGACCTTGCAGCTGCAATTACTGCTTTCTGCTTTTCAAACCCAACTGTCTCGAATGGTTGCCTGACTGCCGGTTCGCTGAGCGATCTAACCTCAACAATGTGTAAAATCATACCTCCTTGTTTGTTCAAACTCTTCATGATAAGATCAATCTCCCTGTGACCACTCCTCCAGTTTTTCTCCAAAAAAGTCAATCCCTTATCCTCAAGGAACTCCAACGCAATCTCCTCAGCTCTTTTCCCCAATTCCTGTCTCTTCCGCACATCTTTCATCACTGCTCCACAAATTCAACCAATTATATCATAACAAATATAAGAAACATAATTTGCTTGACCAAAGTATAATAGAAAAGAGGGTACCCAATAATTGGATGACCCTCTTTAATATATTAGTCAAATGTTAGTTAAAAATATACTTTATACCAAACATCATAGTCCATCGTGACGAAGAAGAAACGCTATCCATGAAAGTATCGGTAATTACTTGCTTGTTTTTGTCCAATGCTGTAGAGAAAGCTGGGGTATAGTTATTTGCCGCAGAAGGTTTCTCTGTCATAACCAGATATTGGTACTGCTGATTGCCCAAAACAGTTGTTTCCTGAATTCCCCAGTCCTTGTTTAGAAGGTTAAGGAAATTGTAGAAATCAAAAGAAAATCTTAAAGTATGTGACTTGCCATTTGCCTGCTTAACAATAAGATCGTGAGCAATATTGAAATCAAGTGAATGAACATAAGGTGCCATTCCGCCGTTACGCTCCGAATACTTACCTCTTCGATGTTTCAGATATGGGTCCTGATTGAAGAATGCATCCATCTCTGCCCATATTTGATCTGCTGTACGAGTATCGCCTGTGGCAGGTTTGATACGAATCTGATCTTTTGTTGCAGGAATAAACATCAAATCATTGTATGAATACGAATCATTATTTACATCACCATTATATGTATAAGAATATCTGAAAGGCATATACATCTGATAAACTAAGCCAATTGATGTGGCAAAGTTTGGTCCCCATTCTCTCCTGTAAGATCCCTGTACAAGAATTCTTTGAGGAAATGACCCTGCTGAAAATCCGAGCTCTTCAGCATCAGGATTGATGGCAGGACGATATTTGTAGGCTGAAGAGGCTACTGAAGATGAACCGTCAGTTACACTCTTTGCCTTGCCAAATGTATATGAAGCATTGAGATATAGACCATTAAATGGGCCACTTGTGAAATTTCTCTGTAACTGAAGTGTTGTATAAATTGAATAGCCCTTAGATGTATTTGTCATAAGTATGACATCATATGTAGCATCATTCAGTGTATTATCAATGAAATATGGTCTCTGATCTACTCCTCCCAGCTTTGTAACCTTGGTGGCATCATTTATGTCGGGATGATTTATATCCATGTGATATATGGAATTAATATCCTTATTGTAAAGCACTTCAGCGGTTGCTATCCAACCTTTTCCAAACTTGTAATCTACAGCTAAATTGGTCTTCCAAAGCTGAGGGTATTTGAAATCAGGATCGGTTATGGCTATAGAGGCCTTTGGTAAAGTAGCCCCTGTAGGTTTTGGTAGTTCTGTTACACCGTCAAATGCATGATCTCTAGCTAAAGTTGAGGCGAAAAGAATACCATTGTTGCCTGCCTGATTAGATAGCCATACATATGGAGGAGTACCTGAAAAAATACCTGTACCGCCTCTGACCTGAAGGGTCTTGTTGGAGAAAACGTCCCAATTGAAACCTAGTCTTGGTGAGAAGAGTGGCTTAGCTGAAGGATATTTTGAAACATCTATTTTTCTTCCACCCTGGAATGTAAGACCTTCCAGCATTTCATTTCTTGGCAGATCGGTCATAAATATTGGCACATCAACTCTAAGACCCAATGTCATGTTAAAATTATCCTTAACGCTCCACTTGTCTTGAGCATAGAAACCAAGAGACATAACATTGACCTCTGCAAAAGGGAAACTGCCATCATCCATCATACTATAAGTCTGTTTATAATAGATAGCAGTAGTTCCCGGTCTGGATGCAGGATTAGAACCAGCATCTTTCCAAGCCTTATATGCAAGAACATCTGTTTTGAAATCTTCAAGAGATGCAAATTGCCATTGACCGGCATAGCTGTTTGCAAAACCATTTACGAACATTCGATAGTCTGATTGTGTACCAAATGTTAGCTGATGCTTGTTCAAGTTAATTATGAAATTGTCCTGAATCTGGTATATGTCACTGTCCAACTTATTGTTATATGAATTTGCCTCTGTACCGAATGTTGTTAAAGAGTTTTTGGAAGCAGTGCCGTCTCCAATATTAACCTCTGGGAAAAATCCTCCATCCATCTCTCTGAAGTCTCTAAGTCTTGAATATCCAACAGTGAGAGAGTTAGACATTCTCGCATTTACAATAGTATTGAGATCAGCAATAAATATGTCGAAATTGTTATTTAACCTGTAATATGCACTTGAGAAAGGTATTGCAAAACTATTAGGCCCACGACCGTTAGGCAATGCTCCAGATGTGCTCGGGCTGTTGGTATTAAAAGATTTCAGATAAAAATACTTGAAACTGAGTTTGTTTTTTGGATTTATATTCCAGTCCAATCTAGCTGTAACTTTATCGGCTTCAGTAGGAGTACTAGTCACATTATATGTCCCGGGATTGTAATTATAAACATCTTGGAGTATTTGAACAATCTCCTCAAGAGTCCCAACATCGGCAGCAGAATAATATCCAGATACAGGAGTACTTTTATTTGGTCTTGGCCTCCAACTTATTGGAACCTCCTGCCTGTCAAATTCAGCATTAACAAAGAAAAACAATTTGTTTTTGAGTATCGGCCCACTGGCTGTAAAACCATATTGACGGTTAGAGAAATCCGAAACAGCAATAATTTGATCCTTCTGAATATAACCTCTTGTTGAAGGGCTCTTTGTATAATAATACGCAGATGCATTCCACTGGTTATTTCCAGATCTTGTTACAGAGTTAATGCCGCCACCTGTGAAAGCTCCGTTTCTTACGTCAAATGGAGCAATCATCACCTGAATCTGCTCTATGGCCTCGAGTGAAATAGGTTCTATACCTGAAGCTCCTAGTGAAGATGAGAGACCAAATGAGTTGTTGAACGATGCTCCATCAACTGTCATGTTGTTGTATCTGTAAGAAACTCCGGCAAAATTACTACCACTTGCCATAGGAGTAAGTTTAGTGAAGTCTGTCAGAGATCTGTTTATTGTAGGAATTTGAGACATCCTATCACGTGTAAAAATCTCCTGTGCTCCGGTTCTGTTTCGATTGATTGTAGGATTAATTTCCGCAGTTACTACTATTTCGCCCAAATTTACTGCCTCTTCCTGTAAATTAAAGTCATACTTTAACTCATCGCCAAGAGAGAGTGTTACGTCTGCAATTTTGACTGTTGCATAGCCCATGCATGACGCTTCTATCTGATATTGGGATCCGATCCTCATACCAGAAATGTTGTACTGCCCATTATTCTGAGTGGAAACATAATAGACTGTTCCTGTAGGATTGTGAGTAGCCTTGATAACAGCCCCGGCAATGGGCTCACCCTTAGCGTCCTTCACAAATCCGGAGATGCTTGCAGTGGTCACCTGTGCGAAAGACGCAATGGCCACAAACAGCCCTATCGCTGTCAGAGCAATTCTCTTAATTAGTTGTTTCATAGATGATTAGATAAATTTTAGTTATTATGGAGCAAAATTAAGAAAAAGGTATAAAAACTTGTAAACTACTTTATAATTTTATTAACATTTTAACAATTTCGCAATAAATTTAATAATAAATATAAAACTATTTCAATTTATACTAAATTTGCAGATATAAAAGTGGAAAGATTTGACTGCTTGCAACCACGTGAAAAAATGCTAAAATAGAGCTTTCGGTCGTTAATTTTCAGCAAACTCAAATCCCACTCCAGTTTAACTTAAATGTTTTAAAACCATTTATAATGTCATATCTATTTACCTCCGAATCAGTGTCTGAAGGGCACCCGGACAAAATTGCCGACCAAATATCGGACGCAATACTCGATGAATTCCTGCGTCAGGATAACAACTCCAAAGTGGCCTGTGAAACTTTCGTCAGCACAGGTCTTGTAGTCATAGGCGGAGAAGTAAGCTCGAATACTTATGTAGATATTCAGCAAATTGCCCGAAGAGTTATAAACAGAATTGGTTACACAAAAGCTGAATACATGTTTGATGGTAATTCTTGTGGAATACTATCGGCCATTCATGAGCAGTCACCAGACATCAGTCGTGGCGTAGAAAGGTCAGATGAACAGGGGGCAGGTGATCAGGGAATGATGTTCGGATACGCATGTACCGATACAGAAGAGTTTATGCCTCTACCGTTGACCCTTGCGCATATTGCACTTATCGAACTCTCAAAAATAAGAAAAGGGACTATGCTGATGCCTTACCTGCGTCCTGATGCCAAATCTCAATTTACAATTGAATACGGCGATAACAATAAGCCTCTGAGAGTTCATACAATTGTCATTTCTACTCAACACGACGAATTTGACACAGATGAAAAGATGATTGAAATCATCACCTCTGACATTAAAGAGATTCTTATCCCGAGAATAATTAACAGGCTTCCTCAAGAGACAAGAGAATTATTCAACCACGGCTATAAATTGCTTGTCAATCCTACAGGAAAGTTTGTTATTGGAGGGCCTCATGGTGATACCGGTCTCACCGGCCGTAAGATAATAGTCGACACATATGGAGGAAAAGGCGCTCATGGAGGTGGAGCATTTTCGGGGAAAGATCCCAGCAAGGTTGACCGCTCAGGTGCCTATGCTGCAAGATATATTGCCAAGAACCTTGTTGCTGCAGGTGTTGCAAAAGAAATACTGCTACAGATTGCATATGCAATAGGAGTCGCTGAACCTGTAAGCATTTCTGTCAACACGTTCGGAAGTTGTAATATTAAAATGTCTGACAGTGAAATTGCGGATAAGATAAATAAAATGTTTGACCTCAGGCCTGCAAAGATTATTGAAAAATTTCAGCTGAAAAACCCAATTTACGAGGTAAGTGCTTCATATGGGCATATGGGGAGAGACCCTTTCACCAAAGTAGTGGAAATTATAGAAAACGGAGTGCCTGTGCGTAAGGAGATACAATTTTTTGGATGGGAGAAACTTGATTCAGTCGAAATGATTAAGAAAGAGTTTGGAATTATCTAACGATCCCTTTAACGTTTCCATATTAATTTTTTGCCGAAAACCAGACGATTGTCAGTAAATTTTGCCTCAATGATTCTCAAAATCCAGATATCACTGCTTGTAAGTATAGCATAGGGAAATCTTTTTAAATAAATAAAGCGGTATTTATTAAAAAGAGAACGGTCACATTTTATTGCTTCAGCTTTGAATTGTAAACCTCGAATAAGACCTATTTTTTCAGTCTCAAGAGCTATTGCTCCTGCTACTATGTTGCTCCCTCTTTCAATCAGAGTTGTGTGTCTTGTCTTATCTTCTGAAGTAATAACAAAAAGTTGCTCTGCTTCAACAAATGTGTAAAAGGCATGAGAGCACCACAAATCGTTTCCGTCAGTTACAGCAAGTGTGAGGACATGATGCTCCTCAATGAAGTTTGTCATTTTTTCAGGAAACATCTGATTTTTCCCAAATATATACTTTATCCGATCGTCTAAGCTTTACTCCTCCTGTTATAGGTATAGAACAGTATTCACCTTTGACAGCCTTTACAGCAACTTTAAGATCGACTCTTATCTCCTCAACATTGCATTCAATCACTCCCGTGGAAGGACCAGAAATAAGAACGGTATCTCCTTGACACAGTTCTCCTGTCTCAATCAAAACTTCGGCAACTGAAAGGTTGGAGAAATAATTTGTTACTTTACCAACATACCTTTTTCTTCGAGTTGCTTTGTTACCATATACATTGCTCCATTCTCCAATTTTAGCTCCCTGATAATAACCATCCCAAAAACCTCTGTTAAAGACTGTTGAAAGTCTCTGCTTAAGTTCTGCTGCCATTTCCTTGCTGAAAGTGCCATTACATACTGCATCCACGGCGCTTCTGTAAGCAGAGGTAACATATTTGACATATTCAGCCGATCTTGCTCTTCCTTCAATTTTCAGTACAGTCACGCCTGCATCTAAAATTTTGTCTATAAACTCTATAGTACAAAGATCCTTGGGAGACATTATATATTTATTGTCTATCTCCAGCTGCATCCCTGTTTCAAGATCAGTTACCTGATAACCTCTTCTGCAAATTTGATAGCAGGCACCTCTATTAGCAGAAGCATTATATTGATGAAGACTGAGATAACACTTTCCTGAAACAGCCATACAAAGAGCTCCGTGACAAAAAAGCTCTAAGGCTACAAGTCTTCCTGAAGGTCCTTTAATCTGCTCTCGCCTTATAGCCTCTCCAATATTCTTAATTTGAGTAAGGGTCAACTCTCTTGCTAAAACAATAACATCGGCAAACTGGGAGTGATATCTTACGCTCTCAATATTTGAAACATTCAGCTGAGTAGAAATGTGAACCTCCATGCCAACCTTTCTTGCATACTGAATGACGGCCATGTCAGAAGCTATGATGGCCGAAACCCCTGCTCTGCAGGCAGCATCTACAGTCTGTCGCATCTGTTCTATCTCATTGTCGTATATTATTATGTTTAGAGTTAAATATGATTTAACTCCATTTACCCTGCATATTTCAACAATTTTTGGCAAATCATCTATCAGAAAATTATTTGCGGAATGTGACCGCATATTCAACTCTCCAACTCCAAAATATACAGAATCGGCTCCTCCCTGTATTGCCGCCTGCAGAGCTTCAAAATTGCCTGCCGGTGACATAATCTCTATATCTTCTCTTTTAATATTCATCAACCCTCTCCAGATGTGAGTTTTTCTATCTTATTCAACACTAATTGTGGCTTAATGTTCAACAGACATGCATAGTCCCCCCTGAAGCATTTTTTATTTCCAAAAACAGAACAAGGTCTACACTCCATCTCTATCTGGACAGCATTATCAGGGCTCTGATTCCAACCATAAAAACCAGTATAGGGATGAGTTGCTCCCCATATTGATATCACAGGAACACCGACAAATGAAGCCAAATGCATGTTTGCAGAATCCATAGAGAGCATCATATCAAGATCATTAATAATTTCAAGCTCTTCTCTTAAAGAGTACTTGCCGGCAACAGAATGTACTCCTGAATATCTTTGTTCCAGTAAGTGAAGCATGTTCTCCTCAATCTTGCCCCCGCCAAAAAGAAATATACTGTAATGCCCTTCTTTGCTGAGAGCTGCCACGACTTCCTCTATATATTCAAATGGCCAAGACTTGCCTTTATGCTTTGCAAAAGGAGCAATTCCTATTTTAAAATACTTTACCCTTTTTACAGAAAACGGCTTATTTGCCCTGCCTGAAAAGTTAAGATCTTCCAATCCGAGTTTTACAAGAACCTTTTCATATCGACTGATAGTTGAAGGTAATTGTTTCAACACCTTGTTCCTTTTCCTTGTTAACTTCGCTTTTTCCAATCTCCCCTTGTGAAGAAAGGCAATTCTTTTGAAAGTAAAAAAAAAATAACTCCGAAGCACCCATGTGCGTGTAACATTATGCAGATCTGCGATATCTGTAGGTCCTAACCTGGAAAGTTCCAGAAAAAGTCTGGTAAGACCCTTAAAGCCTTTATGTTTCTTTTTAAAGTCAACCGGAAAGAAGTAAAGATTGTCTATGCCGGAAAACAATGGTTCGAGCCTGGGTTGTGACACAATTGTAAATTTAATATCTGGATTAGCCCCGGCATAATACCTGATAAGTGGCGCTCCTATGGCAACATCACCTATGGCTGAAAACCTTAATAAAATGATATGCCTAGTTCTTTTTCCCACTCTGATAAAGTATCGGATTTAATGCGGGGTCATTATACATCTTCATCTGTTTATAGAACTTCATGAATTTTCTCCCCTCTTCGATATCAGTTAAAAGCTGGTCTATTGCAAGCGAAAGGTCTTCTCTTTGAGTAAGAAGTGTGCGATATTTTTCTTTACACCTGGCAATATGATCATTTGAAGCATCGTTCCTTTCACTCTCAATCTTCATGTGGTATATCTTAAGAGCAAGTATTGAGAGTCTGTCAATAGCCCAAGCAGGAGTCTCTGTATTGATTGTGGCATCATTCCGAGGAATAACATTGGAAAAAAGTTCCATGAAATAACTATCTATCATCTCAACAAGATCTGTTCTTTCCTGATTGGAATTGTCAATCCTCCGTTTGATAGCAAGAGCTTTGACCGGATCAATCCCAGGGTCTCTGATAATATCTTCGAGATGCCATTGAACAGCATCTATCCAGTTTTTTTTGTATAAGAAATATTCAAGAGTCCCGAGATCAAATGGATTAATCATCTCCGCATCAACATTGTCCCATTTGTGATAATCATTTACAGATCTATCAAAAATTTCATTAAACTTATAGCTGTATTTCATTCCCTGATTTATTTCTCTCTGTTAATCAACCGTTCGCTAAAGGAAATCAGCTGGTCCTCCTGAGCACATGTCAAGCCAGCTGAAAGCACTATATCTCTCGCTTCAGCATGATATCTTGCAATCGCTTTTTCAGCATGTTCCCTTACACCTATCTCATCGTAAACAGACAAAACTTTACTTATTTTTTCTTTAGCAGAAATATTATCATCTCTGAATAAAGCAAGTAGAGTATTTGTTTGTTCAGAATTTGCACGTCTGAAGGCTTCTACAAGCAACCATGTCTTTTTGTTAGATAATATATCACCTCCTATTGCTTTGCCAAAAGTTGAAGCATCTCCATAACTGTCAAGATAGTCATCCTTTATCTGAAATGCCAGACCAAGTTTAAAGGCATAATCATACAAAAATTTTGTAATCTTATCTTCGGCTTTGGCAATAATTGCTCCTATTTTGGCTGAACAAGCTATTAATACAGCTGTTTTAAGCGATATCATTTCAGTGTAATCATCCATAGTAATAAAAGGAACAGATTCGTAATTCAAATCTAACTGCTGACCTTCACAAACCTGAGCAGCTGTTTTTGAAAAAAGTTCCAGGACTTTGCTTAAAACCTGCTCTGGAGCATGTGCAATATATTGATAAGATTTTATACACATCACGTCACCAGAAAGAATCGCAATATTGTTATTCCATTTTTTGTGAACAGTCATTTGATTCCTCCGCATGGAGGCATCATCCATAATGTCATCATGAATAAGAGTAAATCCATGGAATATCTCCATCGCAAGAGCCGGATATAAAATCTCATTATTGATATCATCCGAAAATAAATTATAGGTCATCAAAGCGAGTTTCGGTCTCAATCTTTTACCACCTATAGAAATTAGATATTCTATAGGGCTATAAAGTTCTTCGGGCTTTCCTTTGAGATTTATATTCATCAAAGCCCTCTCAACAATGGAATCAAGCTCTTCCAGCGTATACATAACTATTTTGTTCTGAATATTTTTCAAAGTTAATCTTTTTTAGACAATTTTGTATATTCGCAGCTGTGGACAAAGAAACAATAAAGCAGGCAAGAGTAGTAAAACACACTGGAAGTCATTATCTTGTAAGCGACTTGCCAGAATGGAAGCTTACTAAATGTATTGTACGTGGCAAACTCCGACTGACAGATAGCAGAACAACAAACCCCATTGCAGTAGGAGACATGGTTGATTATGAATTGCAGAGTGATGGAACAGGCATAATTACAAAAATTTACCCAAGGCATAATTACATCATTCGCAAATCTGCCAATCTTTCCAAAGAATCCCATATTATTGCTGCAAATATTGATATGGCATATCTAATTGTTACTCTTATATGCCCTAAAACTCCTCTTCCCTTTATTGACAGATTTCTGGTAACTTGTGAAGCATATAGCGTGCCTGTCAAGATTATTCTTAACAAGTGTGACCTGTACGAAGAAATAAAAGAGAGTGTAGAATCCTTTAAAGATCTCTATAAATCTGCCGGCTACACTACAATTGAAGTATCCTGTACAACTGGCCAGAATATTGAAATACTTAAAGAAGAGTGCAAAGGAAAAATAACTCTGTTTGCAGGAATTTCAGGAGTTGGGAAGTCCACTCTTATCAATACACTTGACAGCTCACTTAATCTCAAAACAAGAGAGATTTCAGAATATCATCTTCAGGGAAAACACACTACAACATTTTATGAAATACTACCTCTGAGAAGTGGGGGTTTTGTTATTGATTCTCCAGGTATCAAGGGATTTGGTCTGATTGAAATGAAACCAGAAGAACTTAGTCACTATTTTCCTGAAATGCTCCGAGTTTTAGACAATTGCAGATTTGCTCCCTGCACTCACACTCACGAGCCTGATTGTGCCGTCAAAAAAGCTGTTGATGAAGGAATAATCGCTCCGGAAAGATATATCTCATATCTGGGAATGCTGGAAGAGGGTAGTAAATACAGATAGCAAATGATGAACAGGAGGATAATGAGGCTCGCAGGGCCAAGTATTCTGGCTAATATTACGGTGCCTCTTGTGGGAATGGTAGATGTTGCAATTGCGGGCAGACTTGGTGATGCTGCCTGTATTGGCGCCATTGCAATAGCTACCATGCTGTTTGACCTGCTCTACTGGAATTTCGGATTTCTCCGCGTGGGTACAGGCGGACTTACAGCTCAGGCATATGGGAGAAGAGATTTTAGAGAAGCGGTTAAAATACTTGTTCAGGCTGTTGGAACAGCTTTACTGTCAGCAGCAGTAATCTGGGCAATTCAATATCCGTTTGTAAAGATAAGCTTTCTGATAATCGATACATCAGAAGAAGTCAGGCATATGGCCAGTCTCTACTTTTATATTAGAATTTGGGCAGCACCAGCAACTCTTTCTCTTTTTGCACTGAAAGGATGGTTTATTGGCATGCAAAATACGATTACGCCAATGATATCAGATATAACTGTCAACTTATCAAATCTACTTTACTGCCTGTACTTTGCTATCTATTTGAAAATGGGTATAGCAGGAATTGCTTTAGGAACTCTTGCAGCACAATACACCGGCTTAATCGTTACGCTGACAATTCTGTATATCTACTACGGAAAGCTCTTCAAGCATATCAATATAAGAAAAAGTTTCAAACTGAACGAAGTAAAGAGTTTTTTTGCAATAAATGGCAATCTTTTCATACGTTCACTCTGCTTTCTCTGTGTATATGCAGGATTTACGGGTATTGCCGCCAAATATGGAGACACCCTGCTGGCTGTAAGCACAATAATGATGAAACTAATGCTTCTTTATTCTTACTTTATCGATGGGTTTGCTTACGCCGGAGAGGCTCTTAGTGGGAGATACGTTGGCAGTAAAGACAGCAAAAATCTAAAAAAAGCTATCCGTATAATATTTGTCTGGTGCATATCTATTGGCGTTGTCTCTACTGCCGGATATGTGATTTCCGGTGACGCATTGATCCGACTGATGACAAATAATGGGGAGGTAATTCAGGCTGCCAGAGCATTTCTGCCGTGGCTGCTTATTGTTCCCATGGCTGGATGTATTGGATTTACCTGGGATGGGATCTACATTGGAGCAACAGCTTCAGTACCTCTTAGAAATGTTATGATACTATCCGCGATTATCTTTTTCGCATCTTATTTGATTTTCAATAAAACTATCGGCATTCAGGCCTTGTGGTTAGGATACACACTCCATCTCGTAATAAGGTCTGTTTTAATGACTGCAATGGCAAAAAAAGAAGTTTTGGGCAAGGTTCTTTAAAAAGTTTTAATAACTTTGATAAAGATCTGAGTAAAAATCAGCATGAAACACTTCTCAATCTTTCTTTTTTTCTCGTCGCAAAATACACCTTCTGGCAAAGACAGAGTGCTACTGCCATTTTTCAACGATTATATTTCGGAGATAAATGTCATTTTGGGTATAGTTATTTTAATGGGTATTGCATTAATCGTCTTTGCCTACTTTAATTTTAAAATAACTAAGTCTTCAAAGGAATACCACAGACTTTCCAAAGAAAATTCTGAAAGGAAAAAGCTTCTCTTCAATACTCTGTCAGCTATGAGCGAGGGAGTCATAACTTTTGATAGTCAATTAAATATTATTGAGATTAATAGTGCTGCTAAAGAGATGTCAAGTTACAGTGGCGATTTTATAGGACACCAATTTGACGAAATATTTCAAACTTCTCAGCCAGAAAGTGAAATTCCCGTTAAGGAAGCTCTTCAAAAAGCATTTAAGGATAAAATCCGAGTCACAATTGCAAATGAAACAAAGATAAACTACCTTGACAGAGAATCAAGAAGGATTGCCGGAACAATCTCGCCAGTTATAGATTCCGAAGGCAATGTTGCCCAACTCGTGTTTGTTTTTTACGATAAAACTGAAACTTTCAATCAAAAACGGTTTCTTAGACTTGCCTTGGAATCAGCAAAATCTTTTACCTGGTTTTTTGATACATTCAGCAATAAACTTTCTCTTGATGAAAACTTTTCTAAATACCTCGGACATAACTGTAATGAAGTGCCTGACATATCTCTTTTAGAATCAAAAATTCACCCTGATGACAGGGAAACCTTATTAAATATACACAGAAAGGTTGGCAAAGAGTCTGACAAGAATTTTTTTCAAGCAGAGTACAGATTATCCTTTGATGGGGGAAAAACATATGAGTGGTGGGAGAGCAGAGGCATTACCTTTGTCGACAGAAGCGGGAACAGTGACATAAAGTATATTTACGGGATGGACATCAACATTGATGAACACAAAAAAAGAGAGCAAGAACTACTTGAGGCAAAAATTAAGGCTGAGGAGTCGGATAAGCTCAAAACAGCTTTTCTCTCTAACATGAGTCACGAAATACGGACACCTTTGAATGGCATTGTTGGTTTCGCTAATTTACTGACAGAACCTAATTACAGTGATGAAGAGAAAAAAGAGTTTATAGAGATCATCAATGAAAGCTCAAGAAGGTTGCTTACTCTCATTGGCGATGTACTTGACCTTTCTAAGATTGAATCCAACACTATGACATTTGACATCAGATCTTTCGATCTGTCTGACAACATTAATGATGTTGTCAATTCCTATAGAAATCATGACAAACCAAATGTGAAAGTCGTGACAGACTATCCAAAAGAATCAGTGATTGTTAGGTTCGATCAAGTTCGAAATATCCAAATCCTCAACAACCTAATTAATAATGCTCTCAAATTTACCGAGAGTGGTGAAGTGAGAGTTGGTTACAGAGTTGTAGAAAATCATGTTGAAGTTTTTGTAGCTGACACGGGAATTGGGATTGAGGAGAACAAAATACCTTTCATTTTTGACAGATTTTTTAAAGTGAACGAATATGTGAGTGGAACAGGCATAGGTCTTCCACTTTGCAAAGCAATTGTCACAAAACTTGGCGGAACAATCTGGGCTGAATCACAGTTCGGAAAAGGCACAACAATAAGATATACCATCAATTTAGAAAATACTGGAGACAAGTCTGTTAAGCCAGACTCAAAAAAATCAGTCGAAAAAGAAAAGCCACTAATTCTTATTGCTGAAGATATGGAAAGTAATTACCAACTGCTTGATGTGATCCTTTGCAAACAATATAAACTTCTTTGGGCAAAAAATGGAGAAGAGTGTTTAGAAATGTTCAAGGTGCATAATCCTCCACTTATACTCATGGATATAAAAATGCCTGTCATGGATGGTCTTGAAGCCACCAAAATTATTCGCCAATATTCAAAAGAGGTAGTAATTATAGCACAAACAGCAAACGCCTTTGAATCAGATCACAAAATTGCCATTGACGCAGGATGCAATGACGTTATTGTCAAACCTATTCATGCATCTTCTCTGCTTTCCACTTTAAAGAAATACTTATCATAAACAAAAATATTTTACAATCATGAAAGACCTTAAGTACCTGAAATTGCTCTCAAAGAGCTTCCCAACCATTGCGGATGCTGCGACCGAGATTATCAATCTTGAGGCGATTCTCAACCTACCAAAGGGAACGGAACATTTTTTAACTGACATTCACGGAGAGCACCAAGCTTTTCAACATGTAATTAAGAATGCCTCAGGCGTTATTAAGAAGAAAGTTGAGGATATCTTCGGACACACTCTCAGAGAATGGGAGAAAAAAGAATTATGCACACTGATCTACTATCCTGAAGAAAAACTTAAAATTATCAAATCCAGAGAAAAGGATATAGAAGATTGGTATAAGATGATATTGGTCAGACTCTTGAAAGTCTGCGAAAATGTCTCCTCAAAATACACAAGATCAAAAGTCAGGAAAGCGCTTCCAAAAGAGTTTTCATACATAATACAGGAACTTCTTCATGAATCCCTCAACAACCCAAATAAACACGGCTATGTTGAAGCCATTATTTCAACAATTGTGTCTACAGGCAGAGCCGAGAGTTTTATAATAGAGATAAGTAAACTTATACAAAGGATGACCATTGATTCACTGCACATTCTGGGAGATGTATATGACAGAGGACCTGGAGCACATATAATCATGGACATTTTGTGTGACTATCACAATGTCGACATTCAATGGGGCAATCATGACCTTATCTGGATGGGAGCAGCAGCAGGAAGCGAAGCTTGCATGGCCAACGTAATTCGAATTTGTTTACGATATACCAATCTGACAACACTTGAGGACGGATATGGCATAAATCTACTTCCTCTGGCAACATTTGCCCTCGAAACATATGGAGAAGATCCTTGCTCCGTTTTCAAACCAAAAATGAGCGAAGATGAAGTGGTCAAGCAGAAACAGATAAAAATGATATCGCAGATGCACAAAGCTATCTCAATTATACAATTTAAACTCGAAGGGCAAGTAATCGAAAGGAACCCTGAAATGGGAATGGAAGATAGAAGACTCCTTCATTTGATTGACTACGACAAAGGCACAATAATGCTTGGAGGTAAAGAATATCAACTTAAGGATAAGAATTTCCCAACAATTGATCCGAAAAATCCATATAAACTTACAGAAGATGAAAAGGAGCTGGTGGACAAACTGATGCACTCATTCACTCATAGCGAAAAACTTCGTAAACATATCCGATTCATTTATTCAAAAGGCTCTCTTTATTTAGTAAGAAATTCCAATTTGCTTTATCACGGATCCGTTCCAATGAACGCAGACGGGACATTTAAAAATGTCCGAATTCAAGGCGTTGATTACAGCGGCAAGCAACTTTTCGACAAGATAGATCAGGTGGTACGTCAAGCCTATTTTGAGGAGAAAAAAGCTAAAGAAAAGAGATTTGGGCAAGATTTTATCTGGTATCTCTGGTGTGGCCCTTCATCCCCTCCATTTGACAAGGACAAGATGGCTACGTTTGAAAGGTATTTCATTGCTGACAAAGAGACACATAAAGAACAACAAGGCCACTATTATTATTTAAAGGACAAGAAAGAGATATGTGAGATGATTTTAAAAGAGTTTGGAGTTGAAGACGAACATGCCAGAATAATTAATGGACACATTCCCGTGAAGACAATCAAAGGTGAATCTCCCATAAAAGCTGGAGGAAAATTGCTTGTTATTGACGGTGGCTATTCAAAGGCTTATCAGCCAGAAACAGGAATTGCAGGATTCACCCTCATCTACAATTCGCATGGACTGCAACTGGTGCAACATCAACCGTTTGTATCCACACAACAAGCTATTGAGAAAGGTGAAGATATTATATCTGAAACAACTGTTCTCGAGTTCAGTAATCAACGAAAACTTGTTAGAGATACAGACATAGGCAAAGAGCTTATGCAACAGATAGAAGACCTCACTCATCTCCTTGATGCATATAGAAGTGGCTATCTCAAGGAGTTAGATAATTGATCAAACCTAACTAAAGAAAAATTTCTGCGATCATGCACCGGGCTGAACCACCACCATTATTTTCAATGGTGGCAAGGTCCGGTGCAAGTATTTTACAGTAGGAATAGAGTCTGGCAATCTGCTCCTCATCCAGAGATAGTTTCGCTCTCTGCGACATAAGTAATAGTGGATCACCCTTACAGCTTTTTAACTCGAGCATATTTCCTGCAAAATTATTCAGCTGACCAAGTGATATCTCTATCAATTCCTTTTCTGTTTCCTCGACAAGCGCAATAAAATCTTCACGTTCACCAATATCTCTTATTGCATCCAGACATGCAACCACAAATTTGTTCCCTACACACATCATAACATTTGTGTGATAAATTGGCTGACCATTCAAATCAAAAGCATGGAAAAGAAAATAATCATAATTTAACTCGTCACAGAACTCCTCCAGCACAGACTTGGCTGTTCTCGGAGAAAGACAGGCATATACAAGATCGTTGTCCCGGTCAAGCACCATACTTCCTGTGCCTTCGAGAAAAAGGGAGTCTGCTTCCCACTTAGTCAAATCTACGATTCTCTTAACGTCAAACGTACTCTTAATGGAAGCAATTACCTCAGGTTTCCTCTCTAGTCTCCTATTACCAGCATACATGGGATAAAGCACAAGTGTGCCCCCTTCATGAGTAGAAAACCAGTTGTTCGGAAAAATCGAGTCAGGAGTATATGGTTCTAGAGTATCCTGTATTACAGTCACAAATACTCCATTCTCTCTTAGAAGTTTGACATAATTATCAAACTCATTCAGAGCTTTCAAATGGGCTTCATCTTCAAATCCTCTTTTTTGAAAGGCATTGTTAGCTGCTGTCTCAGGATTGTATCCAAAGTTAGCAGGTCTTACCATCACAACCTTAGAAGTTGTCTGCATATTAATTAAATAAATGATTATAATAGTGACTCGAGAGAGCTGACAATAATTTTTATAGCATCCCTCAATTCTGCTTCAGTTATTACAAGAGGAGGAGCAAAACGAATAATATGTCTGTGAGTAGGCTTAGCGAGAAGACCATTTTCAGCCATCCTTTCACAAACATCCCAAGCTTCCTTACCGTTTTGAGGCTCAATAACTACTGCATTGAGTAATCCTTTGCCTCTTATCTGTTTGATAAATGGAGATTTACATTTGTCTAATTCCTCTCTGAAAATTTTACCTAAATATTCAGCCTTCTCCGCGAGTTTCTCTTCCTTTACCACCTCAAGAGCAGCTACTGCAACCCGGCAAGCCAAAGGAAATCCGCCATATGTAGAACCATGTTCTCCAGGCTTGATGGTCAACATTATGTCATCATCTGCAAGTACGGCTGAAACCGGCAATACTCCTCCCGAAATAGCTTTACCCAGAATAACGATATCCGGCCTCACATTTTCATGGTCACAACACAACATTTTTCCCGTACGCGCTATGCCTGTTTGTACTTCATCTGCAATAAAGAGAACATTATATTTCTTACATAAATCATAACAGCTTTTCAGATATCCCTCATCCGGCACCCTGACTCCAGCCTCTCCCTGAATAGGCTCAACAAGAAAACCAGCTGTTTCATCAGCATATTTTTCAAGAACAGATGCAAGTGCTGAAGTATCATTGTAAGGTATTTTAATAAATCCAGGAGTAAAAGGACCGTATTTATCATATGCGTCAGGGTCTGTGGAAAGAGAGACAATAGTAATAGTCCTTCCGTGAAAATTTCCCTCACAACAGATAATAATAGCTTTATCCTCAGGTATCCCCTTTCTGACATATCCCCATCTTCTGGCAAGTTTCAGCGCAGTTTCAACAGCCTCTGCACCAGAATTCATGGGAAGTAACTTATCATATCCAAAATAGTTATGCATATACTCTTCATATGGACCAAGACAGTCATTATAAAATGCTCTTGATGTAAGACATAGAGTGTCTGCTTGTTCTTTAAGTGCATTTACAATTTTTGGATGACAGTGACCTTGATTAACAGCAGAATAGGCAGATAAAAAATCAAAATACTTTTTTCCGTCAACATCCCACACATATGGACCTTTACCTTTTGAAAGTACTACCTCAAGCGGATGATAATTGTGAGCTCCATATTTTTCCTCACATTCAATAAAATGTTTTGCTTTGTTTGATAATTCCATAATTTTGAATTTTCTCAAAGATAGCCCTTTTTTCCTCAAAAATGTCAATAAGATGTTTGTTATTAGAATTAATAATCTTACCTTTGCAACCCAATTTTATTTGGCGAAAATATTTAAAGCAAAGAACAACAACAAATTATGCCTACAATTCAACAGTTAGTCCGCAATGGACGCAAAGTAATCGTAGAAAAGAGCAAATCTCGCGCTTTGGATTCGTGCCCACAGAGACGCGGAGTATGTGTACGAGTTTACACAACAACTCCAAAGAAACCTAATTCTGCAATGCGCAAGGTAGCTCGTGTACGCCTAACCAACCAGAAGGAAGTTAACGCTTACATTCCGGGAGAAGGACACAATCTGCAGGAACACTCAATCGTACTTGTTCGTGGTGGTCGTGTTAAGGATCTTCCCGGTGTTCGTTATCATATCCTGCGTGGTGCCCTTGATACAGCAGGCGTTGACGGACGCAAGCAAGGCCGTTCCCTTTATGGGACAAAGAGACCTAAGAAAAGTGCGGCTGCTCCTGCAAAAAAGTAATTTTACTTAAATAACAAATTTATAACCAATGAGAAAAACGAAGCCTAAAAAGAGGATTCTACTTCCTGATCCAAAGTATCATGATACACTGGTAACACAGTTTGTCAACAACCTTATGCTTCAGGGGAAGAAGAGTATCGCTTACGGCATCTTTTACGATGCCATGGACATCATCGGCGAGAAGATGAAAGATTCTGACAAGGCTCCTTTGGAGATCTGGAAAAAAGCTCTTGAAAACATCACCCCACAGGTTGAGGTGAAGAGCCGCCGTGTAGGTGGTGCAAATTTCCAGGTCCCTACAGAAGTGCGTCCTGAAAGAAAAATTTCATTGTCGATTAAAAACATGATTCTGTACGCACGCAAACGTTCCGGTCACTCTATGGCCGAAAAACTCGCAGCCGAAATAATGGCAGCATACAATAACGAAGGTGGTGCATTCAAGAGAAAAGAAGATATGCATAAGATGGCAGAAGCAAATAAGGCATTTGCGCACTTCCGTTTCTAAGTTCCAGGAAATAATTGATGGCAAGAGATTTAAAATATACCAGAAATATTGGCATCATGGCTCATATTGATGCCGGTAAGACAACTACATCCGAACGAATCCTCTACTATACAGGCAAAACACACAAAATTGGAGAGGTTCACGAAGGCGCAGCTACAATGGATTGGATGGTCCAGGAGCAGGAAAGAGGTATTACAATAACCTCTGCAGCGACTACTGCTTTTTGGAATTATAATAACGAACATTATCAGATCAACCTTATCGATACTCCGGGCCATGTCGATTTTACTGTTGAAGTTGAGAGGTCACTCCGTGTACTTGATGGAGCTGTAGCCACTTTCTGCGCGGTTGGAAGAGTCCAGCCTCAATCAGAAACTGTATGGCGTCAGGCAGATAAGTATCATGTCCCCAAACTAGCCTATGTCAACAAGATGGATCGTGTGGGAGCTGATTTTTTGGCTGTGGTTCGCGAAATAAAGGAAAAATTAGGGGCTACTGCTATACCGATTTCACTTCCAATTGGTTCTGAAGACAAATTTGAAGGAATAGTGGATTTAATATCCAAAAAGGCATTTTTCTACAATCAGGAAAGTAAAGATCTGATAAACTATTCCGTGGGTGACATTCCTCAAACTATGCTATCCGAAGTTGAAGAGTGGAGAAGTAAAATGATTGAGTCAATAGCTGAATATAATGATTCAATACTTGAGAAATTTTTTGAAGATCCTGATTCCATAACCGAAGATGAAATAATCTCTGCAATCAGGAAGGCGACGATAAATATGGCTATTGTTCCTGTCTGTTGCGGCTCTTCATTCAAAAACAAAGGCATTCAATATCTACTCGATTCTATTATTCGCTTTTTGCCATCTCCACTCGACATTGGAGACGTTCACGGAATAAATCCAGAAACAGAAAAAGAAGAAGTTCGCAAGGCAAATCCAAAAGATCCATTCTGTGGTCTTGTATTCAAAATTGCTACAGATCCTTTTGTAGGCCGGCTTGCATTCCTTAGAGCATATTCCGGAAGGCTGGATTCAGGTTCTGCAGTGTTGAATACACGTTCAGACAAGAAAGAAAGAATTGCAAGACTCTACCAGATGCATTCCAATAAACAAAACCCGATTGATTTTGTTGAAGCCGGGGATATCTGCGCTGCAGTTGGATTCAAGGACGTACGAACAGGAGATACAATTTGTGATGAAAACCATCCTATTGTTCTAGAATCAATGACATTTCCCGATCCTGTTATCGGACTTGCGATTGAACCTAAAACCCAGAAAGATCTCGACAAACTCGGAATAGCACTCGGAAAACTTTCAGAGGAAGATCCTACATTCACAGTTAAGACAGATCAAGAGACAGGTCAAACGATAATAAGCGGAATGGGTGAATTGCACCTCGATATTATTGTTGACCGTCTTAAAAGAGAGTTTGGAGTAGAAATCAATCAGGGTGCACCTCAGGTTAATTACAAAGAGGCAGTAAAATCTACCATTCAACACCGTGAAGTATTCAAGAAGCAAACAGGTGGCCGCGGTAAATTTGCAGACATCATTTTTGAAATAGGCCCTGCTGACGAAGGAGTTACAGGACTTCAATTCATCGACGAGGTTAAAGGCGGTAACATCCCGAGAGAGTTTATTCCATCTGTCGAAAAAGGTTTCAAAGCGGCAATGGCAAACGGAGTTCTTGCAGGTTATGAAGTAACTTCACTCAAGGTTGTCCTCAAGGATGGTTCATTCCACCCTGTCGATTCAGACGCTCTATCGTTTGAGATATGTGCAAGACAAGCGTTCCGTAAGGCATGTCCTAAGGCCAATCCGGTAATCCAGGAACCAATTATGTCTGTTGAAGTAGTTACTCCTGAAGATTACGTGGGAGATGTTATCGGAGACCTCAACAAACGAAGGGGACAGATTACAAACATGGACTCTAAGGGTAATGCCAAAATTGTCAAAGCAAAAGTTCCTCTTGCAGAGCTGTTTGGATATGTTACAGTTCTTAGAACACTTACTTCCGGACGTGCCACAAGTACCATGGAATTCTCTCATTATACAGAACTCCCTCCAAATCTTGCTAAAGAGGTAATAGAAAGAGCCGGTGGCAAGAAATTTAATGAGAATAACGACGATTTTTAGTAAAATAATTGGTTAATAATAAATAAAATGAGCCAAAAAATAAGGATAAAGCTTAAATCTTATGATCATATGCTGGTTGATAAATCGGCAGACAAGATTGTAAAAACCGTAAAAGCAACAGGGGCTGTAGTCAGTGGTCCTATTCCACTCCCTACAGACAAGAAGATTTTTACAGTTAACCGTGCCACATTCGTTAACAAGAAATCCCGCGAACAATTTGAATTAGGTTCATACCGGCGCCTTCTTGACATCTACAGTTCCACTCCCAAAACAGTGGATGCATTGATGAAGCTCGAACTTCCAAGCGGAGTTGAGGTTGAAATCAAAGTCTGAGTATACATTGCGGCAAATTAATAATTATATTTGCCATTATAAATTCGGGCCCATAGCTCAGTTGGTCAGTAGCACCTGACTCATAATCAGGGGGTCGTTGGTTCAAGCCCAACTGGGCCCACTTTAAAATCAAAGAGTTACAAGATAAAATCTTCGTAACTCTTTTTCATTTGCATACGATTTGCATAAATCATCAAAAATTCACTCATTATTTTCTTACTTGTTTTTACTGTTTCTTTGTAAGCATTTCACGATTCGATACAAGTTTGACTACTTCTTCCACAAATAAGGTAATAGCTCTTCCAGATTTCTGCCCTCTTTTGTGTAGGAGTATATCTTTGAAAGAACATCCTCGAGCCATTCAGATGGGTTTACTCCAGCGGCCTTGCAGGATACAAGGAGGGAGTAGATCATAGCTGCCCTAATTGCTGCATCTGCATTACCGCAGAAAAGGTAGTTTTTTCTCCCTATTGCCAGCGGGCGGATGGCATTCTCAACAAGGTTGTTGTCTATCCTGTACCGTCCATCAAGGTGATACCTTGACAACTTGGGAAAGATGCTATATGTGTATGATATAGCCTTTGCCATTCTTATCAGCCTCCCTCTCTACTGCATAAAGTGATTGTATCTGAAGAAGTGCCTCTGTCGCCAACTTCCTGTTCTCTGCCAGCGCCTCGTCAAACTTGCGCCTTGCATGAGCCCAGCATCCAAGCATCAGCTTACCATGGCAGTTTTCTCAAAAAATCAAGGAACAAGAGACACTCAGCGAGCGGTTTGATGTACATCCCAAAAGGAATAACAATAAACATGGACGGGAAAGGCAGGACTCTTGACAATATTTATAAGGGTTGTTTTTTAGTCTTATATTTGTTAAGAATCGTTTATCTTTACTTATTATTAAAATTTCTGAAAATAGAAACCTAAAAATCAAACGAAAATGAAAGTAGTTTAAAAATGGCTGACAAGAAATGGATTAAAAAAAATACTAAGGCAAAGGACGAAACTTAATTTATTGTCCTTCAGTTAACAAATCAAAAATAATAATTTCAATCCAAATAAAACTTTCACTATAATGACCAAAGAACAAGAACGCGACGAGCTTCACCGCACGATATGGCAAATAGCCAACGACCTCAGAGGCAGTGTCGATGGATGGGATTTCAAATCGTACGTGCTGGGAATGTTGTTTTACCGTTTCATATCCGAGAATCTCACCTCCTTCATTAACGAAGGAGAACGGCGGGCAGGAAATCCCGACTTCAACTATGCAAGCATTTCCGACGAGGAAGCCGAATTAGGAAGAAGTGAAACCGTAAAGGAAAAGGGGTTTTACATACTGCCCTCTGAGCTTTTCGAGAATGTGCGCCGTAACGCAAAAAACGATCCTAACCTCAACGAAACGCTCAGTCGAGTTTTCAAGAACATTGAAGATTCTGCAAAAGGTTCTCCCGGTGAAAAAAACTTCAAAGGTCTGTTTGACGATATCGATGTCAACAGCAATAAACTCGGACCTACGGTTGCCAAGAGAAACGAAAAGCTGGTGAAGATCATGAATGCCGTTGGCGATTTGCAACTGGGCGACTATCAGGACAACACCATCGATACTTTTGGCGACGCTTATGAATACCTGATGACCATGTATGCAAGTAATGCCGGCAAGTCGGGAGGTGAATTTTTCACCCCTCAGGAAGTTTCCGAGCTACTTGCCCGAATTGCCGTGGTGGGAAAAACCGAAGTCAACAAGGTGTATGATCCCGCTTGCGGGTCAGGCTCCCTTCTGCTCAAATTTGCTAAAGTCCTCGGCAAGGAAAAAGTTCGGTTGGGTTTTTTCGGTCAGGAAATCAACCTCACCACCTACAACCTTTGCCGCATCAACATGTTTTTGCACGATATCGGATTCGAAAAATTCGACATAGCCCACGGCGATACCCTTACCGATCCCAAACACTGGGACGATGAACCATTCGATGCCATTGTTTCCAATCCGCCTTATTCCATCCGGTGGGAAGGCGACAGCAACCCTGTGCTGATCAACGATCCCCGTTTTTCTCCCGCCGGCGTACTGGCACCCAAAAGCAAAGCCGATTTGGCTTTCACCATGCACATGCTCAGCTGGTTGTCCACAACGGGTACGGCTGCCATCGTAGAATTTCCCGGCGTGCTCTACCGCGGAGGTGCCGAGCAGAAAATTCGCAAATACCTTATCGACAACAATTATGTGAATGCAGTCCTACAGCTGCCTCCCGATTTGTTTTTCGGCACTACCATAGCCACCTGCGTCATTGTGCTCAAAAAAAGCAAGGCCGACAATGCCGTGCTCTTCATCGACGCTTCGACTGAATTTGTACGCGGCGGCAACAAAAACAAGCTCAGCGAAGCCAATCGCGAAAAAATTCTCAATGCGTATGTTGTGCGTCGCGATATCGACCACTTTGCCCGGCTGGTTACCAACGGCGATATTGCCGAAAACGAGTACAACATTGCCGTGAGCAGTTACGTAGAACAGAATAACGAAACCGAGGAAGTGGATATCGAAAAACTGAACGCCCGCATTGCCGAAATCGTTATCCGCCAGCAAAAACTTCGCGAAGCCATTGACGAAATCGTAGCCGATTTGGAAGGAGGTGCAGCATGAATAAAGCGCAAAGAGGAGAAATTATAATTTATCAGTCCGAAGAAGGCAAAACCAACATCGAAGTTCGTCTCGAACATGACAATGTTTGGCTTACGCAAGCTCAACTTGCCGAATTGTACCAATCGAGCAAATCAAATATAAGTGAGCATATTAAGCACATTTTTGAAGAAGGTGAATTAAGAGAAGAACTGGTTGTTCGGAAATTCCGAACAACCACTAAGCACGGTGCAATAGAAGGAAAAACGCAGGAAAACTGGACAAATTTCTATAACCTCGATATGATTATCTCGTTGGGTTATCGTATCAAATCGCGCATTGCCACCAAGTTTCGCATCTGGGCTACCGAACGGCTCAAGGAATACATGATAAAAGGCTTCACGATGAATGACGAGCGGCTCAAACAATTGGGCGGAGGGGGTTACTGGTACGAGTTGCTCAATCGTATCCGCGACATTCGTTCTTCGGAGAAAGTGATGTATCGGCAGGTGCTCGATTTGTATGCTACCAGTGTGGACTACGATCCCCATGCACCCGAATCTGTAGAGTTTTTCAAAATTGTGCAGAACAAACTGCATTATGCGGCTCATGGACATACGGCTGCCGAAGTCATTTATCAACGTGCCGACAGTGACAAGCCGTTTATGGGCTTAACCGTTTTTCCGGGTGAGCAACCTTCTTCAAAAGATATTACAGTGGCTAAAAACTATTTGAATGAAGAAGAATTGAAGATACTGAATAACTTGGTTTCTGCCTATTTCGATTTTGCCGAAATTCAAGCCATCAAACATCGGCCCATGTACATGGCTGACTACATCAAACAGTTGGACAACCTTTTGTCGGCCTCCGGCGAAAAACTGTTATCCAATGCAGGAAGCGTCAGTCATCAGCAAGCAATAGAAAAAGCCCAAGACGAATTTCGCAAATACCAACTCAAAACACTCTCGCCGGTAGAAAAAGCCTATTTTGAAAGCATAAAAGCTGTTCAGAAAAAAATTGAGAAGGGAGAAAAAGAAAATGAGTAAAATCGATGAACTGATCGCACAATATTGCCCCAACGGCGTGGAATATAAAGAATTGGGAGAGGTCGTTATTCTTACAATGGGGACATCACCTGCTGGGAATACTTTTTCGCATAATTCTGAAGATGGTATTGAATTTCACCAAGGAAAAACTTCTTTTGGAAATGAAATTATCAAACATTCAAATATTTATACTACAAGCCCGATAAAAATTGCAGAGCCGAATAGTTTAATTATGAGTGTTAGAGCTCCTGTTGGAGCAACAAATTTAACCGATAGAAGAATTGCAATCGGTCGAGGTTTGTGTTCTATGATTGGAAAAAACGGATTAATGACGAAATTTCTGTATTACTTTATCAATAATAATATTCAAGCATTTAAGAATAAAAGTAGTGGTTCAACATTTGAAGCAATCAATACTAATGAAATTAAACATATGTTCATTCCCATTCCCCCTCCCCCCGTACAACAAGAAATTGTAAATATTCTCGATAAATTTACAGAATTAGAAGCAGAATTAGAAGCAGAATTAGAAGCAGAATTAGAAGCACGCCGTAAACAATACGAATACTACCGCAACCAATTATTAACCCCCGTAGAAGTGGATGGTAAGTGGTTGATGAACGGAAAAGAAGTAGAGTGGAAAACGCTGGGAGAAGTAGGGAGGATTTGCATGTGTAAAAGAGTCATGAAGAAAGAAACTTCACCTTTCGGAGATATACCTTTTTATAAGATTGGAACTTTTGGTAAAGAACCAGATGCTTTTATTTCAACAGAATTATATGAAAAATATAAGGAAAAGTATTCATTTCCCAAAACAGGAGATGTTCTAATTTCTGCTTCCGGTACAATTGGAAGAGCAGTAATTTATGATGGTAAACCTGCTTATTTTCAAGATTCAAATATTGTCTGGATTGATAATGATGAAAAAGAAGTTTTAAACAGGTTTTTATTTTATTTATATGGAATCATCAAATGGAAAACGGAAGGAGGTACTATTGCGCGATTATATAATGATAATCTTGCAAAAATTCCAATCCCCATTCCGCCTCTCTCCGAGCAGGAGCGGATTGTGGAAATATTGGATAAATTCGATAGATTGGTGAACGATATATCCGAAGGATTGCCGGCCGAAATTGAAGCACGGCGTAAACAATACGAATATTACAGAGGAAAATTATTGTTGTTCCAACCCGTCACTGCGGGCTTGACCCGCAGTCCCCAAAATAACGGAGAGTAAAATGAGTAGAACCGGTTTTATCTATTTTATGAGCAATACTTATAACAACGTACTCTACGTCGGAGTTACGAATGATTTATCGCGTCGTGTAGCCGAGCATAAAGCAAAAATCAACAAGGGATTTACTTATAAATACAATTGCGATAAACTGGTTTATTTCGAAGAATATGAATGGGTGGTAGATGCCATTGCTCGTGAAAAGCAAATCAAAAACTGGAAAAGAGAATGGAAGAACGAATTGGTCAACAAGGAAAACCCCGATTGGAAAGACCTGTCTGAAACAATTGGCGTAAATGATGAGTGGATACAGAGTGTAAAAGAACATTATCAGGAGATTGCGGGTCAAGCCCGCAATGACGACGGCGGGTCAAGCCCGCAATGACGACGGCGGGTCAAGCCCGCAATGACGACGGCGGGTCAAGCCCGCAATGACGACGGTGGAACAAATGAATCCAAACAATAAAATTAACCGCTATGCAATATGACCTCGTTGCCGAGAATTCCGAAAGCACGGTAGTTGCCGAATATCAACCGATCTTCCGCAAGGAAACTACTTATCAAAGTGAGGCCGAACTCGAAAGGGCTTTTATCGAACTGCTGCAAGCTCAAGCGTACGAATATTTGCCCATAAAATCGGAAAACGATTTGATTGCCAATTTGCGCAGGCAGTTGGAGTTGTTGAATAATTATCGATTTTCGGATACCGAATGGGAACAGTTTTTCAACAGCAAAATCGCAAACCTAAATTACGGGATAGAGGAGAAAACGGCCATTATTCAGGAAGATTATATTCAGCTTTTGCAATGCGACGACGGAACGATGAAAAACATCTATCTCCTCGATAAGGACAACATCCACAACAACCGCCTGCAGGTGATCAATCAATATGAAGCCCTTGACGGACAGCGCCCCAACCGCTATGATGTGACTATCCTCGTCAACGGCTTGCCGCTGGTGCATGTGGAGCTTAAAAAACGCGGCGTGGATCTGAAAGAAGCGTTCAATCAAATGGAACGTTACAGCCGCGAATCGTTTTGGGCAGGTTCCGGGCTGTTTGAGTATGTGCAGCTTTTCGTGATTTCCAACGGAACACATACCAAATATTACAGCAACACTACCCGTTTTACGCACATTAAGGAAGCAACAAGCGGAGCACCCGCTAAAGGGAAACGAAGCAGCAACAGTTTCGAGTTCACGTCGTGGTGGGCAGATGCCGGCAACCGGCCTATTCCCGATCTGATGGATTTTACCTCAACCTTTTTTGCCAAACATACCTTGCTTAACCTGCTTACCAAATATTGTGTTTTCACTACCGACAGATTGCTGCTGGTAATGCGCCCCTATCAGATTGTGGCTACCGAGCGCATTCTGGGAAAGATAAACGTGGCAAACAATTACAAAATCTTTAATTCTCCTCGGGCAGGCGGATATATTTGGCATACGACCGGCAGTGGCAAAACGTTGACTTCGTTTAAAACGGCTTTATTGGCGAGCAAATTGCCTTATATCGACAAAGTGCTGTTTGTGGTCGATCGCAAAGATCTCGACTATCAAACGATGAAAGAGTACGACCGATTTGAAAAAGGGGCGGCCAACAGCAATACCAATACGGCCGTATTGAAAAAGCAGCTGGAAAATCCCGGCGCACGCATCATTATTACCACTATTCAAAAATTGTCGATACTGATCAAAAAACATAAGAATTTACCGGCATTCAATCGGCATTGCGTCATCATTTTCGATGAATGTCACCGCTCACAGTTTGGCGATATGCATGCAGCCATTACCAAAAGTTTCAAGAAATATCACCTTTTCGGTTTCACCGGAACCCCTATTTTGGCAAAAAATTTGGCCGGTAATGCCATTCGTCCCGATTTGATGACAACCGACCAGGTCTTCGGCGAAAGATTGCACACCTATACGGTGGTGGATGCGATAAGGGATAAAAATGTGCTGCCTTTTCGTGTCGATTATGTCAGCACCATGCGCGAACAGGAAAATATTGCGAATACCAAGGTGTGGGACATCGACAGGGAAAAGATTTTGCTGGCGCCTGAACGTATCAACAATATTGTGAAATATATACTCGAACATTTCGACCAAAAAACCAAACGCAACAGTTTCTATCGCTTGAAAGAGCGTCGCCTGGCCGGTTTCAATTCCATATTGGCCACCGCTTCCATCGATGCCGCGAAAAGATATTATGCCGAGTTCAAAAAGCAAATGGCCGAGTTGCCGAGCGACAAGCAATTGAAAGTGGCGCTCATTTATAGTTTTGGAGTGAATGAGGACGAGCCGGAAATAGATGGATTGATCGATGAAGAAAACCCCGAAGATACGAGTAAGCTCGATCAAAGTTCGCGCGATTTCCTTGAGTCTGCCATTCAGGATTATAATCGGCTGTTCAAAACCAATTACGACACCTCGAGCGACAAATTCCAGAATTATTACAAAGATGTGTCGCAACGGCTGAAAGATCGCGAAATCGATCTGCTCATCGTCGTCAACATGTTTCTCACCGGTTTTGATGCCACTACACTCAATACGCTTTGGGTGGACAAAAATCTGCGTATGCACGGGTTGATGCAGGCTTTTTCGCGTACCAACCGCATCCTCAATTCGGTGAAGACTTTCGGCAATATTGTGTGTTTTCGCAACCTCGAGGAAGCAACCAACGAGAGCATTTCGCTTTTCGGCGACAAAGACGCTGCCGGTGTAGTGTTGCTGAAAACTTACGATGAGTATTACTATGGCTATAAGGATAAAAACAAGGAATTTCCCGGCTATGCTGCATTGGTTAACGAGCTGCAAGAGAAGTTCCCGCCGGAAGAGCCTGTTGTTGGCGAACAAAACCAAAAAGATTTTATCCGACTCTACGGAAACATCCTCAAGGTGAAGAATATTCTTTCCACCTTTGATTCATTTGCCGGAAATGATATTCTTTCCCAACGCGATATGCAGAATTATCAAAGCATGTATATCGATCTCTACAACGAGTATCGGAAAAAGAAAAAAGGTGAAGCCGAAAACGTGAACGACGATATCGTCTTCGAAATGGAACTCGTTAAACAGGTAGAAATCAATATCGACTACATTTTGGAATTGATCCGCAAATATCACGAAAGCAATATGAAGGACAAAGAAATCGTGGTAAGTATTCGCAAGGCGGTGGATTCGAGTATGGAATTGCGCAACAAAAAAGACCTCATCGAACAGTTTATCAGGTTGTTGAGCGTAGTCAAAACAACCAATGTTGACAAAGATTGGCAAGCCTTTGTAGAGGCAAAGAAAAAAGAGGAGCTCGACCATATCATCGACGAAGAGGGCCTCAGCAGGAATGAAACTTACCGCTTCATCGACAACGCTTTTCGCGATGGCTTTATCCAAACTACCGGCACAGCTATCGGGAAGGTGCTGCCTCCGGTATCGCGCTTTACACCGACCGGAGACCGTACAAAAAAACGGGAAACGGTACTCGAAAAACTGACAGCTTATTTCAAAAAGTTTTGGGATATTTCCGGCGGAAAATTGTTACGCTAAGTCTATAATTTATTAATTTGCAATTCGCATGAACACTCAACAATAATTTTATAATGTCATAGCAGAAAAATAAATGCCTTTTTAGGACAGTCTATGTTTAGACTGTGAAATTAGTATTTCTATTCTTTAACATATGAAAAACTTCTTGGGGTTTGCCTGAACGGCTGGTGTAGACAACCCCAAAGAGTGTATCATATGTATTTTATCCAACCCTTTTCATCTCTCTGTATTCGAATGGTGTCATATTGTCAAGTGACTCATGTGGCCTCTGTGCTATGAAATTAAAATCGAATAATTTTCAATACGGCTCATACCATTGAATTTCATTTGAAAAATTTAAAACTGAAATAAACTTGCTTGTAAAATGATAAACAAAAAAGTTGCTCAATCTCTTTAATTCAAATATATTTGCGACACATTAAATTATTGCTACCTTTGTATGCAAATAATGAGCAACTTATCCAATAAATCTGAGATTAATGTTGAAGCAGCAAAGCTTTTAAACGACAAGAATCTATACTCATCAGTAGCTCATTGTGTTTATTATGCATGTTATCAAAAAATCAAACATATTTGGTTACATAAACTGCAAAAGACAGAACAAGAGCTTGTTAATTTGGGTAATAATAAACCCACAATGGGCTCACACGAGATATTGATCAATGAAATTGGTACATTTATAAAAAAATCTAATGCAAAAAACTTTTTAGATGATTTTCGCGTTTATAACAATAATATATTACAGCTAAAAAAATTAAGAATAAAAGCAGATTACGAGGATACTATTTTTGATGCTAAAGACAGCTCCGATTCGTTAGATCTTTCAAACAAGATTATTCTGATTCTTAACAAGTATTTGTAATCAATAACATTTTTATGACACCACAAGAACATATTATACAGGCATTAAACGATTTTATCATTAAGTTCCCTCAAACCAGAGTTCGATACGAATATGACCCGCTCTCTGATGTTCATTTTATTGAAGTAATTCCCAACAAAGTTTACCATTTGGATAAAGACTATATTGATTGGGAAAATCATATGTATGATGAATTTGTTTCGTCACATCCAGATCAAAACATCTGTTTCATTTCCGATGATGCAGTTATAAGGTTAAAAAATGTTCAGCTTGAATTGATTGGCACTTTTTTTGACATCTCCTATTCTACTAACAGAACTGAAATTCTGGTGGATGAGTCATCCATCAAAGTTACAGGCCTTATAAAGTCAAGTACTGTCTTAAGTTTCACTAGTAATCCCTGTTCTTTACCTACTAATGATTGCGACTTAACTGTCGTTTTAAATAATATTGAAAATTGCCCTTTAGCTGCATAAAAATGAAAGAAGAAAAGAATAATATAGAATCCGGGTTTCGTGTTCATAACATATTACTTGTGGAAAGCAATTTCTTAAGAATAGAGGCTGTAGAATTTAATAATCCTGAAATAAAACAAAATGTAAATATCGATGGATCTGTAAATATAAACCATAAAAATAACATGATTTATGTCAAGCAAACTCTTCACTATTCACAAGAATACAGAGATAAAGAACAAGTTAAAGCAACAATTTCCATGGTTGGAATATTTGAGAAGTTTGGAGATTCACCTCTAAATTTAGAGCAATTTGGGAATGTAAATGCAGCTGCAATAATCTTTCCTTACATAAGAGAACACTTGTCAAACTTATCAGCAAAAGCGGGGTTGGGTTTAATTTTTTTACCCCCTTTT
>JAHDPK010000055.1:0-5722 GCA_018434395.1 Bacteroidales bacterium | reverse complement strand
CACTACTGCATTTGTTATATTAAGCGTGGAGTCTCCCTGAAGTACTGTGTTCATAGTGCCGGATGTGTTGAGGATAAGTGCATATTTTTTTTCGGCATTGAACTTGACAAGGTATTTATTAAGAGCATCCATAACCTTTCTTATCAGAACTGCTTGTTCTTCTTCCATCTCCATCTGTTTCTGTTGAGTATAGTTTTGAAGTTCTCTTTCTCGATTTTGAAGTTGAGCATTTTGACTTTCCGCTTGAGAGCGAGTAATCAGCCCTTTTTGTATCTTCTCCTGGAAATCTTTAACATCTCTTTCAAAAGCCATTCCCTTTTTGTTGAGGTCATCCTGTATAACTTGAGCTTTGGATTCAAGTTCAGATTTGAGATCGTTAAACATATCATATTGTTTGACAAGAGAGTCCATTTGGATATAGACTATACTGCCCGCAACAGGGCCGGAGCCTGATTGTGTATCGTTACCAGATGATCTGGAAGTTGAAGTAAAGTGAAGGATAAAGAGCACAACGACTGCAATAGCCAACACAATTTCGGTAATTAAAGAGGCTTTTTTCATTTTTAAACTATTTACAAAGCAAATATATTAATAATTTCTTAACTCCCTCAAATAGGACTGGATTGTATTTTCCAGGCCAAGGTAAATTGCGTCACAAATTAAAGCATGACCTATTGAAACTTCAAGCAACCCCGGAATATTTTTATAGAAATAATGCAAGTTATCAAGATTTAGATCGTGTCCGGCGTTCAATCCCAAACCAACCCTTAGTGCTTCTTCTGCTGCCTTGATGTAATCTTCAATAGCCTCTTCCCTGTTTTTTGAATAGTTGGCTGCATATGCTTCAGTATAAAGTTCAACCCTTTTACAGCCTGTTTCTGCAGCATATTTTACCATCTCAATATCGGGATTTACGAAAATAGAAGTTCGAATTCCTTCTTCATTGAACATTTTGCATATTTTTTTGAGAAAGGCAGCATTTTTTTTGGTATCCCATCCACAATTAGAAGTAATCACATCATGGGCATCAGGAACAAGCGTCACCTGCGCAGGGTGAATCTCAAGAACTAATTCAATAAAAGAATCGATAGGATTCCCTTCAATATTAAATTCAGTAGTTACAACTTTTTTGAGATCTCTGGCATCTTTGTAGCGAATATGCCTTTCGTCAGGCCTTGGGTGCACAGTAATCCCTTCTGCACCAAAACTTTCACAGTCGATAGCTGCTTTAATAACGTCAGGAAGATTTCCACCTCTTGAATTTCGCAGTGTAGCGAATTTGTTTATATTTACACTTAATTTTGTCATAGCAACTGCAAATTTATCTATTTTTGACAATAATACCACTAAAATGAAAATTGCTTTATTTGCGAGAGATTTTGATATTAATTGGAGTGCCAGAGTTTTGCTGATTATAAAGACACTGATAGACGAAGGAGTTCAGCTCTGTTTCTATGAACCTTTTTACCATAAAGTGCATCATCTACCGGGACTTGTGAATTTTGAACATTCAACATTTAATTCATACAGCGATCTTCCTCAAGACACTGATCTCTTTTTGTGTTTAGGAGGGGATGGAACATTTCTTGAATCACTAACTTTTATCAGAGACAAATCATTGCCAATTGCTGGAGTTAATTTTGGCAGACTTGGTTTTCTGACAAGTGCAGATATTAATTCTCCTAATGGCTGGATAAGCGACTTGATCCAAGGGAAATATTCTGTTGAAAAAAGGACAATATTACAAATTGAAAATGACAGGTTGCCTTCAGATTTTTTCCCATATGCTGTAAATGAGGTCTCTATACAAAAGGTTGATTCAAAAATGATTTCTGTAGTTCTTAGAATAGATGGGATTGAATTGCCTGCATACTGGTCAGACGGTCTTGTTGTAGCGACTCCTACTGGCTCTACTGCTTATTCACTTAGCATAGGAGGACCAATTGTAATGCCATTTTCAAAAGTCTGGACAGTTGCCCCGATAGCTCCACACAATTTAAATGTCAGGCCGATGATAGTTCCTGATGATGTTTCGCTTGAGATGTCGGCCAATTCGCGCTCCGGCAAAGTAATTCTTTGTCTTGACAGTAGAGAATTCATATTACCTTCCGGAAGTCCGGTGAAAATAAAAAAAGCAGATTTTCCTTTGAATTACATATCCCTGCAGGAGGGAAGTTTTATTAATGCACTCAAGGATAAGCTCAGGTGGGGAGAAGATAAAAGAAATATTCAATCTTTATAATTGCAGTTATGACAAAAGTTCCAAGACATGTATCTATCATAATGGATGGAAATGGACGTTGGGCCAAGGCAAGGGGGCTTGATAGAATAGATGGACACAGGGAAGGCACTGAATCAGTTCGGGCAGCTACAGAATTTGCCGCAGAGAAAGGAATTGAATACCTGAGCCTTTTCGCTTTTTCGGAAGAAAACTGGGGTAGACCTAAGGAAGAAGTTGATGGTCTCATGAATCTGATGGTAAATGCGATAGTCAACGAGACTCCCACAATTATGAAAAACAACATCAACTTTAGAGCAATAGGCGATCTTTCAAAGTTACCTGCCGATGTTTTGAAGTCTATTCGAGCTACTGAAGAACTTTCGAGCATCAATACCGGCTTAAGACTGATTATTTTTTTAAGTTACAGTGGTAAATGGGATATTTTGCAAGCGGCAGCAATGTACGCTGAAGAAGTCTTAAACGCATATAAAGATGGGTTGGAACCACAGGAACTTACAAATGAATATTTTAGCTCTCTTCTCAGTACGAACGGCATACCGGATCCTGATCTTATTATCAGAACGAGTGGTGAACAGAGAATAAGCAACTATTTACTATGGCAATGTGCATACAGTGAATTTTATTTCACTGAAGTGCTTTGGCCCGATTTTCGCAAAACTCACTTTCAACAGGCTCTTGATCTCTTTGACAAAAGAGAAAGGAGGTTTGGAAAGACAGGGAACCAGGTACATAATTATTAATCAAACCAAATTTGTGAATACAAATAAAAGCTTATATTTGTGCTTTTACAGCCAGAGATTGCAGATGAAGTCACTATCCTTTTTTCCGATACTTTTTTTCTTAACATGTTTTTTATTTTCGATTCGGGTCCAGGCACAGGATTCGACTTTCGCCCGAATTGTGGAAGTTGATTATAACAGGCCACAGGTTTATGAAATTGGCGGGCTGACAGTTTCAGGAATAAAATACCTCAATCCAGATCAGATACTCTCCTTAACAGGAATACAGATAGGAGATAAAATTGAGATTCCGGGAGAGGAGCTATCGTCTATTATTAAAAGAATCTGGCAACAGAGATGGTTTTCTGAAATCGCTTTTTACATAGATTCTGTCTCAAATGGAAAGGTTTATTTGAACCTTTATCTTCAAGAGAGACCACGTATTTCCATGTTGGAATTTGAAGGAGTAAAGTCGTCGGAGAGGACAGAACTTATTGATAAGCTTAAGATTAGGCGAGGAGGAGAATTGTCGGACTATCTTGAGAAATCGGCTTGTGACATTATCAGAAAATATTATGTTGATAAAGGTTTTCTTCAAACTGAGGTTAAAGTGCTTAAAGTGCAGGATACGACAATAAATAATGCAATTAGAGTGACCTTCGTAGTAGACCGGAAACAAAAAGTTAAAATCCAAGACATAAATTTCAATGGAAATGAAAACATAAAAGACTCAAAACTTGCCGGCTCCATGAAAAAGACAAGAGCAAAAAGCAGAGTTCTTAATGTGTTGTCAAGCAAAAAATTTAACGAAAAAGAGTACGAAAACGATAAGAAAAACATCATCAAAGCGTATAATGAGAAAGGTTTCCGTGACGCTAAAATAGTGAAGGACAGCATTTATTATGTAAGGAATGGCAGATTGGGAATAGATATTACTATAGATGAAGGCAGGCAATATTATTTTAGAAATATCACGTGGACAGGCAATTCACAATATTCAAGTGATTTTCTTAACAGTATACTCAGGATAAAGAAGGGTGATATTTATGATGTGGTTTCAATGGAGGAGAGACTCACAAGAGATGAAAAGGGTAATGTCAGCAAGCTTTATACTGATAATGGTTATTTATTTTTCAATGTAACACCTGTTGAGGTTAGGATAGAGAATGATTCGGTGGATGTTGAGATGAGAATATATGAGGGTAAACCGGCCATATTCAACAGGATAATGATTAGTGGCAACACTGTAACAAACGAAAAGGTAGTACGGAGAGAACTTTATACAAGACCGGGATATCTTTACAGCCAGTCAAATATTGAGCGCTCATTGAGAGAGTTGGCAAATATGGGACATTTCGAGCCAGAAAAACTTCAGTCTGCCGATGCGATCAATATAGTACCTAATCAACATGACAACACTGTAGACATTACTTATAATGTTGTTGAAAAGTCAAACAGTCAGTTTGAGATAGCCGGAGGTTGGGGTGGAAATACTTTTGTTGGGACCCTTGGGGTTAGTTTTAACAATTTTTCAATAAAAAGAATTTTTGACAAGCGGGCTTGGAGACCTGTTCCATTAGGAGACGGACAGCAGCTTGCCTTTAGATTCCAAACTAATGGTACATATTATACGGCTCTGACTGCGAGTTTTGTGGAGCCTTGGCTTTTCGGCAACAAGCCAACTTCTTTCAGTTTTTCTGCTTACTATACCAGACAGACTAATTCATATTACTTCTATCAAAATTCCAACGAAAGTATGGAGGTTTTCGGAGCATCCGTAGGAATAGGTAAAAGACTTAAATGGCCTGATAACTGGTTTGTACTTTACAATGAGTTAAGTTTGCAATCATACAGATTGCACGACTGGAATTACTACTTTATTTTTTCCAATGGAACATCTCATAATTTCAGTTATAAAATTACTCTTCAGAGAAACTCTACTGATCAGCCCATTTATCCAAGAAGTGGTTCAGATTATCAGATTGGTTTGCAGCTGACTCCTCCTTATTCTCTTTTTAGAGATAAGAATACAGACTACCAAAACATGGAAGATTCCGAAAAGTATAAATGGATCGAGTATCACAAATGGACAGTTAAAGGGACTCAATACACTGCTCTTACAAAAAACCTTGTGTTGATGACAAGAGCATTCTTTGGATACTTGGGATTTTATAACAGAGATCTTGGATATTCACCTTTCGAAGGATATGTTTTAGGTGGTGACGGCATGTCCGGTTACAGTACATATGGTACTGAGGTAATTGGGTTGAGAGGATATCCCAACTCTTCTCTTACTCCACTGATCAACAATGCTTATGCAGGTAATGTTTATGACAAGTTCACAGTTGAGTTACGTTATCCTCTAATACTTCAGCCTCAATCAACCATATATGCTTTAGCATTTTTGGAAGGAGGAAACTCATGGTCTGATATTAGGGACTTTAATCCATTTTCGATCAAAAGATCTGCAGGTATAGGAGTAAGAGTACTTCTACCAATAGTTGGAATGCTTGGGATTGATTGGGGCTATGGGTTTGATCCTGTTGGTACTGACAAAAAGGGAGGAAGTAATTTCCACTTTGTAATAGGGCAACAATTCTAATAATTCTTAATAATTAACGAATCATGAAACATCCATGACTAAAAAATAAACGCCAAAGGGGATGAAAATATTTTAGGATAATTTAGATTTGTTCTTACAAATCTAAATTACCAGGAAATGGAAGAAGTATCCTTTCGTCAAGTTGTATCACGAGGCTGT
>JAHDPK010000009.1:0-102948 GCA_018434395.1 Bacteroidales bacterium | reverse complement strand
TGGAGGAGATAGGTGTATAGTGCCGATTTGACCTCTTGTTGACGCAGTATATCGGTATATTGTCTTGAGACAGTAGGTATGCTGTGTATTTTGGAGGTTGTGAGGGTGTTTTCACGTTCGAGGTCGCGGAGTGCTATTTCGCAGGCGTTTTTTTCATTTGCCAGTGAGGCTCTTATGCTTTCGTGCATTGCTGCTATCTGGTTGTTGAGCTGTTTGGCTGATGGGTTTATTTCAGATGCAGATGTCTGGACTCTCTCTCTCTCCATGAGAAGTTCATTGTAGCTTTTAATGACAGCTAACAAGCCTGGGTCTGTAATGCCGAGATTGGGTATGAGTTTGTTTTTGTTTTCGGGGTTGGAGATGAAGTTTTGGATATAGGTGATTAGATTGAGTTGGGTTTCGATTTCGAGCCGTTTGGCGTCGTAGCTGGAGCTCTTTTCGAAATAGGATTCTACCTGGGTTGGGATGTCTGTCACTTGTTTTTCTTTTCTAAAGGCTTCCACCTGGTACTCAACATCTCCAAGCTCCATGGCTATGTTTTTCAGTCTTTCATCTATAAATACTGCTGTGTTGTAGGCTACTTTGTTTTTGTCTTCTGCTGCCTGTCTGTTGTATTCTTCAATGAGGGCTGCGAGAAAGTCTTCGCCCTTTTGTCTGATTTCAGATTTGAGGGTTATGTCGAGTTGTGTGGACTGTTTGGTGGTAGGTGCAATGGTCATGTTGTTGATAATGTTTTTTGCTACGCTCATTGCATTCATGATTGTTACTTCGAGTGGTCTGTTTTCCATTGCGACACCTTCGTGTTTCGCTATATAGAATTTTCCAATAGGGAGTGTGATGATTGCCGGGAGTTTGTCTATAGTGAGTGTCTGTATGTTTTTCTGGTATTCTGCTTCGACTTTGAACCCTTCGTTGCCGTGTTTGGTGAAAGTCAGTGTCACAGTGCAAGGTATTTTGTCAGGCTCCAGATCTTCCCATCTGACGTAGAGAGGACTTTTTTTGTATAGGTCAGGTTCGTAAAAATGTGTCGGATTGACGTATCGGTAAGTTGTGTTAATTTCAAGGTCTGTAACTATTTTACAAACCATGTCTGGAGACTTGAAGATTCCTATTTCATTGTCTATGTTGCTTTTGGAAAAGCCATTCATTCCCATGTCTTCGAGCAGGAACTGCTCTTGCATATTGTTTTGCTCTTCCTTGATCAGGACTGAGGTCTTGACTTCATATGCTGGGGTCTGTATTTTGAGGAAGACAACTCCTGCGGCGAGGAGTAATATAGTGGAGATGGCAAAGAGGTACCATTTGCTCAGGAATGTGAATAATAATTGTTTAATGTCTATTTCCTGTGTTTCTTTTGTGTCGACAGGCAGATTGGGATTAGTGGTCTCTTGCATGGCTGGAAATTAGTTGTTGTTTAAAATTGTGAAAATGAGGGTGGCAACCGAAACGAGTGTGGAAACAATTGAGATGGTGATGCTCTCTGTTGCTCCGATACCTGCAGATCTTGCTTTTGTTCTGTTTGGCTCTACGTAAATTACGTCATTTTGCTGAAGGTAGTAGAGGTCGAGATTGGAAAGTAGTGAGGCGCTTTCAAGATTTATTCTTGAAATATTTTTTTTGCCTGTGGCATCTTCTCTTATAAGAAGGACGTTATCTCTTTTTCCGTAGATTGTCATGTCTCCGGCGGTGGCCAATGCATCGAAGATGGTGCATTGCTCGTTCATGAGGGTGTAGGAGCCTGGTTTGTTTACTTCGCCGAGCACTGATATTTTATAGTTTTTGAACCGGACATTCACTACCGGTATTTCTGTGATGTAGTTTGGATATATTTTGCTTTTTATCAGTTCCTGGAGTTCTACTCTTGTTAGGCCGATGACTTTTAATTTGCCTATGACAGGGTAGTCTATGTATCCTTGTTTGTCTACTATGTAGGTCTGCAGTTCTGCGCCTGTGATGGATACTCCGCCTGTGCTGATGACGCCGCTGCCTGCACTTGAGCCGAGGTTGAATGGGGCAGCGGCTTCTGGAACAGTGGTGTTGACAGCTATTGTGAGTACGTCTTTGGGCATGATTTTGGCTTCGTAGATCATTGCTGATTTTTCGAGGTCATACTTGCTGATGTTGTCTGCATCTTTGAGATATGTGACGTGTTTGCCGGCGCTGCATGCATTCAAAATTGCAGCACATGTTGCTAATGTGAGTAAGTGTGTGTATTTCATTATGTTTGCTTTTTTTAGTTTTGTGGATCGCATCTGTCGGGCTCGCACCTGTCGGAGTTTGGAGTTTGTTGTAATTCGGTAATCAATTTATAACCAACTCCGACAGGTGCGAGCCAGGGTTGCAGGCCTCGCTGTCGAGTTTTTCGTATTCGGGTGAGTTTTTGCTTAAAAACTCCGGTATGAGTTTTTTGAGTTCTCTAACTATTTCTATGGGCTGGCAGCAGTCGGTAGACATTGCAATAAGTGTTTCGATGCGTGGCACGACGTCGTCATAGTTGTAATGGTGCACCTTCGCAATGCGAAGCTTGGGATGGTGCGTCGGTATTGTGTTTTCGTTATTGGCGAGTAGCTCTTCATAGAGCTTCTCGCCAGGGCGCAAGCCTGTTTCGATTATTTGTATCTCTTTACCAGGGGTCATGCCTTTTAACAGTATCATTTTTTCTGCCAAGTCATATATTTTCACCGGTTTTCCCATGTCAAACACATATATTTGTCCTCCATTGCCTGTGCATCCGGCTTCAAGTACGAGGCTGCAGGCCTCGGGGATTGACATGAAGTATCTTACAACATCTTTGTGTGTTAATGTTATCGGTCCTCCGTTTTCTATCTGTTTGTTGAAAAGTGGAACAACTGAGCCATTGGAGCCGAGAACGTTGCCGAATCTTGTTGTCACGAAGTGGGTTTTGCAATCTGGTTGCGTTGTTTGTAAGTGATGGAAAAGCGACTGTACATATATTTCAGCTGCTCTTTTTGTTGCTCCCATCACGCTTGTAGGGTTAACTGCCTTATCAGTGGAAATCATTACAAATTTTTCTACTTCAAATTCTACTGAAAGGTCTGCAACTACTTTGGTGCCGAGTACGTTAGTCAAGATGGCTACCGAAGGTTGCCTCTCCATCATTGGTACGTGTTTGTAGGCAGCTGCGTGAAAAACAACATTGGGTTTGGTGTTTTCAAACACCTCGTGCATTTTTTTATGGTCACTTACGGATGCAATTACAGGTTTGATTTTAATATTGTTTTTCAAAGGCAACATTTCAATGCAAAGTTCGTGTAATGGGCTTTCTGCCTGGTCGAGCATTGTGATTGCCTTGCAATTGAAATAGGTCAACTGTCTGCAGATTTCTGATCCTATAGAGCCTGCTGCTCCCGTTACTAAGATGCTTTTGCCTTTGAGCATGGGTTTCAGTTCATCTTTGTTAATTTCAATTGTATTTCTGCCAAGCAGATCTTCAATGTTTATTTTTTTGAATTTTGAATCAGCTGTATTTTTCTTGATTTTATAATCAATTTCTTCATTGTTTTGCCTATCAGTATTCTCAATTTTGTTTGAAGTTCCGTTTTCTGAATGGTCATCACATGTATTTTCCAAACTGTTTTCATTGCAGTTAGAGACTTTTGACGTATCCTCTCTCCATTTGCTTGTCTTGTAAGGATTTACAAGTATTAGCTCAACGTCGGCATAGATGCAGTTGTCGAAGAACTCTTTGTCAAACATATCTATTTGTTTTCTGTAAAGGAGAAGTGTTTGTGCATTGTATTTCTTCATCTGTTTTTTGATCTCTTCAGTACTGACGTTTGAAAATAAAACTGGAAGGCCGTCCACAGTTTTGCCAACATGTGTCTCATTATCTGAGATATATGCTATTGGTTTATATTGACCTTCTGCCTCCTCTCTGATAGTTTGGGCAAGCAGTACAGCTTCACGATCGCTTCCGAGAATGAATGCATTCTTTTTTGCACTTTGTACAGTTTGGGAGAGGTAGGAATATGTTATGCGGATGGTAAATCGCATCATTACTTGAAGTGCAAGTATGATTGTTCCAATCATCAGGCCGAACCAGAACTGAAATGTGATTGGGTTTTGGCTGGTCTTTGTGGTGTAATCTATTATGGCTCCAACAATTGTAAAACTGATTATTGAAACCACATTACATAATATCACTTTTCCAACATCACTCATTGTCGAAAATCTAAGAACTCCGTGATGTGTCTTAAAAATGAGCGAGTTGACTATATAGATTGCTGTAATAATCGTAAGTTTAAGAAAGAAATAATTGTGATCGTTGCTGGAAATAGTATTGCGAAACAGCCAGAGAAACACAAAACTTGCAATTACTATTAAGGTGTCGAGCATTAATATTGACCACCCAGGCAAGTAATTACGTAAGTGTTTTATTATGTATAGTTTACTCTTTTCTAAAAAGTTTTTCATAGTTTGAAGTAAAGTTGGAAGTTTTAGAATTTAACGTAAATGCTTAAAATCAGCAATTTTGAATCGGTATTTTAAATCATCAATTTTGAATCAGCAATTTTGAATCAGCAATTTTGAATCATCAATTTTGAATCTGTATTTTAAATCAGCAATTTTGAATCAGCAATTTTGAATCAGCAATTTTGAATCATCAATTTTGAATCATCAATTTTGAATCAGCAATTTTAAATCATCAATTTTGAATCTGATAGTTTGAAGTTATAGACTTGATTCTTTGTAGTTTAACCTTAAGATTTTTATAGATTTTTAACTTTTTTCCAATTGGCATTTTGTTGAAATTTTCAAGGAATTTTCAAGAATTTACAAAGAATTTTCAAGGAATTTTCAAGGGAAAATTTAGAGAATTTGTGGCCTTATCCTTTTTTGTTATTTCTTTAATAACCAAATACTTATGTTGTGTCTAAAGGTTGGTTATATGCGTAAAAATGCCGGTGAGTCACATTTTTCATGAGCACACCGTTTAGGTTAAATAGTTGGAAAACAAAAGTAAAAATAATTTTTAAAAAAAATCCGTTTTTTTTAATTTTGTCTTAGAGGCCTGAGCCTGGCGGGCCTCCGCCGGCCGCCCATGCCCTCCACCTGTCGGCCAGAGGGTTGACAGGCCGCCGGCCGCCCACCCACCAGCCGCCCAGGCCACAACTGACAGCCGCCCACCAGGCCACCAGCCGCCCACCAGGCCTGCACCTGTCGGAGTTTGTTGTAAAATGCTGAAAATAAATACTTTAAAAAATGAAATATAAAACATTTAAATTGTTAAATACCTGTAAAAGAGCATTTTACAACAAACTCCGACAGGTGGGGGCTGTTGTTTGTTTTTTTTGCTTTTTTGTTAGTGCAGCGGGATTTGCCGCTGAGAGTGGAGACAGTGGAGACAGTGGAAATGGCATTGTCAAATTTGCTTATTTGGCTGATGTTCATATTTCTATCGGGACCACTAGCGTTGAGGATTTAGAGAATTCTGTCAATGACATTAATGCTCTGAATGCTTCTGGTGGAGGTGATACACATGGTAATCTTTCAGGTTTAAGTTTGAATCTTTCAAGCTCGAGTCTTGCAAGTGGAAATAGTCGTGGCAACAATGTTGCTGGCAGATTTATTGATTTCGTGATAGTTGCTGGCGATGTTACAGAGTTTGGAAGTGACGAGGAAATTGTTCTTGCGAAGTCGATTCTGGACAAATTGACTGTACCTTATTATATTGTGTCAGGCAATCATGATTCTAAATGGAGCGAAAGTGGTTGTAATACGTTTGCCAGAGTGTTTGGTTACGAAACATTTGATTTTGAGGATGGTGGCTTTAGATTTATTGGTTGTAATTCGGGTCCGAACATGAGGATGGCTCCGGCTCTTGTTCCGCGAGAAAGCATGGTGTGGCTTGATTCTGTTACGAAAGCGATTCCTAAGGGGACTCCGGTAATTTTTGTAAATCATTATCCTTTGACCGATGAGATGTTGAATTATGCTGAGGTGTTGGAATTTCTTTCGAGAACTAATATTCAGTTGGCTCTTTGTGGTCACGGGCATAATAATCATAAAATGAGTTATTTGGTGCCCTCAGGTGAAAACAGAATTGTTCGTGGGGCAATGGGGCGGTCGAATCTTCGAGCTGGTCGAGCAGGGTCGGGGTATAACATCGTTACAATTGATTCTCTGCGTATTACTCTTGCGGAGAGGGTGAATGGTGAGACGCTTGAGCCGTGGTGTTCATATGATTTGATTTCTGAGGCTTCTGATTCAGGTTCGGCTCGGACTTCAGGTTCTGTGCGGGCTTCAGACTCTGTGCAAGCTTCAGACTCTGTGCAAGCTTCCGACTCTGTGCAGGCTTCAGACTCTGTGCAGGCTTCTACTTCCGAAACTTCTTTGTCAATCGCAGATTCTCCGGTCAAGCCTATTTGGGTTTTCCAGGACAATTCTGATATTGGATCTGGGGCGGTCTATGCTGACGGGGTTGTATATTTTGCAAATACTGCCGGTTACGTTAAGGCGCTGGATGCGCTTTCGGGCACTCTTTTGTGGAGTTACAAGACTGGTGGGAAAATTTTTTCCACTCCGGCTGTTAGTAATGGACGACTTGTGGTCGGATGTACTGATGGTTATATTTATTGTTTTGATATTAAGGGTATTAGTTTGAGAAATTTGGAGGCGGAGTTGGAAAAGGCGGAGTTACAGGGGGCTGGTTTGCAGAAAGATGTGTCGCAAAAGGTTGAGGTACAGGGGGCGGGTTTGCGAAAAAATGATATCCGTAAGCCGTCTGAGCTGAGTTTTTCAGGGAATGCAGTGGGTGACACAAATTTTAACAGGTTGATTTGGAGGGTTAAGGCTGAAAAAAGTGTTTTGCCTGCACCGGAGATTTACAAAGGTGTTGTGTATATAGGTGCTTCAGATGGTAAGTTTCGCGCTCTTCGTTTGTCGGATGGGGCACCTGTTTGGACTTATGATGGGGTGAAGGGCTTTGTTGAGGCTAAAGCATTGGTTGACAGGGAGGGAGTTTATTTTGGCGATTGGCAGAACAGGTTTTATGCTTTGAATCCTAAGTCTGGCAAGCCTCTTTGGATTTGGTCTAACAATAAGTCTAACAGAATGTTGTCTCCTGCTGCTGTTTGGCCGGTTAAGGCTCATGGCAAAGTTTTTATTGTAACGCCTGAGCGGGTTACTTATGCCTTGTCTGCTTTGGATGGCAGGGAGGTGTGGAGTGCCAAGGGTGGCCGTGAGTCGATTGGGATTGCAAGTGATGGGAATGCTGTTTATGTTAAGACCATGCAGGATTCTATTTTTGCTTGGTCGACACTGTCTGATACACCTGTGCGGTTGTGGTCTTCTTTTGCTGGATTTGGTTATGAAATTGCGCCATCTCCTATAACTGTGCATGATGGGTTGCTGTTTGTTCCGACTGATAAGGGTAATATTTTTGCTCTTCGGGAGTCTGATGGGGCTTTGGTTTGGAAGTATAAGTTTTCGATAGCGTTGATTAATTATATTCAGCCGATAGCCGGGAATCGTTTGCTGGTGACTTCGATGGATGGTAAGGTCGGGGTGCTGCAGCTGTAGCTGCAGGTGGCGGCCGCGGCTCGGCCGTCGGCCGCGGCTGCACCTGCGCGGCTGCACCTGTCGGAGTTTGTCGTAAAACGCTAATTATTAGATGTTTAACAATTTGACTTTTTGGGAAGCCAAATTTCACATTATTCATTTTCAGCGTTTTACGACAAACTCCGACAGGTGAACTTGTTTTTTTGGTCGATGGAGCAGATACCTGAAATCGAAATTATCCTTTCGGCAAATTGGTCTGCGAGTTCTTCAATTGTGTTTGGGCTGTTGTAAAACGCAGGGCAGGCGGGCGCAACGATGGCACCTGCTTCAGTTATGATTGTGAGATTTTTTAGGTGAATTAGTGATAGTGGGGTTTCCCGCGGCACTATAATTAGGGTTTTTCTTTCCTTAAGCTGGACTTCGGCAATTCTCGAGAGAAGGTCTGTTGTGGTGCCGTGTGCGATGCGGCCGACTGTCCCCATGGTGCAAGGAATTATTATCATAACGTCGGCCGCGTTCGACCCAGAAGCGTTGCGGTTGTAATAACCGTGATTGTCGAGTATGTTAGCGTTGTATTGCTCATGAAGTGTTTCCGGTTCTTCGCCTGTCTCATCGGAAAACACCTGCATGCCCGTGTCTGTGAACACTATGTCGAGGTCTATGTTCTCAATTTTGCTTAATCTCTCAAGTACTTTTTTTGCGTAAATCTGCCCACTTGCACCGGTGATGCCAACGACGACGCGGAGAGCCCGGGAGCCCCCACCTGTCGGAGTTTGTTGTAAATCATTAGTTTTCAACATATTAAAAAACGAATTATTTGTTTATCAAAAAATTACATCCCTGTAAATCAGAATTTTACAACAAACTCCGACAGGTGGGGCTCCCGGGCGCTCCCCAAAAAATTTTTTCAAGCCAAATTTTGTAAATTGGGTCTTGAAAATTCCACGTTTCGTTATCGTAGCTCAAAATCTCTTTTTTCAGGACTGCCTCTTTTAGGCGCACGACATTGGCTGAAGAGTTGAAATGATATTTTTCCATTGTTTGTGTTTCGCTAAACTTTGTAACACCGTCAATTACGGCCTTTAAAAAATTGAGCTGATATAAACTCAGTTTGCTCGTTTTTTCTTTAAATTCATGCATGTGACATTGGAGAAGATCTTCATAAGATTCATGCAAAATCTGATCTGTCATGAATCCTTTGGTTTTGTAAAACGATATTTCTGCAAGTTGTTGAGTATAATAGGGATGACCTTTTGTGAAATTATAAATTTGTGCAGCAAGTTCTTTCGAGACTACTCTTCCGGCTTTTAAAAAATTTTTGATAATATATTCAGAAAACAAATGTTCAGGAATTTGCTGAAAATTAATTTTTTCAATATATCTATAAAAATACCTGTCCTTTTCAAAAATCTGTTTCATTGCATTAACTTGAGAGCCGGTAATCAGATATGTAGTTCCTGTGTGGTCTCTCCAAACTCGTTCGAGTAGTTTGAGGGTTTTGTCCGGATTTTCAAAGTTGAGAATTTCTTGAAACTCTATGAAATACAGGATAATATTTGTTTTAAATTTGCTGGCCAAAGCTTCTGAGAGGTTGAGTACCAGGTCTTTATATTCGTTCATTTCGTGAATAAACGAAATCATCAGATCTTCTTCAAGTTTTTCTTTTTCTAAATCAGAATTTGCAAAACAATTTATCAATGAAACCCGAATAGCTCTTAACAGATCTGCTTCAGTACGAATATTAAACAAGTCGATGGTGCAAAGTTTGAAAGGATATTTATCATGTTTCAGCTTATCTATAACTTGTTGTATAAGAGAGTATTTTCCGCATCTTGGAGGTTCATTTATCAACACATTTTTTTTATTAGTCAGGAGTTCTGTAATTTTCATTACTTCATTGTTTCTTGGAATTGCTTCTGTTACGTTTACAGGTTTGTTAAAAATAAAAGGGGATTCCATTTGTGCTGATTTTTAAATTGTTTTCAAATTCGAAAATTGTAGTTTTGTCTGCTTCATTGTTGTTTTGGCATATATTTACAAATGTAGCTTTATACAAATTTAAAAATGTTTTTGTTTAATAAATAATTAATAATATCTTTGCATTCCTGATTTGGGAAGTTGATGATTGTTAAGCTATTGAATAAGAGCTGCTTAAGCAGCCGCTTACAGTCGAAATATATAAATTTTTATATTTTTTATGTACGCAATTGTTGATATTGCAGGACAGCAATTTAAAGTTGAAAAAGATAAGAAGATCTTTGTCAACCGTCTTCATGCAGAGCAAGGTGCTACTTTGTCTTTCGACAAAGTTTTGCTTATCGAAAATGAAGGAAAGGTTCAAATTGGTTCTCCTTATGTTGAGGGTGCTTCTGTCAAGGCTAAGGTGCTGGAACATCTTAAAGGTGATAAAGTTATTGTTTTCAAGAAGATACGCCGCAAAGGCTATGACAAGAAAAATGGTCATCGTCAGTGTTTGACCAAAATTTTGATTGAGGATATCGCTTAATTAACAAAAACAAATTTTAAATTATGGCTCACAAGAAAGGTGTCGGTAGTTCTAAGAACGGCCGTGAATCGCACAGTAAAAGATTAGGCGTCAAGTTGTTTGGAGGTCAGTATGCTAAGGCTGGCAACATTATAGTTCGTCAGCGTGGTACAGTTCACAATCCTGGTTTGAATGTCGGTATGGGTAAAGATCATACTCTGTTTGCCTTGGTTGACGGGATTGTTACTTTTAAGAAGAAAGCTGATAATAAGTCATATGTTTCTGTTTTTCCTAAGTTTTTGGATACTAAGTCTTCAGACGCTTCTCCAGTTTCAGTTGAGGCATCGGTTGAGGCATCAGTTGAGGCATCAGTTGAGGCTTAGACTCATTAGTCAAAACTTGGGTTAGGGAAATTTGGCAAATTTATACTGTTAGTGTTTGATGAACAACGATTCAGATTTATTTTATTTAATTTTAATTGTTGCAAAATAGACAGCAACAGGTTGTTCCTAAAGGGTTTTAGTCCATTATGAACTCAGTTTGAGTGAGTTAGTCTCATGAAACTGAGTTCATTTTGTTTCAGGGCACAGGAGGCCCAAGGGGCAGCCACCCACCTGTCGGAGTTTGTCATAGTATGCAGATAATGAGCCCTTTAAAAAATATGACGAAAAATAATTCATTTTTTAAAATACATATAACCAGCATATTATGACAAACTCCGACAGGTGCAAATTACTTACGATTGTGGGCGCTCGTCCGCAAATTATAAAAGCTGCAGCTATTTCACGAGCGATTAGAAATCATTTTCAGGACAGCATAACTGAGGTTATTCTTCATACAGGGCAGCATTATGATCAGAATATGTCAGAGGTTTTTTTTTCAGAGCTTGGAGTTCCGACACCACACTATAATCTTAATGTTGGTTCAGGTTCTCACGGAAGACAAACTGCTAAAATGATAGAAGGTATTGAAAATGTGTTGCTTGCAGAATCGCCTGATGTGGTTTTACTCTTTGGCGATACAAATTCAACTTTGGCGGGAGCAATTGCAGCATCTAAGTTACACATCCCGGTTGCTCATGTTGAGGCTGGTTTGCGTTCTTTCAATAAATCAATGCCTGAGGAGATTAACAGAATCGTATGTGATCATGTATCTACTTTTCTATTTGTTCCAACTGAGTCGGGAATAAAAAATCTGAAGCGTGAAGGTATTGGCGAAAAGTTTTTCGAAATCCAGAGTGAAAAGTCGCATGAAGGGTCAGATGCTGAAGGTGATACAGGAAAAGAAAATTATCAGAATTTTAATGTTGGAAATGTTAAAAATAGATTTTCGATTGACAATCCTGGAATTTTTCTCACTGGAGATGTAATGTACGACAATTCTCTTTTTTTTGCTGATTTGGCAGATGAGAAGGCACCACTTGAGGGTATTGTTGAGAGAATCTTAAGTAACTCTTTAAATGTTAATATTGCTAATATTTTTGATCAAAAGCACTTGACAAAGCAGGTGAGGGTGACAAAGAATCGGTGGCAGTTAACAAAAAATCATTTCGTTTTAGCTACTGTTCATAGGGATATCAATACAGATAATCCGATGAGGTTAAATGTCATATTTAAGGCACTTGCAGACATTGCTGAAAATATTCCTGTAATTGTTCCACTTCATCCTCGAACTGCAAAGATGTTAAAAAGCTCTTTGGAAACAGCTCTTTTTGAGAGAGTCGTCAAGCTTAGGCGAGAGATTGATACTTTTATGAGCGACGCTGACAGGTTTGATGATATTGACAAGTTTGATGATATTGACAAGTTTGATGATATTGACAGGTTTGATGATGATAATGTAATTGGGACGGATAAAAGTGATCATGGGGATGTTTCTTCTTGTAATGTTTCTTCTTGTAATGAGCTTATTTATAAGTATATGAATAAGTTTGAGTCTGAAACATTTGAGAATGGAACTGAAACTCGGGCATTTGACTTTGAAACTCTTCGTTCTGGAGTACTGCTTCTACCTCCGGCATCTTTTTTTGAGATGATTACTCTTGAAAAGGCTGCTAAACTTATAATTACTGACTCAGGTGGTGTGCAGAAAGAGGCTTTCTTTTTTAAAAAACCTTCTCTGATACTTCGGCCTGAAACTGAATGGGTTGAGATAGTGGAATGTGGTGCTGCCAAACTTGTGGATGCTGATTATGTTAAAATTTTAGCGGGTTTTGAGGAGTTTAAGAATAAAGAAATATATTTTCCTCAAATTTTTGGGGATGGCCATGCTGCTGAGCACACCTGTCGGAGTTTGTTGTAAAACGCTGAAAATAAATGATGTAAAATTTGGCTCTCAAAAAGACGCAATTTTTAGACATCTGTAAACCAGCGTTTTACAACAAACTCCGACAGGTAAAGCCCCGACAGGTGCAGCCCGGTGCGACAGGTGTGAGTTTTTTTTCTTAAATTGCAATAAATTTCAGATTAATTAGTGCTATGTCTTGGTATGTTTTATATACCTCTCCCAGAGCGGAGAAACGTGTGGCAGCACGTTTAAGAAATGATGGCGTTGAGGTTTTTCTTCCGATTCACAAGAAGAGAAGGAAATGGAGTGACAGAATGAAAATAGTTGAAGTTCCGCTTTTTAACTCTTATGTTTTTGTCAGGTGTTCTGAGCAGAATTTGTATTCTTTATTAATGATATACGGCATTAAAAAGATTGTGTATTATCTGCATCGTCCTGCTATTGTTAGAGAATGTGAGATTGAGGCTATTAAGGAATTCCTGAAGATTGCCGAGAATAAAGATATTATTTATGCTGGTGACCAGGTGGAAATTGTTTCTGGTCCTTTTCATCAGAAGTGTTGTAAGGTTTTGAAAGTAGAGAAGGATCGGCTGATTCTTTTTTTGGAGGAATTAGGTGCTAAAATTTATGTATCTTTGTCGGAAGTCGATAAGTTAAAATCAGAAGGTGCAAAATCAAAATCTGAAGGTGTAAAGTTAAAATCTGAAGGTGTAAAGTTAAAATCAGAGGATGTAAAATCAAAATCTGAAGGTGTAAAGTCAAAATCGAAAGGTGGTGAATTAAAACCGGAATTGGAAAGTGAAAAGTTGCAGTCGGAGGTTGGAGTGTTGAAGACTGGCTCGTAGTATAGTTAAAAAGATGTAGTATAGTTAAAAAGATGGTTATTAATAAGTTTAGTGTGAAAAATACGGATAATTATGGATTATAATACTCAAAGGCCTAAGTTGATTATGCCGGAATATGGCAGGAATGTTCAGAAGATGATCGAACATGTTAAGAATATTAAGGATAGGGATAAGCGAAATGAGCAGATAAGAGCGGTTGTGGCTGTGATGGGCATTTTGAATCCTCAACTCAGGGATTTGAGTGATTTTAGGCACAAGCTTTGGGATCATGTTTATATAATTTCTGATTTTCAAATAGATATAGATTCTCCTTATCCCGTGCCAACAAGGGAAACTTTTGTAACAAAGCCCAACCCTATTCCTCTGGAAAAGAGGCCATTAAAGGCACCTCACTATGGACGCAATATTCAGAATATGATTGAAATGGTGGCAAACAAGGAAGAGGGTGAAGCACGTGACGGTATGATTCTGGTTTTGGCAAATTATATGCGACAGCAGTATCTTATCTGGAATAAGGACACTGTTAGTGACGAGACTATTTTTAAGGACATTGTGGAACTTTCCGAAGGTAAGATTAAAATTCCCGAGAATATGCATCTGAGTACTTTTGTCCCTCAAGGAAATAGTGGAAATGTTCATAGCGCAGGGCATACTTCTTCTCGCAACATGCATCGTAATTTCCGACAGGGTAACAAAAAGAAAATGTCTGGTCAGAAGAGAAATGCATAATCTTTTCTTGGAAAAACTGTGGATCTATTACAAGATTTTTTATTATGGCTGTATTTAAAGTTGAAGGAGGGCATCGTCTTAAAGGTGAATTGGTCCCGCAAGGGGCTAAGAATGAGGCGTTGCAAATTTTATCGGCTGTGTTGCTGACTGATAAAAATGTGGTAGTACATAATGTGCCCAATATTTTGGATGTCAACAAGTTGATTGAGCTTCTTGTGGATTTGGGGGTTGAGGTGAGGCGTCTGGGGCGTAATTCTGTAAGTGGAATTGTCGGAGCGGTCGCTTCGGCCGAGCAATCAGTTTCGGCCGAGCAATCAGTTTCGACCGAGCAATCAGCTCCGGCCATGGAACAGGCCTCCTATAGCTACTCTTTTTGTGCAAAAAATATAAATCTCGATTTTGTAAGGTCTACAGATTTTTGCCGTCTTTCTGCATCATTGCGTGGTTCCGTAATGCTTGTAGGGCCGCTGCTTGCCAGATTTGGCTTTGCCTGCATGCCTAAGCCCGGCGGCGACAAAATAGGGCGCAGACGACTTGATACACATTTGACAGGTCTTGAGAAACTTGGAGCGAAGTTTGATTTTGAAATGAGTGGAAATTCTTTTGAGCTCACTGCCAACGGCTTGAAAGGTTGTTATATGCTTCTCGATGAGGCTTCGGTTACAGGGACAGCTAATATTATTATGGCAGCGGTTCTTGCTGAAGGTTGTACTACCATTTATAATGCTGCCTGCGAGCCTTATGTTCAGCAGCTTTGCAGAATGCTGAACAGGATGGGCGCAAAAATTTCGGGAATTGGTTCCAATCTGTTGACTATTGAAGGTGTGTCCTCTTTAAATGGTACGGAGCATACTATTCTTCCGGACATGGTGGAGATCGGCAGCTTTATTGGTCTGGCCGCCATGACTGCAAGTGAGGTGACTATCAAGAATACTGCTTATGATGAGCTTGGAATTATTCCCGCCCAGTTTAGGAGGCTTGGTGTTACTGTGGAGAGAAGAGGCGACGATATTTTTATTCCTGCTCATGAACATTATGAGATAGAGAGTTTTATAGATGGTTCTATAATGACGATTGCTGATGCTCCATGGCCAGGTCTGACGCCTGACCTGTTAAGTGTCTTTTTGGTGGTTGCAACTCAAGCTAAAGGGTCTGTGTTGATTCATCAGAAAATGTTTGAGAGCAGGCTTTTCTTTGTGGATAAGTTGATTGATATGGGTGCCCAGATTATCTTGTGTGATCCTCACAGGGCTGTTGTCATTGGTCATAATAGAGGTTTTGATTTGAAGGGGATGCGGATGTCTTCGCCTGATATAAGGGCTGGTATTGCTTTGTTAATTGCCGCGATGAGTGCCAGGGGAACGAGCATTATTGAGAATATTGAGCAGATTGACAGGGGATATCAGAATATTGACATTCGTTTAAATGCGATTGGTGCTCATATTGAGAGAATTAGTTGAATTGATAGTAGAGTTGGTCTATGAGTAAAAATAAGGGCAAGTCGGAGAAGAGTGGTGCAAAGGGCTCTAAAGGTAGAAAGTCTGCTAGGGAATATGAGCCGGTGCCTAAGGGGATGGAGGCTTTTAAATTGTTTTCAGGTCTTTTTTTCCTTCTTTTGGCGGTTTACACTTTTATATCTCTTGGTTCTTATCTTTTTACATGGGCTGAGGATCAATCTTTGTTGTCAATGAGCGATGTTTGGAATTCTTTTGTTCCTGTCGAAAACGGCGGTGGAAAACTGGGTTTTTTCTGGGCTAATTTTTTGTTGTCGGAGCTGTTTGGATTGGGGGCTTTCGTAATTCCATTTTTCTTTTTGGGGATTGCCCTTTACTGTCTTAAGATTAAGAAAATAAGCTTATTGAAGCTTTTCTTTGTCTCTGTTTTTGGAGCTATTATCTTTTCTATATTTTTCTCTTACGTTTTTGGTTTTACAAAATTTAACACTTTGTTTGGCAGTGGAGTAGGTGGTTCATACGGCTATTATGTGAATAAGTGGCTGATGGATATGCTCGGTGCTTCCGGTGCAGGGGCGTTGATTGTTGTGTTGATGATTGGCTGGTTCTCTTTGGTGAGCTATGATGTTGTGAGGTGGTTTAACAGGGTAATTGCCAAAACATTTCATCCTGAGAATGATAAAGTCGCAGTCGCTGAAACTGAATCGGATGTGCCTGATAACGACAATATTACGCATAACGAGAGTATCCCGCATGACGAGAATGTTCCGCATAACGAGAATATTCCGCTCATGGGAGTTGCTACAGCTGCAGGAAATAATGCTGCCGGTCAATCTGACGATCTTCCGTTTGAAATTATTGAAAATGAGAATGGAACTGACACTGATACTGATACCGATGATAATGAGGATTTTATTAAGAATCTTCCTCAGGGCTCTTTAGAGACGCTTTTTGATCCTCGTTTGGATTTATCTAATTACAAATCTCCACCTCTATCGTTACTTGAGGAATATAAGGATAAAGTTTATGAAGTATCTCGCGAGGAGCTCGAGCTTAATAATAAGAAGATTGTTAAGACTCTGAGTGATTATAAGATAGGTATTGAGAGAATTTTTGCGAGGCCGGGGCCTACTGTTACTTTGTACGAAATTGTGCCTCAGGCGGGAGTCCGTATTTCTCAGATTAAAAGGCTGGAAGATGACATTGCGCTTCAACTTGCGGCAAAGGGGGTGCGAATTATTGCTCCTATTCCCGGGACTAATTATGTGGGTATTGAGGTTGCGAATAACAAACCTAGTATAGTATCCATGAGATCTGTTCTGGATGATCCCAAGTTTAAGGTTGCTGCTGCCAATTTTGATTTGCCTGTGGCTCTTGGGAGAACTATTTCCAATGAGGTTCTTACTATCGATCTTGCCAAGATGCCGCATTTACTTGTCGCAGGTGCAACAGGGCAGGGTAAGTCTGTGGGACTTAATGCTATCATTACCTCTCTTCTTTATACTAAACATCCTTCGGAGCTGAAATTTGTTTTGGTTGATCCAAAAAAAGTGGAACTCTCTCTTTATGAAAAACTTGAGCGTTATTTTTTGGCGAAACTCCCTGAAGGAGAGGAGGCGATTATTACAGATACTCAGAAGGTTATTTATACTCTTAAATCTCTTTTGATTGAGATGGAGAGTCGGTATGATCTTCTTACTCTTGCAAGAGTTCGTTCTATTAAGGAGTACAATGAGAAATTTCTGTCTCGTAAACTTAATCCTCTTAAGGGTCACCGTTTTCTTCCGTTTATCGTTGTGATAATTGACGAATTTGCTGATATGCTTATGACTGCCGGTCGCGAGGTTGAGGATCCTATTACAAGGCTTGCTCAGAAGGCGCGCGCTATAGGTATTCATTTGGTGATAGCTACTCAGCGTCCTTCTGTAAATATTATTACCGGTCTCATTAAGTCCAATTTCCCTGCAAGGATGGCTTTCAAGGTTATTTCAAGCATTGATTCGCGAACGATTCTTGATACTACCGGAGCTAATCAACTTATTGGGCGAGGCGACATGCTTTTCCTTTATAATGTGGAAATTACACGGGTTCAGTGTGCCTTTATCGATACCAAGGAGATTGACAGGATTGTGGATTTTATCAGCAGTCAGCAAGGTTATGCTACTGCTCATATGCTTCCTGAATATGTTGGTGATGAAAATGATGGATATGGTGTTGGTGAGGTTGACCTTTCGAAGAGGGACAAGATGTTTGAGGAGGCAGCCAAGCTGATTGTGCAATATCAACAAGGTTCTACTTCCTTGATTCAAAGAAGACTTAATCTGGGTTATAACAGGGCTGGAAGAATAATGGATCAGCTCGAGGCGGCCGGTATCGTTGGACCTTCTGAAGGTTCTAAGGCTCGCCAGGTGCTGATCTCAGATTATGATTCTCTTGACAGGATTTTAAATTCTCTCTAACAAGCAACTAATTTCCAATTACTTTTTCTTAGTCTTATTATTGAACTGTTCAAAGTAAAAGGCGTTTCTGATCGAGTCAATTTCCTTATACAGCTTTTCGATCTGTTTCCTGTATTGGTTGTACTTTACCATAGATGAGTCGTTCTGGAAAAATTCGTTGAATGGACTCATTTGTGCCGTTTTTATCATATTCCTTGTTTACCTTTATGTTAGCCTTGGGTTGAACAGAAGTGGCCGGCTGGCCTTTTTTGTCTGATTGGCCATAGCAGCCGGCCACAACTATTGAAAAGCTGACCAATAATAGTGCTAACTTTTTCATAGAACTGATAAATTACTCGATTATTCGATTGAAATTTGTTTAACTGGTCTTGGCTTTGCATCCTCTCTCTTAGGGATTGTGACTTTCAGGATGCCATTTTCATATTTTGCTTTGATTTTGTCGCTGTCAACAGAATCAGGCAAAGTAAAGGAGCGGCTGAATGATTGATAACTGAATTCTTTACGTGTGTATCTCTGCCCCTCTTTTGTTTCGTTTTCAGTTTTCTTCTCTGAAGAGATAGTCAGCACATCATTGTTCAGCTCGATTTTGAAGTCATCTTTATTAAGGCTTGGTGCAGCCATTTCTACTTGATACGAATTGTCGTCTTCCATAATATTTACTGCTGGAAGAGTTGTGTTGGTAAGTGAGAAATTCTTGTTTGACCAATCAAAAAGATCATTGTCGAAAAATCTATCGAACAATGTTGGGAATTGATTTGAAAATTTAACTAGTGACATAACCAGATCCTCCATTTTTTAAGTTAGACATTCATTTTAAGTTCTGACTTAAATAATTTCAAAATGGATGCCAAACATCAGTGTGGCTTTTAATTACCATTGATTAACAGGGGATTTTAGATAAAGTGGCACCCTGACATAATGTCAGTTTAGGAGAATCTGTATTTTATATGCCTGAAGAATTTGTGTCTTTGAGTATGACGTCGTGAGCTCCTCCTTCGATGATGCTTGTGGATGAGACGAGTGTTATTTTGGCCAAATTTTTTAGCTCTTCTATGGTTAATGCTCCGCAGCTGCACATTGTGGCTTTGACTTTGCCGAGTGTGATATCGAGGTTGTCTCTTAGTTTGCCGGCATAAGGTACATAGCTGTCTACTCCTTCTTCAAATTTAAGGGAGTCTGTTCCTCCTACGTCGTAACGTTGCCAGTTCCTTGCTCTGTTGGAGCCTTCTCCCCAATATTCCTTTACATAGGTGCCTCCAACCATAAGTTTTTTTGTGGGGCTTTCGTCAAATCTTGCAAAGTATCTGCCCATCATCAGAAAATCTGCTCCCATCGCCAATGCGAGTACCATGTGATAGTCCTGAACTATTCCTCCGTCTGAGCATATAGGGATATAGATACCGGTGCGTTCAAAGTATTCATCTCTTGCTTGTGCTACCTCTATCAAGGCTGTTGCTTGTCCTCTTCCTATTCCTTTTTGTTCTCTTGTGATGCAGATAGAACCTCCTCCTATGCCAACCTTTACAAAATCTGCTCCGGCTTCGGCTAGATAATAAAATCCGTCTTTGTCAACTACATTGCCAGCTCCTACTTTGAGTTTTTCACCATATTTGTGTCGGATGAAATCGATGGTTTCCTTTTGCCATTCTGAATATCCGTCGGATGAGTCGATGCAGAGTACATCTACACCGGCGTCTACAAGTGACGGTATGCGTTCTTTATAGTCTCTTGTATTGATCCCTGCTCCAACTATCAGTCTTTTATGTGTGTCGAGCAGTTCGTATGGATTGTTCTTGTGGTTTTCGTAGTCTTTTCTGAAAACAAAGTATTTGAGGTGTTGTTGTTTATCTATAATCGGCAGTGCATTTATCTTGTTTTCCCAGATTATATTGTTGGCTTCGTCGAGTGTAATGCCATATTTTCCTGTAATCAGTTTGGAAAATGGTGTCATGAAATCTTTGATTTTTTTGCCGGGGTCGTCTATTCCAGGTCTATAATCACGGCTGGTTACAAGGCCAAGCAATATGCCGTTTGATGTGCCATCATGGGTTATGCCTATTGTTGAAAATCCCTTGGCTTGTTTGAGATTTATAACATCCTGAAGTGTGTGTTCGGGAGTTAGGTTGGCATCGCTGACCACAAATCCTGCCTTGTATTTTTTTACTCTGCGGACCATATCAGCCTGTTCTTTTATTGGCTGGGAGCAAAATATAAATGATAACCCTCCGTTTCGGGCAAGGGCTATTGCCATTTTGTCATCTGATACTGACTGCATTATTGCAGACACAAACGGAATGTTTAAGTACAAATCGGATTCTGAACCTTTTTTGAATTTTGTCAACGGTGTCTTGAGACTTATTTTGTCGGGAGTGCATTGTTTTGTTGTCAAACCAGGAATCAAAAGGTATTCGTTGAATGTTCTGGAGATATCGTTTACTATCTGTGCCATGGTAAATCGTGTTATAGATTTACAAAGTTAAGGAAATTTAACAATTTTCTGTCTATTTTCATTTTTAGTAACTTTGCCGGTATATGAGAAGTATGAATAACAGTAATAGTGCGCCTACTGCACTGGGTACTGAGAGGATATGGAAATTGCTGCTGCAGTTTGCAATTCCTTCTGTGATAGCGATGACAGCATCTTCGCTTTATAATATTATTGACAGTATTTTTATCGGTCAGGGGGTAGGTCCACTTGCTATTTCTGGTTTGGCTATCTCTTTTCCTCTGATGAATTTGAGTGCTGCTTTTGGATCTCTGGTAGGTGCCGGAGGTGCAGCGCTGATGTCTTTGAGGCTTGGCCAGAAGGACTATTCTTCTGCTAATCTTATTTTGGGGAATGCTTTTACGTTGAATCTTGTGATAGGGACTATTTATGCCATTGTCGTGTTGATATTTTTAGACCCTATTCTCTATTTTTTTGGAGCGAGTGATGCTACAATTCCATATGCGAGGGATTACATGGAGATAATCTCTCTGGGCAATGTGATAACTCATTTATATTTTGGCCAGAATGCTCTGTTGCGGGCTTCTGGTTTTCCTGCAAAATCGATGTATGCAACGATTGGTTCAGTATTGATTAATATTATTCTTGCACCGATTTTTATTTATGTTTTCAAATGGGGTATTCGTGGAGCAGCTCTTGCTACTATTATTGCGCAGGCCTCCATGCTTGCCTGGCAGATGTTGATCTTTTGTAATAAGAGTAATTTTATTCATTTTCATAAGGGGGTATTTAAGTTGCGCAAAAAGATAGTTAAGGATGCTCTTTCTATTGGTCTTGCTCCGTTTCTTATGAATTCGGTTTCTTGTGTGGTGGTGATTGTGATAAATCAGGGTTTGATAAGATATGGGGGTGATTTGCAGGTGGGTGCTTACGGTATTATCAACAGGATATCGTTTTTTTTTGCTATGATTGTTGCGGGTCTTAATATGGGTATGCAGCCTGTGGCCGGTTATAATTATGGTGCCAGACAGTTAGCAAGGGTGAACAAGGCTTTGAAATTGACAATATTGCTTGCTACTAGTGTGATGAGTATAGGTTTTATTGTAGGCGAGTTTTTCCCGAGAGCTGTTGCTTCGCTCTTTACAAGTGATGAAGGGTTGATATCATTGGTAGTACAGGGTATGAGAATCGTTTTAATATTCTTTCCTATAGTGGGTTTTCAAATGGTGGCTTCTAATTTCTTTCAGAGTATTGGTAAGCCAGGGAAGGCAATTTTCATGTCTTTATCACGACAGGTTGTCTTTTTGCTTCCCGCCCTGTTTATATTGCCGAATATATTTGGCGTAAAAGGTATATGGTACAGTATTCCGCTAGCGGATTTGTTGGCTAGTATGATCACGGCATATTTACTTTTCCATCAATTAAAAAAATCAAAACTCAATTTGTAAAATGAATGAGTATTGTGTAATTAACATCGGTCGTCAACTTGGTAGCGGCGGCCATGAGATTGGGGAACGGCTGGCTGAGCTGTTCGGATTTTCCTTTTATGACAAGGAGCTTATCCGCCTGGCTTCTATGGAAAGTGGTTTGTGCAGCGAGGTTTTTGAAAGGGCTGACGAGAGAGTCAGGTACTCTGTTTTTGATGGGCTGTTTGGGGTGACTGACAATTACCTGAGCAATGAGACTCTTTTTCAGATTCAGAGTGATGTTATAAGGAAACTGGCTAATGAGGGTTCTTGTGTCTTCGTTGGAAGGTGTGCCGATTATGTGTTGAAGGATCATCCAAGGGCTATTAATTTGTTTATAACTGCCAATTTGGAGGAGAGAGTAAAAAGAGTAATGATTCAGCAACATCTTTCTCTTGCCGAGGCACGTTCTCATATTGAGAAGACCGACAAGAGGAGGGCAACTTACTATAATTTTTACAGTAATAAAGTGTGGGGAGTTGCTGATTCTTACGACTTATGCGTCAACACCTCCGTTCTTGGGATTGATGAAACGGTTAAGTTTCTGAAGATTTTTATTGAAAAAAAGTTTTTCCCTGACCGCTAATTGATCTGCATAAATTTTGACTGCTTGAAAGATTCATCAAGCTGTTGCTGAATCAATGCCGGATTTGTAAGTGGCATGTCATCTTTGAATACTTCATATTCAAGGAGTTCTGCTTTTTTAATCTTTTCAAGGGTAGGAAGTTTTGTTCTGTTGGTGGTTTCTATATGGTTGCCATTTTCGTCTACTATAATGAGTTTGGGGAGAAAGACACCTTTTCTGCCAATGAATCTGTCCATTATTTCAACTCCTGCTTTGAATTCTTCATATGTGGTTCTTCCAAGAGCCTCGTATCTTAAAATTTTTTTGTCATCCCAGGTATAAACTGTGGCAAAGCTTTCGGATATTTTTTCGTCAATTTTATGTCCCAAATTGAGAGTATCATGTCCTGATGGCATAAGAACTACCTTGCCTCCTCCACCTTCGATGTTTGCAGCATACCTGGGTACTGTTATTCCAGATACCCAGCCTTGAAGGTTTTGCATATAGATTATTCCTACTTGAATTGGGGTTATAAAGTGAACTATCCCCTTTTCCTTATGACACTGAAGTATATAGTAAGGGTGAACTCCAATCCAGAACATTCTTCTGAAAGTTTCGGCAAGAGTCTTGTAATAATCATTGACGTGATTAAGAAGTACAGTCTGATTTCTGACTGTAAATCCGTGTTTCAAAATTAATTTGACTGCTTTTGCCAAATCTTCGGTTATCTCGTGATAGTGATTGATGTGTGTTACGAAATAAACATATTTTTCAGGGCCTGTATTATATTTATTTGCTGACTCTTCTATAAGATTGAGTATGTCGTCTGTTATAGCCATGGGGAGGACAACTGGCACTCTTGTGGCGATTCTTATAGCTCTTAGATGTGGAATTTTGCTTAACTCTTGCAAAATGTATTTTAATCTGGAGCGACTGATCATCAGAGCATCTCCTCCTGTTACGAGAACTTCATTGATGTTTTTGTTGTATCCTATGTAAAACAGTCCTTTATCAATTTCTGTTTTGTTGACGTCAACAGAAGTATCCAACGACTTTGCTCGTTGGCAATGAACACAGTATGATGCACAACTGGTATTTTCTGCAACAAAAAGAGCAACTCTGTTAGGGTATCTTTGATATGCAGCGCCGTAAGATCTGGAACCTTCAGCCATTGCTCCTTCTATCCCTGTGTCTGGAAATAATAAATTTGCCGGGGTTGGCACACTTTGCCAAAATATTGGATCTAATCGCTTTTCAGGCTTTTCTCCTTTCGGCATTATAGGATGGAAGGGATCTTCCTGCATAAGTGATGCATAATATGGTGTAATTCTGAGCGGTTCTTTTCCTTGGGATATGAGAGTGGACACAGTTCTTTCAATCTCCTTTTTTTGATAGTCAGTTAATGTGATTACCTTAGATAATTGTTCAACTGTTTTTATCGAGTTCTTTTGTTGCCAAAACGGATCATTCCAATCTTTTTCGCTGACATTTTTCCATAACTCAATCTTTTTGTAATCCCTGGGTTGATAATAAATTTCTTCTGTATTCATATATTAATTTTGGGACACAATTTAACTAAAATTATGTTAAATAGAAAAAATTATTTCCAGATTCCGGGGATGTTTTGACCGCATTTTGGGCATGTTCCTTCTGGGGTCACATAACTTCTGACGATGTAACCTTCTCGTTTTACTACTGTTGTATGGCAGGTAGGACAAATGGTGTCTCCGCACTCAGGGATATAGATATTTCCGAGATATATATATTTCAATCCGCATTTGAGAGCAGTATTTTTGGCTTCTATCATTGTCCTTTCTGATGTGGGGTGCAGATTGGCAAGTTTGTAGTTAGGGAAAAATCTGCTGAAGTGAAGTGGTGTGTTGCTGAATCCATTGTCATATAGCCATTCACACATTCTCTTGATAATTTGCATGTTATCAGACCACCCGGGTACTATGAGGTTTGTGATTTCGAGCCATATACCTTTGTCTCTCAATATTCCAAGGGTTTTGAGGATGGGTTTCATTGCTCCACCTGTTAGTTTTTTGCTGAGGGAGTCGTCAAAACATTTAAGATCGATATTGGCTGCATCGAGCCAGTTACATAGTTCAATTAATGGCTCTGGATTGATGAATCCGTTTGACACAGCTACTGTTCTGAGCCCTTTTTCTTTTGCAATTCTGAATGTATCGAGCATGTACTCATAGAAAACAGTTGGTTCGCTGTAGGTGAATGCGATGCTTTTACTTCTTTTTTTAATTGCTTCGGAGATTACCTCTTCAGGAAGCAAAATGTACTGTTCTTTGGTGTCTGGGGTTGCTTGGGAGATTGTCCAATTTTGGCAGTTGAGACATCTTAGATTGCAACCTTCTATTGCAAGTGAGAAAATATCTGTGCCTGGAAGGAAATGGTAAAGTGGTTTTTTCTCTATGGGGTCTATGGAGATGGAGCAGGGGTTGCCGTAGGCAATTGAAATAAGCTCTCCCTGCATATTAATTCTAACTCTGCATATTCCTCTCTGGCCATCTTCAAGATGACAATTGTGTGGGCAGAGGATACACTGAACTTTGCTATCAGAGCCTTTTCGTTGATATTTTGCTGTAATTTCCATAACGGGGCATAAATTTAATATCTTTTTTGGGCTTTTTATCATTTTCGGGTACATTTGCAAATTATTCCAATATCTATAATTCTGATTTAAATGAGTGGTTTTTTTGGGTGCGTTTCCAAAGAAGATTGTGTTAATGATGTTTTTTATGGGACTGATTATCATTCACATTTGGGGACGAAAAGGGCAGGGGTTGCCTATTTCAATAGAAATCAGGGATTTCAAAGAGCGATTCACAGTCTTGAGGATGGTTACTTCAGAAATAAGTTTGAAAATGACATTAGGGGTTTTGTTGGTGAGAGCGGTATTGGGGTAATCAGTGATACCGAAGCTCAACCTATTGTCGTGAATTCTCATTTGGGAAGGTTTGCTGTGGCTACAGTCAGCAAAATTGTCAATTCAGATGAAATCGAGGATTATTTTCTCAAGAAACATCATACTTTTTCTGAAACGAGTCAGGGGACTGTCAACCCTACAGAGATGATAGCTATGCTAATTGCTGAGGGAGAAGATTTTCTCTCCGGGATCAGTAATGTGCAGGAGAGAGTGAAGGGTTCTTGCTCTATGCTTGTTCTTACTGAAAATGGTATTTTAGCTGCGAGGGACAAGCTTGGCAGGACTCCTGTGATTATTGGCAAAAAGGATAGTGGTTATGCTGCTGCATTTGAAACTTGTGCCTTCTCCAATTTGGGCTATGATGTGGAGAGGTTTTTGGGGCCTGGTGAGGTTGTGAGAATTACTGCAGATGGGTGTGAACAGTTGGGTAAGCCAGGAGAACGAATGCAGGTCTGTTCTTTTCTGTGGGTATATTATGGTTATCCTCCTTCTTATTATGAGGGAATTAACGTGGATGAGTGTCGTTATAGATGTGGAGCTGCTCTTGCAAGGAGGGACTGTGTAAAAGCCGATTTTGTGGCGGGTATTCCGGATTCAGGCATAGGACATGCCATAGGTTACAGTCATGTTAGTGGTATTCCTCTTAAAAGGCCTTATGCTAAATATACACCCACGTGGCCAAGGAGTTTTATGCCTCAAAGTCAGAATATGAGGGAGTTGGTGGCCAAGATGAAGCTTATTCCCAACCGGGCGGTTATTGAAGGCAAGTGCGGTATTTTTCTCGATGATTCTATTGTTAGAGGTACTCAGTTAAAAGATAATGTTGTAGATTTACTTAAGTCTGGTATTAAGGAGATTAATATGAGGATTGCTTGCCCTCCACTCACTTTTCCGTGCGAATTTATCAATTTCAGTCGTTCGAGATCGAGCCTTGATTTAGCTACTCACAAGGCCGTTAAGAGAATAGAGGGGTCGTTGGAAGGGGTTGATTTCAAAGAATACTCTGACTTTTCGGGAGAGAAATATAAGGCTATGGTGGAGGAGATTCGTAAAACTTTGGGGCTTACTTCTCTTGTTTTTCAGAGATTGGATGATTTGGTTGAAGCTATTGGTATTCCTAAAGAGAGTTTGTGTACTCATTGTTGGGACGGTTCAAGTTATTTTTAGAATGTGATAATTATTAAAAGGTTATGGATAGCAACTGTTCAAATATTGTAAAAAGAAGAGTTAGAGTGCGATTTGCTCCGAGTCCGACGGGACCTTTGCATATAGGAGGGGTGAGGACAGCTCTTTTTAATTACTTTTTTGCAAAAAAGCATGGAGGTGATTTTATTCTAAGGATCGAAGATACAGATTCTCAGCGGTTTGTGCCTGGTGCTGAAGAGTATATCAATGAGTCTCTCAGGTGGTGCGGGATTAGGATTGATGAGGGAGTTGCTGAGGGAGGCAGTTATGGTCCGTACAAGCAGAGTGAAAGGAGAGGAATTTACAGACAGTATGCAGATATGTTGGTTGATTCAGGTCATGCTTATTATGCTTTTGATTCAGCAGAATCGCTGGAGAGGTTGAGAAAGGAGGCTGAATCCCGTGGTGAAACATTTAATTATAATTATAAGCTTAGGGGTTTGATGGAGACTTCTCTTGTGCTTTCTCAGGATGAAGTTAAGGCAAGAATTGAAAGGGGAGACCAGTGGGTTATTCGTTTTATGATGCCTGAGAATGAGGAGATTCATATGTCAGATCTTATAAGGGGAGATGTGGTTGTGAATTCTTCTACTCTGGACGACAAGGTGCTTTTTAAAAGTTCCGATATGTTGCCAACATATCATTTGGCCAATGTTACTGATGATTATCTTATGGAGATAACTCATGTGATAAGGGGTGAGGAGTGGTTGCCTTCATTGCCTTTGCATGTGATGCTTTATAAAGCTTTTGGTTGGCTTGACAGGATGCCTGAGTTTGCTCATCTGCCTCTGTTGCTAAAGCCTGCCGGTAACGGCAAGCTTAGTAAACGTGATGGCGATAAGATGGGTTTCCCGGTTTTTCCTTTGCAGTGGAAATCGCCTGATGGTGAGATTTTTCGCGGGTACAGGGAGGACGGCTATTTCCCAGAGGCTTTTGTCAATCTTCTTGCTCTTCTGGGATGGAATCCAGGGACAGAGCAGGAGATATTTTCTATGGATGAGCTTATCGGGCTGTTCTCTTTGGACAGGGTGAGTAAGGCTGGTGCCAGATTTGATCCTGAGAAGGCTAAATGGTTTAACCATCAGTATCTTGTGAGGAAGAGCAATGAGGAGCTTGCAGAACTTTTCTCATCTTTTATGAACTCTTTGGGTATGGAGGTGAGTTGGGAGAAGGCTCTGAGAATTGTGGATATTATGAAGGTTCGTGTCAACTTTGTTCACGAGATGTGGGAGAAGGCTAAGTTTTTCTTTTTGAGGCCGGAATCTTATGACGAAGCTTCGGTTAGGAAGTTCTGGAAAGAAGATATTCCTGCTATTATGAATGAGGTTGTGGTTGTGCTGGGTGAATTGGAAGAGAAAGAGTTTGTTTCTGCAAAGATTGAGGAGAGTCTTGAGAATTTTATTCATGAGAAGGAATATGGCATGGGCAAGGTTATGAATGCTGTCAGGCTTTGTCTTATAGGAGTGTCTAATGGTCCGGCAGTTGCTGATGTTTGTGAGGTGATTGGTCGGGAAGAGAGTATTGTGCGGATTGAAAGGGCTGTAGAGATTCTGGGCAATTTTGAAATTTGATTTGTATTAGTTACCTTTGCGGTCACTTTTTACGAGATAGGGCGCATTCTTCTAACGGTTAGGAAGCGGGATTCTCATTCCTGAAATAGCAGTTCGATTCTGCTATGCGCTACTGACGAATATGTTAAGATTTACAGATTTGTTAAAAAGGTATTTGGTCGCCGCCGGTTTAGGTTTTGCAGGAGCTTTTATTTTTCTTTCTTCAAACTCTGCAAAATGTGCTAATTTTCTTGTTGGAGATTTGCAATCGCAGTCTGAGAAAACCGAGAACATTATTAATCAGTTCAGATCTCAATTAAGTCAGTTGCCGGCCTTTGAAATGAGCTTTTCCATGAATTATGACGGGCAGGTGAGTGTGGGTACAGTGCAGGCTCAAAAGGATTTCTACAGAATGGATAATAAAGATTTGTCTCTTTATTGTGACGGTGATTCTAAATGGATCTACAATGTAGCTAATAATGAGGTGATTATTTTGAAAAATGATCTTTCTCAGGTGGATTTGCTTGAAAATCCGTTGGCGTTTTTCTATTCGCTTGGTAAAGGTTACTCCTACCCGGAGAAAGTTAAGTCCTCTAACGTCAATAAAGTCCCTGTGTGGGTAGTAGATCTTTTTCCTATAAATAAAAGGCTGGGTTACAGTAAAATATCGTTGATGGTTGACAAAAGGAACTATTCTCCTGTGAGGATTGTTTATGTGATGAAGAGTGGTGAGGTTGTTACTGTGGATATTACTTCTTTTTCAGAAAAGAAACCTTGGGGAAAAGATCATTTCAGATTTGATACTGCTAAGCACAATGGGCTTAGAGTGAGCGACATGAGGTAAGAGAGTGATTAGTTCTTAGCGGTTTGTGGTTGGAAAATGGAGAGTTGGGTGGTTGCCTCCGCAAAGAGTTCTTTTATTGATTCGTATGTGTTGTTGAGATATTGAGGCAATTCTGCGGGTTTTATCCAGACGATTTGTTCGATATTTTCTTCTTTCTGTGGTACTGTCTTTGTCTTTTTACCGTTATATTCCATGTGATACCAGTGTGTGCATTTAATTGTGAGATTATTATCCCTGTTCATGTAGGTATGGTAAGTTTCACATATTTTATTTTTTATTTGCAGGTCTTTTATGCCGCACTCTTCTTCTACTTCTCTTAATGCGGTTGTCTCAATGTCTTCTCCATCTTCCTGTTTGCCTTTTGGTAGATCCCAAAGGTTGTCGCGTAATATAAGCAACAGCTCTCCCTCGTTATTTGTTACTAAACCTCCTCCTGCAGTAATTTTAATGAGTTTTTTGCAGAGTTGATCAAGTGTGGCCTCCTGCTCTGAAGTCAAGATCATTAGTTTCTCGATGTTGGTGAGTTTGGTAAAAAGAAAAGGGAGTTCTTCCGTTTTTTGGTCATTACCCGGGAAGAAGTGTAGTGTTGAAGGGTCTTCTAAGAGATGTTGTACAGTTATTTGATCTCTTTGTTTTGGTTCGTTTTTAGAATAGATGATTATACGCCGGTTGTTGAAGAAGAGACTGTACATTTATATAAATATGGATTGATTTTTTATCTTTGTACAAAGATACTTGAAATTATGGATTTAGTTGAAGAAATTGTAGCGAAGCTGCTACTTGACATCAAAGCTGTTCGTTTGAGTCCTGATGCTCCGTTTACGTGGGCTTCGGGGTGGAGAGCTCCAATTTATTGTGATAACAGGAAGATTCTTTCGTTTCCTGAACAGAGGAAGATAATATATGACAATCTGACTAGGCTGGTCAAGGAAAATTATCCTGATGCTGAGGTTATTGCCGGTGTTGCTACTGGAGCTATTGCATGGGGTGCTCTGGTTGCCGAGATGCTTAATCTCCCTTTTATTTATGTCCGCCCAATACCAAAGGATCATGGTACAGGTGCTCAGATTGAGGGTTACTTGCCTGATGGTGCTTCAGTTGTAGTGGTTGAGGATCTTATCTCTACCGGTGCAAGTTCTCTCTCGGCTGTGAATTGTTTAAACAGGAGCGGCGCTAACGTTTTAGGTATGGTGGCGATTTTTTCATACAATTTTGATGTGGCGCGCCGCTCCTTCGAATATGCCAATTGTGAGTTGAGAACGTTGACTAATTATGATATGTTGATAGGGCAGGCTCTTAAGTGTGGTTATATCAAGGAGGAGATGATGGAGACATTGCGTCAGTGGAGATATCGTCCTGAGGCATGGGGGAAGTAGAAGCGGGGGAATTGATTTTATGAGCAGTACAAATATCAAGGGTCGGAAGATTGTGGTTAATCAACCTGCAGAAGTTCTATTTGCAATGTTTTCCGACTTGTCAAATTTTTCGAAGGGTGTTCCTGCTGATGTTTTGAAAGGTAATGAACTGATTGCTACTCAGGATACTGTTGTTACCAAGGTTCAGGGATTTGAAATTGGTCTTAAGGTTGCTGAAAGGATGCCATTTTCTCTTATTAAGTATGAACAGTATGGAAATTCTCCTTTCCCTTTTGTTTTTTTTATCACTTTTGATGAAAAGTGCACGGGGGAGACAGAGTTGATGATTGAGTTGGAAACTGAACTCTCTGGCATGTTGAAAATGATGCTGGGTGGAAAGCTTAAGGAGTTGGTTGATAAAGTTACCAATGAATTGGAATTAAATTTAAATAAAAAATGAAAAGATTATGGGGTTTTGCTGCTTTTTGTTCAATGGTTTTGGCAAATTTAACGTTATCTCCTGTTATGGCTCAGGTGCCTTCTAACAGTAAGCATTTGAAAGTCTCTATTATCCCTGAACCAGTGAAAGCTGTGCCGGGTATTAATTCTTACAGGATCAACAAAAATACTGTTATTGTTGCCTCCGGTGAGGAACAGTTGAAATCTGCAAAGTTTCTTCAAGATTATATTCTCAAACATTACGATGTTGAATTGTCTATAATTCCTGCAACGGATGCCAAGGGAAAAGAGATAAAAATTAAAAAGAACAAGGAGGCTGAAATAAAACATGTTGTTTTGGATATAAAGCCTCTTGCTTATGGAATTGCCGGTTTCAGCCCATCGGATCTCAAAAAAACGGGAGCTTACACTTTGAACACTAAGGATGGCATTTTGAATCTGACCGGCGCCAATCCCGAAGGTTTATTTTATGCTGTCCAGACGCTGATCCAACTTCTGCCTTCAACAGTGCCTCAGTTAGGTCTGTTTGACAAGTATTTGCAGATACCTGTGCAAGAGATTGAAATTGTGGACTATCCAAGATTTCAGTACAGGGGAATGCATCTCGATGTTGTAAGGCATATCTTTCCGGTTGAATATATTAAACAGTATATCGATTATCTTGCGCTTCACAAGTTGAATTATTTTCATTGGCATCTGACTGATGATCAGGGATGGAGAATGGAGAGCAAGGCTTATCCCAAGCTGAATGAGATTGGTTCATGGAGAGCTGGCACAATCATTGGGCTTTTCCCGGGAACGGGTGTGGACAGTACTAGATATGGTGGCTATTATACTATTGAGCAGATGAAGGATATTGTAAAATATGCTGCTGATCGTTATATTACCATCGTTCCAGAAATTGATATTCCGGGTCACTCTATGGCTATTATTTCGGCCTATCCTGAATTAAGTACCACTCCAGATATTCCCAAGCAACCCGCTATTACATGGGGAATTTTCAATCGTCAGAATAATGTTTTGCTTCCTTCAGAGCAGACTTTCAAATTTTTGAAGGATGTATTTAATGAACTGATGGATATATTTCCTGGGGAATATATACATGTTGGTGGTGACGAATGTTCTCCTATCTGGTGGAGAGATTCTAGAGAGACTCAGGCTTTTATGAAGAATTATGGGATTAAAGACGAAACTGAACTTCAGGGCTATTTTTTGAAGAGAGTCTATGATGTTGTTAAAGCTCGTGGGAGGAAGCTTGTTGGTTGGGATGAAATTATGGAGAGCCCGAGCTATCTTGAAAAAGACATGGTTGTGATGAGCTGGAGAGATGCCAGGCATGGCTGGAAAGCTGCAGAGATGGGTAATAAGACAATAATTGCTTCTGTAAACCAGCACTATTTTAATACTGCACAGAGAAAGGATGAGACAGCTCTTTGTCATAAGGATTTTTTTGTACCACTTGATTCTGTATATTATTTTGAGCCTATTCCTGATATATACAATATTGCTTACGAAGAGAATATTCTTGGAGGTGAGGGTTGTATGTGGACTGAATATTTTCCTGACAAAGCAGCCGTGGAATATGCAATATTTCCAAGAATGTCTGCTTTTTCTGAAGTTTACTGGTCTCAAAGCAAAAATAAAAACTGGCCGAAATTTATGCTGAAGCTTGTGGAACAGTTTAACCGTTATGATTTGTGGGGAGCAGGGTATTGTACATATATTTTTGAATCTGGTCACTATTCAAGGTAAGTGAAAATTTTGGACTTTCCTGACAAGTTTGTGGAATATCTGATTGAGGCTGCCGGTGATGAGACAGCTTGCCGGGTTCTGGAGACTATCTCTGAAAGCAGTCCTGAAACTGCTGTGAGAATAAATGATTTGAAGGTTGATGGCCCTTTTTCTCTTGGGTTAAAAATTGAAAGTAAGATTCCTTGGTGCAATAATGGTTATTATTTGAAGGAAAGGGCTGATTTTACTTTTGATCCTCTATTTCATGCGGGAGGATACTATGTCCAGGAGCCTTCATCTATGTTTCTTGCTGTTTTGGAGCCCATTTTCAGAGAGGTGAAGCCCAAGTCTTTTCTGGATCTTTGTGCTGCTCCTGGTGGTAAAAGCACTCATTTAGTCTCTATGGTGGCAAGGAGTATTGTCGGTTCTGAGAATTTGTGTTCATTCAATTCAATGTGTTCTGTTGTTTGCAATGAGGTTATTGGCAGCAGGGCTTCCGTTCTTGCAGAGAATATTGCTAAATGGGGCGTGCCCGGAGTAACTGTGACAAGTCATGACCCGAGATATTTTTCAAAAGGTGGATGGTTGTTCGATTTTATTCTGGTAGATGCTCCATGTTCGGGTGAGGGAATGTTTCGTAAGGACACTAAAGTGATATCGGAATGGTCAGAATCTGGCGTAAATTTATGTGCTGCAAGACAGAGAAGGATCTTGTCGGATATTTGGGGTGCATTGGCTCCGGGAGGTCTTCTGGCTTATTCTACATGCACTTTCAACCGCAGGGAGAATGATGACAATGTGAGATGGTTAAAGAGTGAATTTGGGGCACTCTCCTATGATTTGGGGTTGGCTGAAGATGTAATTGAGAGTTGGGGAATATTAGTGACTCAAGAAGGGGGATATCAATTTTTCCCAGGTCTCGCAAGAGGAGAGGGGTTTTATTTTGCTCTTGTCCAAAAACCTTTGGAGAAAGGGGCTGCAAAACATTCTGCTCCATTTTCCAGGTTGTCACCTGTAACATCAACAGTGTCAACATTTTTGAAGCCTTCTCATGAATATGCTCTTTCAATTTGTTATGGTAATGAATGGCCTTCAATAGAACTCTCTCGTCAAGAGGCTCTTAATTATCTTTCAAGGAACTCTGTAAAGCTTAAAGAAAGTGCCCCACTTGGTTATTTGAGAGTAACTTTCATGGGGCTGGGGCTTGGGTTCGTCAAAAATTTAGGTAATAGAGTGAATAATCTTTATCCCGTTAACAGGAGAATTCTCTATCCTCCAAAGTCGTCGTAGGCTATGTTTTCAGGAGGGACTCCAAGATTGTCGAGCATGTTGATAACAGCACTGTTCATCATTGGAGGGCCACACAGATAGTATTCTACATCTTCAGGTGTTTCGTGATATTTGAGATAATTGTCGTAAAGTGCCTGGTGGATAAATCCGGTAAGACCTGTCCAATTGTCTTCGGGTCTTGGCTCACTTAATGCAAGGTGAAAAGTGAAATTAGGGAATTCTCTCTCTATTTGGCGGAAATCTTCCTCGTAGAAAACTTCGCGGAGAGAACGTGCTCCATACCAGTAGCTTACCTTGCGTGTGGTCTTTTCTGTCTTGAAAAGATGGAAGATGTGAGAACGCATCGGAGCCATTCCTGCACCTCCTCCGACAAAAATTATTTCGTTCTGGGTGTCTTTTATGAAGAATTCGCCATATGGGCCGGAAATTGTAACTTTGTCTCCGGGCTTGCGTGAGAAGATGTACGATGAGCAAACGCCGGGATTGACGTTCATGAATGTTCCCTTGGTACGGTCCCAGGGTGGAGTTGCAATGCGGACATTGAGCATTATAATGTTGCCTTCGGCAGGATGATTGGCCATTGAATAGGCTCTGAAGGTATTTTCCTTGTTGACCATTTTAAGATCCCAAATCTTCATTCTGTCCCAATCTTCACGGAATTTGGGTTCTACATATATATCCTTGCTAAAATCAACTTCACATGGAGGAATATCTATTTGAATATATCCTCCTGACCTGAATTTGAGATTTTCTCCTTCCGGAAGTTTGACGATGAACTCTTTTATGAATGTAGCTACATTACGGTTGCTGATAACTTCGCACTCCCATTTCTTTATTCCGAGCACTTCCTCTGGAATTATGATCTCCAGGTCTTCCTTGACCTTGACCTGGCATCCGAGACGCCAGTTGTTTTTTTGTTGCTTGCGGGTGAAAAAACCTGTTTCTGTAGGAAGAATTTCTCCACCTCCCTTGATAACACGGCATTTGCACATGCCGCATGTGCCGCTTCCGCCGCAGGCAGACGGAAGAAAAATCTTCTCGTTGGAGAGTGTTGTAAGAAGTGAAGAACCTGGACTTACTGATAATTCTTTTTCTCCGTTTATTGTAATTTTTACCTTGCCTGAGGGGGTCAATTTGGCTTTTGCATAAAGCAACATTGCCACCAAAATCAAGGTAACGATAAGTATTGCGAGTACTGCTACAGTAATTATTGTTGTTATATCCATGATCTCTTCTCTGTTACAGTTTAATTCCCATAAAGCTCATGAATGCTATACCCATGAGTCCTACCATAATAAATGTTATTCCCAGTCCACGAAGTGGCTTTGGTACGTTTGAATATTTAAGTTTTTCGCGTATGGCTGCCAGTGAAACTATTGCAAGTGCCCAGCCAATTCCTGAACCGAGAGCATATGTAGTAGCCTGCGCAAGTGTCTCATAACCTCTTTCCTGCATGAAGAGTGATCCGCCAAGGATGGCACAGTTGACGGCAATGAGAGGAAGAAAGATCCCAAGTGAGGAGTAAAGTGCTGGTGTAAACTTTTCTACAACCATCTCTACAAGTTGTGTGATTGAGGCTACAACAGCTATAAATATGATAAAACTTAAAAAGCTGAGATCGAGACTGGCGTAATCAGGATTTAGCCACACCAGTGCTCCAGGTTTGAGTACATATTCATAAAGGAGATAGTTGACAGGTATAGTCACTACAAGAACAAATATGACTGCTATTCCAAGACCTGAGGCCGTTTTGACACTTTTTGAAACTGCCAGAAATGAACACATTCCCAGAAAGAAGGCAAAAACCATATTTTCAACGAATATGGATTTTACGAAAATATTAACTAACTCTTGCATAGTGGTATGTGTTTATTTTTCTTGTAAATCCTTGTCAAAACTTCTTTGCACCCAAATGATGAGTCCGATTAAAATCAAAGCCATCGGAGGCAAAATCATCAATCCATTGTTGTAATAAAATCCTCCGTTGGAGGCATACCAGTTGAGGGGAATAATCTGAATGCCAAAGAGTGTTCCTGAACCGAGGAGTTCTCTTATGATTGATATAATTACGAGGATTATTCCATAGCCGGCGCCATTTGCCAGACCATCAACAAGTGAGGGTATTGGTTTATTGCCAAGTGCAAATGCTTCGATACGTCCCATGATTATGCAGTTGGTTATTATCAGACCTACAAAGACCGATAATTGTTTGCTGACATCATAGGAATAAGCTTTCAAAATCTGGTCGACAAGAATTACGAGCATTGCAACTACTACGAGCTGGACAATGATCCTGATCCGGTTTGGAATTGTGTTTCTGAGTAGTGACAGGATCAGATTGGAAAATCCTGTTACTATTGTTACTGAAATAGCCATGACTATTGCAGGTTCTACCTTGACAGTGACCGCAAGTGAAGAACATATGCCAAGTACTAGAACTGTAATTGGGTTCTTCTTAAACAGCGGGTCTATGTATATTTTATTGTCCATAGTTCAACTTATTTATTTTTGAAAAAGTCGAGATATTCACTTATACAGGTTTTGAGCATGGATTCGATAGCTCTGCTCGTGATTGTACCCCCTGAGATGGCATCTACCTGATGAGGGTTTCCTTTTTCAGCACCTCCCTTGACGACACTGATTGATATAAAATTGTCGCCTTCGAATATCTGCTTGTCTTTAAATTGTTCCTGAAATTTGGCGGTAGCAATCTCTGCTCCGAGTCCCGGTGTTTCTCCTTTGTGGTCGAATACTGCGCCATAAACAGTATTGAAATCACTTTTAAGTGCAATGTATCCCCAGATTGGTCCCCACAGCCCTGTGCCATGAAGAGGAACAATGTAGTATCTTGATGAATCGATATTGCAAATAAAGAGTGGAAGGGTTTTGCTGCCTGTTGTTATTATTGTGTCTTTGATATATTTAGCATATTCACTTTCAATATAGTTATCCTTGTTTTTTTTGAGTTTTTCTGGATCCTGGGCAAGATGAACTGCTTTGAGTATCATTTGCTTGGTCTCAATTGAGACGTTCCGCTGCTGCCTGTCCTTGAGCAGGTATGATGCCAGGGCAAGGATTACTGCTACTAATACTACCAGAACTGTGGCATAGATTATTGTGTACAGATTTTTATTTGTGTCCATTGTAATCCTCCCTATTATTTGACAATTACTGCGGCTCTTTTGAGTCTCTTCTTGATGTTGGACTGAACTACGTAGTGATCGATAAGAGGAGCGAATGTGTTCATCAACAGAATTGAAAGCATCATGCCTTCAGGGTAGCCTGGGTTGAATGCCCGTATAATAATGACAATGACTCCTATAAGAAATCCGTATATCCATTTGCCTTTTTCTGTCTGTGCACTTGTGACCGGATCTGTAGCCATGAATACGGCACCGAACGCAAATCCTCCCATTACAAGGTGATACCAGGCAGGGATATTGAGGTAGGAAGCCGGGTCCGGAGGGGCAACGGCATTGAGAAGCAGCCCTGTACAAAGTGCTCCTGCAACAGTAGATAACATGATTTTCCAACTTGCTATTCCTGTAGCGATAAGTAATACAGCACCTATTAAAATGGCTATTTTTGAAGTTTCTCCCACGCATCCCGGTATGAAACCGAAAAACATGTCTGAAAATGAAGGAAGAGATGCTCCAGACATTGCATTAGCCAGTGGAGTGGCTCCTGAAAATCCGTCAACTATTCCATGTCCTTCGGAAAGACCTGCAATCCATATTTTGTCTCCGGATATTTGTGAGGGGTATGCGAAAAATACAAATGCTCTTGCAAGAAGCGCAGGATTCCAAATGTTCATTCCTGTGCCTCCGAAAACTTCCTTACCTATTATTACTGCAAATGCAACTGCAAGGGCAAGGATCCAGAGTGGTATATCTACAGGCATTATCATAGGTATCAGAAGACCTGTCACCAGATATCCTTCATTGACTTGATGTCCTCTGATCTGTGCGGATGTAAACTCAATGGCAAGCCCTACGACGTATGAAACTACGATGAGTGGGAGTATCTTGAGAAACCCGAACCAAAACATTTGCCAAAAAGTCATTGAGCCTCCGATTGACAGATTGTGCTGATAACCAGTATTCCACATGCCAAAAAGCAATGCGGGCATCAGAGCAATTATGACGACGGACATTGTGCGTTTGAGATCCAGTGCGTCTCTGATGTGAACTCCGTTTGTTGTGACAGAATCGGGTACAAAAAGGAATGCTTCAAATGCTTCAAATGTGGAGTGAAGAAAACCCAATTTGCCGCCTTTGCTGAAGGTGGGCTTAACGTTGTCTATTATTTTTCTTAGTATATTCATCTCTTTGCTGTTAGGCCATTTCTTTTAACATTAAGTCAATACCTTTAGAAATAATCTCCTGTATCTTAATTTTAGATGGGCAGACAAATTCGCAAAGGGCAAAATCCTCTTCGATTACTTCATATATGCCCAATGCCTCCATGTTGTCAATATCTTCGGCAAGAATCGCCTTGAGAAGATAGGTGGGATAAATGTCCATCGGTAGAACTTTTTCGTAGACTCCCGTCATGACAAATGCTCTCTCATCGCCATTGGTGTTGGTGTCGAGTTCATATTGTTTTTTGCAGTTAAGCCATGAAAAGTAAGTGCGTGATATGCTGAACTTTTTGGATCGAAATGGTTTTATCCACCCAAGCATTTCGTAATAATTGCCTTCTGAAATAAGAGTGACCTGGTTGTGGAAGAATCCTGTGTAACCATTGGCTCCTACGTTGACTCCTGTAAGAACATTTCCGCTAATCCATCTTACAGGTAAATTATTGTTTTTTACTTTACTGTTTTCATCGGAGTATTCCTTTATATCGCTCATGCACATACCGGGAAGACATTCTACATAACTCGGGTTGATACATCTTGGACCGGTAATTGCAATGATTCTTTTGACGTCGTATATTCCACGGGTGAATAGTTTTCCTATGGCAGCCAACGAATAGAGGTCTGTTGTCCAGACAATGTCACCTTTATTTATCGGGTCAACGTGATTTATCTGTATTCCGACGTTTCCTGCAGGATGAGGTCCTTCAAATGTGTGGAAAATTACTCGTTCAATTCTGTGAAACGGACTTCCTGCAAAATTGTCAATATTGAGGCTGAAATGTATTCCTCCTTTTGTGAGAAGATTCAAAACATCAATACCTGCCTGGATTGCTTCTGTTTCTCTCTTAAGGGTGAAATCGAGGTCAGGTGCAAGTGGTGAAGAATCAAATCCGGAAATAAAGATAGACTTAGGCTCAACACCCGGATTTGGGATAATACCGTAGGGACGTTGTTTGATAGTAGGCCAAAGTCCGCCTTCAAGCAACCTTTCGATAATCTCTTCTTTTTTGGCATTTTTGCTTAGAGTCGTAAATTGCAGATGTTCATTTTTGTGATCGTTTTCAATGAGAACCGCAAGCAGTTTACGCTTTTCTCCTCGAACTATCTCCTTGACTGTCCCGCTGACAGGCGAACACAGTCGTATAGAGAGATTCTTTTTGTCTGCCAGAACTGGTGAACCTGCCAAAACTGCATCACCTTCCTTAACAAGGAGCTTGGGACTGAAATTTCTAAAGTCGGAGGGTTTCACCGCTACTATATTCGAAGAGATATTTTTTGTTATTTGGTTTGAAGCTTTTCCTTTTAACGGAATGTTCAAACCTTTGCGTAATCGAATATGGTTAGACATTATTGTGAAAAATTTTGCGGCAAAGATACACAATATTTATAATTTTGCTCAAATGAAAGAGGAATTTAAAACAATATTCGAGGGGTTGAATAGTGCTCAAAGAGAGGCAGTTGAGCGTTTCGAGGGTCCTTCTTTGATAATTGCCGGTGCAGGTTCCGGTAAAACAAGGGTACTTACTTGCCGAATAACTAATATTCTTGCTCATGGACACAGAGCTGGAAGTGTGCTTGCTTTGACTTTTACTAATAAGGCTTCCAGGGAAATGAAGGAGAGGATTGCAGGTATAGTGGGTTATGATGTGGCGCGATATCTTTGGATGGGTACTTTTCACTCGATTTTTGTGAAGTTTTTGAGGGAAAGTGCTGACTTACTGGGGTTTCCTAAAAATTTTACGATTTATGATACGGCAGATTCAAGGAGTGCTTTGAGGGGTTGTATTAAAGAGCTTTCTCTCGATGAGAAAGTTTATAAACCAAACGAGGTGCTTTCGAGGATTTCTGTTGCCAAAAACAATTTGATAACTCCTGCTGCTTATATGGCCAATGCTACTTTGATACAGAATGACGTGGCTTCGAGAAGACCAAAACTTGGTGAAGTTTATTCTTTGTATCATAAGAAGTGCAAACAGGCGGGGGCAATGGATTTTGATGATATTTTGCTGTATACCAATTTGCTTTTCAGGGATTTTCCTGAAGAGCTCGAGAGGCTTCGTTCCAGATTTTCGTTTATACTTGTGGATGAGTATCAGGACACAAATTATGCTCAATATCTTATAATTAAAAAGTTGGCAGCAGATCACCATAATATATGTGTGGTTGGAGATGATGCACAGAGTATTTATTCTTTCAGGGGTGCAAGGATTGAGAACATCCTTAATTTTAAAAAAGATTATCCAGATGCAAGAGAATTTAGGCTCGAACAAAATTACCGTTCTACAAGAACTATTGTTAAGGCTGCCAACAGTCTTATTGCCAAGAATTCAAACCAGCTTGAAAAGAGGTGTTTTTCCTCTTTGGCTGAGGGAGAAAAGATAAAGGTTGTAAGTGCGTTTACCGATCAGGAAGAGGCATTTATGGTTGCATCTTCTATTTTATCACGTATTTATCAGGAAAAGGCTTCTTATGGTGACTTTGCAGTTCTATACAGGACAAATGCTCAGTCGAGGGCTGTAGAGGAGGCTTTGAGAAAACGTTCTCTTCCATATAAAATCTATGGAGGGCATTCTTTTTATGAGAGAGCAGAGGTTAAGGATATGATTTCCTTTCTCAGGCTTCTTCTTAACAAGAAGGATGATGAGGCTTTCAGAAGAATCGTGAATGTGCCTCCGAGAGGCATTGGCGATACGACTCTTGCCTGTCTTACTGCGGCTGCAAATGCTGAGGGTATTTCATTGTGGGGTGCCATGACGAGTGGCCAGATGAGTGTTATGGGTATCAAACCTGCTGCTGTCAACAAGCTTTTGCTTTTTGCAAGTATGATTTCGGAGATTAGTGAGCATATTTACTGTTACAATGCTTACGATGTTGCTATGGAAGTGCTTGTCAAGTCGGGATATCTGGATTATCTTAAAAGTGACATTTCCGTGGAGGGACAGGCTCGTCTTGACAATGTGGAAGAGTTGATGAATAGTATTAAGGCTTTTGTTGAAGAGTTCGAGGAGGCATCTACGGACGGTGATGTAGATGTAGAAGAGGGAAAGATTGCTCCTGCGGTCTCTTTGACCAATTATGTCGAAAACATATCTCTTTTGAGTTCTGTTGACGAGAATAATGGTCAACAAGACTCAAATAAAATAAGCCTGATGACAGTTCATTCGGCAAAGGGACTTGAATTTCCTTATGTATATGTAATAGGCATGGAGGAAAATCTGTTTCCTTCGGGTAGCATGTCGGGAATTAATTTCAACGATATGGAGGAGGAGAGAAGGTTGTTTTATGTTGCAATTACCAGGGCCAAATATTCAGTGACACTTTCTTATGCCCAGTCGCGTTTCAGGTGGGGTTCTCATGTTAATTATCCTGTAAGCAGATTTTTGAGGGAAATTGATTTGGAATTTTTAGATTGGCCGGAAAATCCAATACAGACGATTAATCCTTTGGAAGAGATGCGCAATATGCATAACAGACAGTTATACCATAAACCTGTTGACCCTGATTTTAAGGCAGATTCTCCATCAAAGTTGAGAGTAGGTCAAAAGGTTGAACATGACAGATTTGGTTATGGTATTTTATTGGAATTGGAAGGTGACCAGCCAAATGCTAAGGCGATTGTTGATTTTGAACGTGACGGCCGCAAGACTCTTCTTCTTAAATTTGCCAAACTCCGGGTAGTAGAATAAATCTTTATTATTTTACTTTTAATTTATAATCTGGCACAGAGTTTGTATAATATTTAAATGAAGTTTTTCATAGTTTAAGTTTAGGTTAAGTAATGGGGCGTTGTTCCAACAGGAACAAGGCCCCATGAAATTTTATAGTGGTTCTTGTTTTTTATTTGAAAGAGTCTTCACTTAAACCTTTTCCTCTTAAGCTGAGTTCATGGAAATATTCAGGGACAGGACGCCCAAGCAGTGAGTCAACATATAATTTTGCAAGATATTGCGAAAGCATGAAACCATGTCCTCTCATTCCAATAAACAATCCGGCTTCTGGGTCTATGATATAGCGGGGTTCTGTGTAATATCCTGCCCAGACTGCCTGGAAGCCGACTCCTGAGAGTCTTGGAATCCAGTCTGTGAAAACTTCCGTTACTATTTCAAGAAAATCCTGTGTGTTGATTTTGAGGCTTTTTGCGGTTTCTCTGGCATCAATTGCAGGGGAGGCACAGCCAATAATCTGACCTGTTTCGGCAAGTTGCTGTCCATATACAGCTGAGAAACCCTTATATTTTCTTCTATCTATGATCATATCGAGGTTTGCTCCGTTTTTTCCCAGCATTGGCAGTCTTTTGGTTATAAATGCCTGGTGTTTTACTGGGTAGAGCCCGGTCTCTATACCGAGTTTTTTTGCAAACTTGTCGGCATCGCCTCCGAGGGCATTTATGAAAAGCTCTGTCCTGAATTCAAGATAATTCCTGTCATGAGTTTGAAGTGTTACATGGTACTCTTTGCCAACTTTCTGCACATCTATTAGTTTGGTGTTCTCAAGGATTGTGCCTCCATGTGCTTGCCCTATGCCTCTGATCGCATTTATAGTAAGTCCAGGAGTGGCCTGCCAGCAATCATTGGTTATAAGCGCATGACTATAGGTGTTTAGGTTCTCATTGAAGTATGGAGAGACTTCCTTTTTGAAATCTTTGCGTTCAACCATATAAGCGTCTGACCATGCTCTTGACATTTCGAGCGACTTGTATGTCTCTTCGTCATGAGCAAGGTTGACATATTTGGTGAGTTTGAAGTCAATTTTGACTTTATCGTTTAATGCTTTGAATATCTCTAAATTGTGTTTGGCAATATCTGCGAGAGCAGGGAGTGAAAATGCTGGACGTCCTCCTGCTATGTTTCTCCAGGAGCTTCCAAGTCCATCATTGACAAGGTAAGGTTTATAGCCTGCTTCAGAGAGATATCTGAAGAGTGATGAACCGGCTATACCTCCTCCGGCAATAAGGACAGGAATTTTCTTAATTTCCCTTTTCTCCTTACCTGAGGTTTGTTCTGGAAGGATAACCGTTTCCTTTTTCTCCCGGTTTACCATCTCTCCCAGATTGACCAGATTGGACATTGGGCCTCTTGGTGTCGGTTCGCCAAGCACTTCAATGCCGTACGCTCTTAGAAGATTTTTGGCTCTTGGAACACATCTGTTGCCTCTACAGGCTCCCATACCAATTCTCGAGATGTGCTTAAGTTCGTCAGATGAGATAACTTTACGGTTTCCTATGACTTCAAGTAGCTTGTCAACTGTGACATCTTCGCAGTGACATATATATGATTTTGCATCATGCGGTTTGTCGAGTTTTGAAAGTTTGAGCGGTTCAGGATAATTTTCCTTGATGATGAAGCCTCTGACTTTCAGTAACTCTTCGCCTTCAAGTGTTGTTGCCTTAACTCTGGCGACATTTGTTTTATTTTCATTCTTGAGGATTTTTTCAATTTTTCCTTCTCCGACTTTTTCTCCATAGTTGTTTACGAGAAATATTTCAGCCCCTTCATCAGCTTTGTATTCTATAGGGAGAAATATTTGATTTTTGTTTAATTGATATCCAAAAATTGCAAGACCTGGACACAGATGAACACACTGCATACAGCCGGTACATTTGTCATAATCTATTTTTGGAACAGTTGAGGTTGATGATTTGGTTATTGCTCCATATTTACAGGCGAAAGAGCATGGGTTGCATGCAAATCCATAGAGACAGTCTATCTGTACAAAGCCTTTTGTATTCATTCTCTCTCTGGATGGTCGGAAAGGTTCCTCAAGAATTTTTACTGGATGTTGCTGTGAATCGATATATTCCTTGGAGACAGTGAGATAGTTGTCGTAATTAAATTTTATTCCAAGGTCCTGCATGATTTCAAATGCGCACTGACGACCTCTTAGAACGGCCGATGTTCCTTCTCCTATTCTTACAGAATCTCCAACTCCATGGCAGCCTCTTCCGAATACTTCTGTCCCTTTTCTGAATAATTGGTTGTCAGGAATAAGACCGGTACAAATATTTATGCAGTCTATATCTTCAATGAGCAACTCAGTTCCGGGAACAGGTTTGAAATTTTCACATTTGGCAATTATGGCTCCTGTGATACCGGTATGGTCGGAGTTTGGAATAGCTTCGAGCAGTACGTGTGAGGTAAGAATAGGAATTCCGAGCCTCCTTACTCTGTTTGCCTGAACAGGAAAACCTCCTTCAACAGGCATTGCTTCAATAATTGCCTTGACTTTTGCTCCGGCTTGCATTGCCTGATATGAGGTAAGATAGCCTATATTTCCTGCACCTACAGTGAGTATCTTTTTACCAAGAAGCGTGAGTTCGCGGTTCATCATTCTCTGAACAACTGCAGCAGTGTATACTCCTGGAAGATCGTCGTTTTTGAATGGCGGCATGAATGGAACGGCACCAGTTGCAATTACAATCTGTTCTGCATCTATGTAGAATATTTCTTGGGTGGTTATGTTTTTTGCAATCAGTCTTTTTCCTTCTAAAATATCCCAAATCACTGAGTCAAGAATTATTCCTGAATGATCATCGCCTGCAAGATTGGATGCAATGTCAAAACCTCTCATTCCGCCATATCTTTTCTCTTTTTCGAAAAAGAAAAACTGATGGGTTTGCATTACAAACTGACCTCCAATTTTACTGTTGTTATCAATGACAAGATTTGCAATGCCTGCTTTGTTAAGCTCCTCTCTTACCGCAAGTCCGGCCGGCCCGGCTCCAATAATGGCAACGGTTGTACGATAGACCCTGACTGCTGGTCTAATTCCTTCAGGTTGTTTTAGCTCTTCAGGCATATAGGAGTCATTGATTCTGCATACATTATTGACTCCGTCTACTTTGGTGATACATATACGGCGAACTTTCCCGTCAACTAGCATTTCACAGGCACCACATTTACCAATGCCGCATTCGAGAGTACGCTCACGATCTTCAAGACTGTGTTTGTGTACTACTAGTCCTGCTTGATGTAAAGCGGCTGCAATAGTAAATCCCCTTTGACCTGTAACTTTTTGTCCTTCGAATGTAAATTCTACTCTATCTTCCTCAGGAATAGGAAGAATAGGATGTTCGGTGATTTTAAACATAGTTAATTTTTAATTTGAACAAAATTAGTAAAAATCATATCGAAGAATTTTAAAATCAGATAAATTTTAGAAAATATTGATGATTTTGTTACATATTTATAACAATTTATAATAGTTTTGGCTCATTAATCAATTAAATCTGTGAGGTATGAGGGGTAATTTTATTGTTTTTAAAGTGTTGGGATTTATTGAAGCAACACTGCTTTTCATCTATTTTGGGACTTTTCTGACTTCTTGTAAAGGTCTTGAATTTGAAGATGAAACAACTGGAGAGTTGAAACTTGCTTTTGCAAAAAGTGTTGAAACGAAATCGGTAGTCAGGGATTTTCCTGACAGTAACAAATTTATTCTTACTATTAAGAGTAGTTCAGGTTCAATAATTTACAATGGTTTATATGGAAACAGGCCTGCAAAAATTGAGCTTGATGCAGGGAGTTATGAGATTGCGGTAGTTTCAAGAGACTTTACTATACCAGAATTTGAAGCGCCATGTTATTCTGATTGTAAAACGGTGGTGGTCAAAGCTGGTGAAACTTGTGTAGTACTATTAACGGCAGTGCAGTCAAATGCTGGTTTGAGGCTGACATTTACTCAGGATTTTGTCGGGAAATTTTCCGGATATACTGCAGAATTGTCTGACATTAAGGGCAAGATAGGATATCCATTTACTGAGAGCAGGTTTGCCTATATGAATCCCGGTATAGTGACGGTAAGACTTTTAAAATTTCCACAATCAGGTTCGGGTGGTAAGATTGATACAATAACTGTTGTTAAAAGAGAAATGGCTGCAAGGGACATGCTTACTCTCAATTTGCATGCGACACCTTCTGATGCCTCTTCTGCCAAGTCCGGTATATTAATAGATACTTCATCAAGGTGGCTTTTTGAGCAGATTGTGATCGGAAGTGGTGGCGATGGTCTTTCAAAAGATAGAGCTATGACAGTAGATCAGCTTGTTTCAAATATCGGCGCAAAAGGGATATGGGTTACAGGTTATATTGTAGGCGGAGATCTTACCTCCACAGCTATCAAATTTGAAGTTCCATTTACCAAGGATACCAATCTTGCAATTGCTGCTTCTCCAACTGAGAGGGAGAGAGATAGATGTATTTCTGTCTGTATTCCTAATAACGATATCAGGCAAATTTTAAATTTATGCACCAATCCCGGCAATCTGGGTAAGAAAGTATATATTAAAGGTACTGTAGTAGGTTCTTATATGGGAATGGTTGGGCTTAATCCGATAACAGAGGCACAGTTTTAAAGAAGGGATATTGTTGTGAATTGTTATATTTGCACCTGTTTAAAAGATCTTAGTCATGGAGGATATTGGATTTTTTGCTCACGAGACTGCAGTAATCGATACCGGTGCTATTATTGGCAAAGGGACTAAAATATGGCATTTTACACATATTATGAGCAAAGCTGTTATTGGAGAAAACTGCAATATTGGTCAAAATGTGGTTGTCTCACCCGAGGTGATTCTTGGCAATAATGTTAAGGTGCAAAATAATGTCTCTCTCTACACTGGGGTTGTTTGTGAAGACGATGTTTTTCTTGGTCCTTCTTGTGTTTTTACGAATATATCCAATCCTCGCAGTGCCTTTGCGCGTAGGGACAAGTATGAGAGAACTCGCGTAGGACGCGGAGCAACTGTTGGTGCTAACGCAACTGTAGTTTGTGGAAATGATATTGGTGAATATGCCTTTATCGGGGCTGGAGCAGTTGTGACTGAGAAAGTCAAGCCTTTTGCACTTGTGGTTGGAAATCCTGCCAGACAGATTGGTTGGATGAGTCGTGCAGGGCACAGGTTGTTTTTTGGGGAAGAAAGTATTGCTGAGTGTCCTGAAACAGGGGAGAAGTATTATTTATCTATGGGCGAGGTTAGTTTGCTCAACCTTTAGTAAATTGTGATGGAAATTAAGAATGATCTGTTGCACAGAATAATGTATGCAACTGATGCCTCTGCCTACAGAGAAATGCCTGTTGGTGTCTTTTATCCTCGCAGCAGGGAAGAACTTGTTGAGATTGTAAATTATGCGCGTTCCCATAATACTTTTATTATTCCGCGTACTGCTGGTACTTCTATTGCCGGTCAAGTGGTTGGTAGTGGCATTGTGGTGGATATTTCGAGATACATGAATAAGATTCTCGAGATTAATGCTGATGAAAGATGGGCCAGGGTTGAACCTGGAGTTGTGCTTGATGAGTTGAACAGGGAGGCAGGAAAATCTGGCCTTTTTTTCGGGCCTGAGACTTCTACTTCCAATCGTTGCTGTCTGGGTGGGATGGTTGGTAACAATTCCTGTGGTTCACATTCACTTATTTATGGGAGTACCAGAGATCATTTGATTGAGGCTGAAGTTATTCTGTCAGATGGTACTTGTACTCATTTTAAAAATCTGTCAAGGGGGGAGTTTGAGGCAAGACTTAACTCTGAGAGTAAAATAGAGTCGGCTATTTATAATTTTGTGGATTCTCTTCTTCATAACAGCAGAGCCAGGTCGGAGATTAAGGAAAATTTTCCTGATGCTTCACTTAGAAGGAGAAATACGGGGTATGCTCTCGATGAACTTTTAGCAACAAACAAAAGTGAGGATGAGTATATAAATCTTTTACCAATTTTGGCAGGATCTGAGGGAACGCTTGCTTTAATTTCGGAAATTAAAGTTAATCTTGTTCCTCTTCCTCCAGTTGAAAAAGCTCTTGTCTGCGCTCACTGTGCTTCGCTTGAGGATATTTTTAAAGCCAATCTTGTAGCTCTTGAGCATTCACCTCGGGCTGTAGAGATGATGGATAATAATATTCTTGAATTGGGCAGGCACAATCTTTCACAACAAAAAAATCTGTTTTTTGTGAATGGCAATCCTGCTGCGATTTTAATTGTTGAGCTTGCTGAAGAGAACAGGGAGTTTCTTGAGCTTAAGGTGAATGCTGTGGAGGCAGATTTGTTGCATTCTGGATATAGTTATTTTTGCTCAAAGGTTTACGGATCTGATATATCTCGTGTATGGGATTTGAGAAAGGCCGGCCTGGGACTTCTAACTTCTATGCCTGGTGACGCAAAGCCTGTGTCGGTTATTGAGGATACGGCTGTTGCACCTGAGTGGCTGCCTGATTATATAAGGGATTTTAGAGAGATGCTTGACCGTTTTGGGCTTTCATGTGTTTTCCATGCTCATATAGGAACAGGAGAACTTCACCTTAGACCAATCCTCAATCTTAAAAGGGCTGAAGATGTGGAGCTATTCAGAACAGTTGCAATGGAGACTGCTTTGCTTGTTAAGAAATATCATGGCTCTCTTTCTGGAGAGCATGGGGACGGAAGATTGAGAGGTGAGTTTATTGAGGTAATGTATGGCTCTTATCTGTACAATCTGATGAAGAGTCTTAAAAAAACTTTTGATCCTCAAGCTGTTTTTAATAAGGGGAAAATTGTGGATACTCCTCTGATGAACACTTATCTTAGATATGAGGTTGGAATAGAATCTCCGGACTACAAGACTTATTTTGATTTTTCTGCGCAGGGAGGATGGTTAAGGGCAATCGAACAGTGTAATGGTTCTGGAGACTGTCGTAAGGGAATTGTATTTGGCGGAACCATGTGTCCGAGTTTCAGGGCTACCGGCGAGGAGAAAGATGTTACAAGAGGGAGGGCTAATATTTTAAGAGAGCTTTTGACTCGTCCCAGAAGTAAAAAGGTTTTTAACCAGAAGGAGATTCTTGAAGCGTTAGACCTCTGTTTGTCATGCAAGGCTTGCAAGAGTGAATGTCCTTCGAATGTGGATATGAGCAGATATAAGGCTGAGTTTTTGCAACATCATTTTGATTCTGTATTATTTCCTCCCTTTAGAACAGTTATGGTTGCAAATATGGCTGCTGTTGAGAGATTTGGCTCGTTTTTCCCAAAACTTTACAATTTTTTTGCAACTAATCATTTTACTTCTTCTCTTATTAAAGAAATAGTGGGGTTTACTCAAAAAAGGGAACTGCCTCGCATTATGGAGAATTCTGTGGAGAAATATATAAAGCAATCAAAAATGCCAGGGAAGGGAAAAAAAGTCTATTTATTTCTCGATGAATTTACAAAATATAATGATGGTGCTACAGGCATTGCATTTGTCAAATTGATGATGGCTCTTGGTTATGATGTCGTGGTGCCTGAACATGTTGAAAGTGGCAGGGCTGCCATGTCAAAGGGGATGATTAAGTGTGCCAGAGAGTTTGCTAGAAAAAACGTTTGTTTGTTAAAAGATGTAGTAAGTAGTGATGCTCCTCTTGTAGGGATTGAACCTTCTGCAATTCTTTCTTTCAGGGATGAATATCCGGATTTGGTGGGGAAAGACTTAAAAGTTGAGGCCATGGCTCTTGCTCAGAACACTTTTCTTTATGATGAATTTATTATGAGGGAGGTGGATGCTGGAAGGATCTCTTCGGAAAGTTTTACGGATAAGTCTCTTAATATCAAACTTCATGGCCATTGCCATCAAAAGGCAATTGTTACTACGGAGTTTTCAAGAAAAATGCTCTCTTTGCCAGTAAATTACAAAGTGGAGGTTCTCTCTACCGGCTGTTGTGGAATGGCGGGTTCTTTTGGATATGAAAAGGAACATTACGATCTTTCGATGAGAATAGGGGAGCAATCTCTTTTTCCTGCAGTCAGGTCTGCGGGTGATGATGAGGTAATTGCTGCACCTGGGTTTTCCTGCAGGCAGCAGATAAAGGACGGAACAGGCAAAACAGCGTTTCATCCTGTGGAAATACTGTTAAGAGCACTCAAATCCTGGAACATTTATTGCAAGAAGTGACTTCTTTGATTAATGAATTAATGAATGATAGGTGGGAGAATAGGTAGATATATTTTTTGGGTTTTTCTTTTTTTTGCCGGTGTTGGAGTAATAACTGTTGCCGGACAACAGACTGCATCAAAAATGTTGGTGAGTGGTGTGGTGGTTGATGCTAAAAGTGGGACTCCGTTGGATCTTGCATATGTGATTATTGAAGGCACTTCTCAAGGTGCTACTACTGATCACAACGGTCACTTCTCTATTATAACTGATAGAAGAAATATTGGTTTGAAAATATCAAGGCTGGGGTATAGTGATGCAAATATTAAGGTACTGAATAACAAATCGGAAAATTTAAGAATTGAACTGGTACCTGTTGATATTGAACTTAATACAGTGGTGGTAAAGGCAAACAAGGTCAAGTACAAAAACAAGAATAATCCTGCGGTTTCGCTCATTGACAGCGTAGTGGCTTACAGGGATAAAAATCGCGTTGAAAGCTTTGATTTTCTTCAATATGAGAAGTATGAAAAGATTCAGTTTGCTCTGAGTAATGTCTCTGAAGATTTTAAGAAGAGCCCTGTGATAAAGGATATAAGTTTTATTTTTGAAAATTCAGATACTACTAAACAAGCTGGTAAGGAAGTTTTGCCAATGTACATTAAGGAGACTTTGTCTGATTATTATTACAGAAAAACTCCGCGAGCTGAAAATGTGGTTGTTAAGGCAGATAAAATGGCAAATTTTGAGGGGTACCTTGACAATAATGGGATAACTGCCTATTTGAATCATCTTTATCAAGATATAGACATCTACAGTACTAATATATTTTTTCTTACAAATCAGTTTCTAAGTCCTATAGCAAATTCTGCTCCTCTATTTTACAGATACTATATTCAGGATACCTTAGATATAGACGGAACCAAATGCATTAAACTGTTTTTCTCTCCGAGAAATAAGACTGATATGCTTTTTCAGGGTTTTATGTATATCACTATGGATGGATCGTATGCTGTAAAGAGGATAGATATGGGTGTGAATAAAAATATAAATCTTAACTGGGTTAAGGATGTGAATATTGCACAGGAGTTTATGAAGACGGTTGATAAGGGTTGGGTAAAAACTCTTGATGAACTTTCGGTTGATTTTGGATTGAATCAGCGAGGGATGGGCATTTATGGGCAAAGAAGTGTATCCTACAGAAATTTTGTTATTAATTTACCTATCGATGATTCGAAATTCAAAAAGATTTTGCCTGTGGCTGACAGTATAAACAAAAGTGATGAATATTGGCAGATGAACAGACACATTCAGCTTTCTAAGGCTGAAGAGGCTACTTACTCCAATCTGGACAGTATACAAAAAGTGCCATCTTTTAGAACTATGATGGATATTATGAGGCTTGCATTTGCGGGATTTCATGACTTTGGCAAGTTTGAAGTTGGTCCTGTAAGTACGTTTGTTAGTTACAATCCTATTGAGGGTCCAAGGGTTAAATTTGGTGGAAGAACTACTCCAAAGTTGTTTAATAAGTTTATTTTTGATGGATATCTTGCGTATGGTTTTAAGGATGAGAAGTTCAAATATAATGTAGGTGCAGCGTATTCTCTTACAAGAAATACTGTTTATGATTTCCCAGTTAAGAGCTTAAGGGTTAATTATCAGGTAGATACTAAAGTTCCGGGGCAGGAGCTTTATTATGTTCAGGAGGGTAATGCTCTTCTTTCCTTTAAAAGAGGTGTTGACGACAAGCGTTTTTATAATAAAACTTTTAAGGCTGAATTTTTAGATGAGTTTGAAAATCATTTTTCATATTCCTTGGGCTATAACTATACAAGACAGTCTCCTGGCGGTGTCCTTGATTTTAAGCCTTTAGATATTTCTGAATTAAGTTTGAGACTCAGATATGCACCACATGAACAATTTTACCAGGGAAAACTTTTCAGGGAAATTGTGCCGAGCAAATATCCGATCATCACATTTGACTATATAAACAGTTCCAAATTTTTAGGGGGAGACTATAATTATAATTCGGTCAAGTTAAATTTCTTTAAGATGTTTTATCCCGGAATTCTTGGTTATACTGCTGTCAGAATTGAAGGAGGGGCCGTATTCGGAGAAGTGCCTTATCCTTTGCTTCAAATTCATAATGCAAACCAGACATATTATTATCAGTCAATTGCCTATAACTTGATGAACTTTCTTGAATTTGTCTCAGACCGTTATGCTTCAATAAATATTGATCATTGTTTCAACGGCTTTATATTTAACAAGATTCCGATCATAAAGAATCTTCGTCTAAGAGAGGTTATTACACTCAAAGTTCTTTATGGAGGGTTGGGCAAAGATAATAATCCTGACTTTAACTCTTCTCTTATGAAATTTCCGGTAAATAAGGAAGGTGTTACAACAACTTTTCCTCTTGGCAATGAACCATATGTAGAGGTTGGCTGTGCGGTGGCAAATATTTTTAATTTCGTGAGGATAGACTTTATTCAGCGTGTGACATACCTCAACCACCCTAATGTGTCAAGAAGTGGTGTGCGAATAATGTTTAAATTTGACATTTGATTTTATTCAACAAGAAATTTAGCTAGTGTCTACTAAAAATTTAAGCTAAGTTGAATGCCGACATCATCGCATATTTGAGGACCTTCATCGACTGCTCTTTCGAACAGTTCTCTGATTGGCGTTCTGTCAATAAGAGAACCTCGCAAGATGCGGAGTACATCGAACATACTCCTGTTGTGATGGTAGTCATGTTCGGCGATAGCAACAAGGCAGTAAGCGGATATGGCACAGTAAATCTGTATTCTGACTGCGTTTTCAGAGTTACCCCAAAAGGATTTGATATACAGATGCTGCTTGATCCATTTAAAAAAACAACTCCACCTGCCAACGCTTTTTGTAAAGCATTGCAATATCTTTTGCGCTGATATAAAATGCATTGGTAATATATATAAACGTGCGCTTGAGTTCTTTGGAGTATTATACAATTCTGCGAAGTCTTCCAAGGTATTTCTTTTTGGATTGATACCCGGTAAGTTCGATAGTCTGATCGCGGATAACCCCGTCAACACCCTCGACAAGGTCTTCACCATCAATGATCTTATACTGAAGCCTGCCTTTCTGACGGATGATAAAGTAAGAACCAATGATATTGATTTTATACAATCTGTCCAGATCAAAGTACCCTCTGTCGAAGATGTAGTAGGCATTGGGTTCGTAGGGGATATCATCCATCGCCTGAGTATCGTGAACATTGGCATTGGTGATATTGATGTATGCCGGAATCTGCGTAACGACATCAAAAAGAGTATGAGCCTTGATCCCACTTTTTGTACTGCGGAACTTAGCCCACCAGAAAAGGCTGAGGCAGAGGTCAATTGTCGTAGAATCAAAGGCTTCCTTTGGCAGAAGCTTGATAAGTTGTGTAAATACATAAGATCCAGTGTTCATATTGCTTTAAGGATTAGCCTGGGGGCAATATACGAAATCAAATGTAGATGTTGGTTTTGTCGCTGTATTTTATTAAATATTAAATAATTATAAAGGTTAAACAAAAAGTTTAGTAGACACTAGTGATTTTTGGTGATTAAACAGAAAGCCCGTACCGTCGTGATGACAGGCACGGGCTTTATTATAAATTCGGCAATAACCAGCATTTATTGCCGAATTTATAATATCTTTGTTCCCATAAAAAGATGAAGATGAGAATAAAATTAGATATAGAAGGACTTAAAGCACAGTTTGCTGACAAACCTATCATACAGGTTTCAGACATCTATTCATATTACAATAAGAGAGAGCCTGAAATTAAGCAAACGACCATATACCTGAGAATTAACACGCTTGTAAATGACGGTGTGCTTCAACGAATAGGCAGGGGACAATACCATTTGGGTAAAAATGAAGTTTTTATACCTGAAGTAAGTCGCAAAATGAAAGAAATTGAAAAGATTATCAGTAGTAAGTTTCTACTTACCAAACATTGTCAATGGGATTTGTCGTGTGTAAACCATTTCAGCCAACACTTGATTAATTTTAATGTGCATTTTGTTGATGTGGAGCGCGATGTATTAGAGCCAATGTATCATGCATTAAAAGAAAAACATCCAAAGGTTATGTTGGTAAGTAATCTATACGATGATATTTCCGAATTTAAAAATACTATCATTGTACGTCCGCTTATTTCCGAAGCACCTATTCAAAAGTCAGGTAAGACTGATGTTGCTACTCTTGAAAAAATACTGGTTGATTTTGCTACGGATAACGAGTTTATCACTTTTCAGGGTAATGAAATTTACACCATTTTCCGTACAGCATTACAAAAATACACGCTCAATCGGAATACCATGTTGCGCTATGCTTCTCGTAAGCATAAAAGAGAAGAAATAGAACAATTATTAAAAACTATAAAAACGGCAATAAACTAAAAATATTGCCGAATTGTCATTTTTATGATTAAAATAGAAAGTTCGTCAAAAGAATGGATTGAAGCCGTTTCCAAGTCAAAGAAGGCGGATAAAATTCTTGTGGAGAAAGTTGTCAGGGCGCTAACGCTGTTGGAGGGATTAGCAACTTCCGATTTAGAATTTATATTCAAGGGTGGGACTGCCTTGATGTTGCTACTGGATTCGTCCAGACGGTTGTCGATAGATATTGACATCATTCTTCCCGATAAGGATAAGGATTTGGATAATATCCTTGAACAAGTATGTAAAGACTACGGATTTACTCATTATAAAAGGCAAGTACGGAGGGAAAATTCAAAGATTGACAAAGACCATTATATGCTCTTTTTCGAATCGGTGGTAGAAAACAAGGAATCCTATGTATTACTGGATGTGCTAAGAGAAGATATTCATTACAACAATATAATTGAAGTCCCCATATCCGGTGCATTCATAGATGTTAGTGGTGAAACGGTAAGCGTAAAAGTTCCGGACTTTAATAATATACTTGGCGATAAGCTGACTGCTTTTGCTCCTAATACTACGGGTATCCCTTACAGAAAGAAAGATAAGGAAATGGGTATGGAGATTATAAAACAACTTTATGACATAGCCTGTATCTGTGATCATGCTGACAACCCCGTGTCTATTTCAGAAGTATTTTCAACTTTTGCTAAAACAGAAATAACATATCGCGAAGATAAATGCACGGTATCCGATGTTATTGAGGATATTATTGACAATGCACTGGAAATATGCCTGCGTGGGGATTACGGCAAGGCTAATTATGATATTTTATTGAGAGGAATAACCCAAGTCAGAAGTTTTATCTTTTCCGAACCGTTTCATCTTGAAAAAGCAATCACATGTGCTGCAAAAGCAGCTTATATTGTGTCATTGATAAAATATGAGAAAGATAAAATAGAACGGTATCATCCAAGAATTTTGCCGGAGTTGATAGATTGGCAGATAAAAGAACCAATGAATACTAAGCTGAATAAAATCAAAAAGTCCGACAGAGAAGCGTTCTTCTATTTATACAAAATATGGGAAATGCAACATGATAGCTTAAGTAAATAAAAACAGGTACGATATGAAATTTAGTGAACGTAGCTTTCCAATTCTACATGCTTTAAAATTCCCCAATATGATTGATGCTAAAAATCAGATTGGGGTATATGATTGTGATTTAGAAAGTTTGGAAATGCTAAAACCCGAAATGCCCAAAATGTGGATTAATTATAGAGAATACTTCATTCAAGAGATAGACTATATTTCAAAAACATTTTGGGAATCATTTGTTGCTTCACAAAAAAGTTTTATCGGAATGAAGTTGGACGAAACAGTGTCAGGCACCTTATTACTCCCGCTTGAACGCGCTGCGATATGTTACTATATTGACATGCCTAATAATAACTACAAATTGCTTGAAGTCAGGTTTGATAATCAGCTTGTAATCGGTAAATAGAAATACGCCAAATAAGGTCAATCCCCTGCCAATTTCAGACAAACTGTACCCCATGCGGCTTTTTTCAAAAGGGGGTGCACTTTAGGTTACTTGCTTTGTCTTTTTCTGGCTTTTTCTTGTTTGTCTTACTTTTGGAACCTCTTGTCTTAGGTTCCCGGCGGTACGGACGGGAAAGCCACCTTTTCGGGTTAATTGACTTTGTTTCAATGCGTTATCCCCTTGATTCTTCTTAGGGGGTACTGTTTAGGTTAGGAACTCCTAACTAACTGATTTGCAACATTTCAACTACTCGTCGCTTTAAGCACCTTTTTGTTGCGGTCTGGACGGGACTCGGACCCGCGACCCCATGCGTGACAGGCATGTATTCTAACCAGCTGAACTACCAGACCTTATTTCCTTCATCCCTTTTGGGGATTGGGATTGCAAAGATAGGAGCTTTTTTGTTATTTACAAATTTTGTTTGTTGAATTTTTGAATTTCTGCAGAGAAGAAAGTGAAGTGAACGTTTCCATATTTTCTCTCCTCTATAAAATGAGGGTTATTTTCGTAATTATATCTGCCTGAATGCTCAAAAATGAGGAGAGCATGTTCATTGAAAATGTGTGTATTCAGTATTTTCTCCGGGATTTCTGACAATTCTGAAATATCATATGGAGGGTCTGCAAATATAATATCGAACTGTTTTTTGCATATCTTGAGAAAATCAAAAACATTGTGATGGACAACATGAATAACATAACTTTCTGATCCAAAAAATTTTGACGCACTGCTCTTTATAAACGCGGCGTGAACGGGATTCATTTCTACAGCCGTAATGTCTCTGCAGCCTCTTGAGGCAAACTCATAGGAAATGCTTCCTGTACCTGAGAAGAGGTCTAAAAAAGAGATTTTGCTGAAATCGTATTTGTTTGATAGTATATCAAAGAGAGCCTCTTTTGCGAAATCTGTGGTTGGTCTGGCTTTGAAGTTGGAGGGTGGCACTATTTGCCTGCCTCTCTGTTCTCCTCCTATTATTCTCATAGTTTGAAAGTGAGTAAGGAGAGTTGCATTTCACTGATATGGTCTTTAAGAGGGATTTCAGAATTTCTGAAGTATCTAATCTTCGAAAAATATTTTGTCATGTTCATCAGTTCTATTTCGGGAATTGAACCGCTGACAAAAATTGTTGTCTGTTCCGGATTGAACTGTATTTGCTTTACTGCAAGAAAAAGATAGTAAAGAGCCGTGTTGAAGTGTTGTGCAGGGAAATTGTTGCAAAAAAGCAGTCTTTTTCCTTCAAATGCTATTATCGAAGTTTCTCCTTTGTTGTATTTAAAGAATATTTTATTGATTTCATTGAAGTTGATCAGATGCTTCATTACTGGAAATATGGCCGGAAATATTCTGAATGAAGGTTGGAATTCTCTTAAAAGATTTAAAATAGTACTGTTTACCGCAAAAAGAATAACAATCTCTTTTTCCAAATCTTCTATTATATCTATTTCTTCAACATCTTCCAGCTGATAGAGTTTGGTAATATATTGCAGCTCTTCGCCTTTTTTATATAAATGTTTGGGGATGAGTACGTATTTAGGAGTATCGTATATAAAGTCAACACTATTATATTGTTGTTTAAGAACAGGGTGAGATTTAATGCAATCATCTACGTGCTTGATAAATATATCAGTATGTGCTCTATCCCAGCTAAAGTTTGATTTGAAAAGATAAAGCAGCTTATTTCGGAGAATATCTGTAACACAAAAAGAAAATCCATTCAAGTCAGCCTGAATGGATAATCTTTTTTCCGCAGTTTTCCCCAACTCCGGCTGGTTTGTAACAATGACCGGCATTTTTTATTCCCAGTTTCCTGCATTGTTGTTTGGAGCATCAATACTGCCGACTTTGAGACCAGGGTAACGGTCACTGGAGGTTCTCTCATAGTTGAGATTGACAATGTATTGACGATTCAACCCTTTGAGCAAAAGATCATATGGAGCACAAGCTTCAAAGAGAGGCACATTAACTCCGGATACTTTGGCAACAATTGCTTTCATCTCAAATTTCTGCTTTCCGCTGAAAGGGATGTACTGGATTGAGTCAATGACAAAACCCGGTCTTTTGAGAAGTGTATCTCTAACTGCAATCTTAATACTGTCTCGGAAAACTTTTTTCTGAGCAACTGCTATTGAATCATCCATTGATCCAATCTGCTTCACGAGAGTAATGTGATCATTATTGTAGAAGTTTAGCAATGTGTCAAAACTGGCAGTATACTTGCCATATTTTGTTTTGTAGGCAGTTTGGAGTGTGCGGATGTCTTTGAGTCTCTCAATAGCTATTTGTTCCCGATAGGCTTTATCCTGATTGAATTCAACCGGTGCCCGGAGACTTCTGTATATCAAATAGCCCAGTAATACGACGATGACAGGCAGAACAAAGTATGTTAAGATATTTTTCATTGGGTTTATGAATTTTATTTTAAATATTTCATATAAGTTCTACAAAAGTAAGACAAATATTCAGACCCCGCAATATATTTTATATTTTTGTGACAAGTTTTGAATGATGAATGATTTTTTAGCAAAAGAGCAAGTTGATTTTTTTTCACAACTAATATCACGTGCAAATGAAATAGTTATATTGGGCCACACCAATCCTGACGGTGACGCTATTGGTTCGGTTGTCGCCATGTCTCGTTTTCTTAAACTTTCAAGAAAAAACATAAATGTAATAATTCCCAACAAGTATCCTGACTATCTTTCTTTTTTAGATAAAAATGGTGAGATATTAGTATTTTCGAATTGTAAGGAGAGATCTTCCGATTTGATTTCTAAGTGTGATTTATTGCTTGCTTTGGATTTTAACCAGTTATCCAGAATTGATGATATGGAAGGTCTTGTGCGGGAATGTGAGGCTTCCAAAATTTTAATTGATCATCATCCATCACCGGAGATAGACTTTTTTGACCTTGTTATTTCTAAGATTGAGACCTCTTCTAATTGCGAAATACTTTATTGGCTCTTTTATTCACTGTCTGGAGGCAATATACCTCAGGAAGTAGCTGAGCCACTCTATGTGGGAATGATGACAGATACCAATAATTTTGCCAATTCAGTTTTTTCATCTACTTTCAGGATGGCATCGGATTTGATGGAAAAAGGTGTCGACAAGGAGAAGCTTCAATATCTGGTCTTTGGAGGTTTTAGTGAGGCAAGGATGCGTCTTATGGGTTATTTGATGTCCGAAAAGATGGTAATTTTGTATGGCCTTGAGGCGGGTTATATTATGCTCTCAAAGTGTGATCAAAACAGATTTGGCTTTAATGATGGTGACTCAGAGGGTTTTGTAAATATTCCCCTGTCCATCAAAGGTATTAATATTTCAGCTTTATTTACTGAAGGTGATAATTATGTAAGGGTTTCTCTAAGGTCAAAAAATGATTTTTCCGTGAATAGTATGGCGAGACGTTTTTTTAATGGAGGAGGGCATGAACGGGCTGCAGGAGGAAAATTATTTATTCCTTTTGACCAAGTTGAAAAGTATTTTATTGAATCTCTCAAAATATGTTATGATGAATATAAAAAGGGAGAATAATAGAGGTAGGATTATAGCAATATTTTGTGCTGCTTTAGCAATAGTATCATGCTCTGACAAGGCTGAGCAGAAAACTCTCGATGAAGAGATTAAGCAGATTGATAATTATGTTTCTTCATTAAGTAGCAGTGGCCAAACAGTGATAACAAACGGTTTGGCTGTAAGAATAATAATGAAGGAGGGGGATGGTGAGTCAGTTGAGAATGGGGATTCTCTTTATTTCAATTATGCAGGGTATGTCTTTTCTAACGGCTTGGGCACAATTTTTGACACAAATTTGGATTCGTTATCATCTAAATTGGGGATAGATGTCTATAACAGGGGCTTTAATGTAGGGAATGTTGTTGTGAAGAGTGGAGAACTTTTGGAAGGACTTGTGAAGGGACTTACAGGTGCCAGGGAGGGGGAATATTCATATATCGTTTTCCCTTCATCGTTAGGGTTTGGCAATGTTAAAGTTGGAGTTGTGCCTGCTATGTCTCCGCTTATTTTTGAAATTTGGATTAAGAATGTGGTTAAGAAATAAATATGATATTGATGAAAAGACTATTTAAACAAAGTTTGTCTATTTTTGTAATACTGTCACTTTTCTCTTCATGTGCAAGAGAGGAATCGGAAAGTACAGATGATGTTGAACAGAGATATATTGAATCTCACGTTAAGGTTATATATAAAGATACATTGACCAAGACTTCTTCTGGACTATACATTATAAATCTCAAGGAGGGTACGGGTCCTGCGGTTACAGATACTTCCGGTGTTTATGTCAGATATTCGGTCATGGATTTTAGGAATAATTATTCTGCCACTACATATGATTCTATTGCTAAGATTATAGGCACATATTCTGATACTACATATTTTGGTCCGAGACTTTTCCAAATGGGAGACTATTCACTTATGAGAGGAGTTGAAGAGGCTTTAAAGTTGGTGAAACAGGGCGGAAGGATTAAGTTTATCATTCCAACATGGCTTTCAAACTATAATTATAAAGGTAGTGCTTATCTTCTTTCTTCACCTTATGTGTATGACATTGAGGTTCTCAGGGTGGTCCCAAGCGTGGCCAAATTTCAGATTGACACTCTCGAGGCGTATAGTGAGAAATATTATGGTGGGATAGATTCTATTGCTTATGGCTTTTATCATAAGTCTCTTGAAGAGGGTATTGGTGATACTCTTGCTGTCGATGAGTATGTCTCTTTTTGGTATGTAGCACGATTACTCGATGGATTTGTGGTTGATACCAATATTGAAGATACTGCAAGAAAATATAGAATTTATAACTCTTCTGTCTCCTATACAGCTCTCAACCACACTATTGTAGATATTGACAAGACCACTGACAATGAGTTAGTTCCTGCAATTGATAAGGCTTTGTTGAATATGAAACATGGTGGTGTCTCGGTTGTGTTTTTCTCTTCAAGCTGGGGATACGGATCCTCTTCTAAGGGTTTCGGAAGGTATCAACCGATGGTGTTCTGGATAAAAGTTGTTTCAGACGGTAATGATGACTCGGACGACTAAATTTGTCTGTGTTGACATTTTTTAATCGTCCAAGATGTTATTTATCCAATAAAGTGATAGTGAGGGCCAAAGCGTTCAAAGGCAGCTTTGTCTAGTTCTTCTCTATGATTGGGATTTGCAACGCTTATTATTAATTTGGCTCTTTCCTGCAATGATTTGCCGTAGAGATTGACTGCTCCGTATTCTGTAACTAACCAGTGAATATGGTTTCTTGTTGTTACAACTCCGGCTCCGGGAGTGAGAACAGGTGCAATCTTGCTTTCGCCTTTTTTAGTAGTCGATGGCATGGCAATAATGGCTTTTCCTCTTTCTGAGAGCGAAGCGCCATATATGAAGTCTATCTGTCCTCCAACTCCAGAAAAGAATTTGGTTCCAAGCGAATCGGCACAAACCTGGCCAGTGATGTCTACCTGTAAAGCTGAGTTTATAGCAGTAACTTTTGGATTTTTGGAAATCACAAACGGATCATTTGTATATCCTACGTCCATCATTTTTACCATTGGATTGTCGTCAATAAAATCATAGCATTTCTGGGATCCCATTAAAAATGTAGAGACCATCTTTCCTTTGTCGATAACTTTATTTGCACCATTTATCACACCTTTTTCTACAAGTGGCAAGACACCGTCGGCAAACATTTCGGTGTGAATGCCTATGTTTTTATGATTGCCAAGCTGTGCAAGAACTGCATTTGGAATGGCACCGATTCCCATTTGGAGACAAGCCCCGTCTTCTATCAATTCTGCACAGTTTTTACCTATAACCGATTCAATCTCGTCTGGCTCTGCGAAATGTGCCTGCTCGAGAGGTTCATCACATTGAACAAAAAAATTGATCATGCTGGTTGGAATCATTGCATCTCCCCATGCTCTTGGTACGTTTTTGTTGACAACTGCAATAACATGTTCTGCGCATTCTATGGCCGCGAGTGTTGCATCCACAGATGTCCCTAATGAAACGAAACCATGTTTGTCTGGGGGTGATACCTGAACCATTGCAACATTGCAAGGAAGAACTCCACTTCTGTATAGTTTCTGTGTTTCACTCAAAAAAATTGGTATATAATCGGCATAACCTGCCTGGACGTTTTTACGTACATTGCTTCCAACAAAAAAAGCCTGGTGAAAAAAGATTCCTTCATATTTTGCATCAGTATAAGGAGCAGAACCTTCTGTATGAAGATGATGAATACGTACATCTTTGAGTTCTCCGGCATCTCCTCTGCGCATTAGAGCTTCTATGAGAATTTTAGGCGCACTTGCCACGCTACTTAAATGGATATGATCTCCTGATTTTACAACTTTGACAGCTTCGTCTGCGCTAATAAACTTTAAATTGCCATTCATGTTAAATTGCTGATATTTAGATGTTTCTAATATTGTTTTTAATTTTATGCAAGGGGCAAATGTATGAAATTTTTCTATCTTTGCACAATCATAAATTCCGGCTGATGACTATTGTTACACTTACGAGCGACTGGAGCATGGGTGACTACTATACCGGTGCTCTCAAAGGAATGTTGTTATCTCTTGACGGCGGGATTGAAGTGGTTGAAATTTCAAAGTCTATTACCCCTTTTGATGTTTTACAGGAGGTGTTTATTCTAAAAAATACTTACAGGTTTTTTCCTGTAGGTTCTATTCATCTGATGGGTGTAATGAGTGAGCCTTCCCCGGATGTGGATATGATTGTTGTGTATTCGGATGGTCATTATTTCATAGGTGTCAATGACGGACGTTTTTCTCTTTTGTTGGATTCAGTTCCTGCTATAGCTTTTTCCATAGTTGAAGATATTGTACGCAATTCTTTTTCCTCATTGGGACTTTTTGTAAAGGGAGTAAAAACAATTATGGGTAACTCATTTAATGAAAACACTGTTGCAGCAGAGGTGAAAATTGAAACTTCACCTCAGTTGGTTTACAGTGAAGAGTCGATTACAGGCAGAGTTGTGTATATTGACTCTTTTGGTAACGCGATTACAAATATCGAAAAGACACTTTTTGACAAAATACACAGGGGAAGAAATTTCACAATATTTGTGGCAGGGCCATATTCTAAAATCCGAAAGATATCTTCAAGTTACTTTTCTCATGATCCCGGTGAAATTTTTGCTTTGTTTAATTCACTAGGACTGCTTGAGATAGCTGTATACCAGGGTAATATAGCGGTTTTGGAAAACATTGATACATCTACTGAGATTAAAATCAGATTTGAGAATAGTTATTAAATTATAAATAGTAATGAAAAAGGATAGAAATGAGGAGATTAAAGCTTTTGTAAGGCTTCTCGACATAATGGATGAGCTAAGAGAAAAATGTCCCTGGGACAGGGAGCAGACTGCAGAATCTCTTAGACCTCTTACTATTGAGGAGACTTATGAATTGAGTGATGCGATTATTAATTCGGATGATTATAATATAAGCAAGGAGCTTGGAGACATACTGCTTCATATTGTTTTCTATGCAAAAATTGCTTCTGAAAAGGGCAGTTTCGATATTTCCGATGTTATTAACAGGTGTTGTGACAAGCTTATATACAGGCATCCTCATGTTTTTGGTGAGACTCAGGTTTCAGGAGCGGGAGAGGTTATAAAAAACTGGGAGCAACTTAAGAGAAAGGAGAAGGATGGCAATAAGACTATTCTTTCTGGAGTTCCTTCATCCTTGCCATCTATTGTTAAGGCATACCGCATGCAGGACAAAGTTAGAGCTGTAGGTTTTGACTGGGAGAAAAGAGAAGAGGTGTGGGAGAAGGTTCGTGAAGAGATAGCTGAATTTGAAGAGGAACTTAAGAATAATGCCGCAGGTGATCTTGAAAAAGAAACTGAAAATAATGTGGATTGCAACTTGGAGGGTGAATTTGGCGATCTTTTGTTCTCTTTGATTAATGCGGCAAGACTTTATAATATAAATCCTGATACGGCTCTTGAGATGACAAACCGTAAATTTTTCAAACGCTTTGGCTATATTGAAAGCGAAACAGTTAAAAGGGGTTTGTCTATAAAGTCTCTCTCACTCGAAGAGATGGACAGATTGTGGAATGAAGCTAAAAATCTTGAAAATAGATGATGGAGAATTGGTTGGAAAGGAGTGAACTATTGTTAGGTCGCAAAGTGATAGATAGCTTTGCATCCAAACGAGTAGTTGTTGTGGGTGTTGGAGGTGTTGGAGCTTTTGCTGCCGAAATGATAGCGAGAGCCGGTATAGGGGCTATGTATGTTATTGATCCGGATATTGTGACATATTCAAATAAAAACCGCCAGTTGCTTGCTCTTGAAAGCACAATTGGGATGAAAAAAGTGGATGTGATATCTTCCCGATTGAGAGATATAAACCCTGAGATTGACATTAAGACTGTTGCAGATTTTCTTAACGAAGATAATGTTGCTCTTTTGCTTGGAGGAGAAAAGATTGATTATATTGTGGATGCAATTGATACGCTGTCTCCAAAGATAGCACTTATCAAATATGCTTTAAAAAATGGGATTCCGATTGTCAGCTCCATGGGAGCCGGTGCCAAATATGACATAACAGCAATTGAGATTGCTGATATATCAAAATCTTATAACTGTCCGCTGGCTTACATGCTGAGGAAAAGATTGAGGAAAGAGGGAATCAGTAGCGGATTCAAGGTGGTGTTTTCTAGTGAATTACCTGATAAAAATGCCATTGTGCCTGTAGAAGAACAAAATAAAAAATCAGTGGTAGGTACTTTATCGTATCTACCTGCAGCATTTGGGATTGCATGTGCACAGGTGGTAATTTGTTACTTTATAGATATCTCCAAAAAAAATTAAAATTATTAATTACATTTGTTGCCTTTAAACATTAATACTGACCGGGAATGAAAGTTGAAATTCGTGAGGCCGTAACTACTTCTGAGATAAAAAAATTTGTCCGTTTTCCCCATAAGCTTTATAAAAATTGCAAACAATATGTACCCGTTCTTGATAAGGATGAAATTCGATCATTGACTGAAAGTCCATCTTTGAGATATTGTAAATTAAGATTGTGGCTGGCTTATTCCGATCATAACAGAATTGTTGGCCGTATTGCAGGAATTTATAACCCGAGGGCTAACGAATACCATAATAACAAGAGAATTAGGTTTGGATGGTTTGACTTTGTGGAGGATATTGAGGTCGCTGCTGCTCTTCTTGGTAAAGTTGAAGAGTGGGGAGTTTCTTTGGGGATGGAAGAGATTCATGGGCCGCTCGGATATAATACTTGGTATAGACAGGGAGTTTTAATTGAAGGATTTGAAAACACACCGCCTGCTAACTGTTTGTATAACTATCCTTATTACAGATCTATTCTTGAACAACTCGGTTACGGGAAACAGCTCGATTGGAAGCAGATAAAGCTGATTGCCAATGTTGGTGTACCTGACAAGCTGAAAAGGATAAACGAGATGATAATGGAGAGATACAAGCTTAGAATTGCCGACATAGAGATGTTCAAGAATAACGATAAACTGCTTTTAGAATTCTTTGAAAGTTATAACACAAGTTTTAGGAATATTGACAATTTTGTGCCTCTTGACAAGGAGGAGATACTTGAAATAGATCGACAGTACATTCCTTTACTTAAAAAGGAATTGACTTGTGTGATACTCGACCAGAATAATAAAATTGCAGCTTTCGCTATTTGTTTCCCGAGTTTCTCCGAGGCTCTTAAAAAGGCACATGGTAAACTTTTTCCTTTTGGCTGGTACCATATTTACAGAAGTTTCAAAAAATTTGACAGCATAGACCTGATGATTATGGGTGCAGCCAAAGAGTGGCAAAACACCGGAATATCGTCGGTGATTCATACATATCTGGCAACTCGTTTTAAAGAACTTGATCTTCAGTATGCCATAACTAATCCTCAAGCAGAGGAAAACTCGGTGTTTAAAGTGTGGGAGAGATATACCTATTCTCCTTATATGAAAAGAAGATGTTATATTAAAAGTTTGCAGAAGGCATGAAAATCTCTGAAATATGTTCACTGATAGAAGGGACTGTGGTAATTGGGGAATACAGAATGGATGACGAGGTGGAATATGCATTTGCCTCAGATCTGATGAGTGATGTTTTGACTGTGAAAATTCAGAATTTTATTTTGCTCACCGGACTTTGCAATGTTCAGGCTGTGAGAACGGCTGAAATGTCTGATGTACCATATATGATAATATGCAGGAACAAGCAGGTAACTCCTGATATGCTTGAGGTTGCGGAAGAGAGTAATATTGTGATTATCTGCACACGTTTTTCTATGTTCAAATGTGCAGGAATTCTCTATGTAAACGGACTTAAACCTGTATATTAATATGCATGTTGAGTATAATGTTGAAGGAGGAGATTTCTCAAATGCCGGAAGTGCTTCTTCTCAGATCAAGAAAATACTGAAGCAGTTAAATGTTGATCCATCATTGATAAAAAGAGTTGTTGTAGCTTTGTATGAGGCAGAAGTTAATGTGGTGGCACATGCATACAGAGGTGTAATAGATGCCGATATTAATCCCTCCGGAATCTATATAACGGTAAAAGATGAGGGACCGGGTATTCCTGATGTTGAGCTGGCTATGACCAAGGGGTATTCGACAGCTTCCAAAGAGGTGCGGGAAATGGGTTTTGGGGCAGGTATGGGATTGCCAAATATCAGTGAGAATGCCGATAAATTGAGTATAGATACGGTTGTAGGCAAAGGGACTACCTTGAATATTGAAATAAGGTTTTGATGAGAAGAGAAGAAACTACATATCATAGAGCTCTTCAAATCATGCATGAAATCTGTATTGGCTGTTCTCACTGCATGAAGGTTTGTCCAACTGAAGCTTTGAGAGTTTCAGATGGTAAGGCCAAGATTCATGTTGACTGGTGCATTGATTGTGGAGAGTGCTACAGGGAGTGTCCTACAAGGGCAATTCGTGTAATGGACGATGATTTTCAAAAAATATTTGACTACAAGTACAGAATTTTGCTTGTGCCATCAGTTTTTTATGCACAGTTTGATGATCATATTAAAAAGGATGTGATAAATGGCATAATCGGAGAATTGGGATTTACAGAAATTTGTGCGGTAGAGCAAAGTGTCGATACTCTCATTAAAGAAGAGAATGAATACGTCAAACATGCAATAAAACCTGCAATATCTTCTTTTTGTCCTGCAGTTGTCAGATTGATTCAGGTTCGTTTTCCTTCTCTCGTGGACAACATTATTAGACTCTTGCCTCCTATTGAGATTACTGCTCAGTATTATAAACGTAATTTTGCTTCAGCCGGGGTTCCCGAGGAGGATTTGGGGATTTTTTACCTTACTCCATGCATAGGGAAAATAGCTGCTGTTAAATCACCTGTTGGAGGTTATACTTCTCCTATTAACGGGGTTATCAATATGGATTTCTTTTTTAACAAGGTTTATCTTGCATATAAGCATAAATTGCCTGTCACAAAATCTGTGAAGGTTAACAGTGCAATTTCTTCAAAGGGTGTTTTGTTCCCGACAACAGGAGGCGAGGCTAAACATATTGAAGGAAAAAGTCTGTCAATTGATGGAATGAATAATGTAATCGACTTTTTGGAAATGCTTGAGAATGAAGAGATAGATGGGTTTGATTTTCTTGAACTCAGGGCATGCGACCAATCATGTGCAGGAGGTATACTCTCTCACAGAAATCGCTTTCTTATAGCGGAGAGCATGAAAAATTATGCCTCAATTTTGCCGTCAACTCATGCTCTTGTTTCTGAATATCAAAAACACTGTTCAGCTGTGATTTATATGGATAAGATTGAACCTCGATCAATGGTTAAGTATGATAATGATCTTGAGAGGGCAATAAATAAGATGGAAAAGGCAAGAGAGCTGAGAAAACTTTTTCCGGGAATCGATTGTGGTGCCTGTGGCGCTCCAAGTTGTGAAGCTCTTGCTGAAGATGTGGTTAAGGATCAGGCAGATATAAATGATTGTATTTTTTTGAGGACTCTTTATGAAAAAATGGGAGAGATTTCTCTTTCTGAGGCAGTAAGGATTATGGAGGGTATTTGGGGAAAGGACCGATTCAACAGAAAAAAAGATTAACAATATGATATATGTCAATTAATGAAATTATTGAAAAATTGAATTTGAAGGTTTTTTACCTTCCTCAGGGTACAATGCGTGATGTTAAAGGAGGATATACTTCTGACTTGCTTTCGGATGTTATGGGGCATGCAGAAGAGGGGCAGGTTTGGATTACATTGCAGACTCACAAAAATATTGTTGCAGTAGCTTCTTTGAAAGAACTTGCTGCAATTGTTCTTGTCAAGGGATTTGTACCGGAGGCAGAGACCGTCGAAGCCGCAATGGCAGAGGGAATTCCTCTTTTGGGCAGTGACCTTGGAGCATTTGAAATCTCTGGAAAACTGTATGACCTTTTAAAATGATTAAGGCAGATCTTCATCTTCATTCTGTACTGTCTCCCTGTGGTGATATTGAAATGACTCCCTCTTTTATAATCCGAAGAGCGAGGGAGAAAAATCTTGGGATGATTGCTGTTACTGATCATAACTCCACGAGGGGTTATGAGGAGATTGCGAGGATAGGAAGACGCGAAGGTGTTGCAGTGATGTGTGGCGCTGAGATTACTACCAGAGAAGAGGTGCATGTTGTGGCTATTGTGAATGATGCTGACAGGGAGAAGTTTCAACTTTGGCTTGACAGATATCTCCCAAAAATACCCAACAGAGAAGATATTTTCGGGTATCAGCTTGTGGTGAATGAATTTGAGGAAGTTATCTATCAAGAACCTTATCTTTTGTTAAGTGCACTGGATCGTTCGATTGATCAGGTGGAGGAGTTCATTCATTCCTTAGGTGGCATCTTTATTCCTGCTCACATAGACAAGTTTCAGAATTCGATAACAAGTCAGTTGGGCTTTGTGCCACAGGGAATCAGAGCCGATGCACTGGAAATATCTTTCAGGTCAGATCTTCAACTTTTATTAAAAAATTATCCCTGGATTGAGAATTATACTTTTGTCAGATCTTCGGATGCTCATTACCCGGATGATTTTGGAGATGTTTTTTCGGTGTTTGATATTCAGGAACCTTCTTTTGAAGCTTTGAAGGAGGCTCTTAAACTAAAAAAGGTCATCTTATGAATGATTTGTCGATGCATATTATAGATATTATTCAAAATTCCCTCAGGGCAGGAGCAACATTGATAACGGTTACTATTGAGGAAGATCGCGAAGATGACCTGCTTGTTATTACAGTTGAGGATAATGGTTGTGGAATGAGTAGTGAGCAGGTAGCAAAACTCAATGACCCTTTTTTTACATCGAGGACAACAAGAAGAGTAGGGATGGGAATTCCTCTCCTTCAACAAACTGCGGAGCAGAGCGGGGGAGAGCTTGAGATTAAATCAGAACCTGGGATTGGCACAACTGTCAAAGCTTCTTTTGGATACTCACATATTGACAGGCCTCCACTTGGAGATGTAGCGAATGCATTTATGTTGATGGTTTCTGCCAATCCTGAGATAGATTTTATTCTAAGGTATGTAGTGGGGAATGCTGATTATCTTTTTAATACAGTTGAAATAAAAAAGGTTTTGGAAGGTATACCTGTCAATGAACCATCTGTTATAAGGGCTCTTACTGAAATGATTAGAGAGAATATTGAAGATCTTAAAAAGAAGAAGTGATTACAAATGTTAAGTAAAAAGTTAATATTTATTTGTTTTTGATTTAATTATTAGTACTTTTGAGCATCATTTAAATAGTTTAACAATCAAATAACCAATTATTTATGAACAAGATTAAATCTATTGACGATTTGCGCAAGATTAAGCAGGATCTTGAGAACGGAATGAATATCCGTGAAAAGAGCAATTCGCCAGAGTCTTTAGTTCAGATTCGTGTGGCTATGGCTACCTGTGGTATAGCTGCGGGCGCTAGAACCGTCATGAATACTCTTATTGAAAAAATAGAAAAGGACAAAGTTCCTGCTGTGGTTACTCAAAGTGGATGCATGGGTTATTGCTATGCAGAGCCTACAGTCGAGGTCAGGATTCCGGGTAAGGATCCTGTTGTCTTTGGCTATGTGGATTCCAAAAAGGCAATTGACATCGTTGAGAAGTATATCGTTAAAGGCGAGCTCCTCGATGGGATAATACCAGTTAATTATCAGACCATTAACGATAAAATATAGCGATATGGCACAATACAGAATGCATCTTTTAGTATGTGGCGGAACTGGCTGCCGTGCGTCTCAGAGTGAAAAAATTGCCGAAAATCTTAGGGAAGAGATTAAAAACATTGGTCTGGAAAATGAAGCACAGGTTGTTATAACAGGCTGTTTTGGTTTCTGTGAGAAGGGTCCGATAGTTAAAGTTATTCCTGACAATACTTTCTATACACAGGTCAAGCCTGAAGATTGCAAGGAAATAGTAAATGAGCATGTTCTCAAAGGCAGAAGAGTAATGAGGCTTCTTTATGTAGATCCAGCTACCAAACAGCATGTTTCTGATTCCAAGCATATGGGTTTCTATCAAAAGCAGTTACGTATAGCACTGAGAAACTGTGGCTTTATTGATCCGGAAAATATTGATGAATATATAGCTCGTGATGGCTACGCTGCTCTTGGCAAGGCTCTTACTGAAATGACTCCACAACAGGTAATAGACCTGATTAAAAAATCCGGATTGAGAGGAAGGGGCGGCGGAGGATTTCCTACAGGTCTTAAGTGGGAAATTGCTGCTGCTAACAAAGCTGACCAGAAATATGTAGTATGTAATGCCGACGAGGGTGACCCTGGTGCTTTTATGGATCGTTCGATTCTTGAAGGGGATCCACATTCTGTGATTGAGGCAATGGCTATTTGCGGTTACTGTATTGGCGCTTCAAAAGGCATTGTGTATATTCGAGCTGAATATCCACTTGCTATTCAGAGGCTTAAAGTTGCTGCAAGACAGTGTCGTGCTTATGGTCTTCTTGGTAATGATATTCTTGGGACAGGTTTCAATTTTGATATTGAGTTGAGATATGGTGCCGGAGCATTTGTTTGTGGAGAAGAGACAGCTCTTATTCAGTCAATGGAGGGCAAAAGAGGAGAACCTACCGTTAAACCTCCTTTTCCTGCTCAAAGCGGTTATCTCGGGAAACCAACCAATGTTAACAATGTTGAAACTTTTGCCAATGTTCCTGCTATTCTTTTAAAAGGGCCCGAGTGGTTTTCAAGTATCGGAACCGAGAAATCAAAAGGAACCAAGGTATTTGCTCTTGCCGGCAAGATCAACAATGTGGGTCTGATTGAAGTGCCTATGGGTACAACTCTTCGTGAGGTTATTTTTGAAATTGGTGGTGGCATAAAGGGAGGCAAAAAATTTAAGGCTGTTCAGACAGGAGGTCCTTCTGGTGGATGTCTTACTGAAAAGCATCTCGATACTCCTATTGATTTTGATAATTTGATTGCTGCTGGCTCCATGATGGGTTCAGGCGGAATGATTGTAATGGACGAAGACGACTGTATGGTCTCCGTGGCAAAATTCTATCTTGAATTTACTGTTGACGAATCTTGTGGCAAATGTGCTCCGTGTCGCGTGGGGAACAAGAGACTGCATGAGATGCTCGAGAAAATCTGCAGTGGCAAGGGAACAATGGAGGATGTGGAGTATCTTAAAAATCTTGGAAATGTTATTAAAGACACAGCTCTTTGTGGGCTGGGACAAACTTCACCTAATCCTGTGCTTTCGACAATCGAGCACTTCTACGACGAGTACAAGGCTCATGTAACCGAAAGAATTTGTCCTGCTGGACAGTGCAAGGCTCTTAAGTTATATACTATTATTGCAGATAAGTGTACAGGCTGTACTGCATGCGCGAGGTCCTGTCCTGTTGGAGCTATCTCCGGTGAGAAACGACAGGCACATGTGATTGATGCAGAAAAGTGCATCCGTTGTGGAGCTTGCTATGACAAGTGTAAGTTTTCAGCAATTTATGTTCAATAATGTTCTCTCTTTATGGAAAAAATTAAAATTACTATAGATAAGAAAGAGATAGAAGTTGCCAAAGGTACGACTATCTACCAGGCTGCAAAAGATAACGGAATTCATATACCTACGCTCTGTTATCTTAATCTGGATCACTTGAAAATTGAAAACAGACCCGGCGGGTGCAGGGTATGTGTTGTTGAGGTAGTTGGAAGAAAAAATCTTGCACCTTCTTGTTCTACAGAGTGTACGAACGGTATGGTAATAAATACTCACTCTGTGAGAGTTCTCAATGCAAGAAAAACTGTTCTCGAACTGATTCTTTCTGACCATCCAAAAGATTGCCTTATCTGTTCATCTTCAGGACAGTGCGATCTGCAGAAGTTGTCTCAGACACTAGGAATTCGTGAAATTCATTCTGTTGAAAATGCTGCCGTGTCTACTTACAGAAAGGATGTGTCCCCTGCTTTGAAGAGGGATATGGACAAATGTATAATGTGTCGCAGGTGTGAGACAATTTGCAATAAAGTTCAGACTGTTGGAGCACTCAGTGCAATTAACAGGGGTTTTATGGCAGTTGTGGCTCCTGCATTTGAGCAGGATCTCATTGATTCACCATGTACTTTTTGCGGTCAGTGTGTGGCTGTCTGTCCTACCGGAGCTTTAACTCCGTTTGATGATACCGGAAAGGTTATCAGAGCACTTTCAGATCCTAAGAAAACCGTTATTGTTCAGACTGCGCCGGCTGTTCGTGCTGCCCTTGGCGAAGAGTTTGGTCTTGAGCCGGGAACTCTTGTGACAGGTAAAATGGTGGCAGCTCTGAGAAGTTTGGGTTTTGACAAGGTGTTTGATACTGATTTTGCTGCAGACTTGACTATTATGGAAGAAGGCACAGAATTGCTGACAAGACTTTCCAAATTTCTGGAAGGTGACAAAAGTGTCAAACTTCCCATACTGACTTCATGCTGCCCTGCTTGGGTAAACTTTTTCGAAAATAATTATCAGGACATGCTGGATGTTCCTTCTACAGCGAGATCACCACAGCAAATGTTTGGATCAATTGCAAAGAATTATTATACTCAATTGCTTGGTGTAAAGAGAGAAGATTTGGTGGTCGTATCTGTCATGCCTTGCCTTGCTAAAAAATATGAATGCCAGAGGGATGAATTTAAGACTAATGGCAATCCTGATGTTGACTTTTCAATTTCTACAAGAGAGCTTGCAAGTCTTATCAAATCTGCAAATATAGATTTCAATGCTCTTGAGGATGAGGAATTTGATGCTCCTTTAGGGGAATCAACAGGTGCGGGTGTTATATTCGGAGTTACCGGAGGTGTAATTGAGGCAGCAGTTCGTACTGCATATGAGCTTTACACAAAGAAGAAACTTGAAAGAATAGACTTTGAAGAATTGCGTGGTCTCGAGGGAATAAGAACTGCAACAATTGATTTCAACGGTACAAAGATTAATATTGGAATAGCTCATCAGCTGGGCAATGCACGTAAGCTTCTCGATGGTATTCGTGCAGGATTGTACAATTTTCACGCAATTGAGATAATGGCATGTCCTGGAGGATGTATTGGTGGAGCAGGGCAACCTCTTCATCATGGAAACTCTGAGATCATAAAGGCACGTTTCGGGGCAATTTACAGAGAAGATGCTAGCAAGACTATCAGAAAATCTCATGAGAATCCTTATATCATAAAACTTTATGAGGAATTCCTTGGTCATCCGATGAGTGAGAAGGCTCATCATCTACTCCATACTCAATATTTTGAAAAAAATAAAAACTAATCACCATGGGCGCATTTAAATTACAAGAGTGTCATAAAAAGACTATAGCAGATATTTGTACATATTACCATAACGATCCCGGTAACTTGATCAAAATTCTCTACAGTGCTCAGAAAGAGTTTGGATATCTTCCGGAGGATGTGCAGAGAGAAATTGCACATATTCTCAACATATCGGTTGCAAGTGTATATGGAGTGGTTTCGTTTTACTCTTTCTTCACGATGACTCCGAAAGGTAAGTATCCAATTTCGGTGTGTATGGGAACAGCATGTTATGTGCGTGGAGGGGAGAAAATTCTCGATGAGCTTAAGAAGCAGCTCAATATAAAAGTTGGCGGTGTGACAGATGATGGGAAATTTTCACTGGATTGCTTGCGGTGTGTAGGTGCTTGTGGCCTAGCCCCAGTAATGCTTATTGGTGAAAAGGTTTATGGGCGTCTGGAACCCTCTATGATCAAGGAGATTCTTGACAGTTACGAATAGATTATCCTTCAGTCTCTATTAAGCCTTTCAGGTTTTTAATGGAGACTGTTTTTCTGTTTACAGATATAAGGCCGTCTCTTGCCATCTCGCCTAAGGCGCGTGCAAGAGACGGCCTTGTTACTCCGAAATATGCAGCAAGTTCAGTCTGATTCTTGTCCATAATAATTGTGGAAGAACCGGGTTTTGTTTTTTGTTCAACTTTTAAGAGTTCAAGAATATAGTGAGATAGTTTGGACTTAATGGTCTTGATTGAAAGCATTTGGATCTTGTTTGAAAGAAACTGGGTTTTATCTGAGTTGTATCTTAAATATCTCAGAAGAAGATCTTGATCGTTCTGAAGTATTTTAAGTATTTCTTCTCTTGAGATAAAAAGTACTTTGCTTTCTTCGAGTGCTATTACATCAACCGGGAAGTTGTTGACTGTTGCAAAAATGAATGCTGGTGCAAGAGGTTTGATTGCATCAATTGTTTCTATATAAAGCAAACTGCCGTTTTCGGCAATCATCTCTGTTCTTACACTGCCTTTGATAAGCATATACAGTCCTTTGCAGCTTTCTCCCTGTCTTGCAATAATATCGCCTTTAGAATAATTTCTTACCGAATACTCTACACCTTCAGGAATAACCTCTTGAAAGTTATTATATGACTTTCCGAGAAGATTAAACTTTGTACTCTCTTGGTTGTTTTCAAATTGCACAGTCTGTGAAATTGTTTGATTAAAATGTTTAATTCAAAAATACAATATTTTCACATGTGTAACAATTATTACACATTTCTGTAAAATAACTTTCGACATTTGAATAAATTAAATTAAAATAACTTAATACAATTATTATGAATAAGATGTTTTGTTTTCAATGTCAGGAGACATCAAAAAACCAAGGCTGCACACTTCAGGGAGTATGTGGCAAGACAGCCGATGTAGCAAATTTGCAAGATTTGCTGATATACCTTTGTAAGGGGATCTCTCATTTTTCCCATCCTTTGAGAAGTATGGGCTATGAAAGTGCTGAAGTTAACAAGTTCATTACAGACTCTCTTTTTATGACTATTACTAATGCCAATTTTGATAAAGATAGATTTGTTAAAAGGATTAGGGAGGCATTAGTATTAAGAGACAATCTAAGGTCTTTGTATATGGAAAAAGGAGGAAAACTTGAAGAGATTAAATTTGAAGGAGCTTTTTGGAGCTCTGATGATGTGGCTGTTATGGAAGAAAAGGCAGGCCAGGTGGGTGTGCTCTCTACGGAGAATGAGGACATTCGTTCACTAAGAGAGTTAACTGTTTACGGTTTGAAGGGAATGGCTGCTTATGCTGAACATGCGTTTAATCTTGGAATGGAAGATGTAGATGTATATGCTTTTATGCAAAAGGCATTGGTGGCAGTTACTGATGATTCATTATCAGCAGATGAACTAGTCTCTCTTGTACTGGAGACAGGTGCTCATGGCGTAAAGGTTATGGCTTTGCTTGATAAGGCAAATACTACTAAGTACGGGAATCCTGAGATTACTAAGGTTAATATTGGCGTTGGGAAAAATCCTGGCATTCTTATTTCTGGCCACGATTTGAGGGATATGGAAGATCTGTTGAAACAGACAGAGGGGACAGGAGTAGATGTATATACTCACTCCGAAATGCTACCGGCACACTACTATCCTGCTTTTAAAAAGTACAGTCATTTTGTGGGAAATTATGGAAGTTCATGGTGGAAACAGACACAGGATTTTGAAACTTTCAACGGACCTATTCTTTTTACAACCAACTGTATTGTTCCTCCAAGGTCTAACTCTACATATAGAGACAGAGTATATACAACCGGAGCTGCTGGTTTTCCGGGTTTCAAACATATTGAAGATAGAAAGGAAGGTGGTCAAAAGGATTTCTCTGAAATTATTGAACTTGCAAAAAAATGTCAGCCTCCGGTTGAGATTGAAAGGGGAGAGATAGTAGGGGGATTTGCCCATGAGCAGGTATTTGCTCTTGCTGATAAGGTGGTGGATGCAGTCAAGTCAGGAGCAATTAAAAAGTTTTTTGTAATGGCAGGTTGCGATGGCAGGATGAAGGACAGGAGTTATTATACAGATTTTGCTGCCGCACTTCCCAAGGATACTGTGATACTTACTGCTGGTTGTGCAAAATATCGTTATAATAAACTTGGACTTGGAGATATTGGTGGGATACCACGTGTACTTGATGCAGGCCAGTGCAATGACTCTTATTCGCTGGCTGTAATTGCCATGAAATTAAAGGAGATTTTTAATGCAAATGACATTAATGATCTACCAATTGCTTACAACATCGCCTGGTATGAACAAAAAGCTGTGATTGTGCTGCTTGCACTTCTCTCTCTTGGTGTTAAGAACATTCACCTTGGTCCTACACTCCCTGGTTTTCTTTCTTCTAATGTAGCAAATGTTCTTGTTAAAAACTTCGGAATTGCACCTATAGGCACAGTAGAGGATGATATAAAGCTGTTTATGGAGGCTTGATGTGTTTGAGGCTGTCTAAAAAGTAGACAGCCTCTGTTTTTATATAATAAGCAACCATCGAAATGGAAAGCTTAGCTATAGGCACTGCTGTTTTTTTTAACGCTTTTTCTTTGATTTTTTCGGGGCTTGCGGAACTTCTCCCTATGGTCGTCGGACATCCTCAGCCTTTCTCCGAAAAAACTCTTCAGAAAAAAACTAAAAAACAGATGTGCCTATAGTTAAGCTTTCCATTTGCGGATTGCTTTTTGGACACCCCTTTTTTTATATGCAATCACTGCTTCCATGTCGTAACTCCATCATTGCATTAAATTTTTATTTTACTTCAACAAGTTTTTCAGCTGTTCTCTTTGCATAAGCAGCATCCCTTGTCAGATATTCAGATTTGTCATTGTAGTATTTAGATACTATTGTTTTTTGTTCTGGCGTAAGATCTTTAATATATGTTACGGATTTTTCTATCATCTCTTGATCTAGTGCATTTGATCTATATAATTTAGTAAAAGAGAGCATTTTTACAACATCTTCTATTTTATTTTCTTGTTTTAGTCTGACCATTTTAACAAGAGTTTCAATTCCAAAATCACAATTGCTGATTGCATTGGCACATACGATATTAATGTTTATGTCATTTTCTTTTTCATCAGGCAGATTTCCAGATATATATCTCATCATGTATACTTTAAATGTCTTAAGTAGTTGTTCATCAACCTTTTCTTTTCCAATATATTTATCAATTTCAAAGCGATTATTCAGAATATACTTGAATATTTCATTTTTCGTATCGCTCAACGCTCCTGTTGGACTAATAAGTGCCTCCCATATTTCTTTACTATATCTGACTTCAGGAGTCCATGAGAAAAATTTATTCTGAATAAATAATCCTAGTTCTTTAATTAAATATGCTTCTTTCAAGGATTTGATATATAAATAAAGATTAGAATCGGAACTATCCTTATTATAGGCCTCAAATCTTGCTTTGGGTGATGAAAGAGGATTCATTGCCATTTTAACCTTATTAATAAAAGGTTCAGCTTCATCACTTCCTATCACTCTATTAATTTCCTGACCTTTACAATCAAGAATTAGAAAAGTTGGATAAACGGATACTGAATATTTTTTAGCGACTTCAGGACCTTCTCCCTTTTCCATATCAATCTTAATGTTTATAAAGTTTGAATTAAAAAATGTACCACAAACTTCTTTTGGAAATATATTAGTGGACATATATTTACATGGGCCACACCAAGAAGTATAGCAGTCTACAAAAACCATTTTAGGCTCTTTTTTGTTTTGCATAGCTTTGTTTAAAGCCTCTGGTAGGGTGAGATTTTCAAAGATAACACCTTTATTATCAACATTTTGGTCAATATTTGTCTTTCCGAATGAATTCAAAAATATTAACAACAATGATATTGTAAATGCAATCTGTTTCATTTTAGTTATTTAATCGTATTATGATCTAACAATTCATTTATCATTAATTCAAGCATCCTTTCATTATCAGCGTCTATTCTGAAATTTTTAAATACTATACGTCCATTTTGATCAATTAAATAGTTTGTTGGAGCTCCTACAGCAGTTAAATTGCCTCTTTTGTCAGGTTCATCTTTTAAAGGGATGAAACTGTATCCGCTTGACTTTACAAATGGAACAACATATTCGTCTTGTTCTGGAGCAATGTTGATAGCTAAATATTCAACCTTGTCTTTACTGTATTTCCTGATGACATTTTCAAAATGAGGAAATTCACCTCTACAAGGTCCACATCCCGGGAACCAGTAAGTAAGTAATACAACTTTTCCTTTAAAGTCAGACAGACACACCTTTCCAGGCTTCATATACTGTTCCAGGCAGAAAGGAGTTGCCAAAACTGCAATAGAATCCCATATTTTCCACAAGTCTGCTTTCATTGTATTGCTATTTTTTTTGAGTTTTTTACCATAAGTGTCAACGATCTTCCATACCTTATCACCTGGAGTTGATGCATAGTATTTTATTAGTTGATTGTAAGCTTCCTGTGTTTCTCCAAGAGCATCTAATGTTTCTGCCTTCATGAAATTTATTAGTTCTATAGCTTGTGAATAACGTCCAGGTTTACACGATTCTATCACATTCAAAGCCTCTCTGTATTTTTTTTCAGAAATCAAATTTTTAGCTTTAGCAAAATTATCTGCAAGTTGAGAACAATCATTCCAATATTTTTTATCTCTGTCTTCTGTTGATATAGATAACATATATTTAGCAAGTTCAAGAGCTTTGTTAGGATTGTTTTCAAGGTAGAAATAGAAAAAATTATACATTCCACTTGAAGACCATCTAAATTTATCTGGTGGATATGTGTTTTTTAATTGTGTATAAACTGCCTCTTTTTCCTTAGGGCTTTTCACAAATATTCCTAGCCAGTACAATGCCTGAGCGCCACGTTCACTTGTGGGAAATAATTTTGGCATTTCAAGCATTCCCTGACGATAAAGGTTTGTGTCAATATCTTTATATCCACTTCTATAGTAGAAAGCATAATCAGGATTTGTTGGGTCAGCTTCCATTGCTTTTTTTAGGTATTCTCTGGCACCTATGAAATCACCCCATCTTTCTCCATCAAGCCATAAATTAAAATAGGCTTTTGCCATTGTAGAATCTATTGCTATTGCTTTAAGCAGCCATGGCTTTGCCTTAGGACTTTCAGCATTGGCATAAGCCTCTCCAATAGCGAAAGGTACAACTGCAGATTTTGGGAACTTCTTTAACCAAGCTTCATATATTACCAGCAAATCGGGATTTTCGATGCCTAAATATTTTATAATTTTATTATGTGCATCGATGTCATTTGGATTTTTTTCCACACATGATTTTAGCTTCATCAACGAATCCTGGTCGACGTTTTTGTTAATTCGTTGATTATTTTGACAGATTGCCATTATAGGCATTAACAGTAAGATTATTAATAAATTGTGTTTCATAGATTATTGTTTTTATAATTCATAATGTAATTCAAATTAAATTTTATTTCTTTAATGTTATCAATATCACTCCATTTAAGCCTTCAGGGCCCCATAATGTTCCGTCTTTTTCTAATTTAATGGATTCTATCATGTGAATATTGACAATTCTGTTAGCCTCTTGAAGGCCACCTCTTACAATCATATTGTCAACAACAATAAGGGGAGAAACTTCTTTTAATGCTTTTGTGATTACAGGATTTCTAAAACTTATTTCACCTCCTGTAACCATCAGTGAAGGCATTTTCTTTAAAAGATCTTCAAGGTTCAATGCGCCATTTTTTATCTCATTTTCTAAATCTATCTCTCCTTTTTTAACAATCTTCCGTTCTTTTCCAAAAATCTGGAGATCTCCTATCGGATCATAGCCCACAGGGTTGTTTAATGAAGGATTGAACTGTATTTCCTTCAGTCCTTTGAGTGAATATGTTGCCGATTTATCTGCATTTGGATAAATAACTATAAGAGAATCGTCATCAGAAATACCCTTTAAAATACACAATCCATTTTTATCAGTCGAACCTTTAAGATTTGATGGGAATGTTTCGACTTTTACAAACTTGATTGGTTTTCCGGAATTGTTCTTAACAGTTATTGTCAAATCTCTGTTCTGAGCTAATACAACACAAGATATAAATAATGATATTAATAGATTTAAAGTCTTCATTTTGTGTATTATGTTAACAAATCGGGTTAAGATTTATTAAATTAAACTAATCTTAACCCGATATATGGAGTATTGAAGGCTATTGAACAAGTACGGAATTATTGTCGTAAGTATTTTGCTTGAGAACGCCATGTCCAGCTACAATGTCAGTATAAGGTATTGGAGTTGCAAATCTTCTTGAATCTTTAGGTAAAGTATAAATTTTAAGACCCTCATTGTTAAGTATTGAAGAAGAGTTATAACCGTAAAATGTTTTTGTCATAACCACATCATCATTAGGATCATCATTATTGTTAAGTCTTCTAATGTCATACCATCTTTGTACAAATGCCAGTTCGCGGCGTCTCTCTTCAAGAATCTTTTTAATTGCATCTTCTTTGTTTGAGAAACTCAGATTGATGACGTTAGCAGGAGCGGAATTATTAATTCTCTTAGCTCTGAGAGTATTGACAGCTGTTTGTGCCTCCAGTATCTGGTTAAGGCGAGCATGACATTCAGCTTTTATAAGATACATTTCAGCTACTGTTGGACCACTTGGAAGGTTATCCTTAAAGAAACGTATGTATCCTGGATAACTATAAGCAGGTTTAACGCATCCGCGATCATAGGAATAGCCCTGAACGTAATTGTATTCATATCTTCTATCATAATTCTGGTCATACAGTGCGAGCAGCTCTCTGCTTGGAATAAACCACCAAGATCCATTGTACATGAATCTCATATACAAATGTTCCTTCCATGCCATCCTATCGGTAGGATCTGACTGGTTATCATGGCCATAAGGATATTTTAATGTTACTGTTTGTTGTTGAGGTGTTCCTTGGTTTATTGTATAAGCTTTTGGGAGCCCCCAAGTCATACCACCATTTTTGCTGTTCAGGTTATAATCGACTAAAGTATTATATTCTCCAAGAGCAAGATTTGCGTAATGGAGAGCCTGTTCATAATCTCCTTGGTACAGGTAATATCGAGCTGCAAATGCTTTAACTCCAGTTTTATTTCCTCTCCATGCACGTAAAACTCCATCACTCTGTCTAATTAAAGGTGTGGTTATTTTCAATGCCTCTTGCAAGTCTGCTTCAATAAATTTGTAGGTCTCTTCAATTGTTTTTCTCTCAACGGATTCTTCAAAAGAGGTTGATTGTTTAAGAGGTAATCCCAATTCATCTTTATTACTTTTATTGAAGTTAGTATAAGGCAAACAAAAGACATTTGCCAGCATATACATTTCATAAGCTCTTATAAAGTGCGCCTCTGCTTTCAAGTCTGCTTTTAAGGACTCATTTCCTTTTACTTTATCTATATTATTTAGTACCATATTAGCCTTGAATATTTTACTCCAACTTTCAGCCCATCCTCTATCACCGGATATCTCTAAATTTTTTATATCCCAGACTGCCGGATAGAAGTGGTATGCCATAGAAGTTCCTCCATATATGCCTGCATATGAATCGTGTATTTCTTTAATTAGACCAAAATCATCATGGCCGGCAAACAAAGTAGCAGAACTTTCTATGTAGAAGCTACTGTAAGCCCCCAATATTCCATCCAGTTCTTCAACAGTTTCCAATGGTTTAGAAGTACTTTTACTTGGTCTTTCATCCAAAAAATCATCAATCTTTGAACAGGATGGAAGAATAAATAGTAACAACAAGATATTTAATATCTTAATATTTATTTTGTATTTCATTTTCGACAATTATTAAATTAATTATAAGTCAAACTTTAGTCCAAAAATAAATCTAGGCTGAGGATTTTGTGACCCAATAGGATATTCTGGATCCTCACCAAATTTATTAGCGTAAATTGTAAATACATCATTGCATTGTAAATAGAGTTGAGCTCTGCTTAGTCCCATTTTTTGCAATAAGTTCAGAGGTAAGTTGTAAGAAAGGTTTATTTCTTGCATTCTTACATGAGATGCATCTTCGACCAGATAACTTAAGTATGGATAGAATCTATTCCAGAAGTAGAATCTTGGCTCATCGTTATTCAGTGGTAATGGTACAATTTTCATTGGATCGCCATTTACTACTTCCGAATATTTTCGATTTGGATTTACCGCACCATTCCACCAAACTGGATAATTAAAAGATTGTCTTTTGAATACATGCCCAAACTTTCCTGTTAATATAAATGACAAATTGAAGTCAAATATTTTGAAGTCATTAACAAAACCTAATGTATATGGGGCAACAGTAGTTCCCATATGAAGCATGTAGTTACGTGCATCACCCGGTGTCCATCCTGTAAAGTTGTAAGTTACATCTCCTGGCCCCTGTACCTGAGGCTGCCAATTTGGATGTTCAGCTGTACCTTCGTTCTTAATACCTGCATATTTGAAACACCATAGTTCATTGGCATTGTAGCCTTCTACGTAAGCCCCACCATATAAGTTATAAGAGGCATATTGTGAAACAAACAATTTAGTAATTTTATTTTTGTTGTAGGCAAAATTAAGAATTCCTCGCCACCATATATTATCACCATATATTTTTTGAGTTGTTCCTATTTCTATTTCAACTCCTTTATTACTCATCTCTGCATTGTTCATTTTTGAAGAAGTACTTCCATTTACAGATGGAATAGATATGGTTGCAATTAGATCTCTTGTATATTTACGATAAAGATCAATTGAGCCATATAAATTTCCTTTCAATATTGAGTAGTCAATACCAAAATTCCAAGTTCCAGTTTTTTCCCATCGAAGTGTTGGGTTACCCATACTTGAAATAGCAGTTGTATTTTCTCGTGTGTAAATATTCACACTTGAACTTGGTGTAATAAGTGGTTGGAACGATGTAGTTACATCAACATTGCCATTATATCCAAAAGTCAATCTGGCAGTCAGTCGGTCAATGAAGTTCACGTTAGCTATAAAATTCTCTTTATTGACATTCCAACTTGCACCTATAGACCAGAATGGAGCATATCTATATTTAGGGTCATCAGTGATGAAGTTTGAAGCATCCGAACGTATACTACCACTGAGTGAATATTTTGAGTCGTAAGTATAGGAAGCATTTGCATAACTCGAGAAATATCTGCGAGTTGAGTAACTAAAACTGTTTGTATAACTGAATGTTTGGTTATTGTCAATCCAGTTTTTTATAATTTTAATAGATGAACCACCTGGTCCATTAGGGAAAGTGCCTACGGTCAATTTATTATCATCATACCCATATGTTCTTGGATACCCATATGTTTGGGATACTCTATCAGTTAGTTCAATACCTGCTAGGGCTGTTAAATCATGTTTTCCAATTGTCTTTCGATAATTTAATTGGTTTCTGACTGTAAGAGCTTTTACTTCTGAGCGATTCTGATCAAGAAAGCCCCCTTTTGGAAGGTTCAAAGTAACAGTACCGACTGTTTTGTCCCATGTTGCAGCTGCATTTACAGCAGACCTTACAGTATATGTATTTTCATTGTAATACGATTTGTTGAATGTGTTGTTGTACTCGTATTGAGCTCTCGACTCAAGCGACAGTCCATCAAATATTTTAATAAACAAAGCTCCTGTAATACGTGTGTCTAATGACTTTGTGGTAATTCTTCGGTTATTTATCTCCTCTATAGGATTGTATGTAAATTTATAAGGAAACTTATCAAAAGGTACAGTTGTCATTGCCGGTAAGTAGTTCATGCCATTTGGGATATTGGTATATTGACCATTTTCGTCCAAAAGCATCTGATGAGGAGCCCAACTCTGAATGTTTGACAGATTAATCCCATTATTATTGTTGACTTGATAGGCTAAAGTCGCCCCGAATTCAAAATCAAGCCATTTTGTAATTTTTGCTACATTTCTATAGCTTATTACTTCTCTGTTGTTGTTTGTGTTTTTATAATTAGAGTTGTTCTGCTCATACAAAAGTGAAAAATAATTAGACATCTTTTGTGTACCGCTCATTATAGTAAGGTTGTACTGCTGGGTACTTGGGTTATCAAGAAGATGTTTTTTTATCTGTTTAGAGTTATCGAGATTTCTGTACTTGTTTATTTCTTCATTCATTTTTGATTCAGATATAGCTCCAATGTAATTTTGCCATATCAGCTCTTGAGTTGGAGTGTATGTTCTATAATACCCATCCAGAAAATTTCCTACATTATATGCTCTTGCACCCCATTTATTAAAAGAGAGCAGTTCGTAGTCAATTATATCACTTGATTTTGCCATCGGCCTTACATAGTCAAGGTCAAATTTAGGTGCAACTCTGTAAAATGCATTGAATTCTATTCTTAAAGGTATTTCACCTTTAGCTTTTTTTGACGTAATTACTATTACACCGTTAGCTGCTTTTGCTCCCCATATGGAGGCGGCGGCGGCGTCCTTTAAAAATGTAACGCTTTCAACATCATTCGGATTTATTGAATTGAACCCCTTTTCTGTAGGGAAGCCGTCTATTACTACTAATGGTTCGCGGGTTGCATTTAGAGATGTCAAACCTCTTATCAAAAAAGTTGGGTTACCATCTACATCCAATGTGGCTTGAACACCGGCAGCTGTGCCAATCAGCCTCTGTGCAATATTAGTTGATGGTTTTTCAAGCATATCTGTCCTGATTGTTTTGACAGCTCCAGTAACTCTCTCTTTTGAAATAGTCTGGTAACCTGTTACAACAACCTCTTGGAGTCTTATTTGGTCTGACATCATTTCTATGTTTGATACTGTAAGACCTTTTGTGACAGTTATTTCTTTTGTGGCCATTCCAATTAAAATAAACTGAACTTTATCTCCTTCCTTAACTTCAATAGAATAATTTCCGTTGTTATCAGTATATGTTCCCTTTTTTGTGGAAAGATTTAAGACAGTTACGCCTACTAAAGGCAATTTTGACTCATCAAGCACTTTACCTTTAAGCGTAAACCTCTCCTGATCTTGATTTTTTGTTTGTGAAGTTGGCTGATTATTATTATTTACAGGAACAATATTTTTAGGGGCAAGGATAATTTGTTTCTTATCTATCTTATAAGATATTCCTCTTTCATTAAAAAGAATATCCAATAACTTCTCAACAGGAGCTTTATCTGCCGAGTAGCTTATACTTACCTTGTCATTAATAGCTGTCAAGGCATTTGAATAGACAAAATTATAACCAGTTTGCTGGCTTATTTCTTTGATTACTTCTTTGATAGGAGTATCTTTGAAGTTGATGTTTATCTTTTGAGCATATGCGTTGTTCAGAAATATAGTGAACATTGCTACAAAAGAGATAAAGCATACTAAGACCTTTGGTACTGTTTTACTGTTCATCATAAGTTTATTTGTTTGATTTAAGTTATAGTCGTAAAACAATATCAAAGGTAAATACCCTAACAGAAAATCATAATTTCCTTTTGAAAAGAAAAACGTTTGTGCTGTCTATAGAATAATCCAATGGAGCACAATATTTTATCATTTCCATAATTTGGACTATTGACTCAGATTTGAATTTTGCAGTAATATTATAGTTGTACACATACTTGTCTTTAACTTCAAAATTTATTCCGTGCCATCTTTCTAGTATTTTGACAACTTCTTCCATTGGAGTCGAATCAAATACTATTTCTCCATTTTTCCAGGCTTGATGATCGTTTACGTTATTAGGTCTTAAAAGAACAGGTTTCTCGTAACCTCTTATAATGCAAGTTTCAAGTGGTTTGAGTTGGGTAATAACTTCTTTTGAATGGATGTTTTTTCCTTTGACTTCTGAAATCACCTTTAATGAACCGGAATAAAGTGTGGTCCTAGCTTCTTTGTCGTTGTCATATGTTTTAAGATTAAATTTTGTTCCCCTGACCTCTACTTTAAAATTTTTATTTGTTTTAATAACAAGTGGACGTAAAGAATCTTTGTGAACGTCAAAAAAGGCTTCACCTGAGAATTCGATCTCTCTTATGTTACGTTCAAACCTGTCTGGAAATATTATTTTCGAACCAGAATTTAGCCAAACATAAGAACTGTCAGGAAGAATAATTTTTGCCTTCACTCCTTTTTCTGTGTAGAGTTCATGTTTATAAGCAGATGGAAGTTCGGCAAGTTGTATTGGCTCGTTAATTTTATGTTGTAATAGTGAGTTTTCTTTTATAAGGAAAAAATTGAGTCCTGCTGAGATTAATATTATTGCTGCAGCAACATAGTAGGTAACTTTCTTATATTTAAAGCGAGATGTTTTTTTATTTGTAGTAAGTGCTTTTATCTCATCAACTTCCTCTTTACTGGCTTTATCTTGAGAGATATTCTGAGATATCCATAAATTATTTAGACCTATAAAATATCTCTCATTGTCAGGAGATTTATTAATCCATTTGAGGACATCATCTTCTTCCGGACTTGTTGTTTCACGTCTAATATACTTTAGTAATAGCGATTTTTTCATATAGTTCTTCTGCTTGTAATACAATTTAATTAACTAATACCCTACAAAAAAATAGGCAAATAGTCTTTTAGGATTTTTCTTAATACTCTCAGCGCATACATTATTCTATATTCAACAGTTTTTACAGATATTTTCTGAATTACTGCAATTTCCTCATATTTCAAATTTTTAAATCTGCTTATGCAAAAAGTAGACCTCACACTTTCCGGCATTTTTAACAGAGAGTCGTTTATAAGCTTTTCAACTTCCTTTCTATATAATGAATTTATTGTTTGCTCTTTTAGTGAAGCATAATTTAGAGAATCTCGATTATGCCGTTTTTCATAGTCGTTATAGTTTTGTTTGACTTTTCCTCTTTTAAGGACATTAAGGCACATATTCTTTGCAAGAATAAAAAGATAAGGAAGCAATTCATCTGAAAAATTTAAATTATCTCGATTGTTCCAAACAGAAATGAAAACATCTTGTGCTATACTTTTTGCTGTATCATTGTCATGAAGATAATTGTTGCAGAATGATCTTATTTTATGATAATTGGAGATATACATCTGTTCAAAATCAGATGCAGAATTATTCTTCTTATTTTCACCATTATTACTCAAATAAAACTACAGATTTTAAAGTTATCATAGTTATTCTTAACAAAGATAGATTTTTTTATGATTGGCAAGTGTCAACTAATTTATCTATTTTTGCACGATATTTTTAATTTATGAGTGATAACAATCTATTGTCGAAGCTCTCGGGCCTTCGGGAAAAATATGAGAATATTTCAGCTCAACTGTCAAATCCAGACGTGATGTCGGATATGAAGAGATATGTCTCGTTAAACAAGGAATACAAGGAACTTGAGCCTGTGGTTGAGGCGGGAGACAAATATAGCAAACTGCTAAGGGATTATGAATCAGCAAGAGAAATGCTTTTGACAGAAAAAGATGAAGAGCTTAGGGAAATGGTCAAGGAGGAGCTTTCTGCCATTGAGGAGAAAATTCCTGTTGTCGAGGAGGAGATAAAGTTACTTTTAATACCTGCGGATCCTCAGGATTCTAAGAATGCCATATTGGAGATACGTGCAGGAGCAGGTGGAGATGAGGCCTCTATTTTTGCGGGAGATCTTTTCAGAATGTATTCAAAATTCGCTGAATCTAAGGGCTGGAAACTTGAAGTTACAAGTAAGAGCGAGGGTACATCAGGTGGATTTAAGGAGTTGATTTGTACTATTTCAGGTCAGGGTGTCTATGGTGTATTGAAATATGAGAGTGGTGTACATCGTGTGCAAAGAGTTCCTCAAACTGAAACTCAGGGGCGTGTTCACACTTCTGCTGCTTCAGTTGCAGTTTTGCCTGAAGCGGATGAGTTTGACATAGACCTTAATATCAATGATATAAGAAAAGATACTTTTTGCTCTTCTGGTCCTGGTGGCCAATCTGTTAATACTACGTATTCTGCAATCAGGCTTACACATATTCCTACCGGCATAGTTGTACAGTGTCAGGACGAGAAGTCGCAATTAAAAAATTATGACAAGGCTCTTGCAGAACTTAGAACCCGTCTATACAATCTTGAGTATGAGAAGTATCTAAATGAGATAGCTGCAAAGAGAAAGACTATGGTTTCGACAGGAGACAGGTCTGCCAAAATACGTACATATAACTATCCGCAGTCGAGAGTGACTGATCACAGAATCAATTATACAATGTATAATCTTCCTTCTTTTATGGATGGTAACATTCAGGAGTTGATAGATCAGCTTCAGATTGCTGAGAATGCAGAACGACTCAAGGCTTCCGGAGAAAATAACATTTAGGATTCAATAACTGACTCTAAACAATTAATTGGATGACTTATCTTGAATTGTATAACAACATAATTAAAAAGAGAAGCTTTTTATGTGTTGGTCTTGATCCTGATTTTGCTCAGATTCCTGACCAATTAAAAGACCTGGAATTTCCTTTTTTTGAATTTAACAAACGGATAATAGATGCTACAGTGATGTATGCCGTTGCATATAAACCGAATACAGCTTTTTACGAAGGTGAAGGTGCAATTGGTTGGCGGCAGCTTGAGATGACTGTCGACTATTTACGAAAGAAAGATCAATCATTGTTTGTAATTGCTGATGCTAAACGAGGGGATATAGGGAATTCGTCTGAAAAGTATGCTAAGGCTTTTTTTGAAAAAATGGATTTTGATGCTGTTACACTATCTCCTTACATGGGCAAGGATTCAATAATGCCTTTTCTTCAATATTCGGGAAAGTGGGCTGCAGTGCTTGCTTTAACATCCAATGTTTCCGCAGATGATTTTGAAACTTTGCCTCTGCTTGGGCATATTCAGATGTTGGATGATCTTTCTGCCATGTACGACAGTGAAGGGTTCTTCTACTCTACAACTGAGACTGTTGGTTTCCCTTTGTTTAAGAGTGTTATTGAGAAATCCATGAGGTGGGGGAATATTAATAATATTATGTATGTTGTTGGTGCAACTAGACCTCAGAAGCTAGCTGAAATAAGGATATTCTGTCCAAATCATTTCTTTCTTGTCCCGGGGGTTGGTTCACAGGGTGGAACAATCGCTGAAGTGGCCAAATATGGCATGAACAAAAATTGCGGTCTGCTGGTAAACATCTCGAGAGATATTATTTATGCAGGCAAAGGCAAAGATTTTGCCGATGCAGCTGCTTCTAAAGCTGCTGAGGCAGCAAAAGAGATGTCGCTTTTCCTTAAAGATTAATAAAAAGCTGAATTTTTATTGTTATTGTAGAGAAATTTCTGTGCCTCTGTCAACTCTGGAAGCCTTGCTATAACAGTTTGGCAACCTTTGACTTTTTGACCCTTGGTTACCTGAATTCTTGAATCCATTGGAAGAAACAGATCTACTCTGGAACCAAATTTAATAAATCCCATTTCAGAACCTTTTTTAACTTCTCGTCCCTCAACAGCATAACATACAATCCTTCGTGCAAGAAATCCTGCAATTTGTCTGAAGAGGACAGGAAAACCGTTTTCTTCTATAACAATTGATGTTCTTTCATTTTTGTCTGATGATTTTGGGTGCATTGCTATGATGTATCTTCCCGGATGGTATTTGTAATACTTTATCTGGCCTGATACTGGAAACCAGTTAACATGAACATCTAGCAGACTCATGAATACTGACACCTGAATACAGTTGCATTTCAGGAATTCATCTTCATAGACTTCCTTGACAATTACTATTCTTCCGTCTGCAGGTGCTATCACTGCACCTTCTTCTGTAATAGGAGTTCTTTTGGGAGATCTGAAAAATCTAATGATAATGAAAAAAATAATCAGTGCTACTATTGCTGAAATGATGAATGCATTAACAAGACCAATTATGAAGAATAGTGCAATAATTATAGCAGCAAGCAGAAAAAAACTTTTAGTTATTATTCCGCGTCCTTCTTTATGTATCCCCATGATCTTTTATATTAAAGAAAATAATTTTATGTAAGTGATTGCCAATGGAAACGCAATGAGCGCTGCATCAAATCTATCGAGCAAACCACCGTGCCCGGGCAAGAGCTTTCCTGAATCTTTAGCACCAAAATTACGTTTAAACTGAGACTCTACCAAATCACCGGCAGCTCCGGCAAGGCTTATGATCAATGCTATAATTATATTGTGTGTTAATGAAAATCCGGTTAGTGACAAAATCCAAACAACTATACCTGCTACTAATCCGCAGAAAATACCTCCAAAAAATCCTTCCCACGATTTTTTGGGAGATATTGAAGGGCAAAGTTTATGTCCATTTTTTTGCCCAAAAAGCATTCCAAAAGTATATGCTCCAACATCGGATGTCCAAAGAATAATAAAAAGTGACAGCAAAGTTAGAGGTCTGTAATTCAAGTCTGAATCAAAGAGAATCAAGGAGGTCATTGAAAATGGCAGAGCAATGTATATCAATGATGTAAGAAGGTAAGGATGTCTGTTGTATACTTCAGGATCTGTTGCTGTGCCATCACTTTTTGAATTATCTCTGTAGCATAGCAGTGAAACAAAAATTGAAGCAAAAGGTATTGTAAGCAGATAGAGCCATTTGGCATCTATTCCATATGCCTTGTACAGAAAAAAAAGTACATAAAGCATAATCCCTGCTATAATGGTAAGGATTTTTGTCAAGCTCAATTTTACATCTACAGCTATCATCATATATTCTGCCATCATAAAGACAATAGCTATAGTCATTACTGCTCCAAAGGCAACAGGGTTCAAAACCATCGATCCTACCATTATTGTTATGAAAACAATCCCGGTGATGCTTCTGACAAATGTCCCTTTAAAACGATCTATCATTTCTCGGATGAGGTTGAAGTTACGTCATCTTCTCTTGAAGGTGGCTGGCTTCCGGCTCTTTTACCAAAGATTTTTTCAAGATCTTCTGAGAATATTACCTCTTTTTCGAGTAGTTGCTCTGAAAGTTTTACGAATCCTTCCATATTTTCTCTTAAAATTTTCTTAGCTGTTTCATAAGATTCGTCAACGATCTTTTTAACTTCTTTATCAATAAGTTCTGCCGTCTTTTCGCTATAAGGTTTGCTGAGAGTGAAACCACTCGATTCGGAGGAATCATAAAATGATACATTACCGATTGCTTTGCTCATTCCTAGATAGCAAACCATTGCATAAGCCTGCTTAGTCACCTTTTCAAGGTCATTAAGAGCTCCTGAGGATACTTTTTTGTTAATGATTTCTTCGGCAGCTCTCCCTCCAAGTGTTGCGGAAAGTTCATCCATCATCTGCTCGGTTGTTGTTATCTGTCTCTCTTCCGGTAGATACCATGCTGCTCCAAGTGCCTTACCGCGAGGAATTATGGTTACTTTTAAAAGAGGATTGGCATTTGGCAGCATCCAGCTGACGGTAGCATGCCCTGCCTCATGATAAGCAATAGTTTTCTTTTCTTCAGGTGAAATTATTTTGCTCCTTTTTTCCAATCCTGCAACTATTCTGTCAATGGCATCGAGAAAATCCTGTTTATCTATTACACTTTTGTTTTTTCTTGCAGCAATCAGAGCAGCTTCATTGCAAACATTAGCTATGTCTGCGCCAGAAAAACCAGGAGTTTGTCTAGCAAGAAATTCAACATTTAATCCTTCTATCAATTTCAAATTCTTCAGGTGTACTTTAAAAATATCTATTCTCTCCTTGAGTTCTGGAAGATCAACATGAATTTGTCTGTCGAAACGTCCTGCTCTCATTAATGCCTTGTCAAGTATATCTACACGGTTTGTGGCCGCAAGAATAATGACTCCGGAATTTGAACCAAACCCATCCATTTCTGTAAGAAGCTGATTTAGTGTATTTTCTCTTTCGTCATTTGATGAAAAACCTGCATTTTTACTTCTCGCACGTCCTACGGCATCTATTTCATCGATGAAGACTATACATGGTGCCTTTTCCTTGGCTTGTCTAAAAAGGTCTCTTACTCGTGAAGCTCCTACACCCACAAACATTTCCACAAAATCTGAACCTGAGATTGAGAAAAAAGGGACATTTGCTTCTCCTGCCACAGCTTTGGCCAGTAGAGTTTTACCGGTACCCGGAGGGCCTATAAGAAGAGCGCCTTTAGGAATTTTTCCACCAAGACTGGTGTATTTCTTTGGATTCTTAAGGAAGTCCACAATCTCCATAACTTCAATCTTGGCTTCTTCGAGACCTGCAACATCCTTGAAGGTAACTTTTATGTTGTTTTCCTTGTCGAAGAGTTTGGCTTGGGACTTTCCGACAGAGAAAATTCCTCCTCCCTGAGCTCCACCTCCCATTCCTTTGTTCATTTTTCTGAACATGAAAAGCCAGAGTGCTACAAGGAGGATAGGGAAGAGCAGCCATTCCATTATTTTGGCAAAATAATTGGTCCGCTCTTCGTTTTCAAAGGTGAATCTGCTGTTTTCGGGCAATTGCTGCCTCAGCATGTCTATCTGTTCTTCAGCATTGAAGTTTGTTGAAACTACAAAATAAAATTGAGGCGCAAATTTCGGGATCTTACCTCCAAACTTATTCTTGTATTTTACCAAGCTGTCCTTTTTAATATAGACCTCAGCACGATTCATGTTGGTGATAAAAGTTATCTTTTCAATATCACCGGAAGGAGCCATCTTCTCTTTAACATCAACCCACTCAGTCTTTAAGGGATTTCCTCCGTCATATGTAGCCCACATATAGAAAATTCCTCCCAGGAGGATGAGGTAGATCCACATTACATTAAATTTGGGCTGCTTTATTTTGTTGTTTCTATTGATATTATTATTGTTTTTTATATCCATATTGTTTCTATTTCTCTTCGTAATTAATTTTTGGTGCATCTGCCCATAACTCTTCAAGTCTGTAAAAGAGTCTGTACTCTGTCTGAAATATGTGTACTACAATGTTGGTAAAATCGAGTATTACCCAGAAAGAATTCTCTTTTCCCTGCATGCGGGTGACTTTTCGATTACATTGAGTGTACATCATGTCTTCAACATGGTCAGCTATGGCATTTACTTGTGTGGGAGAGTCGGCATTGCATACGATAAAATAATCAGTTATGGCAGTACCTATCTTTTTAAGATCAAGAGAGCAAACACCCTTTCCCTTTTTTTCGAGCATTGCATCAGCGATGCATTGTACCTCCAGTGCATCACTCACCGATTGTTTTTTGATTTTTGTTGTCGGCACTATTTATTATTTTTTGTTTAGTTAATCCTTTAATATATTACAAAATTACTGCAATTTTGTTTCCAATTAAAATATTTGTTTTATGTCAGATAACATAATTTGGTTTGAAACATTGGATTCGACTAATTCTGAGGCAAATAGACGCATGGAAGATGCTGAAGACTTTACTGTTTATGCTGCGAGATTCCAGACAAATGGTCGTGGTCAGAAGGGAAACACATGGGAGAGTGCTGTTGGAGAGAATCTTACATTTTCAATTATTGTTAAGCCTGCAGGTTTGAAGGCTGAAGATCAATTTTTACTTTCAGAAGTAGCAGCTTTGGGGGTCGTCAGCTATCTAACCAGTAAAGGTCTGGAAGCGAAGATTAAATGGCCGAATGATATCTATGTGTTTGATAATAAGATTTGTGGAATTCTTATCGAGCATTATTTGGGTAGTGACAAATTGTCAGCCTCTATTTTAGGTATAGGACTGAATTTAAATCAAAAAAAATTTGCTTCTGCTGCGCCAAATCCAACTTCGCTTTTTCTTGAAACCGGAAAGATATATAAACTGGAGGATGAGCTGATATTACTTTCGAGGTTTATCAAAAGATTTTATAACATGATCAATCAGAATGCGTATGAGCAAATGGCAGAAACTATCAATAATGAATATCTTTCCAGACTTTATAGGTTGAGAGAATTCCATTTTTATGAGGATGCAGGTACTAACGAAATTTTTGAAGCACAAATAGTTGGCATTGATCAAAACGCATGTCTGCTTCTCGAAAGGAGGGGAGGGGAAGTTGAAAGTTATGCCTTTAAGGAGATTAAATATGTTTTAAATCACTAATTGCTTTGATGGGATTTTCTGATCCGAATATACTGTTGCCTGCTACTAATATATCGGCTCCGGCTTCGATAAGTGATGCTGCATTATCTTTTGAGACTCCTCCGTCAACTTCTATAAGGCATGTGGGAGCCTTGTCAATTAATAACTCTTTTATTCTGCGTACTTTGTTGTAACTGTTTTCAATAAAACCTTGACCTCCAAATCCGGGATTTACAGACATGATAAGGATGAAATCTGCTTCGGAGGTTATCTCTGTCAGGAAATGCGAAGGGGTGTGCGGATTAAGAGCGACACCGGCTTTCATTCCAAGGTCTTTGATTTTTTGCAGCGATCTGTGTAGATGAATGCATGCTTCGTAGTGAACACTCAAATATTTTACTCCCAAATCTCTGAATTTTTCCACATATTTGTCCGGATCTACAATCATCAGATGAGCATCAAGTGGTTTTTTTGCGTATTTTGCAATTGACCTGACTACAGGGAAACCATATGAAATGTTAGGTACAAAAAGACCGTCCATAATGTCAAGATGTATCAGATCTGCTTCACTGTCATTGACCATTTCAACATCTTTTGCAAGATGTCCGAAATCTGCGGAGAGCATCGAAGGGGCAATCAGTACTCCCATAGTAATCTTATTTTAAGTTCTTAAGTATTTCTACAAGCAATTTCCAGAATTTTTCTACTGAAGCAATCTCAAGCTTTTCTCCGGGTGCATGTACTCCTCTGAGTGTAGGTCCAAATGAAACCATGTCAAGATCTGGATACTTGTCTAAAAACAGGCCGCATTCCAAACCTGCGTGGATAGCCCTTACAATTGGTTCGTATCCGAAAAGTCTTTTGTAAGCCTGTCTACTTATTTCAAGCAGTTTGGAATTAACATTTGGTTTCCAGCCAGGGTATTCACTTTCATGGGTAACTTGTGCGCCTGCAAGCTTGAAAAGTGATTCTATCCTGCTTGCTGCATAATATCTTGCACTGTTTAGAGAACTTCTCTGGCTTGTGCTGACAGTAACGGAATCATTGGATGTTTTGACTGAGGCGAGATTGGTGGAAGTTTCAACAAAATCGGGAATATCCTGACTCATTGCAAGAACTCCGTGCGGACAGGCATTTAGAGAATGGAGAATCCTACTTGCGGTATTTGAGTCAATGCACCGCTCTTGCGGTTCAGTTTCCTCAACCTTTCCAAACAGATTTGGATCTGAAACATGATATTCTTCTTTAACTTCATTTTCAATTTTTTTGAAATGTTCCAGAATAGCTTCTCTATATGACTGGTTGAATGCAATTATTGCAAATGCCTCACGTGCTATGGCATTTCGCTTGTTGCCACCATCTATTTTGCAGATACTGATAATTTTTTTTTCGAACAATGGGAGCAAGAACCTGATAAGAATTTGATTGGCATTCGCTCTGTTTTTATTTATATCATCGCCACTATGCCCTCCTGTAGCCCCATAAAAGCCGGCCTTAATAAATTCTGAACTCTTTGCAGGTTTTTCATGAGTTATATTGAATATGGCTGTGGTATCTATTCCTCCGGCACAACCAATGAAAATTTCGCCTTCGTCTTCAGAGTCAAGATTGATGAGAAACTTTCCTGTGATAAAACCGGGTTTTATAGCTTTTGCACCTGTCATTCCTGTCTCTTCATCGCTAGTAAAAAGAGCTTCTATTTTTCCGTGTTCCAGTGTGTCGTCGGTGAGAACAGCCATCTGAGCTGCCATACCAATGCCGCAGTCTGCTCCAAGTGTTGTATCTTTGGCGATGAGCCATCCATCCTCTTCAACAAATTTGATGGGATCTTTGCTGAAATCCTGATTGCTGTTGCTGTTTTTTTCACAAACCATGTCAGAATGGCTCTGAAGCACTACGGTTGGTGAGTTTTCCCTGCCGGGAGTTGCATTTTTTGATATAAGAACATTGCCGGCATCATCTATTTTATATTCAAGAAAGTGAGTCTTTGCAAAATTTGCGAGAAATTCTATAATTTTTTCTTCGTGTCCCGATTCTCTTGGTATTTGACATATTTCCGAAAAGTATGATATAATTTTATTGGAATCCATTCAAATTAAGGTTTTAGTTTTTTTTCAATATCAGTGACGTATTTCCTGAATGATTTGTCTGTATCTATAAGATCACAAACAGTATTGTATGCATGTAGTACAGTTGCATGATCTCTTCTGCCGGTAAGTGAACCTATGGTTGACAGAGAGTTGTTAGTGAGATTGCGACTGAGAAACATGGCAATCTGCCTTGCCTGAACCAGTTCTCTTTTTCTTGAAGATGAAAGAAAAAGTTCATGGTTTATCTTAAAATATTCGCATACGGTTTTTTGAATCTGTTCTATGGTTATTTCGTTTCTGTTTCTGCTGACAATCTTTTCAGTAAGGTTTTCAGCAAGTTCCATGTCAATAGTTTTGTTGTTGAATATGGCTTGGGCAAGTAAGGAGTTCAATGTTCCTTCAATTTCGCGAATATTGGTTGTTACTCTTGATGCGAGATATGAAACTACTTCGTCTTCAAGTGTAATGCCGTCGTTATAACATTTAGCCTTGATAATGGCTATCCTGGTTTGATAGTCGGGTTGTCTTAACTCGGCAAGCAAACCCCACTTGAATCTTGAAAGCAGTCTCTGTTCCAAATCCTGTAAATCTACAGGAGGTTTGTCGGATGTAAGAATAAGTTGTCTGCCAAGATTGTGCAAGTGACTGAATATATGAAAAAAGGCATTTTGAGTACCACTTTTTCCGGCAAATTCCTGGACGTCATCAATAATCAAAACATCTATCATCTGGTAGAAATGAAGAAAATCAGTCAGTTTGTTCTTAATGTTGACAGCATCCATAAACTGTGTCTGAAAACGATTTGCGCTTACATACAGCACAATTTTATCAGGAAACAGTTCTTTTATCTTAATACCTATGGCCTGGGCAAGATGGGTTTTACCAAGTCCGGAACCGCCATAAAGGAAAAGGGGATTGAAAGCACTTGCACCTGGATTGGAAGAGATGGTGAGCCCCGCACATCTCGCAAGTCTGTTGCACTCTCCTTCGATAAAGTTATCAAAGCAGAAGTGAGGATTGAGCTGTGGATCGATTTTTAATTGCTGAAGCCCTGGAATTACGAATGGATTGGCGATCTGTTTTTCCTGGTTGGGAAAAGGAAGAGTTTTATTGGTAATCTCGGCAGAAGATTGATGCGGAAGCTGTACTGGATTTTCATTGGAAATTACTCTTACATTATATTCCAGTTTTGCATCTTTGCCAAGTTCCCTTTTAAGTGCCTTGCTGATCAGATCAATGTAATACTCTTCAAGAAATTCCACAAAAAAGTGGGTAGGAACAGCGATTGTAAGTACATTGTCTATCAACTTGACAGCCTTTATAGGTTCAAACCATGTCTTGAAACTTTGAAGTGGAATATTATCCTTAACTATTTGCAGACAATTATTCCACACTTTTATATGAGGAGCTTCAGACATGCGAGAAATTTTTGTTTAGATTGTAAAACAAAAATGGGAATAATTTCTTTTAAAAAAAACAAAAATTAGCTTTGAAAATTCAAGTTTTTTTCAATACTCTGTGATTCAGACAAAATTTTTTTAAAAAAATGACTTATTATAAATCAATAAAATAAAGCGAAAAAAATATTAAAAAACAGAAATTTTTATGTACTTTTTAGGGTCTTTTTGAATGTTTTTGACAAGCACATCTATATCTCTTATCAATGAATCGATAGAGGTGTGTAACGAATCTGTTTTGATAAGCTTCCCAACTGACCCGTTCGGATTGTTTAATTCTATGAGGACGTTTTTGAGAGAAGTAATAGTCCCTTCAATGTCTGCTTTTTTGAGTGAGGCAGTAACCTCGGTGATATCAGCAAGCCCGTTGTCGAGTGCTGCTGCACTTTTATTTAGTGAGAAGGATAGGGTATCCAGGTTGGTAATTATCGAAGATATTTCAGGATTTTTATCTTCAATATTGGATGCAATGGCTTTTATGCTTTTGAGTGTTCTGTCAAGATTGGAGATTGATGCTGAAAGTTGCTCTTTTGTCTGATCATTTAGGACTTCGTTTACACTGAGAAAGGTCTTGTTTAAATTGGCAATTAACTCTGTTGCCTGATCCTTCAGTGGTATTATTTGAGCTGCTATGTTGTCAATTATGCCCGGTTCTATCTCAGAACGCAGTGTATCCCTTTCTCCTATTATTTTACCGCCATTAACGATATTTATCCTGATTGACTTGCTGCCAAGTATACTTGAACTGTATAGTTGGGCGGCTGAGTTTTGAGGTATGTGATATTTTGCATCAACCTTCATGGTTACCAGAAACTTTTCTTGCTGTTCGAGATATTCTATTTCAAGGATTGTTCCTACTTTGTAACCTTTAATATATATTGGGCTTGTAGCACTTAGCCCTTCGACATTGTCAAAAACAGTATAATAGGTATTGGTGCTTCCAAATATGTCTTTACCTTTAAGAAAGTTTATTGTGAAGTATAGTGAAACGGCTATTATAATTGCAAATAAACCTATTTTCTGCTCTTTGTTTAATTTAATTTTCATTTTCAACTTTAGTTATGAATGCCTGGGGAAATTTAATTCTTACATTTGGCAGTTCCTTCATGGCTTCTTCTCTGGTTTTGAACATACCAATGCTGTATTTGTAGTAACCTCCAACTCTAATATAATTTACATTTTTCTCGCCTTTGAAGTCTGGAGCATTATCCGGCAACTTCTTTGTAACTGCGAGTATCTGAATTCTATATGGACGTAAAGGTTCATCGGATTTTATTACTTCGTCACTGCTTGACTTATTTACAGTTGTTGCTTTTGAGGAGTCTTTAACGGAAGATATAGAGGCAGAATGATAGGAGGTATTGTTTCCTGCTTCATAGGCTTTTCGATACTTTTCAAAAGCTTTGTACAAAGCTTTTGCGTACTTCATGTGATTCTCTTCTCCACAAAGCATTAAATAATCATTTGGGTTTGAAATAAATCCCAACTCAACAAGGATAGCCGGCATTGATGTTTTCCATAAAACCAGAAGTCCACCTTGTTTTATGCCTCTGTTAACTTTTATAGGCCCTTCGGCAAATTGCTCCTGAACATATTCTGCCATCTGAAGACTCTTCTCAAGATGTGCATTTTGCAGTAAGCTGAAAATTATGTATGACTCGGGATTATTAGGGTCGAAACCCTCATATACAGACTGATTGTCTCCTTCGAGAGCTATTACGCTATTCTCCGTCATTGTAACTTCAAGATTTGAACTGCTTTTGCTTTCACCCATAACAAATGTTTCAGAGCCGGAAGCCGATCTTGCCTTTGCAGAATTGACATGTATTGATATGAAAAGATCTGCCTGATTTTTATTGGCAATTTCGGTTCTATTGTTTAGTGGAACAAAAACGTCATTTTTTCGTGTGTAAACCACTTGGATATCAGGATTTTTCTCTTCTATCAATTTGCCAAATTTCAATGCAACCGACAATGTTATGTCTTTTTCCATGACTTTTCGGTTTGGACTTATGGCGCCTGGGTCTTGACCGCCATGTCCTGCATCTATTACAACTTTTCTTATTTTGACCGGATCAGTGGCCAGAAGAGGTGTTGACAGAACCAGCAAACAAAAAAGTGATAAAAGTAACTTGTGTGGCATTCTTGTTGCTTAAAATAATTTATCTTTGCAAATCACAAAAGTAGTATAATTTATTTAAACTTTTTACCCATTTGGGCTTTCGACATAATATCAACAGAATCCTGTGGGGCTCGTTTTTCACTCTCTTTGCGGGGTATCTTTATTCAATACCTTCACCTGGAAGGACGAGTCATACGATTGTAGAAAGAGACACTTTGATAAAGAGAAGTGACTCTGTGAAAGTCGATTCTTTAACTATGGGGGGTGATACAATTAATAAAAAGAATGATTCTTTACTAGCTTCCAAAGGATCAATAAAAATGCCTCTCTTTTCTGAAGCGAAAGATTCAGTTGTTGAGGATTTTTCTAATGACAGAAAAATGATATACTATTATGGAGACGTTAAGGTGAGATATGGCAATTTGGAGCTTACTGCTGATTATATGGAGTATAACATAGATTCCCAGACAGTTTTTGCAAGAGGTACTATAGATACTTCGGGTAATGTAATTGGATTGCCGAAGATGAAAGAAGGGAAGAGTGAATATGTCATGGAAAATGTTTATTACAACTTCAACAGCCAAAAGGCCAAAATAAAAAATATGATTACACAGGAGTCCGAGGGATACATACATGGTGATGTGATAAAAAAAATGCCGGATAACTCTATCAATATAAATAAAGGTAAGTATACAACCTGTGAGCTGGATCATCCACATTTTTACCTTCAGCTTACTAGGGCAAGAGTTATTAATGAACCGAGAAATACTGTCTTTGGACCTGCTTATCTTGTCGTGGAGGATGTACCTACACCCTTTGCCCTTCCTTTTGGTTTCGTTCCTAAACAGGTTAAAAGGGCCAGCGGACTGCTTATTCCTTCTGTCACAGAAGAGGCAGCGAGGGGTTTTGGATTGACCGGACTCGGATACTATTTTGTTTTTGGGGATCATTTGGATTTTACTGTTACTTCAGACTTGTTTTCTTTGGGTTCATACAATATTCAGGTAGAATCAAGATATAAAGTCAGATATAAATTTGATGGAGGTTTTAGTCTGAATTATTCAAGAAATAAGGTTGGTGAGCCGGGAACAGAAGGTTACTATGTCACAAAGGATTTTGCTGTAAAATGGACCCACTCGCAAGATTCTAAAGCTCATCCTGGCACATCGTTCAGAGCTTCTGTCAACTTTTCTTCTCCTTCAAACAATCGGTACAATTCTCGTGAAATACAGCAGACTCTGCAAAATCAGATTTCTTCCAGCGTTTCTTATTCCAGAACTTTTTCAGGGACTCCTTTCAGTTTTTCGGCCAACCTCCTTCACAGCCAGAATTCCTTGGACAGCTCATATGCATTTACTTTACCTAATTTTACTTTTAACGTAAACCGAATCTACCCTTTCAAGAGAAAAGAGGCAGCTGGCAAGGAAAGGTTTTACGAAAAGATTGAGTTTGCTTATAATGCAACCCTTGACAACAAAATTAATTTTAAGTCAGAAGAGTTTGGAGAAGCAGATTTTATGCAAAAGTTCAAGGCAGGGGTTAAACATAATTTCACTATTGGTCTTCCAACGTTTACACTTTTTAAATATATTCAATGTTCTCCAGGGGTATCGTATGGAATGAACTGGTATTTTCAATCAATGGATCGATCATATGACCCTTCTACCGATCAGGTGGTTAATGACACATCTGCACTGTTTAAACATTTTGGTGCAACTCAGGACTATTCAGGTTCGCTTTCAATTAACACTCGACTGTATGGAATGTATAATTTTGGTGACAGAGGAAAGATCAGGGCTATAAGGCACATGATAACGCCTCAGATATCACTTAGTTACAGGCCTGATCTCGGGACTTATGGCAATGGATACAGGACTCTCAATTATACAGACAAAAACGGAGTTTTGAAAACAATGCGATATAATATCTATGATGGCCTTCTATACGGCTATCCGTCTTCAGGTGAGAATGGCGGATTGAGTTTCTCTGTTGCAAACAAAGTTGAGGCTAAGGTTAAAAGTGACAAGGATACCACAAATGGGGGTATTGCAAAAATTCAATTGATTGACAATTTATCCTTCTCCGGCTCATACAATTTTTTGGCAGATTCCATGAGACTTTCAAATATTTCTGCTACTATGAGTACTACTATTTTTGGTTCACTTGCATTTAATGCAAATGCAATGTTTGATCCTTATGCGATTGATGAGAAGGGCCAAAGGATAAATGAATTGAATATTGTTAAAGAGGGAGGTTTTAAATTGGCAAGAATGACGAATGCAAGTTTATCTCTTTCCTATTCGTTATCTGGTAAAGGCGAAAGAAGAGGAGGTCAGTCTGAAGCCAATAAGGTACAAAGTCCTGCCACAAGTGTAGGAGGTCATCCAAACCCGGTCTATTATAATAGAGTATATAAAAATCCTCTTACAGGAGATTATATTCCTGGAGGGTGGCTCTATTATCTTGATCCCTCTCTTCAATGGTCTTTAAGCTTTAATTATAATTATTCTTTCAACAAATCTTATTCTTATTCAGGAGGACAACTCTCCAAAATAAATTCCTTTACTCAAACTCTTGGCATATCAGGTCAATTGAGGATGACAAAGGACTTGAATGTTTCATTAAATACAGGTTTTGATTTAATGGAAAGAAAACTTACTACCACCCAGATGAGTGCAACATATGATCTTCACTGTTTCCAGATTTCTTTCTCATGGATACCAACCGGCACCTGGAAGAGCTGGAGCTTTAGAATAAATGCAAAGGCCTCGGCACTTGCAGATCTGCTGCAGTACAAAAAGAGTGCGAGTTATTGGGACAATAAACGTTAATTATATTTATTTAAACATGAAACATTCATGACTAAAAAATAAACGCCAAAGGGGATGAAAATATATTAGGATAATTTAGATTTGTTCTTACAAATCTAAATTATCAGGAAATGGAAGAAGTATCCTTTCGTCAAGTTGTATCACGAGGCTGTGGTATAGACGTACACCAGAAAGTAGCAGTGGCTACAATCGGAGGAGAAGCACTTCGGACTCAGACCCGCGAGTTTGGTACTACAACAAGTTCTTTGACAGAAATGAAAGAGTGGTTATTGGGCAATGGCATAACGCATGTAGCGATGGAGAGCACAGGGGTTTACTGGAAGCCTGTCTACAACATTCTTG
>JAHDPK010000042.1:0-42962 GCA_018434395.1 Bacteroidales bacterium | reverse complement strand
TTGTATTCTTCACTAGGGGCCCAAAAAAACCTATGTGGGTGTACTTCATATATTACTCCCCCCATTTGAGATACGGCCGACACATCCATCCCCACTTCCAGGAAATTGTTCAATTTGAAGTCCTTGCCCCTTATGGCAAAGCGTTGAAGGGAGCCGTCAATAAATAGGAAGTCGTTAAAGAGCCCGGTAAAGCTATCGGTGTATCGGTATGTCCTCCACCCCTCAAAAACTGGGTCGTTTTCAATGATTGTTGAAGGAATCCCGAGGCTGTCAATTATTTGCGCTTCAGTATATGAGCCTCCCAGGATTAGCCCATTTACTCTGATAGTGTCATGCTGTGCAAAGATGGATGCCGAAACAAATAAGGCAGCGATTAAGAATAATGTTTTTTTCATGATTATGTAGTGTTTAGTTATTGCAAGATCTTGTAACATTGGCATTAGCGTCGAATTTGGTATAAAGGTAATCCTCCACGTCTTGTTTCACCCCGTTTCTATAGAATTCCCAACCATGCTATTATTGGTTTGTCACAATAATGGTGTGGCGATTCTTCCTGTTATCAAAACAATTTTGTTAGTGACAGGATGGATATGAATAGCTAGATAACCTATGTTGTCAAAATAATTCTGGCTTGGAGCCCAATAGTAGGCACTAGCAGAGGAATAATATATTAATAATCCGCCTATTTGGGTGAGAGTGCTTACATCCATGTCCACTGTTAAGAAATTATCAACTTTGTAAGTAGTGTCTTTTAAATGAAATGCAACCAATTCCCCTTTTTGAAAAACGAACCGGCATTGATTGTAGTGGTATTCTGTTAAGTCAGAAATGTCATCATTTATGTTGGGTATTTTTACATTTGAAGGATTTCCCAGGGATGCCCGTATTTGAGCGTCAGTATATAGTTGACCTAGCTCAAGACTATTAATTTGGATTACATTACTTTGAGAATAAATGAATCCGGAGAGTAAAATCGTTACAAAGAAAAGTGTTGTTTTTTTCATACGTAAATATTTTATAATTTATTACCCATAAACAGGGTATTTTTCAGTGTTTTAAACTAATATTAATAATTCTGACAAAACAAAAGAGAGCACTTATCGAATAATAAATGCGTGGTTATTTTTTCGGCATTGGTATATAAACAGCTAAAAATATTAAAATTGGCACTATCCACTAAATTGTGTAAATGATAATGCATAAACAAAAAAGCATTATTAATTTTAACCATTAATCAAATGGAAACACAATTTATGGCAAAAAAGCGGACGGATATACCTCCGGAATTATTGAGCAAAGAGTTTTTAAAGCAATTCAAGACAGAAGAAGATGTAAGCAAGTTTCTTAAAGATCTTCATTCTCAGGTCTTGGAACAGATGCTTCAAGGTGAGATGGACGCTCACCTGGGGTACGAGAAGAATGATGTTTCCGGGAATAATACCGGTAATTCAAGGAATGGGAGTTTCCCAAAAGTAATTCAAACAGAACACGGGGAATCAACAATCTCGATACCCAGAGACAGAAAAGGGGAATTTGAACCCATTATCGTCCCCAAACACAAGAATCGGGGTCTCTCTATCGAAAAGCTTGTAATATCACTTTATGCCAAAGGGATGAGCGTTTCCGACATAGAGGATGAGTTACGAAACATATACGAAATTAACCTCTCAGCTTCATCCATATCAATCATCACCAATAAGGTTACTCAGGCAGCCCAGGATTGGCAGAATAGACCACTTGAGAGACAGTATCTGATTGTTTGGATGGACGGGATAATGTTCAAAGTCAGAGATGGAGGAAAGGTGGTTAACAAGACTGTTTATATATGCGTAGGGCTTAATAAAACCGGCAAGAAAGAGGTTCTGGGTCTATGGGTTGGCAAAGCAGAAAGCGCGGCGTTTTGGATGAGTGTCTTGACTGATATTAAGGCTCGTGGAGTTGAAGACATTCTCATCACCTGTACAGATAACCTGAATGGCTTTACCGACACAATAAGAACCGTGTTTCCCGAGGCAGCTACCCAGGTATGCGTGGTGCATCAAATACGAAACAGTTGCCGGTATGTAACCTATAAGGATTTAAAGGAGTTTACCAAGGATCTCAAAACAGTCTACGGAGCCGTTAATAAAGATGCTGCTGCTCTGGCACTTGATACTTTTGAGCAGAAATGGGGCAAAAAATATCAATATGCCGTCAGAAGCTGGAGAACAAACTGGGACGATCTTACCACCTTTTTTGACTACCCAATGGAGATCAGAAAGATAATTTACACCACCAATCTCATTGAAAACCTGAATGGTAAGATTAGAAAGTACACGAAAGCCAAATTGTCATTCCCAAATGATGACGCAGTTAAAAAATCTGTTTATCTTGCTATTAATGAGATTGAAAAGAAATGGACTATGCCAATTAAAAACTGGGCGATAGTCCTGAATCAGTTTATTCTTATATTTGATAACAGAATTTTATTGTAATTATGAAACCTCAATTATCGTTTACACAAAATTCTGGACAGTGCCTCGGTATATGTCATTGGCTTTCCGTACCGCGAGAATCTTCTGGTGTAATCGGTAAATAGAAATACGCCAAAAATGGTAAATAAGAATGTACCAGTTTCGAAAATAATTTATTGTTTTGAGTTCACTACAGCAAAAAAGAAGAAGGAAGCCCCACCCACATTGCACACATTGGCAAAGCCCCACGAGCCAACGCTCCAACCAAAGCTTTGCCAAAGAGTGCAATCTTGCCGCCCCATCACGACCATCGTAAACATTAAGTTATGGCAACAAATAAACATGCAACAATCAGATACCATGCTTTAGACCTATGTTTCAGTAATCCTGGACGTAAGTATTTTATTGAGGATTTAATAGAGGCATGTAACAATGCCATTTATGATTACACAGGAACATCGGAAAGCATAAAGCGGAGACAAATTTTCGATGACATTAAATTCATGGAAAGTGAGCAAGGATGGTCAATTCCTCTCGAAAAAATACGAGAAGGAAAAAGAGTTTTTTACAGGTATTCTGATAAGAACTTTTCAATCAAGAAACAGACAATTAATGAATCCGAAGCTAATCAGCTAAAAGAAACACTATCTATTCTGAACAGATTTAAAGGAATGCCTCAATTTGATTGGATGGAAGAACTGCTAATCAGAATTGAATCAACATTTAAATTAAAAACCAACATAAAACCGATTGTTAGTTTTGAACAAAATCCGTTTTTGAAAGGATTAAATTTCTTTACCGAATTATTCAATGCAATTCACTATAAGAAAGTTTTGGATGTAAGTTATCAGAGTTTTAAACAGCAGAAGCCAATAGAAATGATTTTGCATCCTTACTATTTAAAACAATACAATAACCGATGGTTTTTATTTGCTTTAAACGAAAAATCAAATTCAATTTCAAATCTTGCTTTGGATAGAATTATCAAAATTAAGGAAAATGACAAAATATATATTGAAAATGAGACAATTGACTTTGAAGAGTATTTTGATGATGTTGTTGGTGTAACTGTTACAGAAAATCAGAAACCAAATAAAATCCTGCTTCAAATAAGCAACGAACTATTTCCTTACATCGAAAGTAAACCGATTCATGGTTCACAAAAAATAAAAGAAAGAACCAGCGAAAGTGCTATTATCGAATTATCGCTACAGTTGAATTACGAATTTATTTCTTTGGTTTTTTCTTATGGGGAGGAGGTTACTGTTATTGAACCTGAGGAATTAAAAACAATTATAAAAACGAAAGCAGAAAGGGTATTTAAAAATTATATTTAACTGTGCGGAATGACTGCACAGATAAAGTTTTACTTTGTATCAGTTCTTTGAAATACTTGCCTAAAGATATTGACTCGTGCATGCTGGTTTTGTTGGCGACAACGAAACAATGATTGGCATGTTCTCCCGACCTCTGGTCGGGATGAATGTCCCTGACGAATTGATAACGGCTATTGTCTTGTAATAGAGGTTTAATTTCAATTCTTAGATGATAGAAATCGAATTCAATTGAAATGTTGAATTGTTCATACATAAAGAGTATCAGGCAGGTATTTTCAAAGTTCTTAATGTAAAAAAATATGAAGATAGAACAGCAACATATCGACCAAATACGCCAAAAATTTGCTTCAATGCAGAATAAGGCAGACCTTGTTTCACTGCTAAGTGAGGCTAAGAATATTCTGTATGGAAAAGAATGTAAGCCATTTGAATTAAAGAGCCTAACTTATTATGCAAATCCAGACTTGTGCAAAAAGCGATATGCCAAATTTACAATAAAGAAAAAATCGGGTGGTGAACGCACGATTAATGCCCCGGTTAGTGGGCTAAAATCTATACTTCGTTCACTGAATTTTATTTTACAGTGTGTTTACGAGCCCCATAATGCAGCAACCGGATTTGTACTTGGTAAATCAATTGTTGATAATGCAAAGGTTCATGTGGGTAATCATCATGTTTATAACCTTGACCTCAAAGATTTTTTTCACTCCTTCGACCGGAACAGGGTTAAATTAGGTTTTATTTATGAACCCTTTAACTTAAATGGTGAACGTGAACACTTGGCATTTCTGCTTGCATGTTTATGCACTCATCCATTTGAGGTAAACGGAGAAATAAAAAATGTTTTACCACAAGGTAGTCCAACTTCTCCAACTATCACTAATATTCTGTGCAAAAAACTTGACAGGCGATTAACCGGACTTGCCAACCGTTTTGGGGCAAAATATACCCGATATGCTGATGATATTACTTTTTCTTCGCCTCATAACATCTACAATGATGAAGATTTTATAAAGGAATTGGAACGTATAATTTCCGAAGATAACTTATTGAAAATTAATGGAACTCATAAAGAGATTGGACCGCAATTAAATATCAATACCGACAAAACACGATTACAAAAATCAGTTTACCGACAAGAAGTAACAGGCTTAATAGTCAACGAGAAAGTAAATGTTAGGCAACGGTATATTAAACAAATACGCATGTGGCTTTATTATTGGGAAAAATACGGTTACGAAAAAGCCCAACAAATATTTACGCGTGATTACATAACCGACAAAGGACATGTAAAGAAAGGAAAACCCAATCTAATCAATGTTTTGGACGGTAAACTTGAGTTTTTAAAAATGGTAAAAGGCGCAGAAGATTCAACGTACTTAACATTGAAAAATAGATTTGACAAGCTAAGTGAAGCAGTAAGCCCGTTTAATATGGTATTGGATATTTGGGAAAACGAGGGTATTGAAAAAGCTATGGAAGTTTTTAATCAATTAAGATAATGTTAAGAATGGAAGAATCGATGCAAAATACAAATTCAATTATGCAGGATAAAAGTAAATTTATTACTGATATTCTTGATTATAGCGTAAAGAAAAAAGTTGATGATAAAACAAAGGAAAGATTGATTAATCTTATTAGTAAAGAATTTGAAAAAACTGGAATTGTAGAAGTTGAGATTTTTGAAAGGCTTACCAGAATTGAAGAAATGCTATTTGGGGGTGATGAAACACAAAAGAAGGAAAAAGGTTTTCAGGTGAAACTTCATAAACCTAAGGAAACGAAAAACTTCTTATCATTATTTAATAATAGTGATGGATTAAAATATTTGACACATAAATTTAATGATGGGAAGCGCGATTATAATAGTTTTATTGATTTATGCAAGCAAGAATTTGAAAGAGCTAAACAAGAATATAAAAACGTACCTATTGCCCTGCTCAAACGAATTGATGAATTTGCATTTTCAGAAAATCCGGAATGGTATATTAGAAAAGGTAAGGAGAAAATATATCCTAAAAAAGGCTGGTCTGAAAAATCGTTTATTGAATGGTACGAAAATAAATTCAATATACACCCCGGTTTAGATGCCAAATGGAATAAAGAAATGATATTGCCCTTTAAGGAAACAATCGAAGTGAGAGCAGGTAATTTAACTGGAATTATTGATGAAGCAATTACATTAGCCTTAGGAGAATCAAAAGATAATTTTATAATCAACAGGAATAATGAAGAGCTGAATTTGGCTGAGTTCTACACAGATGTTGATATGTTTCAACAAGCAATATTTCATATTATTTCAACTATCAAAGACAGGGCAGAGAAAAATTTTTGTTTTGAAATTAAGATTAGGTATAACAACCAAACATTAGAAGAAGGCGATTTTAAAGTTATTACTATAACTCATATTAATTCTGAAGCAACAAAAAAATCGAATGACCCTTTATTTGCTAAAGGTGACTTAAAAACAATACAGAACAACCTGTGGGGACTTTGTAACTATGAAATAAATGCCAAATTTCCTGATGGAATAAAAAAGAAAATATTCTTAACAGACAATTACACCGATTATAAAGAAATAGTTGAAAAGAATCAAACAATTGATTTAGAATCAGAAGTTGTTGAAGGATTTTCACACATTTTAAAATTTTATTAAATTATGGTAATTATTATTGATGACACTTTCATTGACAGACATAAATTTCATGATATAGAATACCTTAAAAAAGAGCGATATCAAGCAATCTGTAAGGTCTATTCTATTGTAAAAACAACCGAAATATCTCAAATCATAAGATTATTGCCGGACTGTAATCTTTTTTGTAACCATAAAACTTTACAGCTTTATAATAATTCTGGATTACCATTAAACATAGAAGACAATACAAAATATCGTGAATCATTATTGAATAATGTAGGACAATTATCAATTCAAAGGATTGAATTCAGTAGAGGTCTGGAAACAAATTATGAAACTAAAAAAATTGATAAAGATTTGTTCTATACTAATCTAAAACCATTTCTTGATTACCAATTAGAAAATAACATTTTTGAGCCTAAAATCATATTTTGGGGTAATAATTTTCAGGAGAAAGAAAGACTAACAATAATCCAAAATTTGCTAATCCAAATTAGAATGTTTAGCATTCAGGAATTCAAGAACAACTCTTCCATAATAAAAGGATTGAGTGTATTGTACCCTCAGCAAGATATAACTAAAACAATTGAAAGATGGGTTGATTCTCAACTTTCAAAAAATGAAATTATTCAGGAAATTAATAAAAATATATGACTATGAAGGAAGTATTTATTCTGTCTGATTATACTCAATTTTTCAAAGAACTTACTAAACAATTAGAATTCACTGATAACAGAATTATTTCTCTGCCATCTTTTGAGAATGAGAGTGATTGGCACGATTGGACAACACAATTATTTAAGAATTACACTATAAGTAAATTAGTTATCCCGATTTCGACTCCAACTGATAATCCAATTAATACAGAAGGACTAAAAATGGCATTGCATATTCGTTTAAACTATGAGCTAACTTTATCACAAAGGTTAACTCCGATTATTTTATTGTCAGATTTTAGTATTGAAAATATAATTGGCAAAAACAATTTTGACACTGACAACAATCCTCAAAACCTGTTATTTACGAAAGGAATTTATCTATCGTCATTCGACAGTGTTGAAATTATAAAAACTGTGGAAAATGCAGAACCATGCTCACCGGAAGATTATCAAAAACAAGTATTAAATAAACTTAAAATATTGCCTAAAGCAAGTACAGGAAAACACAGTATAACAAATGCGTGGGGATGTTTTAAGCTTGCTCAAGTTACTGGTTTGCGAGATGAGATATTTAAACATGATGCTATTTCAGAGCATCTAAAAACTTTATATTCAAAATATCTTATTTGTTATAATAATGCTTTTACACAAGAGAAACATATTGACCTAACCCCTATTAAATGTAATAGCAAGAAAATTCTTTTCATTGATGACCAGACTGATGAAGGTTGGGGGGGATTGATGAAAAATATTTTTAAAGGTGCAGAAAATAGCTTTGTTTTTATTGATAGTGCAAAATACAAAAACAGCGAAACAAAACTCTTCCATGATTTTGAAGGATTTCTCACGGAATGTCGCTCTCATATTGGCAAAGACTGGGATTTAATAATTATTGACCTGAGATTGAATCCGGAAAAAGAAGATATTGACAATGAAATGATTTCACCAACCGAATTCTCTGGTTATAAATTGATAGATGAATTTCTAAATGAAAATGAAGGTTATCAGATAATCGTTTCAACAGCATCGAATAAAATTTGGAATATAAACGCGACATTAAAAAGAGGAGCTTCATCGTTTTATGTAAAAGAATCACCGGAATTTAATTACTCTATTAGCGAAACAAACAAGCATTATGAGAATTTCAAAAGTGATGTTCAAAAATGCTTTGGAAAAAGCTATTTGAGAGATATTTATAAGGATAACCAACAACTTATTCAGAATCTGAATAGTAAGAGTACTTCGAATTTTATTAATGAAATAAAGAATCAATTATCTCTTGCCTATTCACTATTAAATGATGCAAATACTGATATTCAATTTGCTTATGCATATATTTCATTATACATGATTATTGAGATTATTAATAATGAGTATTATACAAAAACGAGTGATGATAAATGGGAAATTTTGGGTATTGGCAATTTATTAGATTGGAAATGGGAAAAAAATTCAAATATGTATTTTAACTCTGGTGCAGAGGTTAGTAGTAAGAAACCTCCTGAATGGCAAAAGTTTGCAGGCATATATTATCAAAAATGGAATATGACCGACCATAATTTCATTCAACAACTTTATTTTCTGATAACTAAACGAAATGGATTTGTACATGGTGATAAATCAATTATAGATAAACAAGATACAACAAGTGGAAAATATTTAAATCATGACATTTATACTAATGAAGGCTATGAAAAACTATTCAAACATATAAAGCAGATAATTGGATATTTGTAATGCACAACCACTGCACACATATAATTCAACTTTGCATCAAACATTGAAATTATGAGCATATTCAACCATTTCCAACATATCAACCTGACCAACGACCAACAAAAAGCATTGGTTATGATTCAGGATTTCTTGACCAGCGATGAAAATGTTTTCATTCTACAGGGGTATGCCGGAAGTGGTAAGACTACGCTCTTAAAAGGAATTGTTGATTACTTGCAGGCTATTGAACAAAAGTACCAGTTAATGGCTCCTACAGGAAGGGCAGCAAAAGTCATAAATCAAAAAACAGGATTTGAAGCAACTACCATTCATAAAGGGATTTATAGTTTCGATGAATTAGAAGAAATTGAAATAAAGGAAGAAGAAAAAAGCGATGTGAGTTTTATTTACTATTACAAACTTCGCAACAACATCGAAGCATATAATACTGTATTTTTAGTTGATGAAGCCTCTATGGTTTCGGATATTCAAAGTCAGGGCGAATTCTTTCGTTTTGGGAGTGGATATTTATTAAAAGATTTGATTGAATATTCTCATATTGGGTTCCCAAATTCAAAAGCAAAAATAATTTTTATTGGCGACCCTGCACAGTTACCACCTATTGGAATGAACTTTTCACCTGCATTGGACAAGAAATATTTAAGCGAAAAATACAATTTAAAGATTGTTGATGCTGAAATAAAAGAAGTAAAACGCCAAAATGCAGATAATGGGATTTTGAACTCTGCAACAAAAATTCGTAAATGCTTAACATCTGGCTATTTTAACGATTTCGACCTAAGAGAAAACGGCAAAGATATTTTTAACCCGAAATTTGAGGAATTTCTTCATACATATAAATTAGAGCAAGGAACTAAAGTAATAATCTCATTTAAAAACAAAACAGCACTCGACCTAAATCAATCCATCCGAAGAGATAAGTTTGGGACTGATTTGACAGTTCAAAAAAGCGATATTATCATTGTTTGTGGCAATAATTACCGTTTAGGAATAATGAACGGAGAATTTGGCGTAGTGTCGAATGTTGAAACCATTACTACAACAAGAGAAATTCGCTTTAATCGAAAAAATGGCGGTACAGCTTCGGTTTTACTCACATGGCGACAAATTGAACTGATTATGTCTGATGAAAAAGGGGAAAATAAAACGGTAAATGGTTACATGCTTGAAAATCACTTAAACGGAGATAATTATTTAAAACCTGAGGAACAACAAGCGTTGTATGTCGATTTTAAAAAAAGGAATCCAAAGTTAAAACTAAAAACAGAAGAATTTAAAGAAGCCATTAAAACTGACCCTTATTTTAATTGCATACTTTTGAAATACGGATATGCGGTAACTTGCCATAAAGCGCAGGGTGGTGAATGGGATGCGACCTTTGTTTTTTGGGATAAGGGAGTCAAAGAAGATTTTAATTTCTATAATTCAAAGCACAATCGCTCTGGAAAAACAAATCCAGATTTTTATCGGTGGGCATATACTGCAATAACAAGGGCATCAAAAAAGCTATTTTGCATTAATCCGCCATGTTTTAATTCTTTTTCAGGAATATCGTTTATTGATGTAAACGTTCAAAATTCATTTCAGGAGCTTACTGGTAATTCGATAAAACCTATCGAAATCGAACTAACTGGCGACAATTTTAAATTATTGCAAAAATTTAACCTGGATTCTGCTCCTATTTCTTTGCAAAATCATTTTTTACTTTTGCATTATGTAGTTCAAAAACAATACATTGATATTGTAAGTTGGAATAAAGTTAATTATGAGATAAGGTATAGTTTTAAACGAGAAAATGAAACGGCTTCTTTTAAGTTTTGGATAAATGGCAAAAATGAATTCAAAACCAAATTTCAAAAATTACCTTCGGAAACAAATTCTGATTCATTATTTGAATTAATATCTAAATTAATTGAAACTGTTCCTAAGATTGTATTTGTAAGAAATACAGTTGATACAATACTTAACAAAATTGAATCTGAGCTTGAGTTAGAGGAAGAAAAACCATTTCTTAAAACTTTATTCGATTCATTACAAAGTGAGATAGCTGTTTCAAATATTTCAATTACAGATATTAACCATCAAAATTATCGGGAGCGATACACATTTATGAAAGGAGATGAAAAAGCTGTAATTGACTTTGAATATAACGGAGATGGTTTCTTTGGTAGGGTTCTTCCGCTTGAAAACCAATGTAACAGCGAGAATCTTTTAAATACAATTAATCAGGCTATTTCTAATCTTAAAGTATTTGAGTATGCCGTTTAAAGAAGTAAATGAACTAAGGAAGTCAGGCAAACTTGAAGAAGCCCTAACAATGGCAAATCAAGATTTGGAAAAAGAGCCTGCAAATATTTGGAACAAACGTTCAATTGCATGGGTGTATCATGATTATCTTAAAGAGTACGCTACGAAAGAGAACTTTGAGAAATTTGTGGAATTTATAAATAAGTTAAAAGCATTAGAATTGCCCGTTGATGAAAAAATGGTTTTTGATACATGTGCTTATCAAATAGGTAAATTGATTTTCAGTTTTGCAAATGATAAGCATATTGATTATTCAAAAATTAATTTACTTTTTGAAAACATAAAAACCTTTCATTTTAATAAACCTTCAGAATCTTATTCATTTTTATATAAAGCTTTCCATAAGTGCTATAAAAATTGGTCTAATTATCTTCAATTTGCCGATTGGTGGGGTTTTGATAATTTTATTTCACAAGACTATTTATCTGAAGAATTCAAGGGGAAGAAAATCATGTCTGTTGTGGAACAGGCATACATAGCTTACTCAAAAAAACTACTTGAAGGTGAATCAAAAGAAGTCGAAAGCTTCATTTTACCGAAAGCAATTGATAAAACAAAAATCAAAGAGTTTCTTCATAAACTTGATATTATAATTGAAAACCATCCAGAATATCAATATCCGCCCTATTTTAAAGCAAAACTACTTTTAGCATTAGGTGATGAACAGGAAGTATTAACTAACTTTATTCCTTTTGCGAAAAAGAAAAGAAACGACTTTTGGGTATGGGAATTATTCGCAGACACATTTCAACTTGGGGATGAAAGAAAAATAGCTTGTTTATGCAAAGCATTGAGTTTGAAAACGCCAAATGAATTTCTGATTAATACACGTCAAAAACTAACAGAGATTTTAATTAAACAAAACAAATTTCAAGAAGCAAAAACAGAAATTGAAAAGATTCTGTTAGCTCGTAATGATAATAATTGGAAAATTCCAAAGCAAATTTCAGAATGGACTGAACAAGACTGGTTTAAAAACAATACGTCACTAAAGGATAATTTCTCATTCTATAAACAATACTTAAAAAGAGCCGAGGAAATTTTGTTTGCTGATATTCCCGAAGAAACAGTTGTAATTGAATTTGTTAATGAGAATAAATCAATTATTAATTTTGTAAAGGATAAATCAAAGCATGGTTTTTTCAGTTATTCCGGCATGATTGAAAAACCTAAAATTGGTGATTTAATTAGCGTTAGGTTTAATGGCGAAGGACAAGACGGATTTTACAAAGTACTTTCAATTAAGAAATCTTCAAGTGATTCAGTTTGTAACGCAATCAAAGACTTTCAAGGCAATTTAAAAATGAGAGAACCAGCAAGTTTTGGTTTTGTTGAAGATATTTTTGTAGAGCCGAGCTTAATTGTAAAGTATGAATTAAATAAAAATGATATGATTAAAGGAAAGGCTATCCTATCGTTTAACAAAAAGAAAAATGAATGGGGATGGAAAGCAATAGAAATATATTAGCCAACCCTATTTGCAAGCACATTGCCAAAGCCCCACGAGCCAACGCTCCAACCAAAGCTTTATCAAAGAGCTTGCAAATGCCAGGCCACGTAACCGCCTTTGTAACCTAATAGAAAATCGGCTCGTAATCACGCACGACACCATACCATCAACCGTTGTGCCGCATACTGACAAAATCCTGCAACTATGGAAACAAATGAAAAAATAAAAGAACAGATTTTTGAGATTATAAAAAATCAACTCAGGGATAACGACCCTCCTGAGACGAAAGCAACATTTGATAGATTGCGAAAACAAGGATTTGATGATTATGCACGATACATTAAGAATTTGATAGCTTTACCCAAAGAACCGTTTGATTAGATTCAATGAAAAATACTCCTAAAAGAGAATACAGACTCAGTTCAGCCAAGAATTGGATAAAAACATATGAAGGGGACAACATTGTCTGAGGATATTCAAAAAAATACTCTGTTGATAAATTATGTGCTGTAAAGGAGTTGCGAATGATTGGAGTTGAAATTTCAGAGGAATACGAAAAACAGTTAATTAATTCGATGGAAGCACTTAAAAAACAAAGACTTTCATTCAAGAAAAAACGAGAGGATGAATTAAAGGCTCGTGCGGATTTGAAAGTGATGAAAATTTCGCGATGATTATGGGATATACAAGCGGAGGATTCCCATATGGAATAACACATGAAGAAATGGAACAAATAAACAATGACAAAGAATTTGAATAATTATGCCAGCATACACTTGTAGTTTTGGATTGAGTTGGGACTATATCGTTGTATAATCATTTTCCGTTCAAACTCGGCCATCAGATCGTCTGTTTTCATTGTTTTCGATTTTATGAAACATTCGTATATGCAAAAATATAAAATATTTTATATGAAAGGTAACAAACATGAAATCAATATACTATAAAACATTATCTTTTCAGCTTGATATTCATACACGAATGTTATAAGTCGGATATTTACGAAAGTTGTATATTTATTACGTAAATGACACGTTGTGTGCTATGTTAAAAATCGCTACTACGAATGGATAAGGCATTATTGATTCAGAATATATGTGAATTGTTATTGGATGGCAAAAGACAGGAATGTATTGATTTTGCTAATAAAAATTACCCGTTCATTGATAATTTGACTCAGAAAAGACAATATTCAAAATATCAAATGTGTAAAGTCTTTCTACGAGACGGATTCATTGATAGATATTCTGGTGATAGATTGTTGTTCCCTGGATTGATTAAGATATTGACAATAGAATTCCCTGATATCTTTAAGTATCATCGACATTGGAAAATGTCAGATACCCATATGATTTATTGGGATTTATTTCCCACAATTGACCATTTAATACCGGTTGCAAGGGGCGGAAAAGATAACGATGCCAACTGGATAACAACTTCTATGATTCGTAATTCAGCTAAGGCAAATTGGACAATAGAAGAGATTGGTTGGAAATTGCATGACAAAGGCCAACTTGATAGCTGGGACGGATTAGTGAATTATTTTATAGATTTGACTAATAAAAACCTTGATTACGAAAAGGATAATTACGTAAGGGATTGGAAATCTGGATTATTAAAAGCTATGAATGAAATGAAAAATAAATAAAACACAGCACACAATAAATAGGACTCTGAGCGGTCGGTACGACCCAGCGATGAGTCGGTGTTGCACTACACCCACCGTTATCCAGTGTTATGTACTTATTGAAGGTTTTTATTCTTTCTGAAAGAAAAATAAACAAGCGATCTTTTACATTTTGCAGGTTTTTGTGCTTTCCGGTATAGGTTTTTCGGATGAATCAGGCTTAATAGAAGGTTCTGTGATCGCTTATTCTTAACAAGAAGACATACCCTGCCCTGTGCACCTTTAGGTGCATTTTGGTCTGATAGTTAAAGTTGGGGATGAATCTGTTGTAAACGGAATCAAAAAATGCAGTGATTTCGGCATTCAGGAGTGCAGTTTTTTTGGCAACAATACTGCAGTAAATTCGGCAACAAGGCTACAGTGGTCGCAAAGGTATATTTTTATTTTCTTTTCTTGTCATTATTGTTATTCTCTTCAGCAAAGATGGTTTTCCGGTTTGACATTCGGTAGCTCTTTCCTGACAGTTGGATGAGCTCACATTTATATAGCAAACGATCAAGGATGGCTATAGCCAGTACTTCGTCATTCAAGGTCTTAGCCCATTCAGCAGGCGACCTATTAGTTGTTATTATGAACGATGCGGACTCATACAGCGAGTTTATGAAGGCAAAGAGCATGTTGCCTTCTTCACGGTCTACTATTATGTTCATAAGGTCATCTATAACTATTATATGCGCTGAACAAAGGTTTTTGTATTCCGCTTTGTTATAAGTGGCCATATCCTTCATTTTTAGGGTGGTTAGCACTTCCTCCATACTTCTGAAGTAAGCTTTGTACCCCTTTTCTATGGCGTCAGCACACAAGCCGGCAGCTATGTATGTCTTGCCTACTCCCGAAGGTCCTGCAAGCATGAGATTGAAGCCTTCTTCGACCCAATGCAGTTCTCTGAGCTGGTTGAGTTGGGTGTTGCTCAGTCCATTGGATATGGAGAAGTCGTACTGGTCCAGATAGTGTGCCATCGGCAATCTGGCATTCTTGTATCTGAGTAGTTTCAATCGATATTCACGTCCTGCGACTTCTTCATTAAGTATGTTCAACAAGAAGTCATCATAACTTGGAGACTCCTTTTGCGCATCTATAACAGCATCACTTATGTTATTCATAAGCCACGTGAGTTTCAACCTTTTGGCACAACTGCGTATGGCAGTTAATTTATCGCTTTGTTCCATACTACAGCGTTCCAAAGAGGTTTTCATAGGTGTCTATGGAAGACTTGCTCGGATCAAAATTGACCATCAACCGCGCCCTTTCATCTCCCAATGGCTTTATTGACGGCTTTTTATCAATGCTTATGGCTTGGTTGGATGATATTATAGATTTGAAATTAGTGGCACTATAGAGCTTGTTCCTAATGCATATATCCAAAGCCGCATCTGCTGCACCTTGCCCATATTTGATGATGCTGTCATGTATGGTGGACAGTTGGTCCCTTACATATCTTGGATATCGTATCTTAAGTTCGGATATGAATGATGCTGCTCCTACCTTGTTTGTGAATAAGCTTGCTGTTTGAGTTGCATAGGCGTCGATACTTACAGAACGATCACGCAGATGATTGTTGTTTATCACTTTATGCCCGCTTCCTGCAGGTATGATATGTTTGGCGATTAGCTTGCCATCGACATCCTTGATTATCAGGTTTCCGCTGTCTTCAGTCAAAAATGCCCTTGTATCCTCTCCTTTATAGGTGCCTATCGGCAGGGAATAAATGTTCCCCTTATATTTGATGATGTTAGTCTTAAGGACCTTACGGCCATCTGCTATCTGAAGTGTCGTCACCGGGGTATAAGGTAATAAATCTCGACATTCCTTGCACCATTCATCATAAGGGACTTTACAAGTGGTCCCATGTATCATGGCATTGCCTGTTCTGCTCAACCACGCATCTCCTTCATTCTGGATGTTATCCAATGTGCTATACTGCCTATTTAACAGAAAGTTGTGTTTCACATATTTCACTACATTTTCTACTTTTCCTTTACTTTCAGGATCTCCAGGACGGCAGAAGATTACCTTGAAAGGGCGGCTCTTGACATAACTGTCGAACACTTCCGGCATACGGTAGTCCCCGAGATTTTCATTATAAAGGAATACGGCATCTTGGTCATAGATGATGTATTCAGGTATACCATGAAAGTAACTGAATGACATTTCATGAGCAATGCTTGCTGTCTCGCTGGTGAACGGCTTATCCTGGAACCAAATGTATTTATACCTGCTACAACATAACAACATAGCCATAAAGTATACCCTGTTGCGTGCCCCATCCCCACAACGAAGTATTGTCTGCCCAAAGTCCACTTGTGCATATTTGCCTGGGGGTGTTTCAGGCAATGATTGGTACTGCCGATCACTCAATGACAGTTTCGGAAGGCCGTAGTCCTGACGAACTTTCATTACAAAGTTATAAACTGTTCTTGGTGCCACTTTGGGAAAGTCTGGGAAGTTCTCTTTTAGCCAATCATGCATCTGCGCTGCCGGCGTATCTTGGAACCGCTGCAACCTGTCTACGATAAAAGGCGTGTAGCGTTCCAGCATGAATGACTTGTTGGTGATGTTTTCCGAGAATTTTTCAAACTCGATCTGGTCCATCATTAGGTATTTTTTTACAGTCCTAAAGTTGACTCCCAGATAATCTGCAATCCATTGGATTGATTTGTGTTCCTCATTTCGGAACTTGTGGATTTGATCATACATGATAAATCGGTCTAGTGTTTTTTGCTCTTTGTCTGTCATAACACCTTTGCTTTTTTGTTATGACATCAAAGGTCAGGTTAATAATGTTTTACTGTATTATTGTTGCCGTTTTTATTGTATGATTGTTGCCATTTTTACTGCACTTGTGATGCCGGTTTTACTGTATTTTTTGATTCCGGTTACATCTGTTTACAGGTAGCTTCCGGCGGAGAGCGTATAGGAGGAAGAATTCTGATTCTAACCATTTGACCCGTTTTACACACCGGACAATGACATGGAATGATACTGGTAATCTTTGGCAATGAAGGGCATTTTTTCATCAGTGATATTCACGATACGCTGGTTAGTGATGGCGACCCGATGGGTATATTAATTGATAGTTTTTCCATCGGCCATCCAGGGAGTATCCGGTAGCCGGGACGAGACAATGGATATGCGGATGAAGCGAGAGGTTCAGCCTTTGTTCAAGCAGGTGGGTGGCATACGAGTGCCTCAGTGAATGCATGTTCACCTCTTTTTTGATGGATGTCTTTTTGAGGCTCTCGCGCATCACCCGGGAGAGCCCGCGCACGCTGTATCGACCGTCAGGTTCTTTTCCGTTGCACTTGCACCTGTCGGAGTTTGTTGTAAATAGCTAATAATTAATCTTTTGTCGATTTGACTTTTAAAAATTTTAAAAATTAAATCACTGTTAATGTGTTATTTACAACAAACTCCGACAGGTGCGACAGGTGCCAGGTGCAAGTGCATGAATTTAAAATATTATCTTTGATGAGTTATCAAAGACTTGTCGATGCAGAGCATATCAGAAATAAATGAATTCTCAATTGATGAGATTTATCGGAGATATCGCTCTATTCTTTGTTTTTTTGCTCTAAAATTTACTGAATCTTATCAGGAGGCTGAGGATATAGTACAGTCTGTTTTTATCAAGTTGCTCGATTTGAATATAAGTCTTGAGAGTGAAAAAGCTCTTAAGTCTTATTTGTTTTCGGCAGTTCATAACAGTTGCATTAATGCTGTTCACAGATCTGGTATTAAAAAGCGGTATACTGATTATATTTTGAAACATGATACCGAAATAGATGACTTTAATTTTTTAGCTGAGCAGATGGAAGTTGAAATTTTATGGGAACTTTTTTCAAAAATAGAAGAGCTTCCTTCAGAATGTAGGAAAGTATTTAGAATGAGCTATATAGATGATATGACAAATCAGGAGATAGCGGATAAACTTGGTATTTCTGTAAATACTGTTAAAAGTCAAAAAGCTAGAGCCAAAAAAATATTGAAATCATCTCTGAAAGATCTTTTTAGCGTTTTGTTTATTTATCTGAATTATTTTAATTAATTTTTTTCTTTTTTGATTCCATCCTTTTTTGTCTTTTGATTGTCCTAATATTGAAAGGACATTTCAAAGATTAAAGCAATGGAAGAGGATCAATATAATAGGATTAAATCTCTGCTTGTCAAACAGCTATTGTCTGATTTAACTGATGAGGAGCGTGGAGAGTTGGAGCAGTGGAGGAATCTCTCTGACGAGAATGAGGATCTTTATCAAAGACTTAATGACAAGGATTACCTGGTAAATAGGTTTAATGATTTCAATGAGATTTTGTCCAAAGAGAACAGAGACACTATTAATCGTCGAGCTGGTCTAAAAGTAAAATTTAATTCTGCTTTTAGAAGTGTATGGTTCAGAAGAATAGCCTCCTCATTTATAATTATTGCTGCAGCATATTCTGCCTACAGGATTACAGCAGAAATTAAGAAAAATTATTCTATTCGTGAGACATATTCCAAATTGGAAGATGTACATCGCCATTCTGTTACACTTACTATTGGTGGCAATAGAGTTATTGATATTGGCAAATTACCTGCCAATACCAGAATTGAAGGCGTAGATGCCGCACTAATCGATGGTTCTCTTAATTACAGTTTGACAGACAATGTGAAACGTTTAAATAACAGTAGGGTAGAAATGCATGAGATTTTTGTTCCTGAAATCAAAATTTTCAAGGTTGTTCTTCCTGATGGTTCTAAGGTCTGGTTAAATTCGAGGAGTCATCTTTATTATCCATCATTTTTTGGAGATAGTTCAAGAGAAGTTTATCTCGACGGTGAGGGTTATTTTGAAATTTCTAAAGATGCTGAAAGGCCTTTTGTAGTCAGGGGTAATGGTTTAAATATCAGTGTAACAGGGACAAAGTTTAATTTTAAGGCTTATGGCGACGATAATTTACTTTCAGCTACTCTGGCTGAAGGCAAAATCACTGTTGGATATAAAGATGCTTCAGGACAATACAGAAAACATGTAATGCAGCCAGGCTATCAGTCCAATTTGGATAAAGAAAGCAAAGAACTGTTTGTCCAACAAGTTAATACATCTTTTTATACTTGTTGGAAGGATGGTCTGTACTATTTCGATTCAATGCGGTTTGAGGACATTATGGATGATATTGGAAGATGGTACGGTCTAGAGGTCGTTTTTGTTGATAATACATATAAAGACAGAATTTTGTCTGGTAAGCTCTCGAGGGAAGATGAAGCAGAAAAAATGCTTGAATCTTTCAGGAGACTTATGCCAGGACACATTGTGCTAAGTGGAAGAACAGTAACTATATATTAATTTTCATTTAACTTATCCGACTATGAAAGAAGACAAAAGAAGCAAGGTCTCTTTTGTTGTGTTGCTCCTGTTTTTGATTAATGTTCCTTTTGTGAACATTGGAGCGCAGAATCAGAAAGATCTTTACAATGTAAAGCTTGAAAACCTTACATTGAAGGAGGCGATGGTTAAGATTACATCGCAATGTGGATATTACTTTGTATATGAAGACGCTGATATTGCTAATATTCCTAAAATTAGCAAGGATTTCAAATCGAGTAGTATTGAACAAATTATGACAGAGTGCCTTAAGGGCACAAATCTCACTTTTGAGATAGATAAAAAGATAATTTACATCAAAAAATCTACGGCAAAACCTGCAACTGCGAGTGGTCCAAAAAAGATCGCTCAGAGTGATGACTCTCTTTATGTTTATGGCAAGATAACAGATATGAACAATCAACCTTTGCCCGGAGCCTCGGTCGAAGTCAAAGGCGTTAAAAACAAAGGTGTAACAGCTGATTATGATGGAAACTACAAGTTGAAACTGAGTGATCCCTCTAAGGAGAATGTCCTGGTTTTTAATTATCTTGGGATGCAATCCAAGGAAGTTGAAATAAATGGAAGAAAAGAGATCAATGTCTCTCTCAGTGAGGGTATTAATGAGCTGGAGCAAGTTGTTGTAGTTGGATATGGTGTCACCAAAAAGAAAGATATTGCGGGATCTATTGAGAATATAAGTGCTACTGAAATTGCCAAAACTAATACACAGAGTTTTCAGAGGGCTATGCAGGGCAAGGTTTCTGGAGTTCAAATAGTCTCGTCTTCAGGTATCCCGGGTTCTTCTTTTTCTATAAACATAAGGGGAAGAGGATCAATCAATGCTGATACACAACCTCTCTATATTGTTGATGGTGTGCAAATAACAAATGGAGCCCAGGCCACCAATATTTTGATAAATACTGATGTAATGGCCGGCTTAAATCCAGATGACATAGAATCTATAAGTATTTTGAAAGATGGAGCTTCTGCATCAATTTATGGAGCTCAAGCTGCAAATGGAGTGGTAATAATTACTACAAAAAAGGGATCGGCCGGCAAAACAAAAGTTTCAGCAAATGCTACAATTGGAATTCAGGAAATAGCAAGAAAAGTGCCTGTGATGACAGGACCACAATGGGCAGAATTTGCTCTCCTTGAATATAAAAATTATGATCAGTACAATGGGACAAATAAATATCAGCAACAACTTGAACTTTTTAAGAGTTTTGGTTGGGGAGATGATGGATATTCCAATGCTCCTACTACAGACTGGTATGATGAGATTTTTCGCAAGGCGCTGGTTAATAACTATCAGGTAAGTCTAACGGGGGGCAATGAAAAGACAAGATTTTACGCATCAGCCGGATATAATAAAACGGATGGTATAATTAAACACACAGGTTTTAACAGAATATCGGCTCGTTTGAATCTTAGTCACGAAATAGCACCATGGCTTACTCTCAATACAAATAACACATTTAGCGGTACTATTCATAATCAGTCTTCAGATATCGGTGCGGCTAATCCAGCAAGAACAGCAATGTTTTTGCTGCCTGGAGTATCTCCAAGAGATGAGAATGGAGAATATTATTCAGATTTGACATATGGATATTTTCTTTATAATATCCCACAAATGCTTGAACTTAACGAATATACCGGAAAAACTCACAATCTTTTATCTGCCAATGATTTGACTGTAAAACTTGCTCAGGGGTTGGAATTTAAAAGCAGTTACAATATTGATCTTACATGGTTGAATGAACATCAGTTCAGTGATCCAAGAACCAGGCTGGGTTCGAGAGTCAATGGTGCTGTCTCTGCCAATTCTACTGACATAAATAAGTTTCAGACTGAGCAGGTACTATCTTATAATGCAACTTTTAATGAAAACAGATTGTCTGCTGTTGCTGGTTTTTCCTATAATAACTACAAGTATCATATGATCGGTGCAGAGGCTAACGGAGTGTCAAGCCCTGATTTACATCTTTTAAGCAGTGCTGCAACGCCTGTAGCTACAACTGAATCCTATTCGGAATGGAAGATGGCCGGTTTTTTTGCAAGGTTGAGCTATACTATCAAAGAGAAATATATTTTTACCGGCACAGTAAGGTATGATGGTTCTTCAAGATTCGGCAAAGATAATCTTTGGGGTACTTTTCCATCAATTTCATTTGCATGGAGGGTAAAGGAGGAGAATTTTCTCAAGGATGTTGACTGGTTGAATGATTTGAAGTTGAGAGCGAGCTATGGTGTTACTGGTAATGCAAGCATAGGAGACTATGTCTCTGCAAGACTTTATGAAGCTAATGCCACATATGGTGGGAGTTCGGGCATGATACCTTCATCCATTGGTAATCAAAAATTATCCTGGGAGAAGAAACATTCCAAAAATTTCGGAATAACAGCAGGATTATTTAAGGGAAGGATTAATACTAATATTGATTTGTATCGTGATGATACTAAAGATCTTCTTTATTACAGGGTAATTCCTCAGACTACAGGCTTTAGTGAAATACCATCAAATATGGGAGGTGTCAGAAATCAGGGAATTGACCTGCAAATTAATACTGTTAATATCGATTCAGGCGACTTCTCATGGGAGACATCTATAAATCTCTCTTGGTGCAAGAATGAAATAACTGAACTTCAGGATGGTCTTGAAGAACTTGGTCAATATAAAGTAGGAAAGCCTGTTACAGCAGAGAAAGTATATAAGTGGGCAGGTGTTAATACTTCAGATGGTCGGCCAATGTATTATGACAAAGACGGTTATATTACATACAATCCAACCTTGGAAGACAGGGTTTGGACAAAAGGAACAGATCCAACATTTTTTGGTGGTATAGACAACACAATTAAATGGAAGAACTTCACTTTATCATTTTTCTTTCAATTCCAGAGTGGTGCCGTCAAATATTTTAATGACAAGGCAGTGTTGATAGGTCAGGCAGCTGACAACAATCTGCTTGAGGAGATGTATAAAAGCTATTGGAGCAAGCCTGGTGATGTTACATGGGTGCCAAAACCTGTTTTGGATGGTGCATATCCTGGCAATCCAATGAAATACGATAACAATGGAGATCCAAGGATGAGTCTTATTTTTGAATCTACTGATTTTATTAAACTCAAGAATGTTAACCTTAGTTATGATATTCCTGCAAAACTGGTAAAAAAACTGAAATTGCAGGATGCACAAATTTTCGCTACCGGCTATAATTTGTGGACTACAACTCCATATCAAGGTTATGACCCTGAGTCAGTGGGAATTGACAGAGGAATTTATCCTCAGTCAAAAAGCTACAGTCTTGGAATTAAGATAAACTTCTAAAACTTCATGCAATGAAAAATTTTAAGCTATTAATATCAATTTCGTTACTTTTTGTGTTGAATTCGTGTGATTCATTGCTCGATATAAGTACGAAACATGCTTTACCTCAAGATAAGGTAAAAAGCATAGAGGGTTGTGAAGGTCTTATCATAGGAGTTTATGATTTGTTACAGGATCCATATTATGCAGGAAGGGATTTAATCTGTGTTCCGGATGTAATGGGAGACAACTGTGAACCTTCTCCAAGCTCAACAAAATATGCAGGTCAGTATAATTTCCAGCCTTATTACAATATTGATATCTGGGAATCTGCCTACAAACAGATAGGTGCGTTGAATGAGGCAATACTTTATTTATCAGACATGGAACAGACTGATAAAGTTAAATCGCTTATGGGTGAAGCACTTTTTTTGAGGGCTTACAACTATTTTAATCTTGCGATTATTTATAGTCGCGTTCCTGGTCATTTAGTGGATAATTTTAATCTATGTGTTCCATTACTTACTGAACCATTTTTTAACGAAGGTGGAAGTATAACAGAACAGGCTTCTGTACCAAGGGCAACTGTTGATGAAGTTTGGGCACAGATAGTACTTGATCTTTCTAATTCATTTACATTGCTCGAAAACAATGATAACAAAAAATATCCGTATAGAATATCTGCTGTTGCAGTTAAAGCTTTTCAGTCGAGGGTATACTTGTATAAAGGAGATTGGGCAAATGCAGTTATTGCAGCAAATTATGCCATAACCAATTCTCCAGTAACTATTTATACAGGTAAATATACAGATATTTTTTCTCAAGGTAAAGAGTCTTTGTGGCAATTACATTTCACAATTTCAGAGAATCTTGCATCAACATCCCTTCATTCTACTTATGGCACTGTAGATAATGGCTACAGGGACGAAGAGGGATTTGGAGATGGCACAGGAGCAGGTGATGCTCAGCTGTCTGTAACACAAGATTTTGTTGATCTGATTGATCAACAAAGAGATACTAGATTTCAAGCTTTAAGAAAAGTGCACTATTATGGTCAGAATCTTTGGTGGACAACTAAGTTTAACAGTTGGGGAGGAACATTTGGACTTGATGATATCCCTTTGATAAGGATCTCTGAGGTTTATCTCAATAGGGCCGAGGCTTATGCTCATCAGAACAATTATACTTCTGCAAGGAATGACTTAAATTATCTGATGAATAAAAGAGGTCTTGATAATACTAGTGTGGCAAATGCTGAACTTTTGAATGAAATTCTTTTGCAAAGAAGGATCGAACTTGCATTTGAGGGACACAGGTTTTTTGATATGAAGAGATTAGGGAAACCGATTTCAAGACCAAACGGGATGCCTCAAATTCCTTATGACGACTATAGAGTTGTAGCACCGATAAGTACAACAGAACTTGATGTCAATAAAAAACTTGTGAATAATCCGGGATATTAATTTTGCTTATATCAATAATAAGGATGAAAATGAAAAATTCAATATTAAAAATAACTTTATTATCCCTTGTGGCTGTATTCTCCGTATCATGTCAAAAGGAGGACTGGACATATAAAGGCCCTCAGTACTATGAATTCAGTGCTTATGAGAACCACCAGGGTACTGTCAGCAATATTCTCCAAAAGGAGAATTCGAAAATTGGACTTGATTCCATTTGTATTCAGATTATCAAGCCGGCTGATGGTGATGTCACCGTTAACTACGAGATTGTAGACAAGGTTTATTATCTAACAGATAAAGACAGATATGTTGTAGAAATCCCTGAAGGGACAGATATTTCTGTTGTTGACACTGTTTATTCTACTGCAGTACTTGGTACTGATTTTGAAATAGTTCCAGCAACTGGTCAGACATTTTCTGCTGCATCAAAATCCGGTTCGCTTGTTATAAGTAAGGGTAACTATTTTGGCTATATCCAGGTTAAGATGCTTAGAAAGTCTGGAACAAACTTCTTTGTGGTTTTAAAGGATTCTCCTGATACTAAGGCCAATAAGCCTACTTCAATTCTGAATTACAAACTTGCCCCTGACAAAATATTCTACTTCCAGGAGTCGTTTCTTGATGAGATTCCTGATACATGGACATTAATTGACAGAGATGGAGACGGTTACAACTGGAATTATTATGATGGAGCAGCCACATCAGATTCATGGCTTTCTGGCGGAGTAGGGGCAGTAAGACCAGAAAATTATCTAATATCACCTAAGATTGAAATAGGAAATACAACAGATGTGGTTTTACTTACATTTGAAGTTGCAGCAGGTGATACTGACTATCCAGAAGAGAATTACAGAGTGATTATTTCTGAAAATCCAATAACTTATGAAAATTGTCGCCAAGCAACTATTCTTAGAGATTGGACAGAGTTAGATGAGACTTATGGAGATTTTAAATTACAAACTATAGATATTTCTGCATATAAGGGCAAGGATGTATATATTGGTTTTGTTCATGGAAATTGTACTGACTGTTATTATATGTTGTTGAGAAATGTAAAAGTGTTTGGACAATAATAAATGATTGAAAATGAAAGGATTGGACGAAAGACTAAAACAAATTTTTGTAGAATTGACTTCAATAAATGCGGTCTCTGGAGAAGAGGCTCCTGTGGCTGATTATATTACAGCATTTGCTGAGAGACTTGGTTTAACATGTCAAAGGGATAATGCTTATGAGTTGTCTGGTGGTAACACAGGTAATGTAATTATTGAGATTATGGGAGGAGGAGAATTTCTTATGGCTTCTCACATGGATACACCAAGGCCAATTATTGGATTAAAACGTCAGTTTTTTGAAGACAGGATTACCTCGGATGGTACAACCCCATTGGGAGTGGATGACAGGGCAGGTCTTTCGTCTATTCTTTTCGCACTGGAAAATGCTGTCAAAGAGGGTAAGCTTGAGCCATGTACACTCCTTTTTACAGTTTGTGAAGAGACAACACTTGCGGGATCGATCTATTTTACACCTAAGCCACAGCTTAAGTATGGTTTTATTTTTGATTCCTATCTTACGCCGGGACATTTTGTATCACAAACTTGCGGAGCAATAAATTTTGAATTTGTAATAAAAGGTAAATCTGCTCATGCTGGTATATCTCCAGAAAAGGGCATAAATGCCATAAAAGTTGCTGCAGAGGCAATCACAAAATTCCCTTTCGGATGGGTAGATGAAGTTACAAATGCTAATATCGGCTCTGTTGCAGGGGGTAAGAATACAAATGTTGTCTGTGATGAAGTACATATGAAAGGAGAACTAAGAACAGATTTTGTATCACATGGTGATAAGTTGATGACTAATATATTGAAAGATTTCAACGATGTGTGTCACAACTATGGAGCTACTATGGAATCAAAATATTTTTGGGACTTTCTTCCTTATAATATTACTGCAGATGATCTTCCATTTAAGCATTTTGCTCAAATAGCTGCAAGTTTGGGACTTGAGGCTGTTCCAAAAAAATCGATGGGAGGCAGTGATGCTAATGCGCTCAATGCAAAAGGCATAAAAACAATTAATTTAGGAGTAGGTGCTCAAAATCCTCATGGAAATGATGAATTTATTCTTTATGAAGATTTTCAGAAAGCATCATTAATTGCTTACAAATTATTAACAACTAAATTTAACAAGTAAAATGAAAAAACTATATATGTTGTTTGCAATAATTATATTATTGCAATTTACTTCTTGTACTCGTTCAAAATGTGAATTGGATTATTTACCTGAAAAAATTGACTCAAAGGGAACTTTAGTCATTGAGGGTGGCGGTGACAGAATCGCAGTAATCCTTCAAACTATCATACGATATGGAGGAGGTGATAGTGCAAAGGTTCTCGTAGTACCCTTTGCCAGTGGAGTAGCAGAAGAGACTGGCAGAAGACAGAGTGAAGAATTCAGAAATCTTGGATGCAAAAGTGCTGATTACATTTATTGTGCAAAAGATAGTATAGATTCTCCTGAAAATCTTGCAAAACTTGATGGAGTAACTGCCATATTTTTCTCTGGTGGTGACCAGGTGATATTAAGTAGCTATCTTGAGGGCACTAAATTTTTGGAAAAAATAAGAGAAATATATAAAAATGGGGGAGTTGTAAGTGGAACAAGTGCTGGCGCGGCTATTATGAGTAGAATAATGCTTACCGGAACAAGTCGGAGCGATACATCTGATATGCCTGAGTTTAATTATATAAAAGCGGGTGATGTCGTTACCGCCAAGGGATTTGGGTTCCTTAGCAATGTTATTGTAGATCAGCATTTTATAACTCGAAAAAGACAGCTTCGTCTTATAAATGTTTTGCTCGACAACCCAGGTTATAGAGGGATAGGAATTGATGAAGAGTCGGCAATTGTAGTTAAACCAGACAATTCCATGGAGGTAATTGGGAACAATAATGTAATGCTTTTTGAACCATATAAGCAAACTAATGAAAATGGGAAGAAGACAAAAAGCTTTAAATTGACAATATTATACCCTGGTGATATTTATAAATTTTAAAAATTGGAGTAATGGCGAAACTTAGCAAGATGCCTCACACGTTTGTGATTATCGGATGTCTCATTTTGTTATGTGGAATAGCTACATGGTTTGTTCCGGCAGGAGAGTTCAAGTATGAAACCAAAGATATAAATGGAGTTCAAAGAGAAGTAATTGTTAACGGGTCATATCACAAGGTCGAACAATCTCCTCAGACATGGCAGATTTTTGGCTCACTTCTCGAAGGGTTTAAAAAACAGTCTGGTATAATTGCTTTTGTTTTGATAATTGGAGGAGCATTTCAGATATTAAACAGCAGTCGCGCAATTGATTTTGGAATTCTATCTTTTCTTGAAAAATCCGGCCAACTTGAGAAAAAATGGCTTTTCAGAAAAATTGGGGTCAACAATCTGGTTATTATTGGGTCAATGCTCATGTTTAGTCTTTTCGGAGCCGTTTTTGGGATGAGTGAGGAGACACTTGCTTTTATCACCATTTTTGTACCTCTTGCCATATCAATGGGCTATGATTCAATTACCGGTTTGCTTATGGTATATGTGGCTGCTCACATAGGGTTTTCAGGTGCTATAATTAATCCCTTTACCATTGGTATAGCTCAGGGACTTTCTGGGCTTCAACTTTTTTCAGGTATTGAATACAGAATATTTGTCTGGATATTGTTGACTACTTTAATAATATGTTTCACCCTTTATTATGCTTCAAGGGTTAAAAAGAACCCGAAAATATCACCTATGTATGAACTGGATGAGTACTGGAGGCACAGAGAACGAGAGGCTGTTCATGTTGATTTTGCAAAGAAAACTCCTGTATCTGCCTGGGTGGTATTTGTGATGGTTACTGTTGTTCTTGTCCTGTTATCAATAAATCATCCTACAACTACAATTAAATTAGGAGGTTCTGAATCTACATTTGTATGTCTGCCGATTCTTACATTAATTTTTGCAATTACTGGATTTTTTACCCTTAGAAAATCCTACCTGTTTTTTATTTTAGATGTTCTGGCGTTTACCATTGTTTTTCTTGTGATTGGTGTCTTGGGTTACGGATGGTATCTTACAGAGATATCTGCACTCTTTCTTGCGATGGGCATAATTGCCGGTATAGCCATGGGATCGAGTGCCAATGCAATAGTTCATGAGTTTATTGCTGGGGCTAAAGATATACTTACTGCTGCATTGATTGTTGGTCTTGCAGGTGGTATAATAGAGGTACTTACAAAGGGTAAGATCATGGATACAATTCTCTATTCTCTTTCCACAACAATGGAAGGAGCAGGGAAGGGAGCCACCGTCTCTATAATGTATTTTATTCAAACCTGCATTAACATCTTTATTCCTTCAGGATCTGCAAAGGCGGCTCTTACAATGCCAATAATGGCTCCATTTTCTGATGTGATTGGTCTTTCAAGACAGGCTACAGTTATGGCCTTTCAATTTGGTGACGGCTTCACAAACATGATTACTCCTACTTCTGCCGTTTTAATTGGAGCACTGGGAATAGCCAGAATTCCGTATGAGGTTTGGATAAAATGGTTCTGGAAAATTTTACTGGCATTCATGATTTTGGGTCTGATACTTCTAATGCCAACAGTATATATGCAACTAAATGGTTTTTAGTTTATTATAAACATAATTTAATTTATATTTTTGTAGATGAAAAAAAATATATTTATCTCTATTTTGCTGATTGTAATATTTGCTTCTTGTAAAACATTGATTGCCAGGGATATGATTTTAACGCCAGCTGAAAAATCTTCTTTCAGGGAGGTGTCAAAGTATGCCGATATTGTGACATTTATTCATGATCTCGATAATAGTTCATCTCTTCTTACTGTCGAAACTATTGGTCATTCTGTTGAAGGAAGAAATGTATATGCATTAAAGTTTTCTACTACTACATTTGGTTCTGACAAATCAAAAATCAGAGTTTTAATTCACGCTCAGCAACATGGCAACGAGCAGTCTGGCAAAGAAGGTGCACTATTGATTGCCAGAGAGCTCCTTAAGCCGGAAAACAGGGTTATATTTGATCATATTGACCTGGCAATTGTTCCACAAGTCAATCCTGACGGATCCGAAAAGAATATACGTCGTAACGGAAACAATGTCGATTTAAACAGAAATCACTTAATAATGACGGAACCGGAAGTATTGGCACTTCATAAACTTTTCGACAAATACCTGTTTGAAGTTACAATGGATGTACATGAATACTTTCCATACAGTAAGGAGTGGGAAAGACTGGGATATCGTAAACATTCCGATATCTTACTTGGATTCAATACACATCCTTTGATACCAGAATCAATTCGTGAATATCAGCTAAAAAAATGTTGGCCTTATTTATCATCTCAACTGGAGTCAAAGGGAGTTTCCAATAGTATTTACAGTCCTGGTGGTCCACCAGAAATTGATTATGTACGCTTCAGCACTTTTGATATAAATGATGGAAGACAAAGTTTTGGTATTCAAAACACTTTTTCATTTATTCAGGAAGGGCTCAATGGTGAGGATGGATATGTGGAAAATTTGGCACACAGAGCATATTCTCAAAGCCAGGGAATATATTTCTTGCTGAAATATGTATCAGAGCACTATATTGAAATAAAGTCGACCGTTGAGACCCTAAGACGTACACAAAGTCTAACAGAATCGATAATACCTCTTCGTATGGAGCATATGCCTGATGGGAGCAAATTCAACATGCCTGTTTATTCATACAAAACTGGCAAAGATTCAACACTGGTCGTTAATGATTTTCGTCCTAAAGTTGTTCCTACACTCACAATTCAGAGACCTTCAGGTTACCTTTTCCCTAAATCTGATTTAAAACTAATTGATTGGATTATCAGACAAGGATATGAAATAACACCTTTTTCTGTGAAAAACCCAATAATGGAAGAACTGTATATTAAATCCATAGACTCAATTGATTTTGAGAGAGACATTATTGCAGCAGCTAATGTAGAAGAGAAAGAAATTCAGAAATCTTCAATTAATATTGATGACTATATTTATGTTTCTACAAAACAATTAAAGGGTCATTTGCTTATCATTGGCGTAGAACCTCAATCTGAATTAGGAATTGCAACCTACCCTCAATTTTCTTATCTGATGAAGGCAGAATCAATCTACCCTGTAATAAGGATAAGAGAAAAGCAATAATTTATTTACTTTATATTATGAAAATAGAAAGAATTGAAATCAGGCATACAAAGATGGATCTGGTAACTCCTTTTACCACATCAATGGGAACAGAGTATGATGAGGAACATATTATGGTAAGAATAGACGCTGAAGGTGTAACAGGCTGGGGTGAAAGTGTTGCAGAAGGTACTCCTTTCTACTCTTATGAAACCGTATCAACAGCATGGCACATTATGCGCGACTTTTTAATTCCGGCTCTTCTGGGGAAAAATGTTTCTGATGTTGAAGAAGCAATAAGACTTTATGAGTTTGCAAGGGTAAGGGGACACATGATGGCAAAAGCTGGAATAGAGGCTGCTCTTTGGGATTTAATGGCGAAAAGTAAAAATCTCTCTCTTTCTAAAATGCTTGGAGGTGTCAGAGACAAAATTGACGTTGGTGTCAGTATTGGGATACAATCCTCTGAAGAGGAACTGATAGAGGAAATTGTGGGATATCTTTCTGAGGGATATAAGAGAATAAAAATCAAGATTGCTCCTGGTCATGATCTTAGTTTGGTACAGGCTGTTAGAAGAGAATTTCCCGATATTATGCTGCAAGTTGACGCTAATTCTGCATATTCTTTGGAAGATGCTAATCTTTTCAAAAAGATGGATGAATATAATTTGACGCTTATCGAACAACCTCTTGGTTATGAAGATATTTATGATCATTCTAAACTTCAGCGAGCTATAAAAACACCAATTTGTCTGGATGAAAGTATTCACTCTCTTGATGATGCCAGAGCTGCGATAGAGTTGAAAAGTTGTAGGATTATCAACATAAAACCAGGTAGAGTAGGCGGTTTTACAGAATCTAAATTTATTCATGACTTTTGTATGAACAATGAAATCCCAGTGTGGCATGGAGGAATGCTTGAATCTGGAATTGGCAGGGCAGGGAACGTTGCCTTGGCTTCTTTGCCAGGATTTACTTTACCTGGAGACATTTCTGCAAGTAAAAAATATTATAAGGAAGATATTGTTAATCCTCCATTTATTGTAAATCCTGATGGCACAATGGATGTTCCAAAAGGAGCCGGTATTGGAGTTGAAATAAATATGAAAAATCTTGATAAGGTAACTGTGAGCAAAGAGGTATTTAATATTTAAATCTTTTTAGAAATTACAACAAAATTTAGCCAATTTTATTTCATTTGGTTATTTATAATATAATACTCACCAGACCTCTGTAGTTGGATGTTCCATATGAGATGAGTCGAAAAGCTTCATAATCTTAGGTTTTCTTCGGATTCTCCTGGTTGTCTTAAATATATTTTAAACCGGCTTTCTTGCAGACACTTACGAAAAAACGCGTTCCATTGTCAATTGTCCGATCCTGGTGTGAAAATGCCCAATCTCTTTCTCTTTGTCATCTGTGACCGATGAGCCATTCTTAAAAACTTTGGTACTGTTCTCCAAAAATTCTCCCTTCCATTTGCTTATTGTCATGATGCTTACATTGAACCTCTCAGACAACTCCCTTAATATCTCTTTTTCTTTTATTGCCTCTATTGCCATCCTGGCTTTGAATAAGGCTGAATAAGCGTAAAATTAAATACTGATTAGTTGCTCCGCAAGTGGTCTCGTTTTGGAGGAGTATTAAAGTATTATATAAAAGCCTTATCTATTATTTTAGTGCAAATAAAATGCAATTTAGGTTTTGGTAGGATTAATTTATTAAATTTGAAATAATTAGTAAATTGATTCAAATTTCATTTTAAAGCAAATTTTATGAAAAGGTTTATTTATGCATTTGTTTTGGTGGGTTTGCTTCCCTTAATATATGGTTGTGTAGACACGTTATCATCACAGTCAAGTAATCCGGATGGCATAGTAGTAAATTGCCTTCTAAATGACGGGGAAGTTCAGACTCTCAGGCTCACGAGAAGCAATAATGTGGAGGATTTAGGGGATTACAGAGTAGTAGATGATGCTATTGCCACATTATATTCTCATACCAACACTCATGATATTGAGGTTGGAAAGTTTGTCAATAAGGGAGGAGGTGAGTATACATTAAATTATAAGACCGTACCTGGCTCATCATACAAATTAGAGATAATTACATCAGAAGGGAGAAAATTGTATGGCATGACTATAATGCCAAATGCAATACCTGTTCTTGTATATAGTATAAACGGAATTAAAGAAGCAATACAAAATGGAGAAGAAGATATTTTCCCAGATTATGGTTGTCCTTATAGTATTTATGGATATTCAGGTATAATTAACTCTTTACAACTATTTATCTTGAAAGAGTCCCCATTGGACAATGCATTATGGTTCTGCCAGTTGAATAGTGAATCAGACATCAACCAACCACTTATCGCTCCAAGAGATGATTTTAAGCTTAGCTCTAAAATTTATGGTGGATCAGTAATTATAGATAATTTCAATGTTATTGATAGTACCACACTGACAAATAATTCTACAAAATCAACATTTTTGCTATATTGTAGACTAATGCCACATACTGATGAACATTATTCAAATAGTTCTTACTGGCAAACGGGAAATATTCTCTTTTTAGATAGTTCTTTAAGTAGTATTTTTTGTATAAGGACGGTTTCCGAAGAGTATGACAAATATATGAAAAGCCTTATAACTAAGGCATTAACATTTCAGGATGAGACAGGATTAAGTTCGATGTTTGATGTGAGTAACGTATATACAAACATAATAGGAGGTTATGGTATTTTCGGTGCCTATTCTGAAGAGGATATTTTCTATGATCATGGTCAGTTTGTTAATATGTATTTCGCTCAGAGCAAAGAAAACATACTTAGAAAGGATTACAAAGATTACCTTGTAAGCATTCCATGGGATGAATATGATAATTATGATAATATTTACATATTTAAGGAATTTTTATGGTCACTTCAAAACAAATAAATATAGCAGCACTGTTGTTGTTTTTTTTAAGCATTGTGGTGCAAACAAGTGGGCAGAATATTCTTGATTCTGTAGTTATAAATGCCGATAAAGTAAGAGTTGGATCTTTAATTTATACACCTGACAAGTCTAAAATAGTTGTTTCAGTGACCGGAGAGCAGGATATCTTAAAATATATATCAAAATTGCCTGGTGTTTCAAGTGGAATAGAAGGCAGTTCCTCAATGTTTGTAAGGGGAGGAAATAACGGAAATAATAAAATAATGCTTGATGGAGTTCCTTTTTATGACTGTTCTCATCTGCTTGGACTGGTGTCTCTTTTTTCTGGAGATATTATAGATGTGGTTTCATTCAGGAAGGGAGGTCAATCATCATCAATGGGAGATTACTCTGCTTCACTCACAGAACTAAGCAGTAAAAATAAGCCCTTTGGAACATCAGCCAGTATTTCCCCATTTTTTGCAGGAGTTAACACATCAGGTTATATAAGCAAGAAAGCTGGTATATCATATATCTTTTCAGCAAGACATTCTTTAACGGAAGCACTTTGGGGTGTATCCAGGGAGATTTTGTCAACAGACGATGAAGTTCAACCACATTCAGGAGATATTTACTTGAAGTTAGGTATCCCTGTTAATAGTAAAAATTTAATATTTGTTGGTGGTTATTATAGTGATGATGATATAAAATACAGCAACACTGAAGTTGAAATGAAAACAAAGTGGGGCAACAAAATGGGTTACATTATTTGGGAAAGTCGTCCTGCTAAATGGATTAAATGGGAAAGTGAAGGGTATTACAGTAATTACAGTAACAGTCAGAACTCAGGATCATTTTTAAGGGAAGGATGGAAAAGGTTATTGTCAATAGATGAGAATATAGAGGAGTATTCGTTTAGGAGTGAGGCAAGGATAAATATTAACAGATTTTCAGTTTTGACAGGAGGTGAAATAAGAAAAAAATTTTTTAAATGTGGGAGCAGTGCCAAGCAGACAAAAGATAAATTCAACAGTTTTTCATTATTTTCCGATTTGGAGTATAAACATCGATATTTTACATTTACAGGAGGGATAAGGCATACTATTGGATCGTTTAATGTTACAGATCTCCACTTGGATCTTTGCTCTTATATTGGTAAGTGCGGAGGTTTAGAATTGACTTATGACAAAATGTACCAGCTTTTTCATTTAACAGAAGGAGGGCTTGTAGGATGGAGAGATTTTCTTGTTCCTGCGACAGACTCTCTTCCACCGGAGTTTTGCAGTCAGATATATGCAGGTGGCTTCGTGAATTACAAATCTGTCAAGGCTGCAATCGGTGCATATTACAAGGAAATGAACAATTTAACCTCATTTGAGAGTTCTTCTGATCTTTTTCTGGCGGATTTTGATAACTGGAATCAGATTCTATTGAGTGGCAGTGGCAAGAGTTATGGTATAGAAGTTTCTGTTGAGATTGAACAGGAGAGGTATGGAGGTAGTTTGAGCTACACTCTTTCAAAGACTGACAGACAATATGATGGTATTAACAATGGAGGTCGTTTCCCTTTTCAGTATGACAGGAGACATATTCTTAACTTTCAGGGGCATTTTTCAGTAACTGAGAAAAAAAAGAGTACTCAGAGTGCTAATATAAATATTTCATATACTTCCGGGGGATTTTCCACACTGCCTGTAGCGAGATGTGAAGCATCGGCACTGCCTTATATTAGGACATTCTTCAATGATGGGACAGTCACAGAGGAGACAGAAGAAAATCTTCATTCACTCTTGCTGGTTCCAGGAACAAATGGTTTCTTGATGCCTTATTATTTCAGAGTAGACCTCGGCTACAGTTTTACTTGGAAGAGGGATCACTCATCTTCTGAGTTAACAGTGGGATTGTGCAACATATTTAACAGACACAATGCAAGTCTTATATTTTATAATGACGGACTTTGGCAACAACTCTGCATTGTTCCTTTTATGCCAAGTATAAGCTTAAGAATCAGTTTCAGTTGATTCTAAAAGCTATGGTTTTTTGATGTATATTTGTAGTTGTTATGAAAACAACTGGAAGAAAATATCATTTTGGCCTGATTATTATACTTATTTTGGTTTTATCTGCTGTAATCATGGTGCAGCAAGGGGTTTTTAAAGGACCTTCATTTGAAGTGCAGATGGAGAAAGCTGCACATAAATTAAACAAGAAATCTCCAATGATGATTGATAATGAAACAAGGCTTGACAGTGCTGTGGTATTTGGCGATTCCTTATTTCAGTACAATTATACAATGGTCAATTTTATTAAAGACTCTATTGATACTCTCGGTTTTAGACATTACATGAAACCGAAACTTTTGAAATTTGTAAGATTTAACGATGATTTGAAACCCTATAGAGACCACAAGGTGACAATTGAGTACGTTTATAATGATAAAAATGGTTTTTTGCTTGGTAAATTCACTTTCACTCCAAATAGATATTCAGAATCTTTTGAATTTTGAACCTTATGAGTGATTAAACCTTTTTAGATTACTTTCGTCAAAAGAAAAATTTATATTAACCAAAATACGATGAGAAAAATATTTTTGTTGCTGGCATCTTTGCTGGCCTCGCTCTTGCTTCCTGCTCAGGATAAGATGCTTGACCTGTTAAAAGGTGAATTAAACAGCCAGATGGCTACGCTTCAGAAGGGAGAATATCCTCCCTATTACATGAATTACAGGGTAATTGACAACTTTACCAGGACTGTAAGATCCTCTATGGGCGCTACAACCGGTGTAGAAGAGGAGAAACAGATTATTTTCGTACCTCAGGTAAGAATAGGAAGCCCTGAATTCGACAATTTCCATGAAACACAAAATGGGGTTTTGACAAACAGATTTGCAGGCCCTCCTACAATTTTACTTCCATCTGATTTGACAAATGGACTTGATGCATTTAGAGAAATTATCCGTGAGGAGGTAAACAGTCGATACAAATTTGCTAAAAAGACCTATGAGGCAGCTAAGGCAAAGAGTGGAGTGAAAGTTGAAAACGAAGACAAGTCTCCTGATTTTACTCCGGCCAAGGCTGAAAAATATTTTGAACCTGCACTAAGTGCCGACAAGATAGCCTTTGATACAGATTTATGGCAGAAGAAGCTGAACAAATATACAGCTCTTTTGGCTGAGAATAGAGATGTAATTGGAGCAAATGCAACTCTCAATTATAAGATTTGGAGAAAATATTTTGTTTCAACAGAAGGTGCAGAAATTGCTGAGAACAGAGTATATGTGGTCCTTAGTATTAAAGGTACTACAATGGCTGACGATGGTATGGAACTTCCTTTAAACAAGAGCTATATGGCTTTTTCTTTGGATGAACTTCCATCTGAAGCTGTTATAATTAAGGATCTCAAGGCTATGTCGACAAAGCTGTCGGAACTTAAGGTTGCTCCACTGGTACAGCCATTTACTGGCCCATCGCTTCTTTCTGGTTCTGCAAGTGGAGTTTTCTTTCATGAAATTTTCGGGCACAGGGTTGAAGGACAGAAGATGAAGAGTGATTCAGATGGCCAAACATTCAAAAATATGGTTGGAGAATATGTTTTGCCTAAAAACCTTAGTGTCTATATGGATCCGACAATGAAAAAATATCATGGCAATCCTCTAAATGGCTACTATATTTTTGATGATCAGGGTGTAAGAGGAGAAAGAGTTGAGGTTGTCAAAGATGGTAAATTGCTAAATTTTTTGATGACACGTACTGGGTTGAACGGATTTCTAAAGTCAAACGGTCATGCACGAGCCGAATTTGAATATGATCCGACATCCAGACAATCAAATCTTATAGTTGAAACAAATGATTACAAAAGCGATGCAGAACTTCGCAAGATGTTGATTGATGAGGCTAAGCAACAGGGTAAGGAATATGGTTACTTTTTCAAAGCAGTAACAGGCGGCTTTACACAAACAGGAAGAACAGGTGCTAATTCATTTAACGTTACTCCTCTTGAGGTATACAGAATATATGTTGATGGCAGGAAGGATGAGCTGGTTAGAGGTGTAGATATGATAGGTACACCACTCTCCATGTTTTCTAATATCGATGCTGCAGGTGGTGATTTTGAGATATTTACAGGAACATGTGGAGCCTCTTCAGGTAATGTTCCAGTCACTGCAATATCTCCTATTATTCTTGTTAACAAGGTAGAGCTTCAGAAAAAGGCAAAGCCGACTGTAACTCCGGCACTTCTTCCTCGCCCGTAATATCATAATGTTGTTTAATAATTAAATTTTTGTGAAATGAAATTGACAAAATATATTCAGAAAACCTTAGGAGCTTTTATATTTCTCTCTCTTGGTTTTTCATCTGTTGTTTATGGACAGAAAAATGAAGCGTCTCTTTTTAAGGCAATGCAGGATGAGATGACGCGTACTAAAAATGAATTGAAGCTTCCCGGAGCTCTACCGACATATTTTGTTGGGTACACAATAGCTGAAAATAAGTATATTTCCATAATCAGTTCCCTCGGTACAATAACATATACAAAAGAGAGTCCTAGAGAGAGAGTTAATTCTGTTAAACTTTATGTTGGCGACAATAACTTTTCGAGTGATTACTCATACTCCGGTAATGGCATCAGATCAAATACACTCATGACAAGAGATGACAGTTATGATCATATAAGATATAGCTTCTGGCAAACATCGGACTTGGCATATAAATTTGCTGTTGAAGTCTACAATTCAAAGAAAAGTGCTGTTAAAACTGCTACAATTTCAGAAGAGGAGAAAGCTTTACCCGACATGTTGCCAATAAGTTACCCTGAGGTTTCAACACCTGTTATTCCTGAATTTAACCTGAATAGAAAGAGTTATCAGGATCTTGCAAATAAACTTTCAAAGATTTTTTGTAATTACTCTTCTGTTTTTAATTCATCTGTAGGGATTGATGGAATTGAAACAATATATTACTATTTAACATCTGAGGGGACAAAAATTAAGGAGCCTGTAGGTTATGTGTCAATATCTGTTAAAGGCAGTATTAGGAATAGAAAAGGACAAGTTATAGAGGATCAAAAAACCATCTATGCAAAAAGCTTTGATAAGCTACCAGCTGAAGATATTCTTATTGCTTCGGTGAAAGATTTTGCCGAAAGACTTTCATCTTTGATTCAAGCTCCGAATATGGATGAGTATTATCTTGGTCCTGTGCTTTTTGAAGATGAGGCATCGGCAAAAATTTTTGCGGATAATCTTGTTTCGCCTTCCGGCATTCTTTCATTCAGACATCCATATCAAGTAGTTGCTTCTGTTACGAGGGCAGAGAATGTGAGTGAAGCAAAAAATGTGAAACCGTTGGAAGAGAGAATGGGGAAAAAGGTTATTGACAGTAGATTGAATGTAGTTAATAGGACAGATCTTTCTGATTTTGGTGGATTTTCTTTGATAGGCAGTTATAACTATGACGGGCAAGGTGTTGCGCCAATAAAAAATCTGTCGTTGATTGAGAATGGAATATTGAAGAATATGCTAAGCTCACGAGTTCCAACTATAAAAATTAAAACTTCCTCTGGTAGCATGAGGTTTGGAGTTAGTCCAAGAAGTGTCATTAACTCCTTAGCTCCCGGGGTTTTGATAGTTTCAGCTCCCAGTGGAGAGGCAACCACTACTCTTAAAACTCAGCTTTTGAATGCTGCAAAGGAAGAGGGACTTGATTATGCATATATTGTAAGGAATTTTGCCAGTGGATCTGGTCAATATCTGTACAAAGTATCTGTTAAAGATGGTTCCGAGACTCTTGTAACAGGTGCTGAAATCTCTCCAATACAATTCATTAAGTTAAAGAGAGTACTTGGAGTATCAAAGGATGATTTTGTTTACAATTATCTTTATAAAGAATCAATTCCTACTTCTATAATTGCACCAAAATCTGTTTTGATTGAGGACATAGAAATAGTTAACAAGCCTTTGACTATTCAGAAAGAGTCTCCATTAATAGGGAAATAATTTTTAATAACCAATTCCTGCATTTGAGGCCATTCTGGAAAATATGAAAAGGTGTTGCTCTACTGCAAACTTCCAATATGTCCAGTTATGATTTCCGGGACTCATTATTAGAATGTATGGTATTTTGAGTTTGTTGCATTTCTTTGCAAAGTTTAGAGTGCTTTTGGCGTAAAAATCCTGCGAGCCGCATGTTGCTAGCAGGATTTTATCGCCTTCTTTAAATGCTCTGTTGAGTGCCGCACTGTCGAGGCGACTTATTACTGAGTTGTCTCTCAGGTTTTTTGAGCCTTTCCGATATTCACCAATTACTTGAGGAAGTTGATAATCTTTCCCGAATGAGTCAGGAAGATTCAATACACCAGACATACTTCCTGCTGCACGAAATTTTGATATATCATCGAGAAAAATGCTTAGTGCACCGTGTCCACCCATACTCAGACCGCTTATGAATGTCATTTCTGGTGACAATCTATATTCTTTGACCATCAGGGGGTATAATTCTTTGTGAAAAAACTTCTTCCACTGCATCTTGGTGCTGTCGATATTGTCGAGATACCAGCTGTTGTAGAATCCGTCCGGGGTAATAATAATGAAACCCCATTTATTGCTTAACTTTTGTAAATCAACTTTGTCGCTCCAGTTTCTCCAGTTTCCGCTCCAACCATGCAGAAGAAACATTGCGGGAGTGTTACTGGATTTGTCATAACTCCATACGTCGGGAGTGAAGACAAGTACAGTATCATTGGTTTTAAGGTTTTTTGATTCTATAACATACATTTTCTGGGCAAGAATCAATTTTGAAGGTAAAAATATCATCAGACCAATAATACTTAATGATAAAGTAAGAACAAAACTCTTTTTCATGTTTTTATTTGAATATCAGGTTATTTTTAATCAAATTTAAATTATTTTTGTGAAGTGATAGTTTTATTTTAAAATAATGAAGAGACTGATTGCATATATTAAGGATAATACTCTCTATGTAAGCCTTTTTTTAGTTGCTTTAATTTTAACTTTTTTAATCCCTAATGAAGGTAAATTTAAATATGAATACACAAGAGGTAGACCATGGACTTATGAAACTTTGATTGCTCCTGTTGATTTTCCTATTTTAAAAAATGAGGCAGAATTGAATCTGGAGAAGAGTCAGAAAGCTTCATTGATAGTTCCTTATTATACTTGGTATGGCAATGTGCATAATGATATTTCCAATGTTTTGAGGGAAAGTAAATACAATTTTGCTGATCAAGAGGTAATTACATTTATTGACAATTATATTCAAAAAATCTATGAAAAGGGAGTGGTTCAAAGTTTTCCTGATTCCAGTACGATTGATAGAGTTATTATTATACAAAAAAATGGAGAAAATATAGAAATTCCGTCATCTGAAGTTTATACCAGAAAAAGTGCTATTGATTTTCTAAGATCTGCTGTCTCTGTTCAATTTCCCAAGCTTGATGTAAATAAGCTGTTTAATGATATTAATATTGAGAAACTTATTGTTCCTAACCTTATATTAGATAAGAATGCTACTGAGATAGCTCATAAAAATGCAATAGATTACATTTCACCTACAAAGGGAATGGTGTATGCAGGACAATTAATTGTGGCAAAGGGGGAGATAGTTACAGCAGAGATTGAACAACTTCTCGATTCCTATAAGGCAGAGTATGAGACATCAATGGGCTATACAGGAAATTTCTGGTTATTGAAACTTGGACATTTCATTTTTATTAGTGGCATTCTTGTTCTTTTTGCAATTGTACTCTTCTTTTTGAAAAGAGAAATACTTTCAGAACCAAATAAACTTTATTTTATTCTTCTTTTATTGGCTATTATAGTGATAATTACGCCTGTAATAGAACATATTAATGTTGATTATCTTTTTATCATACCATATTCAGTTTTTGCACTTTACCTCACTTCTTTCTTTACATCAAGGATAGTTGTTCCAATCTATATGATATTTATGCTTCCCCTGATTTTAATAGCTCAAAGAGGATTTGAAATTTACTTTATGAATGTTGTTGCTGGTTGCGTAGCTGTATATGCTTTTAAATTCTGGAACAGGGGATGGCTTCAATTTGTAAATTCAATAGTTGTATTTGTCATTCTATCGTTTTCCTACTTGTCATTCAGACTTATAGAATATGGATCTTTTTCAGGAGTCAGTTATAGATATTTTCTATATTTTCTGTGGAATGCAGTATTAGTTGTAGCGGCTTATCCTCTTGTTTTTTTGTTTGAAAAGATGTTTGGACTTGTTTCAAATACTCGTCTTAAAGATCTTGCCGACACAACCAATCCATTATTGCAAAAGCTTTCTGAAGTTGCTCCAGGAACTTTTCAGCACTCATTGCAAGTTGCCAATCTTGCGGAAAGTGCTGCAAAAGAGATTGGTGCATATGCTTTGCTCGTAAGGGTAGGAGCTTTGTATCATGATGTGGGGAAAATGGATGCCCCCATGTATTTTATTGAGAACCAGATAAATACAAATAACAATCCTCATGAAGCGTTATCTCCACTTGAAAGTGCAAGAATAATTATCAGTCATGTTGACAAGGGTGTAGAAATTGCTAAAAAAGCTAAGTTACCTCAAAATATAATTGATTTTATCCTGTCACATCATGGACATTCTCTTGCGGGATTTTTTTATAAGAAATATATTGAACAAGGAGGAGATCCTGCAAACAGGGATGAGTTTACATACAAAGGCATACTTCCTGCACATAAGGAACAAGTAATTGTAATGATGGCTGATGCTGTTGAAGCTGCATCGAGGTCTGTTACAGATTTTTCAGAGGAGAGTCTGACTCAGCTGGTAAATAAGGTCGTTGACAGTCGTGTTACAGACGATCAGCTATATGGGGCTGAAATTACAATGAGAGAAATTTCTAAAGTCAAAAGTGTTTTTGTTCAGAAACTTATGCAGATGCATCACAGAAGAGTCTCTTATAATGTGTGAGATACAAAAATTCTTTAAACCCTTACAGGTATGTGCTTACATGAAATCACTTGTTGTTGTTGCACTTATCAGTTCTATTTTTTGTGTTGCAGTGTCAATAAAAACAGTGACATGCCCTATTTCCTTGTACTCTTCACTTGGTGCCCAATAGAACATGTCTGATTTTATTTCAAATATAACTCCTCCCATTTGTGTTACAGCTGATGCATCCATTCCAACTTCCAGGAAATTGTTTAATTTGAAGTCTTTTCCTCTTATTGCCACGCTTTGTAAAGAGCCGTCAATAAACAGGAAGTCATTAAATAGTCCGGTGGAACTATCGATGTAGCGATACTCAACCCACCCCTCAAAATTAGGGTCGTTTGCAATTATAGTCGTAGGAGTCCCGAGGCTGTCGATTATTTGTGCTTCAGTATAATCTCCTCCCAAGACAAGACCGTTTACTTTTATTGTGTCATATTGGGCAAGGAGGTTTGCTGAAACAAACAGCGATACGATAATAAATAA
>JAHDPK010000023.1:0-8741 GCA_018434395.1 Bacteroidales bacterium | reverse complement strand
AAGAAAAATAATTTGGAAATAAAATGCAACTTATTTTTCGATTTTTGATTCGATGATTTGATGGTTAATCGATTTGAAAATGAATTTCAGGCCATTCTCTTCGTTAGATGATTTACAATTTTGGAATTTAACTCCAAAATTGTAAATTTGCGGCATGATATATCGAGAAGCCGAAAAAGAATTACAATTGCTTTCTGCGCAGTTCAAGGCGGTAGCAGTTACCGGCCCACGGCAGTCGGGCAAGACTACTTTAGTAAAAAAAGTATTTAAAGAAAAAGCGTATGTCAATCTCGAAAATCCCGACCTACGCCAATTTGCGAGGGAAGACCCCAGAGGATTTCTCTCCAATTATCCCGATGGCGCCATATTGGATGAAGTGCAACGTGTACCGGAATTATTTTCGTACCTACAACAAATATTGGATGAAAAGGAACAAAATGGATCATTCATTCTGACCGGTTCCAATAATTTCCTCCTAAATAGCAACATTTCGCAAAGTCTTGCCGGGAGGGTTGGTTATTTGTTTTTGCTGACCTTGGATATTGGCGAAATCAATCCTGGAGCAAACATGAGTAATCAGTTGATTTTTAAAGGCGGATATCCCGAAATTTATCAGAAAGATATCGACCCGAAAAAATACTATGACAATTATATCCGTACGTATGTTGAAAGAGATGTACGGCTATTGAAAAATATAACGGATCTTTATACGTTCGAACGCTTTTTGCGTTTGTGCGCCGGGCGCACCGGACAATTGCTGAACATGAGCAGTCTGGCTACAGATGTCGGAATGGATGTTAAAACGATTGGTTCGTGGTTGGGGATACTCGAAGCAAGTTTCATTGCATTTCGATTATATCCCTATCACGAAAATTACAACAAACGGATTGTGAAGATGCCTAAACTTTATTTTTATGACACCGGACTTGCTTCGGCTCTGATGGGAATTGAAGATGCTTCGCAACTGACCATCCACCCGCTAAGAGGAGGTTTGTTTGAGAATCTGGTAGTTGTCAATTTTTTAAAACGGCTATACAATAACGGAAAGCAGAACAACCTTTATTTTTGGCGCGACAATATCGGGAATGAAGTAGATTTGCTGATCAAAAAAGGGGCAAACCGATATCCTGTCGAAATCAAATCGGCCCAAACGATTTCGGATGAGTTTTTTAAGGGCATCCGTTATTGGAACAAACTCACAAACACGGAAGGCGGTTATTTGGTATATGCCGGAGATATGCTCCAAAAAAGAAGTGGAGAAATCAACATCGTACCTGTCCATTTGTTAAATACGATCGAAATATAGCGCACTTCAAAAGATATGATGCACAATAGAATATGCCGCATTCTTCATATCGAGGGCTTTTCTGCAATCAACATAAACTGTTCATAATCGAATAATTTGCCGGGAATTTTTTCCTGTCGCAGCACGTTGTAGGTTTCGACGTGCAGCACCCAAAAACCTGCTTTACAGACAGATGTTCGAGCGTTTTCGGGATATCCTCGATGTAATGGAAGTCCATGTTCGAAAACACGAAATCGATATCCGCAGAGCGATATTTACTGATTTCGCCATGCGAAATCTCGACAGGAGCATTGTCCACGAAATTGTCGGCCATTTCTATTTTTCCGGACTTGTCCCACTCTGCAGCCCGATCGGCAAAGTAGTCGGTCATCTTCATTTTTTTTTGACAACTAAACGGCATTTGATCGTAATTTGTTCATTTGAGCAAAAGTTCATCGAATGCGAGTAATGTTTCGACAAAAACGGAAATTTTCAGAGAGTGGATTTAAAATTTTATCGGTATAGGCGTTTAAAGCGCGCTAATTTAAATTAGATGCTACCTTTGTAGCATAAATAAATGAACGATAAAATTCAGATATTAAATGATTTTGGTGAAAAGGTTGAAGCACAAGCCCCAGTAATCATTTCAGCTTCTCGTTCAACTGATATTCCTGCATTTTACTCCAAATGGTTCATTAACAGAATCAACAAGGGACACATTGTTTGGTATAACCCTTTTAATCAACAACCCTTATATGTTTCATTCAAGAATTGCAAGGTTATCGTATTTTGGACAAAAAATCCCAAACCACTTATTCCCTATCTCAAAAGCCTTGATAGTTTAGGCATTCATTATTATTTCCAATACACGCTAAATGATTATGAAAAAGAATCATTTGAACCCAGAGTACCGTCATTAGAAAATCGAATCAGTACGTTCAAAGAACTTAGTGCTTTAATCGGTAAAGAAAAAGTCATTTGGAGATTTGACCCAATAATTTTGACATCTGAATTGACTCCACGTGAAATATTGAAACGGATTTGGAATATTGGAAATCAATTAAAAGGTTTTACAGATAAATTGGTTTTTAGTTTTATAGATATAAACAGCTATCGGAAAGTACAGCGAAATCTTGTAAAAGAAACTTCTCTATTTAGCAAAGAATCAATAAAATATTCAGAACTTTCCTCAGAACAAATGAATGAAATTGCAGAAGGTTTAATGAAAATGCAAGAACATTGGGAAAAAGAAGGGTGGAAAATCTCAATGGCTACTTGCGCTGAAGAAATTGATTTAGATAAATATCGTATTTCGCACAATCGTTGTATTGATGGTGAACTTATGAAGAAGATTTTTTCAGAAGATAAAGAATTGCTATATTACTTAAATTACGGAATGTTGCCTGAAACTAATACACTTTTTGGAAATGAATTTGAGAAAACACCCTTGTCTTCTGAAAAATTGAAAGACAAAGGACAACGAAAAGCTTGTGGATGTATGATAAGTAAGGACATTGGAATGTATAATACTTGCAGTCATTTATGTATTTATTGTTATGCAAACACTTCAAAAGAAACCATGATTAAAAACATGAAACTTCATGATGCCAATAATGAAAGTATCATCAAATAAAACGCCCGAACACACAACAAAGTGTATATACCATAAGGGTTTCAGTGGGTATTCAAGCGTTGTAGCTCGCTCAAACTTTTGTTTCGGTTGACAGAAACTACCCAGCAATCCCTTACGGCACATACATTCAACCGTTAATGGCAAGTGTAAAAAACGACACATCGGACAATTTGCTACATAAAGACAGAAAATGATAATATCACACCAAATGTGCCAGTCATATCACTCACAAATGAGCCGGGTGTATCACTCACAAATGTGCCACAATAAAGAGTTGTAATCTTGAAGAACACTCCTGTGTATTTTTGAAAAAAATACATTAAGGAGATGTCAAACAAGAAGATTACAATGTTAAAGCTTAAAAGAATTTTACAATTACTGGCAGCTGGTGTTTCCCGAGGCAGCCACCCAGGTATGCGTAGTACATCAAATACGAAACAGTTGCCGGTATGTAACCTGTAAGGATTTAAAAGAGTTTACCAAGGATCTCAAAACAGTCTACGGAGCCGTTAATAAAGATGCTGCAGCTCTGACACTTGATACTTTTGAGCAGAAATGTGGCAAAAAATATCAATATGCCGTCAGAAGCTGGAGAACAAACTGGGACGATCTTACCACCTTTTTGACTACCCAATGGAGATCAGAAAGATAATTTATACCACCAATCTCATTGAAAACCTGAATGGTAAAATTAGAAAGTACACGAAAGCCAAGTCGTCATTCCCAAATGATGACGCAGTTAAAAAATCTGTCTATCTTGCTATTAATGAGATTGAAAGGAAATGGACAATGCCTATAAGAAATTAGGCGATTGTCCTTAATCAGTTTATTTTTATTCTTATATTTGATAACAGAATTTTATTGTAATTATGAAACCTCAATTATCGTTTACACAAAATTCTGAACAGTGCCTTACTAAATGATGATAATGAGATTTATAATCCCAATAGGATTAAATATTTAGACATTTTCTCAAAAGACATTAAAGATTTATAATGAACATTATATGATGTCAAGTGATTACATAGATAGTCTGATGTTGGAATGACTCCTGAAGAAAATTCACAATATTGGGTTGCTCCATTTATTCAAGATATATTTGACAATGTAATTAAAATAAATAGACCTGACATTGCAGATGAAATTAAAAGACACATACAAATGGAATTGAATTAATAATGCACGAAACGCTGACACAAAATGACAAGAAATAAAACAGTACCTTTAACTTAAAAAATGACAATATGGGAAAACAAGGAATTAAAATCTCATCAGTTGATGTAGATGAATTATTAAAAATGTTAAATGCAGCACTTTCAGAAGAATGGCTTGCATATTACCAGTATTGGATTGGAGCAAGGCTCATGGAAGGTCCAATGAGAAGCGAAGTAGAACCCGAACTATTATTACATGCAGACCAAGAATTAGGTCATGCTGTTTTAGTTGTTAACAGGATTATTCAATTAGGTGGAACACCAGTGATAAATCCAACAAAATGGACAAAATTATCTCGTTGTTCTTATGACGAACCATCTGACCCGTATATCGAAGTAATTTTGGAACAAAATTTAAAAGGGGAAAGATGTGCAATTCAGAGGTATCAGGAAATTGCCGATTTTACAGCAGGCAAAGACCATTCAACGTATCAAATGGCTGTTCAGATCCTTAACGAGGAACTTGAACACGAAAATGACATTGAAGACTGGATTAACGACATTTCCCGAATGAAAGAGGAATGGAAAAAAATCAGAATGTAAAACTAAATTAAAGGAGGAAAAGTTATGGGATGTGCAAATGGCGTAAAGCCACGAAAAAAAATTCAAATTGAAATTAATGAATTATTAAATAAAACACAAAAGGATGAAAAAGCTATGAGTTCAACAATGGTAAGGCAAGAAATGCCAAAATTTACAATGGATGCTTATGACGCAAAAACAGGTCATTTTAAAGAAGTTTCAAGTGATGATTATAAAGGAAAATGGACAGTAATCTGTTTTTATCCGGCTGACTTTACATTTGTCTGCCCAACCGAAATTGCTGCAATGAACGCTCATTATGATGAATTTCAGGCATTAAACACAGAAATTTTGGCGGTTTCTGTCGATTCAAAATTTTCGCATAAAAGATTTGCTGAAACAGAACCTATTTTAAAAGGATTAAAACTGACAATGGGAGCAGATTCAAATCAGGAAGTTAGCCGTGCATTCGGAGTGCTTATTGAAGAAGAAGGGGTTGCTCTTAGAGGACGATTTCTTTTTAACCCTGATGGAATTTGTGTAGCACAAGAAGTTCAGGCTGATTCGGTGGGACGAAATGTAAATGAGTTTATTAGACAAGTACAAGCATGGCAATATGCTTCCAAAACAGGTGAAGTCTGTCCAGCTGGTTGGAGACCAGGTAAAAAAACACTTCCAGTTAACACCGATGCTGAAAAAATGACAGGTCGTGTGGGCGATTATATTACAATAGAAGAAATTCTAAGTTAATCAACTAAAATATTATTCCTGAGTGTTATAACAGACACTCAGGAATTTTAAACAGTTTCTAACACTAATTAAAGTCCTTGATTAATTGATGAAATCAACGCACAAACGCTAACATGGTATTTAAAAAATTGGGCAGATAGTGCTAAATCTCAAGTGTGTAGCTCGTAGTTAACTTTGTGCGGATTGACAGGCTAAAAACAGACGATGAAAATAGAAGACATTTCAATTTTTGGAGAATATAAACAAGCAGAAAACAGAGTAACTGCGGCTTTCTGACAAATCAACTCAACATTCAGTTGCCAAGTAGCGAGATTGAGATTCAATCGCAAGTTAAAGGAACAAGCACAGTTCCTGACGGACTTCTCGAAAGTAATTTTTCTGTTAAACTTTATGTTGAAAGTAAAATAAAACCCAATACAATCAATGCGACACAATTGGCGAGACATCAAAAACAAATCGTAAATGGCAATGACAATGTAATTATTGTCGCAGGTTTTTGGGCTGAAAGTGTTGCGTTAAATTACAATTACTACATCTGTCAAAATAAAAGATCATTCAAATCTGCTCGGTATCTTGCCTTTTATAACAACAACCAAATACGACACGTTTTTGAAATCGATAAAGCACCGGAAGACGATATAAATTTAACTCTAAGACCTGAATTTGCAACATATCTTTCAAAAGCAGAACCAAGTTATTCAGGCGACTTGAGAAAAGTTTTTACTCTCAAAAATGTTCAAAAAGTTGGACCAAATGATTAATTTTACTCGTATGAAGACAAGCAGGAAAAAACACAGTGCCACTTTTAAGGCGCAGGTAGCCATTGAGGCAATCAAGGAACAAGAGACGCTTAGTGAACTGCCTAAACGCTTCGGGGTCCACCCACAGATGATTTCAACATGGAAGAGAGAATTTCTCTCCCGTAGTCCGGAGATCTTCTCAACAAAAGCATCGGATGAAGAGGCCGAAAAGAGAGAACAGGCATTATATGAAAAGATAGGGAGATTGGAAGTTGAGGTGGATTTTTGCAAGACATTTGGCATATTGATTGGCCCAAAGAGAGTAAGAAGACTCCTTAGGAAAATGGGAGTTATGGCCATTTATCCATTGTTGAGGCAGGATTGGCAATTATGCAAATTGAAAACCAAGCTGACTATGGTGTAGAGTTAGTGGATGTAAGCGATACTACTAGCCTTTTAACAGGTAAACCGACTAATCGTTTTTTATTAGAAGAATGGGCAAAAAAAGACGAAAATTTTGTAATGACAAAGAGTCAGGTTTTCGATTGTGCTTTAATGGCTGTGGGTATTACAGCTATAGGAGACTTAATATCAAGTGGAATAAATGGTATGAGTAAATCTGCTGTAAAAAAAGTTTTAAAAAAAGTTGCTGTAAGATATATGGGGTGGGTTGGAGCTGGTATTGCTTTATATGAATTTGGTGATTGTATGTCTTGGTGGTAATTATATATAAAGTATTATGAAAAATATTCCTTTTGCATTATTGACTATTATATTATTAATAGTGATGACACTAGAATTAATCAAATTAGAAATTTCTGATTTGAGCGGCAATGACATCTTTAAAATGACATTGTTATTCGTCTCTTTTATAATAGTGATTTTTATGTTTGTTAAAAGTTTAACAAAAAAAGAAAGAGATAAGGAGTAAGGATGTAAACAGATGATCTAAAGGCGGCCTAGTTTAAAACCGCCTTTTTTTCTTTTCCCCGATATTTTACATCTTTGTAATATGAAGATTCAGATTTCTGCTGCACTGACTCTTGAGCTAAAACTGTCACACTAAAGCCGGTGGTAATCAATAGCAGCAAGGTTTTGAACCTGAGTTGCATTGATTGAAAAGTTTTACTTACCATTCTCCCTCTTAATCATCTCAATCAGATAACTAATCTCATCTGCGAAGCTTTGAGACCGAATCAAGACCAGGATTGCTGCCAATCACCGTAAGACTGTCTCCTATCTGGAGTTTAAGGTCAGATTTGGCAAGAAAATCTACCCCCCGCCCTGGTAATTGCAGGTATTGAAGTGCCGGTAAAATATGCGACAGACAAAGCCACCACAACGCTCAGGAAGACAATCCCAAAAGAGAGCATATTCAGTTTAATTCCCCCTTTTCTTAGAGAAGAGAAGAAGCCTGGCCCAACCTGCAGTCCTATGCTGAACACAAACAGAATAAGCCCGAACTCTTTTACGAAATGGAGTGTTTCTGAATTGATTCCAAGCCCCAGGTTGCTGAACAGAATGCCTGAAAAAAGAATCCAGGTGACTCCCAGAGAGATACCGGCTATCCTGATTCTTGACAAAAGGAAACCGGATGAAATTACAATGGCCAGTACAATTATTGTCTGTGCTGCACCTTCAGAAAAAAAACAGTGATTTTAACCACTCCATATTAAAAAATTTAGGCAAAAATTAGATATCTTTTACTATCTTCGATAATAATAAAATTCCTAACCGTTTATTTAATAATCTAAACTTATTGTATATGAAAATGGTAACAGAATTCAAACAGTTCGCAATGCGTGGCAATGTTGTGGATATGGCTGTCGGGATCATTATCGGTGGCGCTTTCGGCAAAATTGTATCATCCTTTGTATCAGATGTACTTATGCCACCTATCGGGCTTCTGCTTGGCGGCGTGAACTTCACAGATCTCAGGGTAACACTTAAGGAGGCAGTAGTCGATGCCGGAGAAACCATTGTACCTGCAGTTACTATCAATTATGGGGCTTTTATACAGGTTATTCTGGACTTCATCATCATTGCCTTTGCAATCTTTATGATGATCAAATTTATGAACTCCCTTAACCGCAAGAAAGAGGAGGCACCTGCTCCACCACCAGCTCCTGCAGAAGATATTACCCTACTCACAGAAATTAGAGATCTTCTAAAGAAAAAGTAATTGTAAATCAGCGATCGCTCTTGGAGATGATGCCTAAAGCTTTTTTTAATATCTCATTCTCTGTCTCTATGCGTTGAACCATTCCCTGCGCCAACGATAAACCAACTCTGATCTGATTCCTAATTCCCTTGCAAGATCGTTGATATTGTCTCGCTGATAACTTAATTTGACCGCATCTTCCTTGAATTTACGATCATAATGCATTCGTTGTACTTTCATCTCTTAAAGTTAAGTTTTTTGCTTAACTATTTGTCCATCCAAAGGTAACAAGTCCAATCAGTTCAGTCTTTAACGTTTTAAAAAAACTCTCGGCAACAGCATTGTCCCAACAGTTCCCCTTTCTGCTCATGCTTTGTGTTATGTCGTGTGATTCCAAGGTATTTACAGCCGCTTTGCAGGCATATTGAATGCCCCT
>JAHDPK010000063.1:0-11308 GCA_018434395.1 Bacteroidales bacterium | reverse complement strand
TTGTTCATATACCTCCGGATAGTATTTTTTTAACTCAGTTAAAAAAGACAATCTCAAATGATACCCGCTGTCCGATTGGCATTCATATGTCCTGAAAATAAGTTCAAATACATTATTGGATGTTGCAAATATGTGATCTGTAATAGTTTTTGTCCTTGCATAAACTGTTTCCAGACATTCCATCAATAACGAATTCTTATCTTCGAAAATTTCATACAAAGTTCTTTTTGATATTCCTATTTCTGCAACTATATCATCCATAGTGACTGTTTTACATCCACGCTGCAAAAAAAGCCTGATAGAACTTTCTACAATCCTCTCTTTTAATTCCATATTAAACAAACGCAAAACTGAGGCGCAAATTTACAATTAGAAACTTAAAAAACAAAAATAGTTTTCATATTTTTTATAAAATATTAGATTTCATTATAACTTTGTAAGTAATAGTAACCAGTACTTTGTCGCAATCATCTAATTATAACAATATGTACAACAATTTTAAGAGCTATTTGTCACAAGAATTACAAGAAATCAAATCTTCAGGCCTTTATAAGGATGAAAGAGTAATTACAACATCTCAAAAAGCTGTTATCAAAGTTAATACAGGACAGGAGGTTCTCAATTTCTGCTCAAATAATTATCTTGGTCTTTCCAATAATCCTGTCCTCATAAATGCTGCCAAAGAGGCCCTCGACAAAAGAGGATTTGGAATGTCAAGTGTACGTTTCATTTGTGGAACACAAGACCTGCATATCGAACTGGAAAGAAAAATTTCTGATTTTTTTGGCACAGAGGATGCAATTTTATATGCCTCGTGTTTCGATGCCAATGGTGGAGTATTTGAACCTCTTCTTACAGAAGACGATGCAATTATATCCGATTCACTTAACCACGCATCTATTATAGATGGCGTAAGACTTTGTAAAGCACAAAGATACAGATATGCAAATGCCAACATGGCTGAGCTGGAAGAATGTCTTAATGTTGCACAATCACAAAGATTCAGACTTATAGTCACTGACGGCGTCTTTTCAATGGACGGCAATGTTGCACCACTTGGTGAAATATACAAACTGGCAGATAAATACAATGCCATGGTAATGGTTGATGAATCACATTCTGCCGGAGTTGTTGGCAAGACTGGAAGAGGTACTACAGAGTTGTATGATCTCAAAGGGAAGATAGAAATAATCACCGGCACTCTTGGCAAGGCATTTGGAGGAGCAATAGGCGGCTTCACTACAGGCAAAAAGGAGATAGTAGCTATGCTTCGCCAACGCTCAAGACCATATCTTTTCTCAAACTCACTCCCTCCAATGGTCGTTGCGGCAGGAATTGCAACATTTAACATGATGTCAAAGACCAACGAGCTTCAAGACAAGCTACATAGCAACACCAACTACTTTTTCAATAAAATGCAAACTGCGGGTTTTGACATCAAACCAACTCAGTCAGCCATTTGTGCCGTCATGCTCTATGATGCCAAACTCGCTCAACTATTTGCTTCAAAGATGCTCGATGAAGGAATCTATGTTACTGGATTCTATTATCCTGTTGTCCCAAAGGATCAGGCTCGCATAAGGGTTCAGATTTCGGCAGGTCACGAGCCTGAACATATTGACAAATGCGTTTCAGCATTTATAAAAGTTGGCAGGGAACTTAACGTTATCAAGTAACATTAGTAGCTTCGGTAGTGACTGTGGAAATGTTTACAACCTCCCACCCATTGAAAATCACTTCTGTATCTGTGCGAAAAGTCAAAATTAACCGGCTTTGTAATAATTACTTTTACTTTTTCGGGCAGGAATAGTTTAATTTCCTTTGTAGTTCCATTCCACTTGGTGTTTTTACTGTATATGTCGCTTCTTATAGTGATAAGTGAATCTTTAACATCTACACACTGAGGCATGTTTCTCCCCTTAAGCAATGCTTCGCCATAAGTATTTGACATTGTAGTTGTCTCGCAAATCAATTCTCTTGCAGACTCTTCACTCTGTCTTATAATGTCAATTTCAGGAAAAATTACCAACTCTTTTCTTGATTCATCAACCCAAAGCAGATTAAAACTAGAGTGATCAGCATCAAGTAATAAATTATCACTAGGCATCTTTCTATCAGATTCAAGTTGAATATAAATCGTATCCAAATCACCTCTTAAAGCATATGAAACTTCTTCGGTCGCCCGACCCCAAAAAGGTTTTGAAGCTATAGTACCGACTATTCCAAGTGAAAAAACAGATATTGCCCAGATAATGAATATGGTGAGTCCTGGTCTAAATCTTCTGGTTCTTGATCCTGCAAGTGTCTGTATACCCACAATGAACATCCAAACTAAAGGGAGTAAAAGCACTAATATTATTAAAAGCTTCATCCAAAATGAATTAGTTATTCCAAACTCCACAAAATCAAATAGATTTATCGGGAAGAAGCCATTCATTATCTCGATACCAATGAAAAGAAGAGTTAAAGATAATATACCGATTATTGCAAAAATTATAAACAAAATAGCCAATATCTTTGTGACAACCTTCGATATTTTTGTCATTGTTGATTTACTGTCTGAAGATGAATTTCTAACATACTCACTGAATTTTGAAGCACCATATTCTACTCTCCTCTGAATATTGTTAAGGTCAACCCCCTCGCCTCTCATTGCACATTTCTGTTCAACTGTTTTTGCTTCAGGAATCATTATCCATAAAACAAAATATAGCAATAGCATAAACATTGGGCCACCAACGTGAGTGCCAAGGAATGAAAAACCAAGGAAAAATATTATGAACAATATTCTGATTAAAAGCGGATCTGTATTTATGTAAGCTGCAAGACCGGAACAGACTCCGCCAATCATTTTATTGTCCGGATCACGAAAAAGTCTTCTTGGAATAGATCTATAAGACGAGTCCCTTCTTTCATTAAAATCTTCTGTGACTTCTTCATCAATAACTTCTGGCCTTCCAAGAATATTAATGACCTCTTTGACTATCTCTAACGAAACTACACTGTTTATACCGACTTTTTCAATAAAAAGCTCGGCCATCCTCTCTTCTATGCCTTCTATAATTTCATTTCCGCTTGGTTTATATCTATAATGAGCTCTCAGCTCTCCCAAATAGGATTTTAACAACTCATAACCATCTTCATCAATGGTAAAGGCAAGATTTCCTATACTTACTTTAACGACCTTTTTCATGGCTAATTACTGTTTTTTCTTAATAATGCGATTGTTTGAATTAACTCCTCCCAGACACCATCCATCTCTGCCAGAAGAGCCCTTCCTTTAGCAGTTATGGAATAATATTTTCTTGGAGGACCTTGAGGAGATTCCTCCCAACGGTAGCTCAAAAGTCCTTGATTCTTTTGCCGAGTTAAAAGTGGATACAGTGTACCTTCAACTACTATCATACTCGCTTCCTTAAGTTGACTTATCAATTCTGATGCATAGGCATCATGATTGTCAAGAATGCTCAGGATACAATATTCCAGTACTCCTTTTCGCATTTGTGACTTAATATTGTCTGTATTTATATCACTCATGATCTTTAATTATTTATAAATTGAAAACTTTCTCAGATTTTCGGCAGTTACAGGTAATCCTCTCATTTCACACTTTTTAGATGCTGTATTAGCCAAAGGGGTAACAATCCAGAAAATAATATAGCCCCAAAAGCCAACACCTCCAAGCATAAAGGCAATACAAAAAAGCACCCTGACTAATACTACATCTACATTGAGATAATAAGCAAGACCACTACAAACTCCTCCAATAACTCTGGAATCAGGGTCTCTGTAAAGTCTCTTTGTCACAATCGAATTTGGGGTTCCCGATACACAAGAAGTGAAATCCTCCTCAACAGGACTACCATCAGGCATCCCCAATTGAGAAATTACCTTGTTTACTAAAGATAGATTTACAACCTCCTGTTCAGATTTAAGAGATTCTGAAAATAATTCAGCAATTCTCTGCTCGAGATCTTCCATGACATCCTTTGTTTGAATACCCATCCCGATTTTATCTCGGAATTTATCCAAATACTTTTCTAGCTGTTGATAAGCATCTTCGTCAATGACAAAACTTCTGCCACCAATACCGACATTTATAACTTTCTTCATTTTTATAGTATTTAAAATTTAATAGTTTTTGGCAGTGCAAATATATATAAAATTTTTATTACCTTGTATCGCATAGTAGTGTTTTTTAAAAAAAGGTATCTTTTCAGATACCTGGAATGTTCACTTTTGTAAAATTATTTCTGAGGAACTGCTTGGTTTTCAGCCGGTGCATTATTGGGCGCAGGCGTATTTGAAGGAGTTGAGGACGGGAACTGTGGTTGTCCCTGTACAGGAGCAGCATTTTCAATCTTCTGCTGAACTGTACTTGCCTCTTGGCCACCTGTAGAAACAAAGGCAGTAGCAAGTATACATAAAACTATCACTGAAATAGCAAGTGTCCACGTAGCTTTTTCAAGGAAATCTGCAGTTTGACGAACTCCAAATGTTTGATTGCCCGCGGCAAAGTTTGCTGCAAGACCTCCGCCTTTTGAGTTTTGTATCAAAACTACTATTGTCAGTAAAACACTGGCGATCACAATTAAAATGGAGATTGCTGTATACATGTCAATTTTGATTATGTTTACTTTTTATTTCCTGTGCAAGGGACGCAAAGTAACTACTTTTTTCCGGATATAACAAAATAAGTTTAGCATAAACCTCCAACGCTTTTTTGTAATATCCTTGTTCACTGTATATTTTTGCAAGTGTTTCAGTGTAAAAGCCTGAATCGTCAAACTCTTCCTCAGCAATCTTCTCTTCGGCCACATCGATATTCAAACGGGAATTAATACTACTCTTAAGCAAGGATGGCTTTTCACAAATAAATTTATCGAGTGGTTCATGAGGATCAAGAGAAGTTTCTTCTAGTTCTTCCTTTGAAAAGTAATCTCCTCCAGCCATAATAATTTTGGAAGTTACATGTATATTAAGTGGTTCCTCCTCAACCTCAAAAACGATTTCCTCAAAAGCTTCTTCAACCACTTGAGTTTCGGAATTGTTATGCTCTTTCGCCCTTTTAACGAGGTTGAAGAGTATCTCCCGCGAATAGATATGAGCTGCTGTACGGCTTAAGCAAGATCTAACATGCTCTTCTCCCAATTCACAAGCTTTTCGGAAAAGTTCAAAATGACCCAGTGCAAACCATGGATATTGCTCTATTGTACTTTCTAATGTTGATAAATTTGAATCTGCCATAATGAATCATTTTACCAATTGGCCACAGTGGCATTAAAAATATCATTAACCAACTTCTCAACTATTGAATCAACAAGAGAAGCCTCTACTACATCCAGACCAAGAGTAGAGGAATAATCTTCAAAGGCTGCAAATGATTTTTCAAAATTCTCCTCAGGATGCTTTATGTTTGTATACTTAATCTTTACAGTAACTGTAAGCCTGTTCTGTGAAGCCACCTCCTGAGATGTGACAGCCAGTGAAGTCGTTTCATAAGAAATAATGTCGCCCTCAATAATTATATCTCCATTGTCAGGATCAAGTCTTAATGTAGTAAGTTTTCGAAACTTTTCCTTGAGCTCCTCGGTAAGTGTATTGCTTAAGGACGGATTTACCCTCATAGCTCTGTTTTGAATAGTAAGAACTGTTACAGATTCTACATCTGGGGCTATTGATGTCCCAGAGAAACTGTATATCCCACAACTTGACAAAAGAGGGATAATTAATAGAACTATTATGCGGTTTCTCATATATCCAAATTCAGCTCTTTAATTTTTCTGTAGAGTGTCCTTTCTGATATTCCCAATTCTGCTGCCGCAGCTTTTCTTTTACCATTGTGCTTTTCAAGAGCTCTTCTGATAAAATCAGCATTCATGCTGTGAATGGAAAGCTGCTGATAATCGTTATTGGAAGTGAAATGAGGATCCTCGTCATAATCTACCACATTATGTTCTTCAATTATGCTGTCAACTTCCTCACGTTTGGTAATTGCAGAACCTGTCTGAATCTGCTGTCTTCCTATACTTGCTTTAATCTCCTCAATTTCCTGCCTTAGCTGATAAAGAATTTTAAATATAATATCCCTGTCAGTCATATAATCTACTCCATGACCTTCAGCTTTTACAGGTAAATGAGTTATTACCTCTTCAGGAATATACTTTCTAAGAACGCTTGAAGAGATCTCTCTGTTTTGTTCCAAAATAGAAATTTGCTCGGCAATACTCTTTAGTTGTCTGACATTGCCAGGCCATCTGTAGCTTTCTAAAACTTTCACAGCTTCCGGAGTAAGTCTGATTGCGGGCATTTTGTATTTATCTGCAAAATCAAGCGCAAATTTTTTGAACAACAAGTGAATATCTTCTTTTCTCTCTCTAAGAGGAGGTACATATATCGGAACAGTATTCAGTCTGTAATAAAGATCTTCTCTGAACCTCCCTGTTTCGATAGCTCTCATAATATTGACATTTGTAGCAGCAATAACCCTTACGTCTGTCTTCTGAACCTTTGAGGAACCAACCTTGATAAACTCTCCAGACTGAAGCACCCTCAGCAGTCTGACCTGCGTTGATAAAGGAAGCTCTACAACCTCATCGAGAAAAAGTGTCCCTCCGTCAGCAACTTCAAAATAACCTTTGCGCATTTCATATGCTCCAGTAAATGATCCTTTTTCATGACCAAAAAGCTCAGAATCTATAGTTCCTTCGGGTATGGCGCCGCAGTTTACGGCAAAGTACTGGCTGTGTTTCCTGGGGCTGTTTGTATGAATAATCTGAGGAAAAACCTCCTTGCCCACCCCGCTCTCTCCTATAACAAGAACTGACAAATCTGTACTTGCCACTTGAACTGCAATATCAATAGCCCTATTTAGGGCTTGATTATCACCAATAATATCAAATCTTTGTTTAATTGCGCGTATATCCATGATATACAAAAGTAGTTAAAATTTGTACCTTTGAAAAATTTAAAATCTATTTAGATGAAAGTAATAGCAATCATACCTGCCAGATATGGTTCAACTCGTTTCCCCGGCAAGCCTCTTACATTGATAGATGGCAAGAGTATGATAAGAAGAGTATACGAAAGAAGCTCTGCGGTTTTTGAGCATGTTTGTGTTGCAACGGATGACTTGCGTATTTTTGACGAAGTGAAAAGTTTTGGTGGGAATGCCGTAATGACCTCTGAAAAGCATCACAGCGGTACTGACCGTTGTTACGAGGCTCTACAAATTGTTGAAAAAAAAGATTCAGCGAAATTTGAATTAATAGTAAATGTGCAGGGAGATGAGCCATTCATCGAACCTGGACAGCTTTTGGAATTGATGAATTGTTTTAATGACAGTGGCACTCAAATTGCAACTTTAGTAAAGAAATTTTCGCCCGATGAAGACATTTTTACGCCTAACACTCCAAAAGTAGTGGTATCAAAAGAAATGAATGCATTGTATTTCAGTAGAAGTGTTATTCCTTTTAAAAGAGGAATAGAAAAAGATAAGTGGAATGATGGAAATACATATTATATGCATATAGGGCTTTATGCCTTTACAAAAGAGGTACTTGAGCAAATTTCAAAACTTGAGCAGTCACCTCTTGAGATTGACGAACAACTTGAACAGTTAAGATGGCTTGAAAATGGTTATAAGATTAAAGTTGCAGTTACACAATATCAATCTTTCTCTATTGATACACCAAAAGATTTAGAAATTCTGTTATCAAAAAATATTATCAAAAAAGGTGAATAAAATTTATTAACTTTGTAAACCGTATAAAGAAAATTAAAAATAAATAATAATAATGAACATGAAAAGAAGTTTATCTACAATCCTTTCCATTGCCATAATCGGATTTGCAATGGTATCCTGCAGCAATCCTGCAAAGATGGTCAAAGAATCACAACTGATAACTACCGAGACAACTCCAAAAGTACTTGAAGTAGTCGCCGGAGAGATTAGTGCCAATTATTCAATAAACTTTCCTGAAGGATATTTCCATCCTAAAGCAATAATGGAGATTGTACCCGTACTTGTATATGAAGGTGGTGAAGTTTCTGCTCCTGCCTTTAAACTTCAGGGTGAAAAAGTTACAGACAATTTCAAAGTTATTCCAATAGCTGGTGCCAAATCAAACCACAGCGTTAAATTTGCCTATAAACCGGGCATGGAGGTCTCTCATCTTGAACTGCGAGTTGCCATATGGAATAAAGACAAAAAAATAGATTTCCCTGCAGCATACAAACTCGCAGATGGTGCAAATACTACCTATATGCTCGTTGACAAATCCGCAAAGACAGTGTACGCTCAGGACGAGTATAAAAAAGTTTTAAGCGAGCAAAAAGAGGCACAGATTCTTTATCCAATTAATAGTGCAGTAGTTAGACCAAAAGAACTCACAAAGGCTGAGATTAAAGAATTTGAGAATTTCTTAGCTTCAGTTAGCAAGGATGAAAAAAGAACTGTAAAAAGCACAAATATAGTAGCTTATGCATCTCCGGACGGACCAGAAACTTTAAATGCAAAACTTTCTGCTAATAGGGCATCAACAGCAAAGGAAGCTTTTGATAAAATTACACAAAAAACTTCAGTAAATGTTCCTGTTGACGTAACTTCCATCGACGAAGACTGGGAAGGATTCCAGGAATTAGTATCACAATCTTCAATTCCTGACAAAGAGCTTATTTTGCGTGTACTATCAATGTACAGCGATCCTGCAGTGAGAGAGAGAGAGATTAAAAACATGTCTAAAGTATTTAAAATTTTAGCCGACAAAATACTTCCGGAACTTCGCAGGGCTAGATTTATAACAAGTATAGATTACACAAACTATACTGACGAGGAGCTTAAGGAACTGGCTAAAACCAATATAGATATAATGGATGTTGAAGCATTGCTTTATACAGCCAGTTTGGTCGATGACATGAACACCAAGGTTAGACTCCTGACAAAAGCAGGTGATAAATTTAAATGCGACCGCGCATACAATAATCTGGCCGCCCTCTATCTCGACAATGGCAAAGAGACAGAAGCCAAGGCTGCTCTTGCAAAGGTTGCTGATAAAACAAGCGATTTTTATTATAACAATGCAGGGATTCTGGCTTTGAGAAATGGAGATTATGAAACAGCAAAGACAATGTTTGCAAAATCAAAATTGCCTGAATCAAGGCAAAATATGGCAATCATTGATATCCTTGAAGGCAGGTACAACGATGCAGTAAATAAGCTTGCAGGAACTGGTGATCCTAACGAAGGTCTGGCATATATACTTACAAATCAGCTGGACAAAGCTTCAAGCGTGATTAAATGCAATTGTGCACGTTCTTCATATCTCCGCGCAATCATTGCTGCCCGTCAGGGGAAAATGTCTGAAGTTGCCAAAGAACTTAAGAATGTTCATGAGAAGGACGAAGTTCTAAAAGCCCGCTCACTTAAGGATATAGAGTTTGCCAAATTCCGTGAATAACATATAATTTTGCTGATAAATCAGAGAGGCTGTCTACTTTTTAGACAGCCTCCTGTTTTTATATTCAATATCAACGTTGTTTTCTTTAATCCAGTTTCAACACAGCCATGAAAGCGCTTTGAGGAACTTCGACATTTCCTATTTGACGCATTCTTTTTTTGCCTTTCTTCTGTTTCTCGAGAAGTTTTCGTTTTCGCGAAATATCACCACCATAACACTTGGCAGTTACATCTTTTCTGACAGCCTTAACTGTTTCTCTTGCAATAATCTTGGCTCCTATCGCAGCCTGAATTGCGATATCAAATTGTTGTCTTGGAATCAACTCTTTAAGTTTCTCACACATTCTCCTTCCAAAATCATATGCATGATCTTTGTGAATCAAACTTGAAAGAGCATCTACCGGCTCTGAGTTAAGAAGTATATCCAACTTGACAAGCTCCGCCGGCTTATAACCGGTAACATGATAATCAAAAGAGGCATACCCTTTGGAGACAGACTTCAATTTATCATAAAAATCAAACACAATCTCAGCCAAAGGCATTTCAAAGTTAAGCTCAACCCTCTCACTTGTGAGAAAATGTTGACTTACAAGTGTCCCTCTTTTATCAAGACAAAGTTTCATAATTACTCCAAAATATTCTGATTTTGAGATAACCTGAGCACGAATATATGGTTCTTCTATACAATTGATCAATGTTGGAGCTGGTAGCCCTGAGGGATTATGAACATCAATTATTTCACCTTTTGTAGTATGAACCTTATAGGAAACATTGGGTACGGTGGTAATAACATCCATATTAAACTCTCTGTAGAGTCTCTCCTGTATAATCTCCATATGAAGAAGACCCAGAAATCCTCCTCGAAAACCAAACCCAAGAGCCAGTGAAGACTCTGGTTCGAAGACAAGAGAAGCATCATTAAGCTGCAACTTCTCAAGTGACGCTCTTAGATCCTCATACTCGTCTGCCTCAACAGGATAGAGCCCTGCAAAAACCATTGGTTTTACCTCCTCAAAACCAGCTATTGAAGTTGAACAAGGTCTGTCTCTGTGAGTAATTGTATCACCAACTTTGACCTCACTGGCGATCTTAATGCCTGAAATAATATATCCAACATTACCAGTTCTTATCTCTTCTGTCGGGACCATTTTGAGTTTCAATATTCCTACTTCGTCAGCTTCATACTCTTTCCCGGTGTTAAAAAATTTAACCTTATCACCCTTTCTTATAATTCCGTTCTGAACCTTGAAATAAGCAATAATGCCCCTGAAAGAATTGAATACAGAATCAAAAATAAGCGCTTGCAAAGGAGCATCTTCATCACCTACAGGAGGAGGGACCCTGTTTATGATTGCTTCAAGAATCTCGGGAACTCCCTGTCCAGTTTTGCCACTTGCAAGAATAATCTCTTCTTCCTTGCAGCCTGTAAGCTCAATAATCTGATCCTTAACTGTCTCAATCATGGCTGCTTCCATGTCAATTTTATTAAGTACAGGAATAATTTCAAGGTTGTGATTAAAGGCAAGATAGAGATTGGAAATTGTCTGAGCCTGAACTCCCTGAGTAGCATCTACAACAAGGAGTGCTCCTTCACAGGATGCAATGGCTCTTGAAACTTCATATGAAAAATCTACATGTCCGGGAGTATCAATCAGATTAAGAGTATATTTCTCACCCTCATAAATGTAATCCATCTGTACAGGATGACTCTTAATAGTAATTCCCTTTTCCTTCTCAAGATCCATTGAATCTAGCACTTGATCCCCCATTTCCCTTGAATTAAGAGTTTTAGTATATTCAAGGAGACGGTCAGCCAAAGTGCTTTTACCGTGGTCTATGTGTGCAATTATG
>JAHDPK010000064.1:0-11229 GCA_018434395.1 Bacteroidales bacterium | reverse complement strand
CACCACCGGAGTAACATATTGGTTTTCCTAAAATTGTGATGGGGGAAATAGGGAATTCTTTTAATTGATAACCTTGATAATTTATCGTTACGGGAACTTTGTATTGAAATTCCGGAAAGCCTCCAAAACTGCGATTTGCCGGAAAGATAGAACAATCACTTGTTATGCCGTTTTCAGCCAATATTTCAAATATCCATTTGTTATGTTCCATAATAGAAAAGGCCGGTGCCCGGTAAGTCGTAACTTTTTCACCAATTATATTTTCTATCGCGTCTAAGGCTTTTCGTGTATCTTCTGCAACCTCTTTAGGATTTGCTCCACCCCAAAAACGATGACTGTATGAATGACAACCGATTTGATGGCCTCGTTTAGCAATTGATTTAATAATATCAGGATATTCTTCTGCTACTTTTCCCAAACAAAAAAAGGTGGCTTGAATATTTCTTTCAGTAAGTAAATCTAGAATTCGAACAAGATATTGATTCAGTCGAGGTAAATAGTCCTCTTTTTTACCGATTGAATAATAATCGTAACCCCACCAATCTTCTATGTCAAATGTCAGTATTTTCATTTTTTATTAGTATTGTTGTTATTTAAATGTGAAATATGTGAAATAATATTTTTATAGGCTATATCAGAAGTCAGGAAATTTACAAAGTATTGATATCCATTTTCACCATATTGTACTCTAAGTTTTTTATTATGATACAACAGGTCGAAATTTTCAAATAATTTTTTATTATCACCACTTATCGACCATAATCCAGCACCAGCCTCATTAATAATTTCCCCATAATCTGTATGTTTATCTATTATAGCCAGTACAGGAAGTTTCAAACTCAAATATGAAGTTGTTTTAGATGGAATTGTAGGTACAGTAAATCGTTCATCTATAGATATTAATCCCACATCTGATGATTTAACAAAATTAAGATACTCATCACGTGGCAAACTATCTATAAAAATCACATTGCTAAGACCTTTTTCTATCACTCTCTCTATTAAATATTGCTTCATAACACCAGTACCAATAACCAGAAAGACAATGTTATTATCATTGAGATAGTGATCAGCTAACACAACAATATTATCTACTTTTTGAGCATAACCTATAGTACCACCAAAAAGAACAATATATTTGTTCTCCAAATTGTATTTTTTTCGTACATCTATATTTATTTCGTCAACATTAACTTCCTTTTGCCAATTAGGTAAAAGAGTTAATTTCTCATAATTGAGATATGGATTATGATGAGATATATAATTAATATTACCATGCGACATACATCCAATTATATCAGCATACTTATAAGTTTTTATTTCCAATTTTCTTAAAAAATAATACAATAAACTACATTTTACTAAACCAATATCGGCGGCACCCTGAGGATAAATGTCACGTAATATCAGGTAGAAAATCGCATTGGTTTTCTTTTTGATATATAGTACTAATTTGGTAAGTGTTATTGGTGGGGTTGGCATTAGTATTAAATCAAAATTATGATTTTTCAAGTACTTATTATATGCCAATTTATATTGATAGGGCAATAGAAGCTGAGCAATACCTTTTTTAAAAATACTTTTTATGCCTAGTTGTTTCAAGGTTTTAACCCTTAATACATTTAAACCACGTTCTTCTAACAATATAGATTTTTGATTTAATTTAGAAGGAGCAATTATAAACACATCATGATTATGTCTTTTAAACTCTAATGCTAAATCGAGATATAAATTTGAAGAACCAGAATCTTTTGGCAAATCCAGCATGAGAAATAATACTTTCATAGGCTATATCATAAATCGTCTGAATCTACCCACATTAAATGCCATTTTTTCTCATCAAACAGTTCTTCGTCAGTAAATTCATTTGTAAGATTTTTAATTATTAGATAGAATTTAAAAGGGCTTTTAATGAATCCGTTTTTAATTAATTTATATTGATGAGCTGAATATTTGCTCATCATGAGTAAAATTGCTTCAATATTATTTTTCTTGGCCTCTGTTTCTAATGTTGCATACACAAATCCCACACAATCAAAATTTTCTTTTAATACAGAAAAATCTAAAATACAGTATGAAGGAACACCTTCACGGACAACTTCAGTAAATGCGCAGAAACCACAAATAGAGTCTTGATATGAAATAACCAGAAATTGGTATTTTTTGTGTGGGCCACCATAACGCCAAGCACAAAAATCCGAATCTTTTATAAGAGCATTTGAGATTGAGTTGGCCCATTTTTTCGTAAATAACTCAAACTTTGAAGTGGGAATATCTTTGAATGATTTATAAAATGAAATCTGATATTTTTTATTTTGTTTTTTGGTTTTTATTATCTTATTGTGCAAAATTAGAAAACCATTCACTATCGGGGATAAAAAACTTAAATATTTTAAATTATTTTTTAAAACTGAGTTTATTTTAATAAATTTTACATACAACGGCAATTTAAAAGCAATTTTCCACCCTACCTTCAAATGTCCTGGTATGACAGATTTTCTTATAGGGTATCCAGTTGTAAACGGAACGTAACTTGCCAGTTCTGCGGTAGAATAAGCGCCTAGTTTTGTGAAAATACCCTTACCCCTGTGATTAGGACTCGTCATAACACCACATACCATTCCTACATTAGTAATTTTATTATTTATTTTGTATCTATATGGAATAGCTGCATAATATCCCACCATTTCATCATCTAAATAAGCTACATATTCAAAAGAACTATGTTTTGTGTTTGGGAAGCCATGCAACAACCAATAATAATCTTCATCAGTAGGATTAGTTACCTCAGGAAATGAATTTCTAAATAAAGATCTTTGTTCTTGTAAATTTTCTTTATAATTAAAAACTTTACATATTATATCCATTAAATAAGCCCTCCATTAATATCTATGATAGAACCATTTACGTACTCATTATTTATCAAAAAGCTCACCGTTTCAAATATTTCTTCAGGTTTACAAAATCTTCCCGCTGGAATTGATTTTAACAAAATTTGCTGATTTTTTTTAGATATTTCATTAATTCCCATTCCAATGTATGAATAACCTAAATTGATGGCATTTACTGTAATTCCTTTCGATGCATTTTCTTTAGCAAGCACTTTTGTCATTCCATTTATCGCAGATTTGGATGCTACATATGAACTGATGCCAACAGTTGGCAGAGAAGTCACTACAGAAGATAAATTAATAATCCTTCCATAGTTCTGTTCTCTCATAATGGGAAGTAACCGATGAATTACATTAAAAGTTCCTTTAATATTTACATCAATAACCTTATTCCATTTATCTATGTCGGCCTTATGTGCAAAAGAGTTGTAATTAATACCAGCACAATTAATCAGTACAATTTGATTTAATCTTGATCTGATATTGTTTATCCAGTTGTCAACTTCAATATAATTAGAGATATCAACTTTGAATAACAATTCTTTATCTTCTGTTGATTGATCTGTCTTGTTGTATGTCCCGAGCACAGGTAGTTTATTTACAACTAATTCCTTAAATAAGTATTTTCCAATCCCTTTTGAGGCACCTGTAATTAATATCATAGATTATCCCCATTTAATAATTGAAGCACCATATGTCCATCCACTGCCAACAGCTGCAAAAAGAATATTATTTCCTTTCTTTAGTTTACCCGCCTTGTTTATTTCATCTAACAAAATAGGTATTGTACCTGCAGAAGTGTTTGCATATTTATCCATATTTGTCATCACTTTTTCAAATGGAAGACCGATTTGTTCTGCTGTTTTTAGTAAAATTCTAATACTTGGTTGATGTGGAATCATATAATCAATATCACTAATAGATAGTCCGGCATCTTCTAATACCTGATTTATTGCTTTTGGTAAAACTTGCGTTGCCGATGAAAAAACAGCTTTACCATTCATCTTGAAATATTGAAGTTCTAAATTATTGCTGTTTAGAGGTATTTCAGAACCTCCACCAGGTATTGTAAAGCCAAGCATTTCGTTTGTAGTATCTGTATATAATCTGAAAGCTAAAAAACCTTCATTAATATTACTGGAACTTAGAATTGTTGCACCAGCTCCATCTCCAAAAAAAATAGCATCTCTCTTTGTCCAGTCAGTAATTTTCGAAAAAGTATCAGCACCTATAACTAATACATTATTATATACTCCACTTGCGATATACTGAGATGCAACTGACATACCGAATAAAAAGCCGCTGCAAACTGCAGAAAGGTCAAATGCAGCAGCATTGTATGCATTTAATTTGTGTTGCACAAAAGCACCTGTTGAAGGGGCTTTTCGATCAGGGGTAGTTGTGGCCACAATAATCAATTCGATATCTTCATTTTTTAAACCTGCATTTTCAATAGCCCGTTGTCCGGCTATTGCCGCCAAATCACTGGTTGCCTGATCTTTAGAAGCTATTCTCCTTTCTCTGATTCCAACATTATTATAAATCCACTCACTATTAGTTGGTACGATGGTTTCCAAATAGTCATTAGTATATACAGTTTCCGGAACATAGGAGCCTGTTCCTGAAATTTTTACGTTTCGAACTAAATTTCTCATAAATAATAATATATTAATTAATTTCTGTTTTATATCATACTTTTTCCCCAAGCTACTCTTCTAACATAATCGGTATATGAAATAATTACCCGCACCACCTTGTCGCTCACATTGGGCATAGTGTAATCAGCTACAGGGCGTAAATTGCGTTCAGAACCAATCTCCTGATACTGCAGCTGCACCAATCCTTGCATCACCCGTTCGGGATTCAGACCCACCATCATGACCGAGGCTTCTTCCATCGCTTCGGGGCGTTCGTGTGCTTCGCGAATGTTCAGTGCCCGGAAATTCAAAATGGATGATTCTTCCGATATGGTTCCGCTATCGGACAACACGGCATACGCATTTATCTGCAACCAATTGTAATCACTAAATCCCATCGGTTTCATCAGCTGTACCAACGGATGAAAACGCACCTGCTTTTCTTCAATCATTTTTCGTGTTCGCGGATGAGTGGAAACAATCACGGGAAAACCATAATGTTCCGCAATCAAATTGAGAATTTCCACCAGATGAAAGAAATTCCTTTCAGAATTGATGTTTTCTTCCCGGTGTGCCGAAACCACAAAATATTTTTCACTTTCAAGTCCCAATTGCTCCAAAACAGGAGATTGTTGGATTTTCGGCAGGTAATGCATCAGCACCTCATACATCGGACTGCCCGTTTTGATGATCCGGTCGGCCGGCAACCCTTCCCGCAACAGGTATTCCCGCGCAATGGAGCTGTAAGTAAGATTGATATCCGCAATATGATCCACGATTTTGCGGTTGCTTTCTTCAGGAACGCGCTGGTCGAAACACCGGTTACCAGCTTCCATATGGAAAATGGGAATATGCCGTTTCTTGGCCGCAATAGCGCAAAGGCACGAGTTGGTGTCACCAAGTACCAGAAAGGCGTCGGGATGTTCTTTTTCCAGCACCGGATCGATGTTGATAAGAATTTGACCTGCCGTTTCGGTGGCATTCTTTCCGGCTGCATTCAAGAAATAGTCCGGTTTACGGATTTCCAAATCTTTATAAAATATTTCGTTGAGTTCGTAATCGTAATTTTGCCCGGTGTGGACTGTAATATGCTGAATAGCTTTCGATTCGTCGAGCTTAGCCATGACGCGCGAAAGACGAATGATTTCTGGGCGTGTGCCCACTACGGTTAGTAATTTAAGACGTTTCACTGTTGATAAGTTGCTTTGTTTATTCGTCAATATTAAAATTCCATTAACAAAAAATCTGAAATGTGGACATGTTGAACGCCTCCTACATTTTCTTTCCAAAAATCGTCCATCGTAACTACATACTTGGGATATTGATCCCTTATATCCAGTAATGGGGAAAATTCCCGGTCAACGGTTTCCCTGCTTTCCAATTTATAGGCTACTTGCACATATAGTTTTTTCCCCTGTTTCTCAGCAATAAAATCGATTTCCCGCGAATCGGACTTGCCTGTATAGACCGCATAATTCCTCCTTTTGAGTTCGAGGAAAACAATATTCTCCAGCACACCGGATACCATGCGATCCTTATAACCCATGGTGGCATAAAACAAGGAGATATCACTCAAATAAAATTTCTCCTGTGTTTTTAAAATTTCTTTCCCTTTTACATCATATCTTGGAACACGGTAAATAATATAAGCTCCTTCCAACGCATTCAGGTAATTATACACCGTATTTATGTCTATTTTACGTTGCTGACTCTTAAAATAATCGGCTACATTCTTTCCCGAGAAGGTATTGCCAATATTATCAAAAACATATCGGACCACTCTTTCAAGTAGCTCTACATCACGAATATGGTAGCGTTGCACCGTATCACGCAGAATGATGGAAGAATAGATATCGTAAACAATCTTATAGGCACTCTCTTCGTTATAATCGGCGATGTGAATGGCAGGAAAACCGCCTAAACGCAAATAACGGACAAATGCCTCTTTATTATTGGGTTCTTCTGATTTGGAAAAACTCGAACGGAAACGCAGATATTCCTTGAATGAAAGTGTGAATACCGGTATTTCAACATACCGACCGGCAAGAAAAGTTGCCAATTCCGAAGATAGCAAATGAGAATTTGAACCCGTAAGATAAATATCGACATTAAAATCGACCAACAAAGAATTCACGCATTTTTCCCAATCTTTCACTTCCTGAATTTCATCCAGTAGCAGATAATTTTTTTCATTAGAGACTGCTAATTTGGAAGCAATATAATTATACAGGTTTTCGGCCGTTCGGAGATCGGCATAAATAAAGCTTTCAAAATTGACATAGACAATATGTTCCGGTAATGTACCTTTAGCGATTAATCTCTCTTTGAACAGGATCAAAATAGATGATTTCCCGCTTCGTCGAATACCTGTGATGATTTTTACAAACGGCTTGTCTATAAAATTTTCCAGTTGCGCGATGTAAAAATCTCTTTCTATCATATTACAATGAGTTTATGGTTACAACCACAAATATACATCATTTATTCATTATTTTTAGGGTTACGACCATAAAGTTGATTTTTTATTGTTTATTCGTTGATTTGTTGATCTGTTGATTTGATAATTTGGCAATTCCAAAATTTATTGATTTTCTGCGAATAAACGAATCAACGCATCAACATTTTCTTTCGTATCAACGTATCAACGCATCAACAAATCAACATTTTTCACACTTTCAAATAATACGTATCCGGCCTCTCTGGGTCGAAAGGCTCGTTTGCCCACATGATGGTAACCATATCTGTATCACCTAAATTTTCGATATTATGCGTGTAACCTACCGGGATATCCACCACTTCCAACCGGTCGCCCGAAACATAATACTCATAGACTTCCTTTTCGTCGATTTTTCGGAAACGGATCACCCCTTTACCATTTACTACCAGAAACTTCTCGTTCTTGGTATGATGCCAGTGGTTTCCTTTGGTAATACCCGGTTTGGAAATATTCACCGAAACTTGTCCTCGATCGGGCGATTTCAGGAATTCGGTAAACGAACCCCGATGATCGACATTCATTTTCAACGGATAAGAAAAATTGTTTTCAGGCAGATAACTCAAATAGGTGGCATACAATTTCTTGGAAAAAGCATCCCTCATGTCAGGCACCTGCAAATTTTGGCGACTTTCGCGGAATGAATAAATCAATTCGACTATTTCGCCCAGCGAAATCTTATATTCTATTGGCACTTTGCAATACTTTCCCTCTCTCATGGGATTGCCTGCCAGTGCCGAAATCAGTTCGTCCACCACATCATCGATATAAACCAACGTCATCATCGCGTTGGGATCATTTACCTGTATCGGTAAGTCGTGAGCAATGTTGTAACAAAAAGTAGCTACGGCACTGTTGTAATTCGGCCGGCACCATTTGCCGAAAACATTCGGGAAACGATAGACAAATACCTTCGCTCCGGTTTCTTCGGCATAGCGAAACAGCAGCTCTTCACCCGCCTTTTTGGAAACACCGTAAGGATTATCCAGCTCGGATTGAATGGACGATGCAAGCATGACAGGGCACGTATTGCTGTATTTCTTTAACGTATCCAATAGAACAGAAGTAAATCCGAAGTTCCCTTCCATGAATTCCGACTGTTCTTTCGGTCGATTCACCCCCGCCAAGTGAAAAACGAAATCGGCTTCCCGACAATATTCATCCAATAAACCGGGATCGGTATCGATATCGTATGCAAAAACGGTCAAATTGGAAGGTATTCGCTCCTCTTTGGCTTTTTCTTCTTTGATATTGTTGAGCTGTGCGATCAGATTTTTTCCGATAAACCCGTTAGCTCCGGTGATTAGTATGTTCATGTTTGTTTATTCGTTGATGTGTTGATTTGTTGATTCCATTTGCTGTTGATTTGATGATTCGTTGATTTGAGGTTTTGATACGAATAAACAAATCAACGCATAAACGCATAAACAATTTGTTTTCGCATCAACAATCATTTCGTTTTAAGATACTCTTTTTCAATGCATTCAATTGGTTGGAAATTTTTAAGATAGAAAGTTTCAGCGATTCTAATTTTGTCCCGTCGATATATTTTAAATCCATTGCTATAATTAATTGACAATAGACTTCGGTCAATGAGCCATAAGCAACTTCGATAAAGCGGATTTGTTCTTTTGGCGAAAATCTGCTAACTCCTTCCGCAATGTTTGAAACTACAGATACTGAAGCTCTTTGTATTTGATTGCTTAATCCATATTTTTCTGAAACCGGAAATGAATCTGTCATTAAATAAATTTCCTTGACCAACAAACGTGCTTCCTGCCAAACATCCAGCTTTTCAAAAGAATAGACAAAATCCATATTTTCTTTCGCATCAACGCATCAACGAATAAACAAATCAACATCCCCCCTCACTTCCGGCAATTTCATCAACAGTTGCTTCATTTCCTCCACATCCAGCCGATGGGTATTGTGCGAATGATATTCCTCTACTTTCGTCATATCCTCCACACCTTCCACAAAATATTTGTCATAATTTAAATCTCGGTCATCTATGGGGATACGATAATAGTTACCCCTGTCTTGTGCACGAAACATTTCTTCGCGGGTTACGAGGGTTTCATACAGCTTTTCACCGTGACGGGTGCCGATGGTTTTAATTTCATTGTCGGAACGATACAGCTCTTTCAATGCCTTAGCCAGTACCATCAACGTGGCTGCCGGTGCTTTTTGCACAAACAAATCGCCGTTCACCCCATTCTCGAAAGCATACAATACCAAATCCACCGCATCGTCGAGCGTCATCATAAAGCGCGTCATGTTGGGGTCGGTGATGGTGATCGGTTTACCGTTTTTGATTTGGTCGATCCACAGTGGAATAACCGAACCGCGACTCGCCATGACGTTGCCGTAGCGCGTACAGCAGATCACCGGCTCCTTGTCGCCCAAGGCGCGTGCTTTGGCCACCGCCGTTTTTTCCATCAGTGCTTTACTCATACCCATCGCATTGATCGGATACGCCGCTTTGTCGGTACTCAGCACCACTACACGTTTTACATCCTGTTCTGCTGCCGAATCCAGCACGTTTTGCGTACCCATGATGTTGGTTCTCACCGCCTGAATGGGAAAAAATTCGCACGAAGGCACCTGCTTCAGTGCAGCGGCATGAAAGATATAATCCACCCCGATCATCACATCGTCTACCGAACGTTTGTCGCGCACATCGCCGATATAGAATTTAATTTTCGGATTCTGATATTGATGCCGCATATCGTCCTGTTTCTTTTCGTCGCGACTGAAGATGCGGATCTCTTTAATATCCGTATCGAGAAACCGCCGTAGCACGGCATTGCCGAACGACCCCGTGCCGCCGGTAATCAATAAAATTTTGTTTTTAAACATCGTTATCTGCTTTTAGATAAGAAATAATTTTTGTTGAATTATCATCAATTATATCTTCCAATTGAATCTTATCGATATTTTTATATATTTTTTTCAAATCATTCATAGTAATTGAATTTACAAATGAAATAATTGAATGATCATTCGTTGCATTGATCACAAATCCACACCCTAACTCTTTTACTCTTTCGGCCAAAAATGTATTTTCTGAAACAATGATAGGCTTTCGAAAATAAAGGGCTTCGTATAATTTGTTGGGTTCTGCAATTCGTTCATTAATACTTTGAGTATCATAACAAGCAACAACAATATCAATATTACTATAAATGTTTACCAAATCATCGGGATTTTTGAACGGTCCATGATACTTCACGTTGTCAAACGAGTTTGCGATTTCAATTACTTCATTTCTAAATATTGAATCACCATAAAAGTGAAATTGATGATTTGGATACTTTTCTCCAATTAAGCGGGCAAATCTGAAAACTGTATTAGGATATCTAAATGCGCCAACGTAAGAAAAATTGAGCGAATCAATTGACCGAGGGACAATATTGTCTGGCCTTTTTTTGTCAAAAAAAGAAAAATCTAATTTATTCGGTTGAATTATGATATTTTTCGGTGTATTCTTCCCAAAGAAAAATTTCGCAAAACCGGCAGAAGTAAGCACTGTAAGAACGGAATGCCTGATAAGAAAAATATCGATGTATTTAAGGAGCCATCTGATTGAATTAAATCTTTTGTAGCCATAAAGTATATCCGATATTTCATAAATATAATTTTTACATCCATTCAATTTTAATGACAGAGTATTTATAAAACCGGTACCGTAAAAAAGCGCATCTTCACCATTATGCTTCTTTAAAACCTTCCTCACCTCTTTTATTATTTGAAAAAGTTTGCCCATGTAATCTTTCCCGTCTTGTTGATGGCCGAGAATATGGATAGTTTTGCCATCAATCTGTGCATTAACATTATACGCTCCACGGTCAAACCCATAAATTTCAACATCGTAGCCGTGGGAAATAAAGCTTTTAATTCTCTTTATAAGGCGAGGTTGCGAAATTGATCCCAAAATAAATACAATCTTGCAGTTAGTTTTTTTCTCCATGAAAATTATTTATAACTTGAATTCAACTAATTTTTATGCTGCTGTAGAGCAAATTCTCTTGTTCATTCTCTATAATACTCCCCAATTTCCAACCATGGGTAATGGTTATTTAGTTTAAATTCTAAGCTGCAAATTCATACCAATCAAAAGGTGTCAATCTGTCAAGACTTTGGTGAGTTCGCTGATTATTGTAGTAGTTCATATATTCCTTTATACCTCTTACAAGTGTGTTTCCAT
>JAHDPK010000028.1:0-7805 GCA_018434395.1 Bacteroidales bacterium | reverse complement strand
TATGTGTGCAATTATGCAAAAATTTCTGATGTGCCGCATATAAAAAAATAAGAGTATCGCAGGTTGCAAAGATAAAAATAATTGATAAAATCATTTGATTGGCTTTATCTTTGTAATAATTTGAAATTATTTAACCTATAATAATGTTAACTGTTACGAATTTAAACGATATTGCTACTCAAGCCAGGAGAGATATTATACGAATGGTTTCAATAGCAGGGTCAGGACATCCCGGAGGTTCACTTGGTTGTACAGATCTTTTGACTGTACTTTTTAACAAAGAAATGATTCATGATCCGAAAAAATGGCGTCGCGACGGGATAGGTTTTGATATGTTTTTTCTATCTGCAGGACATCTCGCTCCTGCTCTTTACAGTCAACTTGCCAGAACGGGGTATTTTCCTCTGAATGAGTTGTACGAACTTCGGAAAATCGGATCAAGACTTCAGGGACATCCATCGGTTGAAAGAGGGTTACCTGGTATTCATATTGCTTCTGGCTCTCTCGGACAGGGATTATCTGTAGCCATTGGCGCAGCTCTCGCAAAAAAACTGCGAAATGAAGAGAATTTTGTATATGTGTTAACCGGCGATGGTGAATGCGAAGAAGGACAAATTTGGGAAGCAGCACTTTTTGGTGCCCATCACAGGGTAGACAGATTAATAGCAATGACTGACTGGAACGGACAGCAAATTGACGGCCCCGTCGACAAAATTCTAAACCTTGGGAATCTTCAAAAAAAATGGGAAGAATTCGGATGGGATACTTTGATTGTTGATGGAAATAATATTGAAGAGGTGATCCGAGCTTTTTCAGAGATAAAATCTCTCGTTGGTAACGGAAAACCTAAAATGTTACTTTGCAAGACAGTAATGGGCAAAGGAGTCGACTTCATGGAAGGTACACATAAATGGCATGGCAAGGCTCCAAATTCAGAACAAACAGAAAAAGCACTAAACCAGCTTAAAGAAACATTAGGCGATTTTTAATCCAAACCCAATTAACATGAAAGAGATTTTTATAAATACAGGCAATAAAGATACACGATCCGGCTTTGGAGCCGGATTGCTTGAAGTTGGAAGAAAGAATCCGGATGTAGTTGCCCTTTGTGCAGATCTTACCGGTTCTCTAAAAATGGATGCTTTTGCAGAAGAGTTCCCTTCCAGATTTTTTCAAGCCGGTATAGCTGAGGCTAATATGATTGGTGTTGCTGCAGGTCTTGCACTTAGTGGTAAAATCCCTTATGCCGGCTCGTTTGCTAATTTTGTTACAGGCAGAGTATATGACCAGGTACGGCAAGTAATAGCATATTCCAATACCAATGTAAAAATTTGTGCCTCTCATGCAGGGATTACTCTTGGTGAAGATGGTGCTACACATCAGATAATGGAAGATATTGGACTTATGAGGATGCTGCCAAATCTTACTGTCATCAATCCTTGTGATTACAATCAGACAAAGGCAGCCACAATTGCTGTTGCTGATTATCAAGGACCTGTCTACCTTAGGTTTGGCAGACCTTCTGTGCCTAATTTTACACCCGCAGACCAGACCTTTGAAATAGGAAAAGCAATAAGAATGATTGAGGGAAATGATGTTACACTATTTGCCACAGGACATCTTGTATGGGAATCAATTGTTGCAGCACAGGAGCTTGAAAAAAACGGTGTAAGTACAGAGGTAATTGATCTTCACACTATCAAACCTCTTGACAAGATAACAGTCTTACAATCTGCGCAAAAAACAAAAGCTGTTGTAGTTGCAGAAGAACATCTTATTGCAGGCGGCTTAGGAGAATTAATCTGTGGGACACTGTCAAGAGAATATCCCGTGCCAGTGGAGTTGGTAGCTGTAAATGACGAATTTGGCCAAAGTGGCACACCGGAAGAACTTATGAAAAAATATGGTCTTGACGCCATAAGCATTGTTGAAGCAGTAAACAGAGTCTTAAAGAGAAAGTAGAGACAATGGACGATAAGGATCTCCTCATACTCTTCAGGGAAGAGGGTAAAGAGCGTTATGCTTTTGATCTTATTGTCCGTAAATACAGCGAAAGACTTTACTGGCATATTAAGAAGATGGTGATTTCGCATGACGACGCCAATGATCTTCTTCAAAATACATTTATTAAAGCATGGAATGCTCTTCCCGAGTTTAGAGAAGAATCAAAGCTTTTTACATGGCTGTATAGAATAGCAACAAATGAGGTTCTTACATTTTTGAAAAAAAAACAGTTAAGATCTTTTTTATCACTGACTGACTATTCCAAACAGCTTGAAAATGTACTTGAGGCTGACCCCTATTTTAACGGAGACAAGACACAAAAGGCACTTCAAAAAGCTATTCTCAACTTGCCAGAAAAACAGCGAATAGTTTTTAATATGAGGTATTTTGATGAACTCAAATACGAAGAAATTTCAGAGATACTCGGCACATCTGTTGGGGCTCTCAAGGCTTCATATCATCATGCTTCAAAGAAAATAGAGGAGGCAATGCAAAAATTGATTTAATCTTTTTTAAATTTGAATAGTCAAAGAGGTATGAAAGAAAAAATTAACATAGACCATCCAGAATTAAGGAAAAATCCTTTTACTGTTCCTGAGAATTATTTTGAAAATCTCGCAGAAGCGGTAGATGAAAGGATTTCTTATGTGGCGCCAAAAGTTGGCTGGTGGTCAATAATAAAACCTCAACTCGCACTTGTTTCGACATTTTGCATAATTTTCCTGATGGGATATGGCGCCATTACTTTATTTTCACCTGATTCCGCAAAGAAAAACTCTTTACAAAATCCAAATCAATTGGAAGAATATCTGCTTAGCAGCTCTTCTTTTGATTTTTATGACGATGAGATTGATTCTCTAACAACAATAAAAAAGATTGATCCTGATCAAATTGAAGAATACTTAAAAGCCGATGCTTCCTTAGTATATCTTGCTTCGATCAAATAACTTATGCATTATGAAAAGAATTATTACACTTTCATTTATATTTTGCCTTTCACTACTTGCAAGAGGTCAAGAAGCTTCGTCCGCTTTCATAAAAATCGAGCAGGCCGGTAAGGCTGAGCAAGGATTTAGAATCGATCAGGGACAAAAGGTGTCTAAACAGCAGCAAATTATGAGTGCAAAAATTGCATTTTTCACAGCTGAGATGGGGCTTACTCCTCAGGAAGCTGCAGCATTCTGGCCTGTCTACAACCAATACTGGGAAGAGAGGGAAAATGCCCATAGAAGAGTTCAGCGCAATCTTGAGGCTCTACGTATAATCCTCGAGGACAAAAGACCTGACAACGAAGAAAGACTCAAAAAAATGCTGGACGCATATATAAATAGTCAGGCTATTCAGGGAATGATCTATCGAAAATATTATGAGGAGTTTCAAAAAGTTCTTCCAATTGAAAAAGTTGCCAGAATATACAAGGCTGAGGAAGATTTTAGAATTAAACTGATCTATGAGCTACGAAACAGTGGAGAAAAACAAAAACATTAGAAAAATTAAATTAATTGTAAATTACCTATTCTAAATAGAAATCCCCTATAAGTTTTTCATATTCCATACTCTTCGAAGTTCTGTCACTGTTATAAATACAAAGCTCTTCACGAATAACTCCCCCAACGTCCATCACGCTTTTATCTGCAGGAAACTTGGTAAATTCCATCAACGCCCTCTTTGCTTCTTTACAGGGTAGGGTTTTAACCTGACATATCCGGGTAAGGAAAAGAGATGGGGCTGATGCAACAGCGGCCTTATTGATTTCACTCATGAAATGTAATCTTTCTTCTTCAGGCAAGATTAAAGAAAGTTTCCCGTCTTGTTTCAAAAGATATTCCGAAGCTTTGACAATAGTTGAAAAAGGCAATATGTCATTGTGTCTTGAAGCTGATTTGCGTAATGAGGGTGATTTAAGAGAATTGCTAAAAAAGGGAGGATTTGTCACAATAATGTCAAAACAATCTCCTTTTTCCATAAGCATAAACTCCTCCAGTGTCATTTCTTTAGCTGAAAGAGAAGAAGCCCAAGGAGAATTGGCAAAGTTAAAAGCAGACTCATTTATGGAATTGTGATCAGGATCAATGGCTGTTGCCCTAAAATTCAACTTCAAGTCAGATAGCCTTTGGGCAATCATTAAAGCTATAACTCCTGTCCCTGTACCAATATCGAGAAAGAAAAAAGGTTCATTTCCTAGAGGTATGCCTGCCCATGCCCCAAGCAAAACAGCATCTGTATTGACTTTCATGCTTGAAGATTCTTGCCGTACTTTAAATCTTTTAAAACAAAAAACAGAATGCATTAAATAAACTCTCCATCACGCATTTCGAGTATTCTGTCACTCATTGAAGCTAGTTCCCGGTCATGAGTAACAATAATAAATGTCTGATTATATCTGTCACGAAGTTCGAAAAAGAGCTTGTGAATTTCACGTTTGGTATTTGTATCAAGATTACCCGATGGTTCATCAGCAAAAATGACAGATGGTTGATTAATCAGGGCTCTTGCAATGGCAACACGCTGCTGCTCTCCTCCACTCAATTGGGAAGGTTTATGGGAAAGCCTGTCGCCAAGTCCGAGCAACCGAAGTATCTCACGGGCTCTTTCTTTTGCGGAACCTAACCTTTCGCCAGCAATTAAAGCAGGAATAATCACATTTTCAAGAGATGTAAACTCAGGAAGCAAATGGTGAAATTGAAAAACAAATCCTATCTTTTTATTCCTAAAGTCGGCAAGAGCATTGGAACTTAAAGAAAATATATCAGTATCGTCGATATAAACCTTGCCTGTATCAGGAATTAGTAAACTGCCTAATATTTGGAGCAAAGTGGACTTTCCTACACCACTCGCTCCAACAATACTCAAAATCTCACTCTCCTTGGCCTCAAGGGAGATACCCTTCAAGACTAAAAGATTGCCAAAAGATTTTTTGATATTCTCTGCACGAATCATTAAATTGATTATTCATCCTTTTCATTTGCCTCGTATTCTTTCAGCAATTTCTCTTGAACCTCTGAAGGAACTTGTTGATAATCGGCAAATTCCATGGTAAAGGTAGCTCTTCCGGAAGTAAGAGAACTTAGTGTTGTAGAATATTTATAAAGCTCTGCAAGAGGCACTCGGGCACGCAGAACTTCAAAGCCTTTTTCACTGCTCATTCCCTCTATCATTGCTCTGCGGTTTTGAAGGTCACTCATAACATCACCCATACAGTCACTTGGCACCATAACTTCAACATTGTATATTGGTTCCATTATTTTGGGACCTGCTTTCTTGAAGGCCTCCTTAAATGCGTTACGTCCAGCCAGTTTAAAGGAAATTTCATTGGAATCCACAGGATGCATTTTACCGTCATAGACAAAAACTCTGATATCACGGGCATATGATCCAGTGAGTGGACCCTCTTCCATCTTTTCCATAATTCCTTTTAAAATGGCCGGCATAAAACGAGCATCAATAGCGCCACCTACAATACAGTTATAATATTCCAGCATCCCTCCCCATTCAAGTGGATACTCTTCTTTACCTTTGATATTCAAAATAAGGTCTCGTCCCTCAACCTTAAATTTATTTCCTGCGGGCACACCTTCTACTATTGGTTCAATAATTAAATGCACTTCTCCGAATTGGCCAGCCCCACCGGACTGTTTCTTATGTCTGTAATCGCCAGCAGCAACTTTTGTAATAGTTTCCCTATAAGGTATCTTAGGAGGAAACAAGTCAACCTCAATCTTATAAGTATTTATCAAATGCCATTTTAAAATATTTATATGGTGCTCTCCCTGTCCGCTCAGGATTGTTTGCTTTAGCTCTTTTGAGTATTCGACTACGATAGTAGGATCCTCTGCATGAGTTCTGTTGAGAATCTCACCGAGTTTTTCATCATCTTTCTCAGACTTTGCCTTGATTGCTGTCCTAAATTTTGAAGGCGGAAATTCAATCTCTTCAAAGATCCAATCCTTGCCACCTCCATTGAGTGTCTGATTTGTCTTGGCAGACTTAAGTTTAACAGTACAACCTATATCTCCTGCCATCATTTCAGGTACTCTCTCTTTTTTCTTTCCTGCAACTGCATAAATAATTGAAATACGTTCCTTTGAGCCATTTTCTGGATTTGTCAAATCCATCCCCTCAGTCAGTTTCCCGGACATGACTCTAAAAAATGCAACCTCTCCAAGATGATGTTCAAGGGCAGTTTTGTAAATAAAAATTGATGTCTGTCCGGATGCATCACATGGAACTAAAGTTCCATCTTTCAATTTTTGAATGCTGTTCTCAGGAGTAGGAGCAACGTCAATAATAAACTCCATCAGCCTTTTAACTCCAATATCTCTTTTGCCTGAAAGGCAGAAGACTGGCATCATTTCACCTTTACTCAAACCTATTTTCAGACCTTTGCGGATTTCTTCCTCTGTAAGATTGCCTTTCTCAAAAAAAGTCTCCATCAAGGACTCGTCATTTTCTGCTGCCATTTCTGCAAGAGTCTGGTGTAACTCCTCTGCTCTGCTGATGAATTCCGCAGGAATTTCCATTTCTTCTCTGGTGCCATTGTCATCCTTGAAAAAATACTTTTTCATCTTAAGAACATCAATGAAAGAATTGAAGCCAGCTCCCTGCTCAACAGGAAATTGCACCAGTACAATTTTATTGCCAAAAGCCAATTTCAAACTTTCGATGGAATTTTCCCAATTAGCCTTCTCGTGTTCAAGCTGATTGACACCAACAATCAGAGGCATTTTGTATTTTTCGGCATATCGAGCCAAAATCTCAGTCCCAACTTCTACCCCCTGCTGTGCATTAACAATCATAACTCCTGTGTCAGCAACTTTAAATGCAGATACAACACCACCTATAAAATCGTCAGAGCCTGGAGTGTCAATAATGTTAAGCTTATGATCCATAAACTCTGCATAAAGAAGAGTCGGATAAATGGAACGTTGATAAATCTGTTCTATTTCGGTATTATCGCTGACTGTTGTTTTTGCTTCAACTGAACCCCTACGATCAATAACTTTACCTTCAAACAACATTGTTTCAGCAAGAGTGGTTTTACCCGATTTGGGACTACCAAGTAACACCACATTGCGAATGCTTTGGGTAGGATAACTTTTCATACTAATACGCTGAATATTTTTTAATTATAAATTCATTGACTTAAGAGGTTCAAAAGTACAAAAAAGTTTTTACACGACAATGTTTTCAAAGGCTCTCTCCATATCAACTCTTGAACTGAAACCCGACTTCTCCCATAATGAGTCATATTTCTCTCCTGAGATCAATAATTGCCTTGCATACTGAAGTCTATACATATTGACAATATTATCTAGCGAAAGTCCAAAAGAATTATTGACAATCCCCTCAAGCTTCCGTCTTTTAATTTTAAGAAGATTAGCTATAAGAGAGGGAGTTATCTCACTTCTAAGATAAATTTTTCTGTTTTCAAAAAGTGCCTCCATTTCCAAAAGAGCAATGCTCGAATAAGGTGTTTTCATAACTGTGATTTTTTTTCGAAAATACTACAATATTTATCCTTTTGAACCTGCTTTATATGTTATTTGTCTGATTATTGATTTAATTTGTTCGATTTTGATTTTTAAATTTTAAAATAACATCTATTTCATGTCATAATAACAATATTTTGTTGTTCCAAGTCACATAAGACATTATTTTATATTTGTTATCATTAGTGTCCACTAAACTTTTTGTTTTATCCTTGTAACGGTCAGAATTGATGCAAAATACAATAAAAAAAGCTTGTCCACGATTTGAATTTTTACTTTTGGGAACAAAAGAAAAATCAAGCTATGCACAGC
>JAHDPK010000020.1:0-57483 GCA_018434395.1 Bacteroidales bacterium | reverse complement strand
TCCAAATGAGAGAATAATCATCTAATAAGAAATATAATGAGCCAACAACTTGAACAAGTTAAAGCGCTGACACAATTACGTGAAAAGGCGCGTCTGGGAGGTGGTCAAAAAAGGATCGACTCACAACACTCAAAAGGGAAATTTACCGCTCGTGAAAGAATAGCAATGCTGCTCGACGAAGGAAGTTTCGAGGAGTTTGATATGTTTGTAACACACCGGTGCACCAATTTCGGAATGGAAAAAGAGAGATTCCTGGGAGATGGAGTTGTAACAGGATTTGGGACTATAGATGGAAGGCTGGTTTACGTTTTTGCCCAAGATTTTACTGTTTTTGGGGGATCACTTTCAGAAAGTTTTGCAATGAAGATCTGCAAAATTATGGATCAGGCAATGAAGATGGGGGCACCTGTTATCGGGCTTAACGATTCAGGAGGAGCAAGAATCCAGGAAGGGGTCAATGCTCTTGCCGGTTATGCCGAAATTTTCCAGCGAAATATTCTGGCTTCAGGCGTCATTCCTCAGATTTCTGCTATTTTTGGTCCATGTGCCGGAGGAGCAGTTTACTCACCGGCTCTGACTGACTTCAATATAATGACAAAAGGCACAAGTTACATGTTCCTTACAGGTCCTAAAGTTGTCAAAACTGTTACAGGTGAAGATGTCACTCAAGAAGAGCTTGGAGGTGCATCTGTTCACTCGAGCAAAAGCGGTGTTGCACATTTTGCAGTGAACAGCGAAGAAGAGGGAATTCAAGTTATTCGTGATTTACTTGGCTATCTGCCACAAAATAATCTTGAGGATCCACCTATGACTGAAAATACTGATCCTATAGACAGACTTGAAGATTCATTGAATGAAATAATTCCTGACAGCCCCAACAAACCATACGATATGTATGAAGTCATTGGATATATTGTAGATAATGGCAAGTTCCTCGAAGTTCATAAGGACTATGCAACTAATATAATAGTTGGTTTTGCAAGATTTAACGGCGCATCTGTCGGTATTGTGGCAAATCAGCCTAAAGTTCTTGCCGGTGTACTTGACATTAATGCATCCCGAAAGGCAGCACGTTTTGTTCGCTTTTGCGATGCATTTAATATTCCACTTGTTACACTTGTAGATGTGCCTGGATTTCTTCCAGGCACTCAACAGGAATATGGTGGCATTATTCTTCATGGAGCTAAATTGCTTTATGCATATGGAGAGGCAACAGTTCCAAAAATCACTGTTACTTTGAGAAAATCGTATGGGGGCGCATATTGTGTAATGAGCAGCAAGCATTTGAGAGGTGATATAAATTATGCATGGCCATCTGCCGAAATTGCAGTTATGGGTCCTTCAGGAGCTATCGAGGTATTGTACGGCAAGGAAATGGCAACAGCAGAAAATCCCGAGAAATTTGCCGCAGAAAAAGAGGCAGAATATAGAGAAGCATTTGCTAACCCTTACAATGCAGCACGCTATGGTTACATAGATGACGTCATAGAACCACGTAATACCCGCTTCAGGATTATCCGTGCTCTTCAACAGTTGACAACGAAAAAATTGACCAATCCTCCAAAGAAGCATGATAATCTTCCACTCTAATTAACAAATCAGCACAATATGAGAATAATATCAAAAGTATTTCTGTTGCTTGGATTTATGTCTATCACTTTGACACTTGGAGCGCAAAGCCAGAATGACATCCGTATAAATGAATTTCTTGTGCACAATACGAATGATTTTGAAGATGATTTTGGACATAAAAATGGATGGATAGAACTCTTCAATTCTTCCTACGGCACTGTCAATATTGGTGGATGCTATTTGACAAATGATCCTTCAAATCTCACAAAATACATAATCCCAAAAGGTGACGTTCTCACAAAAATTCAACCTAGACAACACGTGCTCTTATGGGCTGATAATGAACCTTTTAGGGGCACATTCCATATCAATTTCAAACTTGAAGATTCTCAAGAGATTCTGTTTGTTGCCTCAGATGGAAAAACAATAATCGATCGAGTAAAGATACCTCATGATCTACTTGACACTAATGTTTCTTATGGAAGAACATATGACGGAGTTGGTTCGACCGACGGATCAGAAGGCTGGCAGGTTATGAAAAGAACATCACCAAGTACAAACAATTCAGGTGTAGATGACGTACCTAAAAGTGTTTTGGTGAAGAAAGCTGATCCTTATGGCATAATAATGTCTATCACAGCCATGTCTGTGGTTTTTATTGCTCTTATTCTTCTTTACATCATTTTCAAACAAGTTGGCAATTATCACATTAAGAAAAGTCGTGACAGATCTTTGGTATCACTTAGTGATAGTGACAAGCCAAAAGCCACTAATGTCTCAGCCGAGATTTATGCAGCAATCGCAGCAGCGCTTCATTCTTACCTTCGAGGCAATGAAACCCACGATGTTGAAAATACAGTACTTACAATTTCAAGGGTTACAAAAAATTATTCACCTTGGAGTTCTAAAATTTATACACTTCGTAAAACACCTCAAAAAAAATGAAAAATTTTAAAAAGATATGAAAGAATATAAATTAAAAATTAATGGAAATGCCTACTCAGTGACTGTTTCCGATATCGAGGAGAATCTTGCCGAAGTAGAGGTAAACGGCATACCTTTTAAAGTTGAGTTTGAAAATCCGATTAAAAAAAATATAGTCACTCCTCCTAAAACCTTATCTTCTGTAGTTTCACCATCTTCCACAGTTCAAAAACCTTCTGTTCAAGTGACTCCTCCTTCTTCTTCAACAGTAATTAATGTTACATCTCCTCTTCCCGGAATTATTCTGGAAGTTGCAGTCAAAGAAGGTGATATTGTTAAAAAGGGGCAGAAACTGATTGTTCTTGAAGCGATGAAAATGGAAAATGTTATTGAAGCAAGTGCTGATGGGAAAATCATATCTGTTAAAGTTTCAAAGGGAGATTCAGTTCTAGAGGGAGCAACATTAGTAACTATTGGATAATATGGAAAATGGTTCACTTTCATTGATTGGAGAAAATTTACGTCAATTTATCCAATATACCGGATTTGCCAATGTCACCTTCAATCATCTAATAATGATTGTTATAGGTCTTGCGTTTATTTACCTTGCAATCAAAAAACAATGGGAACCAATGTTGTTGGTACCAATTGGATTTGGGATCATTGTAGGTAATATTCCTTTTTTTCCAGGCTTAAGCATAGGCGTGTATGAACAGGGCTCAGTGCTTAACATACTTTATCAGGGTGTTATCCAAGGCTGGTATCCTCCTCTCATTTTCTTGGGCATTGGCGCAATGACTGATTTTTCATCTTTAATTTCCAATCCAAAATTACTTCTCATTGGTGCAGCTGCACAATTGGGTATTTTTGGTGCATATGCCATTGCACTGCTTATGGGTTTTTCGGCTTCAGATGCCGGTGCTATTGGAATAATTGGTGGTGCTGATGGTCCTACTGCCATTTTCCTCTCATCACGACTTGCTCCAAATCTTTTGGGAGCAATTGCCGTATCTGCTTACTCATATATGGCACTCGTACCAGTAATTCAGCCTCCTGTCATGAGACTTCTCACAAACAAGAAAGAGCGTTTGATAAGGATGAAGCCACCAAGGGCTGTTTCTCAAACAGAGAAAATACTATTTCCAATTATCGGTTTTCTTCTCACCTGTTTCATAGTACCTTCTGGTCTTCCATTGCTCGGCATGCTGTTTTTTGGCAATCTACTTAAAGAAAGCGGAGTTACACGTCGTTTGGCAGAGACTGCAAGAGGACCACTGATTGATGTTATTACTATCCTTATTGGTCTAACTGTTGGAGCATCCACACAAGCCGATAAATTTTTGCAGTTGACCTCTATCTATATTTTTATTCTTGGTGCATTATCTTTTATAATAGCCACTACAGGTGGAGTTCTTTTTGTGAAATTTTTCAATCTGTTCCTCAAGGAAGGTAACAAAATCAACCCCCTCATTGGGAATGCCGGTGTATCAGCTGTCCCTGATGCTGCCCGTGTTTCACAAGTAATAGGTCAGGAATATGACAAGACAAATCACCTTCTTATGCATGCCATGGGACCAAATGTTGCAGGAGTTATAGGAAGTGCTGTTGCTGCCGGTATATTACTCGGATTTCTTGGATAGTTCTTAAACAAAACCATACTTGGAGCGTTTCGAAACAAATTACTGTGTCAAACGCTCCTTTTTTGTTTTATTTCGTAAGACATTTTTGTGATTTTTCAAAATTAGAGTAATATTGACAATAAAGAGTTATTTTTTTTTATAACTTTGAAATTCTAATTTTAGTTTACTATGCAGAACAAATTGCAAGAGCTTACAGAGAAATTATACTCCGAAGGACTTTCCAAGGGAAGGGAGGAAGCTGAAAAGATCAAGGCAGATGCTGTTAAAGAGGCAGAACTTATCATTTCAAAGGCTCATGAAGAATCCAATAAGATTATAGCCACAGCACAAAAGGAGGCTGAAGATATAAAGGAAAGGGTTCTAAATGAGGTTAAAATGTCATCAAGACAGAGCTATACAGTTCTCAAACATGAGATAGAGAATATGATTATTGCAAATGCAATAGGTAAACCTGTCTCTGAGGCCATGAGTGACAGTTCTTTTATTAAGAGCTTAATTCAAACTATAGTCAATGCCTTTTCCCAAACGAGTGACAAACCTGCCGACCTGTCTATAATTCTTCCTGAAAAGATGAAAGGAGATCTCGACAATTATATTGTAAATAGCATAGCACAACAATTTAAAGGTGGCATAGAGATTCGGTTTGATCATAAGCTTTCTTCAGGATTTAAAATTGGCCCTAAAGCTGAAGGATATTATATAAGCTTCACAGATAAGGACTTCGAGGAGTTAATAGGCACATACCTTAGACCAAGAATTCGTGAAATTATATTTGCAAAGTAGAGGCTATGAAAAACTACGAGTTTATCATAGCAGGATTACCTTACATAGAACCTGACTTTGATAATATATCTATAGATTATGACTCTCAAGTCAGTCAGATTATCTCCTCTCTCGACGATAAAGACAGAAGATACGTTGACTGGCTGATGTTTGGTCTTGAGGGAGACAATCTGTCTCCACATTTCTACAGGGTTATTTCAAAAAACAAAATTAAGTTTCTCAGACTGTATTTTGGATTTGACCTTATGCTTAGAAATATTCAGGCAGCCTATATTTCCCGTAAAAGGAATGTTGACCCTTCACCATACCTTGTTGGAGAAAACGATATTGTTGAAGCATTGAAAAAAAATAAAGCACCGGATTTTGGAATAACATCTGAAATTGAATTTGCCGGCAAACTTCTTCAAATTTTTGAAATGTCAGATATATTGGAGAGAGAAAAAGCATTAGACCTTTTAAGATGGGAAGAAGCAGAAAAAATATGTGTTTTCAACTACTTTGACATGAATGTTATACTCTCATATATTCTCAGAGCATTCATTTTAAAAAGATGGCGTTCCATGGATAAAAGTCAGGGAGAAATGCTGTTTCGCAAATATGTAGAAGAGATGAAAAACTCTTATAAGAATAATATAGAATAAATTATTATATGAAAACCACTGGAAAAGTTACCGGGATTATTGCCAATCTTGTTACTATAGAGGTTGACGGTCCCGTTGCTCAAAACGAGATTTGCTATATTGACCTCTCAGGGACAAAACTTATGGCAGAGGTAATAAAGGTCAACGGTAAGGAGGCTTTTGTTCAGGTCTATGAAAGTACTAGAGGTCTCAAAACTGGAGACTCTGCCGAATTTGAGGGTCACATGCTGGAAGCTACACTTGGACCCGGACTCCTTTCAAGCAATTACGATGGCCTGCAAAATAACCTTGAAACCATGGAGGGTGTCTTTCTTAGGAGAGGCGAATATACATCTCCACTCGATATGGAAAAATTATGGCATTTTACTCCGATTGCAAACCCGGGAGATGAAGTTACAGCAGCGGACTGGCTCGGAGAGGTCAAAGAGGGTTGGCTACCTCACAAAATAATGGTTCCTTTTTCATATAAAGAACAGTATAAGGTTAAATACATAGCAGCTGAAGGCGATTATAAGGTCTCTGACAAAATAGCGGTTGTTATTGATGAAAATGGTTTGGAACATGAGATTACCATGATGCAGAAATGGCCTGTAAAAGTTGCAATCACTGCATACAAGGATAAGCCAAGACCATTCAGAATCATGGAAACAGGTATACGCTGCATAGATACATTTAATCCCATTGCTGAAGGCGGAACTGGATTCATCCCTGGACCATTCGGATGTGGTAAAACTGTGCTTCAACATGCAATTTCCAAACAGGCAGAAGCAGATGTTATAATTATGGCAGCTTGTGGTGAACGCGCCAATGAGGTAGTTGAGATCTTTACTGAATTTCCGGAACTAATTGATGTTCATACAGGCCGTCACCTGATGGAAAGAACAACAATTATATGTAATACCTCCAACATGCCTGTTGCTGCCCGAGAAGCTTCCGTATACACTGCAATGACCATTGGCGAATATTACAGATCAATGGGGTTAAGAGTACTTCTTTTGGCAGATTCTACATCTCGCTGGGCTCAAGCTCTCCGAGAGATGAGTAACAGAATGGAAGAACTACCTGGTGCAGATGCTTTTCCAATGGATCTTCCGGCTATTATTTCCAACTTCTATTCAAGGGCCGGAATTGTTAATCTTAACAATGGGCAAACAGGTTCGGTAACATTTATCGGCACTGTTTCTCCTGCTGGTGGTAACTTGAAAGAACCCGTTACCGAATCCACAAAAAAAGCCGCAAGATGTTTTTACGCCCTTTCTCAAAGCCGTGCCGACAAGAAAAGATATCCTGCAGTTGACCCTATAGATTCTTATTCAAAATATCTTGAGTACCCTGAAATAATTGGCGATTTATGCAGCAGGGTAAATAAAGACTGGGTTGATAAGGTTATGAAGGGCAAGAATATAGTCCTTAGAGGCAAAGAGGCTTTTGAGCAAATCAATATTCTGGGTGATGACGGAGTACCTATAGAGTATCACCGAAAATTCTGGAAGTCAGAACTTATTGATTTTATAATTTTACAACAAGACGCCTTTGACAAAATTGACTCTGTCACATCTCTTGAAAGACAGGAATTCATGTACTCTCTGATAATTGATATTTGTGACAAAGACTTCGAATTTGAAGATTTTGAAGAGTGTGCAAACTTCTATAAAAAACTGATAAATATATTACGTCAAATGAACTATTCAGAGTTTAAGGGCGATAATTTCAACAAATATCTGGAACAACTTAAAGAGGAGATTAACAATGGAAGGTAGAGCATTCACAAAGATATATACTCAACTGGAGTCTATTACAAAGGCAACTGTATCTCTTAGAGCAAAAGGTATAGCTAATGATGAACTTGCCTCTGTTGGGGGTAGATTGGCTCAAGTAGTTAAAATCAAGGGAGATCTTGTTACTTTACAAGTATTTGCTGGAACAGAAGGTATCCCGACAAATGCAGAGGTGTCATTTTTTGGAGATCCACCTTATCTTAAAGTCAGCGAAGAGTTAGCAGGCAGATTTTTCAATGCATATGGCGAACCTCTCGACAATGGACCGGCAATTGAAGGTGAGAAAAGATATCTTGGTGGTCCCTCCGTTAACCCTTTCAGGAGAAAACAACCTTCTGAGCTTATTCCTACAGGTATTGCCGGCATAGATTTGAATAACACTTTGGTTTCCGGTCAGAAAATACCTTTTTTTGCAGACCCGGATCAACCTTATAATCAGGTAATGGCCATGGTTGCCCTTAGGGCCGATGTAGACAAGATCATTCTCGGAGGCATGGGAATCACTAATGATGACTATCTCTTTTTTAAACAGAGTTTTGAAAATGCAGGAGCTCTTAATAAAATCATCAGTTTTGTAAATACGACCGAACAAGCCCCTGTGGAAAGACTTTTGATCCCGGATATGGCACTTACTGCAGCAGAATATTTTGCAGTCGATAAAAATGAAAAAGTCTTGGTTTTGCTTACAGACATGACTCTTTATGCTGATGCACTAAGTATTGTAAGCAACAGAATGGATCAAATTCCGTCCAAGGATTCAATGCCGGGATCTCTTTATTCTGATCTTGCAAAAATATATGAAAAGGCCGTACAACTTCCTGATGGAGGTTCCATAACAATTATTGCCGTCACCACATTGAGTGGTGGAGACATCACTCATGCAATCCCTGATAATACTGGTTATATAACTGAAGGTCAGCTATTCCTGAGGACTGATTCTGATACAGGGAAAGTTATTGTTGATCCGTTTCGTTCTTTGTCTCGTCTGAAACAGTTAGTTATCGGCAAAAAGACAAGAGAAGATCACAATTATGTTATGAATGCGGCTGTTCGTCTATATGCTGATGCTGCAAATGCCAAAACGAAACTTGAAAATGGATTTGATCTTAGCGACTACGATAACAGATGCCTGGAATTTGCAAAAGAGTATTCTGTAAGATTACTCGCTATCGATGTTAACATCAATACAACAGAAATGCTTGACACAGCCTGGGAGCTGTTTAGAAAGTACTACACTCCTACTGAACTGGGAATTAAGGAATCTATTATGAATAAATACTGGAATAACTGACAGTTTATTAATCATGGCAATTAAATTCCAATTCAACAAAACATCACTGAATGATCTGAACAAGCAGCTCAAGATCAGAACCAATGCTTTGCCTACACTCAAGAACAAGGAGTCTGCTCTGAGGTTTGAGGTTAAAAGAGCGAAGTATCGTTCTGACGAGTTGGCAAACCGCCTTGAATCAGTGCTCAGATCATATCAACATATCTGCGGGTTGTGGAATGAATTTCGGCCTGACCTTATAAAGGTAAAAGATGTAAATCTGGAGACTGTCAAAGTTGCCGGAGTCAAGACACCAAGCCTCAAAGAGATTATTTTTGAAGAGACGCCATTTAATTTCTTCACTCAGCCATTTTGGTACAACGAAGGAATCAATATCTTAAAAGAATTGTCATCTCTTGGTATTGAATCCGAAATTTATAGAGAAAAGATGAGACTTCTGGATTTCTCAAGAAAAAAAACCACACAAAAAGTAAATCTGTATGAAAAAGTACAGATCCCGGGTTATCAGGAAGCTATTCTTAAAATCAAAAGATTTATAGAAGATGAGGAAAACCTTTCAAAGGCCTCTCAAAAAATAGTAAAGAACAGACACATCGCTGAGGAGGAAGGGATATGATAGTAAAGATGGATAAATATATGTTGCTGATATTCCATCAAGATCTTCAAATGTTTCTGGAGCACCTTCAGGAATTAGGAATGGTAGATATCAGACGTCAAGGTCATGCTGTGGATGGCAAATCAAAAGAGTTGAGTGATATTATTCAGAGATACAGACGCACTATCAAAAAACTTAAGGAAACCAAAAACACTCTTAAAGATCAAGAAATTGACAACTCACTAATAGACCTTAAATCTCCTGTCGAAGAGCTGTTTCAGGAATGCGAAAAGGCATATTCAGACAATTCCCTGCTCGAAATGGAACTTCAACTGCTACTACGCGACAAGGAAGAAGCTGCACTTTGGGGAGACTATAATAAGGGAGATATTTCAAAACTGAAAGATTTGGGTTTTGATCTCCACTTTTACTCAATTTCTGAAAGTAAATTCAGAAAAGAATGGGAAAAAGATTATATTCTGTATGAACTTAACAGGGCTAATGGTAAAGTTTTCTTCGTTATTCTTTCACCTAAAGGTTCAGAAATTAAATTCAAAATACCTGAGAGTAAATTTCCTCAAACACCATTACATGCTCTTGAAGAGAGGGAAAATGAACTTAGAAAACAAATATCTCTCAATCACAAAAAGATGATAGCTTATACTTTTTGTGTTGAAATGTTTCAGTCGAAACTCAATGAGTTAAATATGGAATTAGAAAGATATCTGGCGACTGTTTCGTCTCAAAAAGAGGTAGAAGGTTTGGTAGACACTCTTACCGGTTTTGCACCTGCAGAATCTCGAGATGATGTATGCAAGTTTCTTGATGATGAAGGAATATATTATGAGGTTGTAGAAGCCGTCGAAGAAGACAAACCACCTATAAAGCTTAAAAACAATTTCTTTACAAGACTGTTTGAACCAATAGGCGCTTTATATATGTATCCAAAATATGGAGAGCTTGATCTTACTCCTTTCTTTGCACCATTTTACATGTTGTTTTTTGGTTTTTGCTTAGGTGACATGGGATATGGAATTGTACTGATGATTATTGGAGGATTGGCTAAATTAAAATTTCCAAACTTTAAAAGTATTTTAACTTTAGTACAGTTACTCGGTCTTGGAGCATTTATTATGGCAAGTTTTACCGGAACCTTTTTTGGAGGAAAATTATATGACTGGCTACCTTTGCCCGATTCTATACAGTCTTTCTTTTTCTCTGACATCAAAATGTTTTGGTTTGCCATTATATTCGGTCTCGTACATATTGTTTTTGCGAGGTTGATTAATGCTATAGACTCAATAATCAGAAAAGGATGGAAATATGGGATGAGCAACATAGGCTGGGCAATCGTAATTACTTGGGCAGCTACAGCATATGCAAGCACAATGATTCCTGAAATGGTTCTTCCAAAATGGTTTAACTACCTTGCAATATGTGGAGCTGCACTTATTCTCTTCTTTTCGGAAACAAGCGGAAATATTTTTATACGCATGCTGAAAGGGACATTTTCTTTTTATGACATCACAGGTGTGTTTGGAGATACTCTTTCCTACATTCGACTCTTTGGGCTTGGAACATCCGGGGGAATTCTTGGAATGGTAATAAACTCGGTAGCTTTTAGCTTAACAGCAATACCTTATGTCGGATGGTTCTTTACAATTCTTATTCTGATTGTAGGTCATATTGCAGTACTTGCACTCTCAAGTCTTGGAGCGTTTGTACATCCTATGCGTCTTACATTTGTTGAATTTTACAAAAATGCCGGATTTACCGGAGGTGGTAAAGAGTTTAAGCCACTTAAAAAAATTAATTAATATAATAAATTAAACTGAAATAATATAATTATGGAACAAACATTGCCTTTAATTTTGGCTTACACCGGCCTGGCTTTCATGCTCACACTTGCTTGTATTGGAAGTGCTCTTGGTGTTTCAATTTGTGGTAACAGTACTATTGGTGGTCTCAAGAAAAACCCTGACATTTTTGGTTCATCAATGATTCTTACAGCTCTTCCTTCAACTCAGGGCCTTTACGGTTTTGCTGCATTCTTTCTTGCACTAAGCAGGCTTAAATCAATTTCTGACCTCACTCTTTCCGGGGGTCTTGCTATCCTTGCAGTAGGTATAGCTCTTGGCTTTGTTGGTCTGTTCTCTGCATTTTATCAGGCAAAATTGTGTGCTAATGGCATTAACGAGATGAGTAATGGCCAGGATGTATTTGGAAAAACACTCATTCTTGCAGTATTCCCTGAACTTTACGCAATCCTTGCCTTTGCAGCTGCTTTCCTCGCTCTTCCGTAAACGTTTTAAATATAAGTATAATTCGGGTGTCAGGATATTAAAGCTTGACACCCTCTTTTTTTGTACATTTGTAAATAAAAAAACAGACCTATGACTCTAATTAAATCAATTTCAGGCATAAGAGGTACAATTGGAGGAAAAGTTGGAGATGCACTCACACCTCCGGACATTGTGAAGTTTACTGCTGCATACGTAAAACGTTTAAAAGAAAGAATACCGGATAAGGATAGCTACAAAATTGTAGTAGGAAGAGATGCGAGGATATCTGGCGAAATGGTAGATAAAATTGTATGTGGAACTCTTATGGCCTGTGGCATTGATGTTGTCAATGCAGGACTTGCTTCTACTCCAACAGTTGAGATTGCGGTAGTTTTCGAAGGTGCAGATGGAGGAATAATTCTTACTGCATCACATAATCCAAAACAGTGGAATGCTTTGAAACTTCTAAATGAAAATGGCGAGTTCCTTAACAGTGCAGAGGGCGAATTGCTTCTTAAACATGCTGAAAAAGAAGCATTTGATTTTGTGTCGGTTGAACGACTTGGAAAATGCACCTATAAAGATTTTACATCCAAACATATTGAAGCAGTCCTGTCCTATCCTTTCGTAGATATAGAATCTATTTACAGAAATGGATTTAAAGTCGTACTCGATGCTGTAAATTCTGTTGGAGGTATAATCATGCCCAAACTTCTTGAAGCAATGGGTGTTACATGTATTAAAATCAACTGTGAGCCTACAGGTAATTTTGCTCATAACCCAGAACCTCTTCCAGAACATCTTAAAGAGCTTTCAACAAAAGTCGTTGAAGAAGGCGCAGACCTAGGCATATCGGTAGATCCTGATGTCGATAGGCTTGCACTTATCTGTGAAGATGGTACTCCTTTTGGAGAAGAATACACACTCGTTGCTGCAGCTGATTATATTCTCGAAAAAAGAGAAGGTGCTACCGTTTCAAACCTTTCCTCATCAAGAGCATTAAAAGACATTACAGAAGCTGCAGGATGTGTCTATTCTGCAGCTGCCGTAGGTGAGATTAATGTTGTAAACGAAATGAAGCGTGTAAATGCTGTCATAGGTGGTGAAGGAAACGGAGGGGTCATCGTCCCTGATTTCCATTATGGAAGAGATGCCTTGATTGGCATTGCACTTATTCTTAGCCATATGGCCAATAAGAAGATTATAGCTTCGTCTCTTAGAGACAGTTATCCAAAATATTATATTTCGAAAAATAAAATAGAACTTTCTGATAAAATTGATGTCGGATATCTGTTCGAAGAGATTAAGAAAGCATTCTCTAATAACAGAATAACCGATATTGATGGTGTCAAAATAGATTTTGACAAAGAGAAAAAATGGGTTCATCTCCGTAAATCCAATACAGAACCAATAATACGAATTTACGCAGAAGCTCCGACTATTGAAGAAGCAGATTCACTGGCAAAATTGATAATTGACAAAATACAGAATATTATAAAATAACTTTTAATGTTTTCATTTAGGACAACTCCCTTTCTCGATCAACCTGACATAGTATTAAGAAGTGGCAGGCTTGGTGTGTTATGCAATCAAACTGCATGGCTTCCTGAAAAAGGAGAATATCTGTTTGAGACACTTTTTAAAAGTGGTCGTTTGAAAAGAATATTCACACCGGAACACGGTCTTTTCGGTGAGCTTCAAGATCAGGAGAGACTGGACAGCACTGATTCATACAAAGTGCTTGGTCTGAACGGATGCGAAATAATCTCACTATATGGCTCAGATGACAATTCTCTATCTGTAAGCTCCTCCAATCTTAATGATATTGATGCATTGATTGTGGAATTGCAGGATATCGGATCACGACATTATACATATATTTCTACCCTTTATAACCTGTTCAAAGTTTTAAAGCAGGAAGAGATAAAATTGCCCATATATATTGTAGATCGTCTAAATCCTGCCGGTAGACAAGTTGAGGGAACAATGCTTGAAAAGGGTTACGAATCTTTTATAGGTATTGAAGGATTAGTTCACAGACATGGTCTAACCTTTGGTGAGCTCGCAAATATGTTTTACAATGAACTTAATGCCAAGTTTCCACTCCACATTATCTCATATAAAGCCGAAAGAGCAGTGAAGGAACTTCTTCCATGGAGTATTCCTCCTTCTCCAAATATTCCCGGCCTTTTTACATGTCATTTTTACAGTGGTCAGGTTCTATGGGAAGGAACAAACGTCAGTGAAGGAAGAGGAACCACAAGACCATTTGAACAGTTTGGAGCGCCATTTATGTCAAACTTGCTGTCATATAACCAATTACACGGATTAAAAAACTGGAATGACCCTGATAATCCCATGTTTGATTCCTCTGTTTACATTAGATGGCAAAAATTTATTCCCACATTTCATAAATATAAGGGAGAGGTTTGTACGGGCTTTCAATTAATACCTGTCCCTGGAATGCAATATCATGCATTGGCACACAATTTGAAAATCATAAGATTTGTGGCAGAAAACTGTCCAGAATTTCAATTTCGTGAAGGCATTTATGAAAGAGGAAATGATAAAAGTGCAATAGAGCTTCTGTTGGGAGACAAGTTGCTTTTGGATTATGTTAGTGGTAATGTTGACTGGAATCAAGTTAAGGATCACATCAAAATCGAAGAGCAAAAATGGATAAGAAAAGCAAGGAAGTTTCTGCTATATGATGAACAGTTATTTAGGTGTAAACAATTTTAAAAAATTAATAAATATGGCAAATCCAGTTTTAACCGAGAAGGTTTTTGAGAAAAGTCGAGTTACCGCAGGAACAGGTACAATGACTATTAAAGGTACCGCCTCAAAATCACTTGTAATGATTTTGATGATTCTTGCCGGTGCAATGTATACCTGGAAAGTTGCTTTTCAGGCCATAAATCCCGCTTCAGTGCAGCCATGGATGTGGGGAGGTGTGATTGGAGGCTTTGTAGTTGCAATGATTATTAGTTTTAAACCGATTTGGGCACAGTATCTCGCTCCTGTTTATGCCGTACTCGAAGGGCTTTTCCTTGGTGGAATTTCCGCTTTGTTCAGTCAGGCATTTGCAGCATCTGCTCCTGGAATAGTAATGAATGCGACTTTACTTACAATTCTGACTGCTGTATCAATGTTGCTTGTATACAGGACCAACATAATTAAGGTAAATGGCAAATTCGCAAGAATAATGATAATTGCAGTTGGAGCTATTGCACTTTACTATCTTGTTTCTATAATTGTTTCACTTTTTGGAGTTAATCTCACATTGCTCAATGACAGTGGGCCTCTGAGCATTGGAATCAGTCTTGTAATAATTGGTGTTGCTGCTTTCAGCCTTCTGCTCGACTATGAGTTTATAGCAAGAGCATCTGAAGCAGGTGCTCCTAAATACATGGAGTGGTATGGAGCATTTAGTTTGATGGTGACATTGATTTGGCTTTATCTGGAAATCTTACGAATCCTTGCAAAATTTGCAATAGGTCGCGAATAGTTTTGACTATTGATAAATTATTTATACATTTGCAGCCCCATAATATTTAACAGCATAAGAAATGAAAAAAGGAATACATCCCGAAAACTACCGTCTTGTAGCTTTCAAGGATATGTCAAATGACTATGTTTTTATTACTCGTTCATGTGCAAACACAAGAGAGACAATTGTTCATGACGGAGTAGAATACCCTCTTGTAAAAGTTGAGATATCCAACACTTCTCATCCATTCTATACAGGCAAGATGAAACTTGTAGATACAGCCGGTCGTGTCGATAAATTCCTTAACAGATACAAGAATATAAAGAAATAAGTTTGCGAAATAATAAATTAAAAAGGCCCATAAGGGTCTTTTTAGTTTATTATTTGTTAACTTTGGAAAAAGAGGTTAATGGAAAGCACATCCGAAAAACTGATCAAACTGGCAGCAGAGTACAATAATCTTAAATATTTCACTACTGATCCTATTATTTTCCCCAGATACTTCTCAGAAAAATTAATTCAAGGAGGATCATCACTTCAAGACGTTGAAATTGCTGGAATTCTGTCAGCACATCTTGCATGGGGAAAAAGGGAATTAATCGTCAGAGATTGCAACCGAATGTTTGATGAAATGAAATGGCAACCATATTCGTATATAATTGGAGGACATTTCAAATGCGATTCTATATCGCTCCATAGAAGTATAAAATGGAGTGATTTTGCAATAATTTGTGAAAATTTGAGGCATTTTTATCTCAAAAACGAATCACTCGAATGTTTTACGCCATCTTATATAAGAATTAATATTTATGGATGCAAAGACAATCCTAATGCTGCCAATAAAAAAATTCACATGTTTCGCAGATGGATGGTCAGAAATGATGGTATTGTTGACCTTGGACTCTGGAAAAACATTTCGCCAGCAGATCTTATAATACCTCTTGACACACATGTTCACAGAAGTTCCATAAACCTTGGCATAACCAAAAGAAATATTTCTGACTATAAGACAGCCGTTGAAATAACTGAATATCTCCGAAAAGTTTTTCCGAATGATCCCTGTCTGGGAGATTTTGCACTTTTTGCTTTCACTGCAACAACAGGTAAAAAAAATGGTTATTTTTGATTTTAGTTATGCAAAATTTATTCATCATAGCAGGGTGCAATGGAGCCGGCAAAACTACCGCCTCTTATACTATTCTTCCCGAAATGCTTGACTGTAAAGAATATGTTAATGCAGATGAAATAGCCAGAGGTATATCACCTTTTAAACCGGAAAGTGTTTCAATTCAAGCAGGAAAGATAATGCTTGCAAGAATTAAAGAACTCATAGCTAACGGCACAGATTTTGCGCTTGAAACAACATTAGCCACAAGAACTCATGCTAACTTTATCAGATATGCACAGGGACATGGCTATAAGGTTACACTTGTCTTTTTCTGGTTAAACCTGCCAAACCTTGCTGTTGAGAGAGTTAAGATGAGGGTTGAAAGTGGCGGACATAATATTGATGAAAAAGTTATAAGAAGAAGATATGATATTGGATTAAAAAACCTATTTTCGCTTTATGTTCCTTTATGCGAATATTGGATGATAATTAATAACTCTACTTTGCCACCTGAACTGATTGCAGAAGGAGGGAAGAACCAGGAGACAAAGGTATACAATAAACCAACCTACAATAAAATAGTTAATTATGAGCGAACAAGAGACTAAAGAGCTTAGGGATAATATCCTGAACGGTCTGAACATCTCATTTCAGCGATTAATTCAGGAGAAGAAGAAGAATAATTCTGAACTTGCCTTTTCTAATAAGGGTAAGATTATTAAAGTAAAGGCTGCAGAACTGTAACTCTAATATCTACTTAGATATGGCCGGAATGAAATTTTATTTACTGCTGCTGAGTTTATTCAGTAGTAGTTTTTTATTTTCACAAGTTCATTTTTCCTCAGATTTTGAATCTGGAAGCATGGGTGAAGTAAAACTTATTGACTCTGTTTGGATAAAGACATCTCCAAAGGACTCAATGCTGACTCTTTCTTATGAAGTATATTCAAGATTTGATCCTTTGAATCCAGTAGATACCTCTCTTGAACCAAGTTCGAGATGGTACTATTTCAGAGTCACAGGAGTTAAAGGTAAACAACTCTTCATTAACATCAGAAATTCGGAAGTTGTAAGACCATTTTATTCCTATGACAACACTCATTTTACAAGATTCGACTGGTCTGAAAATGTTAACAAAGGAGCAATCAATAAAATATTTACAAGAGACACAGTCTATATTTCTTATTTCATTCCATATACCTGTACACATCTTGCAACAAAACTTAGCGATTGGAACAAAAATAAATTTGTCAAAGAAGAACAGATTGGAAAAAGTCAGCAAGGCAGAGACATATGGATGATAACAATTACTGACTGGTCTGTAAATAACCAATCCAAAAAAAAGGTTTGGATTCATGGAAGAACGCATCCAAGCGAAACACCGTCAAGCTGGCACCTTGAATTTTTTATTGATAAGCTGTTGGATGGCTCCAAACTATCAAATGCCATACTTGCACAGACTATATTTTATATAGTACCCTTTAATAACCCTGATGGAGTATATGGAGGTTTCTCACGATCAACCACAACTGGAGTAAATATTGAAATTAACTGGGACAGGCCAGATTCACTTAGTATGCCAGAAGTTACAGTACTTAAAAATAAGATAAGTGAATTGACGAAGGACAGGTCATTTGATCTTCTTCTTAATATGCACTCACAAATAGCAAATAACATAACATACTGGATTCATACCGCTGAATCAACCTCTGATGAGATGTTCCGTAAACAGTTGCTCCTATCCCACCTTACTATTAACAATAATCCGTACTTCTGTTCTACAGACCTCTCTTTCTCCAATCTTGCTCCCAAATATGCAGAGGGATGGATGTGGAATAAGGCAGGTAATAACTGCGTTGCTATTACTTTTGAGACACCTTATACATTCTATAAAAATCAAGGTAACGATCAATGGGTATCACTCGACAATCTTAAAGATCTTGCATCAAACTCTCTTATTGCCGTAAGTGATTTTCTCGAAATTAGTTCGCCTACAAGAGTTCTTGCTGATATTAAGGTTAAGAACAATAAAAAGTGGGAAAAAATTGAGGATAATTCAGTTATTTACTTTGGAAATGATTGCATGACGACCAATTTAAATTTAAAAGGATTGAAAGTTAAAGCAAACGTCAATTTTTTGGAACCAGGCGTGTACAATATTTTCTCGTGGTCACCGGGAATTTCTTCAAAAAACTCTGTCGAAGGAACAAATTGCTGGAAAGAGATAGGAACTGTATTTGTGACACAAAAAGGAAAATACTCGTGGAAAGGCTATTCAGAACAAATTAATGGCATCGCGGACAAAATCCTATTTGTAAAATAATTTTTTGTAAATTTGTATAAATAATAGCGCTATTAATTCAAATGCGGAAGTAGCTCAGTAGGCAGAGCATCAGCTTCCCAAGCTGAGGGTCGCGGGTTCGAATCCCGTTTTCCGCTCTAAAGTTTCTAAATTGGGAAAAGATGAAAACAATTGTCAGATGTTCTTTTTTTATTTTGCTGGCACTGTTGGCCATCTCTTGCGGTTCACAGAGAAATTTGTCAGCCAATTTGACAGGAAGGGTAGCAATTCACGATACTATTCCAACTGAAGACACTGTTGAATACGAATTAATCGTATTTGATCCTGGTTTTGAAACATGGTTGATCGGTAATCCTCACAGTCAACACATGTACTCTAATGAATACTTGCAAAATATGAATTATCAATACGTTATTGCATGGAATTATCTTTATTCGAGAGGAGATCCAAGGGTTGAGAGTTATCTCGATTATGATCCCACTGTTAAATACAATTACGATTTCAACTACAAGCTCTTCATGTATTTTAAATATTTTGAAGAGACTAACAGAATTAAACTGATTCCTTAAAAGAAATAATAGTTTATTCTTGTCATATTTCGAACTGGATGCCTATATTTAATCTTGGCACTTCCAGTTCTATGTTATCGTGGTTGAAGCAATTAGTGATTCTATACTTTGCATATACAGAAAAACCATTAAATCCCAGAGAACACTGAAGACCAGCATTAAAAGGATTAAATCTTCTTCCATCTCTATATTTTATCTTGCTTTCTCCACTGTCACCCAGAAGTGTGATAAATACCTTATATTTTTTATTATATGCATACTCCCCGTAAGGCCCTAAATCCAAAAACAGGGCTTCATTTAAGTAAAATCTGGCAAAAAGGCCAGCAGTCAAATTACTTGACCGATAATATTCTTTATGAATAGTTCCGATATCGTAACTCACAACAAGAGGATTATGAAGATATGCCTTGTCAAGCTTGTATGAATCAAAAGAGAGATTAATATAAGAACCTGCAGCAAAAGAGCTTCTCCCCTTTCTATACACATCTCTAAATCCTACCTGTATCTCGTAAGAATTCCCGTAATAAATTGGCATGTATTTTTCGTTATCATCATTAACAGTCAAGCCCATTCCAATAAACATCTCACTGTAATGCCTTGTATGGCAAGACTTGATCTCTGTTTCAGCCGTATTAACCTTGAGAGGTGATTGTAAGACTATCTCTGTTGATCCTATTTGAACTACTTTTTGAGCAAATGATACTGTCTGGAAACATGTTGTCATAAACATGTACACAATAGTCAATAATAGAGCCTTCTTCATGTTTTTATTTTTTTATTTTAATATTTCCTTTCATTAATGCATCTATCACAGATTTGTCAATATCCCCCCGAATATAAAATACAGCATATTCTGACTGAGAATCAGCTATCAATAAAAGCAAAGAATTATCTTCTTTTCTTGAATACATCTCTACCAATTCATCTTTGTCCTTTACCTTAAGAATTTGTGAAAAATTATTTTCACGGATAAATTTCTCTACATCACTTTTCAAATTAATCCAGACATTCTTGTCTTTATCATTTCCCCCCTTTGTGACATTTAATATTTTAAGTAATGACATTTTACTAAGAAGTTCATTGGATTTTGTCTCTTCAGAAAGATAAAAAAATGCAGTTGGATTGATAGATACCGATTGAACATTCTTATAGTTCTCATAAGTTGAGAAAATTTTGTCTAACTGTTTCGTTTGGCCTAAAAGATTCCACGTAGGAAAAATAAATAATAGAACTGCCAATATCGCCGATTTATTCATATTAACTATTGTTAAAATTCATAATAATTTATTCACTGTATTCACCTGACAACTTGTCGAGGAGTTTGGGTACTTTTCTAATTGCGCCATTTTCATCAACAAACCAAAAACACTTTTCAAAAACAGACACACTGTTGAGTTTATTGAAATTCTTGTCTGCAACGTCATACATGATGTTAATCTTTGAAAGCTGTTTATCCACGATTTGTAGGGCTATCTCTTTATCTTTCATCTTTTCACCACCAACAACAACCCTTATTTTATCTGCCTCAGAATTATTTATAATTAATAAAAAGGCAATAAAAGATGCTGCAACTGCAGTGAAAGAAAGAATAAATTTATTTTTATTCTCCTTGTATCTATAACTATTTATCAGCTTTGCCTCAGATGAAAAAAAGTTAAACAAGTCTCTATATTTCATAAATTCAGGAAGAATATTATCAGACTGAAAATAGTGTCTAAGTAATTTTTCCTCATGCACAGAGCTCTTTCCATTAAAATAGAGCTTAAGTAACTTTTCAACTTTCTCTTTCTTCATTCATCATCAGTGAAGAAAGAATCGACCATTTAAGTAATTTCTTTGAATAATAAAGATTGACAAGCCCAATTCCTGTCATCATGCTCGTTCCATTTGCCAAGGCAAGTCCCTCTCTTATATGCATAGTCAGAGGTTTTAAATTATATTCTTTTAAAACCTCTGACGCATCACGAATGTATCCTTTATGACTTACTTTCCCCTCTCCAATAAGTGCCAAAGCAAGATGTGCCATCTGAACAAGATCTCCACTTGCACCTACTCCACCATGAACCGGAATAACAGGATATATTTCAAGATTTAAAAAATCAACCATCAGATCTATCAACTCTCTGTGCACACCGGAATATCCCCTTAAAAAAGCGTTCAATCTTGACAACAGAGCCGCTCTGACATAGATGTCAGAAAGTTTGTCTCCAGCACCCGTTGAGTGACTTCTTATAATGTTGTACTGAAGCTGGTATAGATATTCATCATTAACTCTGTACTGAGCCATCGGGCCAAAACCCGTTGTTATACCATAAATTATTTTATTTTTACGAAAAGATTGCAGAAAATTGAAACAATTGTCAATATCACCGCAAATAGAGTCATCAATCCCTATTTTCTCTTTATCAACTACTATAGATTTTACATCATCAAAAGAGATGTCTCCGTTTATTATCAACACTTTAGACTGGTATTTTTAATTTAGCAAATATAGTTTATATTAGAAAAATTGCCAAATTTATAATTTGTGATGTAATTAATTTTTGGGTTACTTTGCGAAAAATAATTTTTTCATGATTCATAGCTTATTGCAACTTTTTGGAGTCACAGAAGATAAACTTAAAGAATTAATAACAATTTCACTTGCTGAAGGTGGAGATTACTCAGACCTTTTTTTTGAACACACATTAGTAGACGAACTCACGTTGAGAGACGGAGAGGTCAATGGAGCCGGGTCGCACATCGACTATGGAATGGGAATAAGAGTTCTTGCTGGTGACAGGACTGGATATGCCTACACAGAAATAACTTCAATGAAGGAGATGATCAATGCTGCAAAAAGTGCCTCTATTATAGCAAAAGAGTGTACAAAGTCAGAACCGGCCATGGATGTTACCCCTCTCAAATACAAAAACCACTACCCTATAATGGTACCATGGGAAGAAAGTTCCATAACCTCGAGAAGTATATATTTAAAAGAATTGAACGACAAAATATTTTCTTTTGACAGCAGAGTCAATAAAGTATTAGGCAGACTGACCATATCGCTTACAGAGATACTTTTTTACAACTCCGAAGGGATACTCTGTGCAGATGAAAGACCCATGGCAACCCTTTCAGTAACAGTAATAATGCAGCAGGGATCAAGGATAGAAAATGGAAGTTCCTCAAGAAGTTTCAGAATGGGAGCTGAATTTCTCACTCATCAACTCATCGATGAAATTGCAAAAGAGGTGGTTGAGAACACCTCCATTCTTTTTGATGCAGAGATACCCCAGGGAGGTGAAATGCCGGTAGTAATGAGTGCCGGAGGATCCGGTATCCTTCTCCACGAGGCCATAGGACACTCTTTTGAAGCAGATTTTAACCGACAAAACATATCAATATTTTCCGAAAAATTTGGAAAAAAAATTTGTTCCGAAGAGATCTCCGTAGTCGATGATGGAACAATTACTTCAAACAGAGGAGCTGTTAATTTTGATGATGAAGGTGTCCCAGGGCAAAAAACCTATATGGTGACACAGGGATACTTGACTTCATACCTTCATGACCGAATAAGTGCAAAATTCTATAACACCGCTCCCACAGGCAATGGCAGAAGAGAATCATTTCGTTTTATGCCTATTCCAAGGATGAGAGCAACCTATATGTTAAATGGTAAAAGTAAAGAATCAGATATAATCGCTTCAGTAAAAAAAGGCATATATGTAGACACCTTCTCCAATGGACAGGTTCAAATAGGAGCTGGTGATTTTACATTTTATGTTAAGTCAGGTAATCTTATCGAAAACGGAAGGCTCACAAAGCCAATAAAAGATATAAATATTATTGGAAATGGGCCAATGGCTTTGGCAGATATTGTAGCAGTTGCCGATAATTCAATGATCGACAATGGAGCATGGATATGCGGTAAAGAACAGTATTGCCCTGTTTCATGCGGGATGCCTTCTGTGCTGATCAGCAAATTGATAATAGGAGGAGTACAGCAATGAAAAATCATAATATTACAACAGCCCAATTTGCCCTGGAAACTGCTTTAGAAAAAGGATGTAATGATGTTAGAATTACTTTAAACGAATCACGTCAAAATACTTTTACTTTCAGGAACGATCAACTCGACAGACTTCAACAAGCCACAAGCTCATCTCTTTTTCTTCAACTTTATGTTGATGGAAAATACGGTACCTTTTCCACTAATAAAATGGACAGGAAAGAACTTCTTGATTTTATTTCTAAAGGAGTAGAAATCACTAAATTAATAACAGAAGACAAAGATAGAGGACTTCCTGACAAAAATTTATACTATAGAGGAGGAGGAGAAGGAAAAGATTTGAGACAATATGATAATTTATATTCCGATATTAGTACTGAACAAAAAATTAATATTGCAAAAGAATGTAATTATGAAATTCTCGGTAAGGATGAAAGAATCTTAAATGTAACAAGCGAATTTTCAGATTATGAAGACTATAACCTTATAATAGATTCTCAGGGATTCATGGGAGAAACTGAACAGACAGGTTTTACAATAAGTACAGACTGCTCTGTAAAAGGAGAAAAAGATGCCAGACCAGAAGGATGGTGGTATGAGAGCTCCCTGTTTTTTAACAAACTTTGTTACAAAGGCTGTGGAGAAAGAGCTCTCGAAAGAGCTTTAAAAAAGATAGATCCTAAAAAATTAAGAAGTGGCAGATATAACATGATTGTCGAAAATACTGTATCAAGCAAATTGGTAGCTCCTATAATAAGTGCCCTAAATGGAGCAAATATCCAGCAAAACAACTCTTTCTTACAGAATAAACTTGGAGAGAAAGTCTTTTCTCCTTTACTTGAAATCTATGACGACGTTCATCTGCCTGAGTCTTTTGGAGCAAGATACTTCGATTCAGAAGGAGTTGCAACCAAACCAATGAAAATTATAGATTGTGGAATAATAAACACATACTTTGTAAATAGCTATTATTCAAAAAAAACAGGATTACCAGTTACAATTGATTCTCCTTCAGTTCCTGAATGTTATGTTGCCGGAGAAAAAAATTGCAATATTATTAAGGATCTCCATTTCTTACTTAACAAATCTGTGAATGGAGTACTTGTAACCGGATTTAATGGCGGAAATTCTAACAGTTCTACCGGTGACTTTTCATTTGGAATTGAAGGATTTTACTTTGAAAACGGAGAATGTCTCTTCCCTGTTTCTGAGATGAATATTACAGGAAACATTATTTCTCTCTGGAATTCGATAATTGAGATTGGAAACGATCCAAGAACATCAAACAGGTGGCTTATTCCTTCATTACTATTCGAAAATGTCGATTTCAACGGATTTTAATAATATTTTGTAGCATAATTTTTGCAGTAAAATAAAGATTTAAAATAATTTTAATTAAAGATGAAAATTGAAAAAAATAAAGTTGTATCGCTTTCATACACCCTCGAGGTAGACGGCGACATTGTGGAAACGGTAACAACAGACAAACCACTTGAGTTTATTTTTGGCACCGGATACCTTCTCCCTAAATTCGAAGAAAATGTATCAAACATGAGTGTAGGAGATTCATTTGATTTTACACTTACAGCTTTTGAAGGTTATGGAGAAGAGAATCCTGATGCCATAATTGAACTTCCAAAGGATATTTTTAAAATTAATGGAGAAATTGAAGAAGGTTTATTAACTGTTGGGAATATTCTTCCTATGCAGGATTCAGATGGCAACCGTCTTCAAGGGTCAATAGATGAAATTAAAGAAGACGTTGTGGTAATGAATTTTAATCATCCCCTTGCCGGTGCTGATTTACATTTCAGGGGGAATATTGTTGGAATTCGTGAAGCAACTGAAAGCGAACTATTACATGGTTTGATGGGTGAGAGAGGTACATCATGCGGAGAGGGCGGATGCTCTGGCTGCAGCGGATGTAACTAATAACAGGCTTGAGAACATTTTGATTCTCAAGCTGATGTTTAGGTATGTGTTCTAAATAATTGGTAAATGAAAGGCCGGCTAAAATTTGTTAGCCGGCCTTGGATTTTTATTATCGATATTAATTGTTATTACTTAATTGCTTTATTGTAGTCAGTCTCCCTTTGAGGAATCATCCATGTCCATTTATTGGCTTCATTAGGCTGAATAGTAACATCCAAAGTTGCAACAAAATTACCACCCGAAGCAAAGTTCTTACGCTGAACACTGTCGCCCCAACGTTTTAAATCAAACCAGTCAAAACCTTCACCCCAAAGCTCAATAGCACGATAGAGTTTAATCTCATCCAAAAGCGCCTGTCCGGTCTTGGTGCATGTATATGAAGGATCACGCCCACTTGTTTTGTTCAACTCAATCAGAAGGTTTTGCGCTCCTGTAGGATTGTTTAAGAAGTATTCCGCCTCAGCTCCTATAAGATACATCTCAGCAGAACGGAAATTATTCAAATGTCCAACTCCAGGAAGATCAGCCGCAGCAATTTTAAATTGCATATATGCATACACAGTGGCAGTTGAATAAAGATTCGGGAAGAGTTGGAAAGCCCTGGTTTTAAGAGCTGTACTTGCCACACCTGTTGAGGTATTATATGTATAACCTGTAGGATCGAGGAACAGACTCTTGCGAATATCTGTAGACGGGATCTTTTCAAACAATTCTTTGCTTATACACTTAGGATAAGTTCTTACGGCACTTGCACTCGAATTGTAAGCAATATAAGCAAAGTAAGAGTAGAAGTATAGAGTCTCTTCTGAAGAACCCCAGCAACTCCATATCCATTCTTGGTTTGGTGAATAAAAACCTGCCTTGTACATGGCATTAGTCATAAGAGGATAATTTGCACGGGCATTAGCAGCCATTGTCTTTGCTTTAGTATAATCCTGACGAGTAATAGCAGCACGTGCATATACAGCATAAGCCACATCCTTGTTCATCTCATAATTACCTGTTCTGTTCAAACCTGAAGATGTGTACAAAGCTATTGCCTGATCAAGATCTGCATAAACCTGCTGATAAACCTCTGCCAATGTTGAAAGTGGCATATCACCTGTAGAAGCATCGAGACGAAGTACCAATCCTTTGGATGCACCATTGTTGGAATCTTTCCAGCGTTCACAATACAACTGTGATAGCATGAAATAGCAATAAGCCCTGTATGTAAGAGCCTGAGCCTTAATAAAATCTTTCTCGCTTTGAGGTCCTGTTGCATTATCTATGTTTAAGATAATGGCATTTGCATTGCCAATTATTCTATAATAATAATACCATGGGTAATACAAATAGATAGAAGTAATATTCTCGTGATATTGTGAGTTAATCACAGAAGCCCATCCAGGAAGATTTACAGAAAAGTAATTACCCGGATAATTTCCATAGTACATTTTAATAGTTCCTTCGCCATTGAAACCTTGAGAACGAAGATATTGCATTGTTGTAAGCTTGTTAAGCCCATTCACTGCAAGAGCTGCGCCTGCTGTTGTCTCAAATATCGTAGAGGTAGCGGTTTCAGAAGTTGGCTTTGTGTCCAAATAATCTTTTTCACAACTTGTAGACAAAACCAGTGCTGCCAGCAAGCATGCTATTATATTTAAATTCTTCATAATGTCAGATGATTTTACAAATTATAGTTTAACATTAAGACCCACAGAGAACACTCTTGCAGTAACAAATGCATTGTTGTTTGTACCGGCAAAAGACTGCTGAGGGTTCATACCTTTAAGAGAAGTAAATGTGGCCAGATTCTCAACTGATAAATTAAGACTTAAAGCTGATAGATCGAGTTTCTTTGCAACAGTAGAAGGAAGAGTATAGTTCAATGATATATTCTTAATTACAAAATAAGATGCATCCTGCAAAAAACGTGTAGAAGTAGCATCATTGTACGTGCTCAGTTCATAGTTGGCTATAGGAACACCATTAGGATCAATTCTTTTCGGAGAGGTCTCTGTCATTCCTGAAGGAACACCTTTCCAACAATCCAGCAAATCTGTATGAAGAGCATGAGGAGAAGCAGTAACCGACATTAAACTTTGATATGAATAGTCAAGAGTTTTGCCTCCTATAGAATAGGTAAATATTGCTGAAAGGTCAAAATTCTTGTAACTCAGAGAAGTTGTTACACTGCCATAAACATCAGGAATAGCACTTCCACTCCAGTTTCTTTCAGAATAAGTTGTATTTGTTGTATAGTACTTGTCGCCTATTTGAACAAGCCACTGTGATGGGAAGGCAGTTTTTCCTTCTACAGGGTCACCAATGTAATATGTTTCGAGATTAGGTTTATACAGACAGCGGCCTGTCATCTGGTCTACTCCGACATACTGATATAGCCAGAAATCGTATATTCCGTGACCTTCCAAATACTTCTTGGTACCAGAAATAATACCTGATTCCCTATTCTGCTCAGGAAGCTTTACAATCTTGTTTTTCAGGAAAGTAGCATTTAATCCTACATTCCATCTTAAATCCTTCTTCCTTAAAACATCATAATCAAATTGAAGCTCAAACCCGCGATTAGAAACGGATCCAATATTCTGGGTAATGGTTGCTTCAGCTGAAGAAGTAGATGTGGCCCCTGCAGAAAGAGGAAGATTAACATTGAATAGCAAGTCTTTGCTTCGTTTGTCAAAATATTCGACCGATCCATTCAACCTGTCAAAAATTGTTCCCTCTAACGCAACACCAAAAGAACTGGTCGTTTCCCATTTAATGTCTTTGGCTTCATTCTGCACTTTATAAGCTGCTATACGGTTGGCATTTTGATTCAATGTATATAGAGCCATGTAGGCATAGTAATCTACACCAGCATCATTACCAACCTCGCCATAAGAAGCACGAAGTTTCAAGGATTGAATTTTGTCACGCAAAGGAGCCATGAAATCCTCTTTAATAATGCTCCAACTACCGCCTAAAGACCAGAAATTACCCCAACGGTTGTCGGGATGAAAACGGGATGAACCATCACGACGGAAAGAGGCTTCGACAAAATATTTACGATCGAAGTTATACCTTGCCCGCGAAAGATAGCTCTCGAGCCTATAATTATCCTGATAACCGTCTATTGAAGTAAGAGTTGTAAAATTTACCAGTTCTGTAACACCCTCGAAGGTCTCATTTGTCTTATAAACATATGAGTATGCTCTGTTCCACGAATAATTCTCGTGTCCAACTAATACATCGACATTGTGTTTCCCAAACTCTTTAGTCCAAGTAAGCATCTGCTGGAATGTGTAATTCTTGTAGCGGTAAAAAGTACGAGAAGTACGACCATGATTTCCTGCACCATCACCTATTTCAGCATTGTCATAATCCTGATTTTCACTATTTCTAAGGCTTATATCTCCTTTTATCGAAAGTTTAAAATCCTTTAAGAAAGTGATATCAGTGAAAGCTTGACCTTGTAAAGTATTCCTAAAGGTCCTGTCCATATTCTTCTCAAGTTCCCAAACAATGTGACGGTCCAGGTTCTGAGGACGTGCATAAGAACTTCCCCTGTCATAAATTTTCTTTCCGTTTTCGTCATATACATATTCACCTGTAGCAGGATCATGCACAAAAACAGGATAAATAGGAGACATATTTCGAGCATAATAGAATGGGTTAATATAAGTAGTAGCATGACCTGCATCACCTGTAGAATTGTTTGATATCTGATGCGAGCCGGCAAGTGTAAACCCGGCCTTAAACCAACTTTTAGGAGTAACACTTATGTTGGCTCTACCTGTAAAACGTCTGAAATCAGAAGAGATGACATATCCCTTTTCATCCAGGAAACCTGCTGAGAAAAACATGCTGCTCTTGTCTGTAGCAGCATCTCCTGTTACAGTGTAATCCTGCCTGTAACCATTCCTTTCAATATACTTTGCCCAGTCAAGATCGTCATATCCCGGGAGTATTTTTGCATCAGCAACCAACTTACCATTAGAATCAAAAAGCGCATTGTTTGCTTTGTTATACACATTGTATTTTAAATATGTATCTACAAGTGAAGATGATGCCTTAGCATTAGCCAAAGCCTCAGTAGGATAAGTTGTTGGATTACTTGACATCAAATAATTCCTGTAACCCAGCCACATTGTCTCCATGAAATCATTTGCTCCCATTCTGTCATAATCAGAAATACCCCTTGTAAAAATACCCTGATTGACTGAAGCATTGATAGTTACCTTGTCACTTTTTCCTTTTTTGGTGGTAATAAGAATTACACCGTTGGAGGCTCTATTTCCAAAAAGTGCAGTTGAAGCAGCATCTTTTAAAACAGTGATGTTTTCAATATCACGAGGATTCAGATCTGAAATATTACCTCCAAATGGCACTCCATCCAATACATACAGAGGTGCATTAGTACCATTAATTGAGCCAAAACCACGAATACGAATATCCGGATCAGAACCCGGTTCACCATAAGTACTGTTAACCTGAATACCAGTCCCGGTTCCTTCAAGAACACTTGCTACACTTGAAACAGGCCGTTTTTCGATACTTTTTGTATTTACCGCTGTAATGGCTCCTGTAACAGACTCTTTAGGAGCTGTACCATATGCGACCATTACAACCTCGTCAAGAGCTCTTGTATCGGGTTCAAGAATTACATTAATAACACTCCTGCCTTCGATAGGTATCTCTACAGTCTTGAAACCAATGTAAGAAAAGATAAGTATACCATTTGAAGGAGCATTAATAGTATAAGTACCATTGTCAAATGTGACAACTCCGGATTTAGTTCCCTTAAGCATAACGCTTGCATAAGGGACAGGGGCATTGGTCCCCTGTTCGGTCACTTTTCCCGTAACCTTTATGTTCTGGGCAAAAGTAACCCATGGACACATCAGAAACAGAATTGTGATCATTAAAGTGAATCTTTTCATAAAATGTTTAGTTAAAATGAAACTTTAGTTTGTTTTATAAACAAATATAACCTGATTTTTTAGAATACAAAAAAATCAGCTATTTATAATCCATTACCCTTGAAACGGGAACAACGCTCAAATCTGCTACTCTCGCCGATTTGAACAAAAAATAGCCGGCAATTGCAATCATTGCCGCATTATCAGTAGTAAACTTAATTTCCGGTAAAAAAACCTTAAAATCTCTGTCATTTCCTTCCATAGATACTCTCTCCCTTAGAGCCGAATTTGCTGATACGCCTCCTCCAAGGGCAACTTCCCTGATTCCCGTCTTCTTGACGGCAAGAAGTAACTTCTCCATTAATATATCAATCAGGGTTTTCTGAAAAGAAGCACAAATATCATTAATATTGTTTGATATGAACAACTTGTCATCATTCATTTTATCTCTCAAAAAGTAAAGAAGCGACGTTTTAACACCACTAAAACTATAATCGAATCCTTTTACCTTAGGCTTTGCAAAATTAAATGCTCTGGAATTGCCAAGTTTTGCATATTTATCCACTATAGGCCCTCCAGGGTATCCCAAACAAAGCATCTTGGCACATTTGTCGAATGCCTCACCCACAGCATCATCTATAGTTTGGCCTATAATTTTAAACTTTAAGGGGCTCTCCACAACTATTATCTGAGTATGTCCTCCGGAAACTATGAGTGAAATAAAAGGGAAATGAGGGTACTCTTTATCCTTGTCAGGCTCCTTAATAAAAGGGGATAGCAGATGCCCCTGAAGATGATTTACATCAACTATAGGTTTACCTGTTGCCAGAGACAGTCCTTTTGCAAAGGACGTTCCGACCAGAAGAGATCCCAAAAGACCAGGCCCTCTTGTAAAAGCTATCACATCAATGTCATTCAGGGAAACTTCTGCAAGCTTAAGAGCCCTGTCGACTACTGGTACAATATTTTGTTGATGGGCTCTTGAAGCAAGCTCGGGAATTACTCCGCCATATTTGCTGTGAACCTCCTGCCCTGCCATAACGTTTGAAAGCAACATTTCATTTCTAAGTACTGCTGCAGAAGTGTCGTCACACGATGATTCTATTCCAAGTATTGTAAGATCCATAACTACTATATATCCCGCAAAATTGGTTTATTTTTAACAAACTCCTCCACTATTTTGATTAATTTTGTCATTTAAACGAATCATATATCAACATTTTAAAAAAAATAGCAGTTATCATTTTGTCGTTGGTAATACTCATTCCAGCAAGTATTTACATTGCCCTTCAAGATCCTAATCTCCAAACAAAATTAACAGGAAAAATCGTTGAAAATTTATCAAAAAACATTAAAGCTGACATCTCGATAGGCAAGGTATGCTATCTGTTTTTTAACAAAATCATAATAAACGATCTTTCTATCACATACAACTCAAATATTGATACCCTTATAAGCTGCAAAAAACTTTCTGTAAGTTTTTCTGCAAGGGACGTTTTTTTCAGAAACAGATGCAACATTAAAAAAATTTCACTTTCCGATGGACAATTTAACCTGATAACATGGGCAGACAAAACGACAAATGTCGACAGATGCTTTAACCTCTATAAAAATATTAGCAAGGATACTACTCATATCTTTGACAGTAAAATAAAAATTAATGATCTCCGGGCCAGGAATATTAAGTTCACTTTTCGAGATTTTAGTTCTAAGGCTCCCGACAGACACGGAGAATGTTTGTCTTTCAAAGATTTAGTATGCGACATTTCAGATTTGAGAGTAAAAGATTTTAAAAACAAAGATAAAATGTTCCATGGCAACTTGGTAAATCTCTCATTAGTAGAACAAAAGAGTGGTTTTAGAATTGACAAGTTAAGTGGTAATGCAAAAATAGGCCGAAGAGGAATATTTATTGACGATTTATATTTGTTTGACAGTAAGACTGAATTAAGAGCAGACTATTTAAAATTTCACTTTAATGGAATTAACAGTTTCAAAAATTTTGTTGACAGTGTCAAAATAGAGACATCTCTTGACAACGCTTTCATAAGTTTTAATACGCTCTCTAAGCTCGCACCCACATTAAAAGGGAACAGTCTCTCTATCTATGCCAGCGGAAAAATTGAAGGCACTATCTCTTCTCTAAAAACAGAAGATTTAACCATAACCTCAGAATCAGGACTTTCATTTATAAGTCTAAATGCAAGGATATCAGGTCTTCCTGATATAAGAGAAACTATGCTTTTTCTCGACATCAATGATGCCGAAACAATGGCAAGTGATATATCGAGAATAGTCTCCTCGATCAACAGCAATCAACCGGAGAACTTATTCTCAAAACTATCCCCACTCATTAAATATAGCTTTAGAGGCAGAGTTGCAGGACTATTTTCAGACTTTGTGGCAAATGGCAATTTAACCTCATCAATTGGTGATATTTACATGGATATGCTACTAAGAGAAAATCGTTCAGAACATGGTTTGGATATTGAGGGAAAGCTTCTGGCTAATAACTTTAACATTGGACTTCTTGTTCAAAACAGCAATATAGGCAAGACCACATTTAGAAGTACACTTAGTGGACTAATTAGAGATGAAAGATATGGTGGAAGCAAATTTAATATTGACAGCATTTCTGTCAGAAGAATTGATTTTAAAGACTATTCCTATTCAAATATATACTCCGTTGGAAGCTATGTTGACAATAAATTTGACGGAAGAGTAGTATGCCATGATCCCAATTTGAATTTTATCTTTCAGGGAATATTTGGCCGTTCCTCAAAAAAAGATTCATATTATGACTTCTATGCAGATGTTGCTTATGCAGATCTTGCAGCCCTTAATCTTGATAAAAGAGACTCTGTTTCTGTCATCAGCTTCAAAACCCTGGCGAACTTTACTCATAAAGTTGATGGTGATATTATTGGAACAATAAGTGCTAAGTCAATTGAATACAAAAATAGAGACGGAGAGTTTAATATTGGAGACATAATTATTCAATCGCTGACAAATCAAGACAACTTTAATCTTACCATTAAGTCAGGTTTTGCCGATATTACATATAAAGGTTCAGATTTCATTACCGGATTTGTCGAAAAAGTTTTGAAAACAACTTTTGACCGTCATATTCCATCTCTTCTTGCTAAAAAGGAATGGAGTCCAAATATTGACAGCAGTAAACACTATCGCCTGACAATCAACACATTCAATACAAAGGCCATTAATGAACTACTTCTCCCCGGACTTGACATAGCTGAAAAAAGTGCACTTTTGGTTGAAATTGATGAAAATGACAACCTGAATCTCTCTCTTTTATCTAAAGAGCTGGGATATAAAGATTACAAAATCCATGATCTTTCTTTGAAACTCGATTCCTACAGTAATCATATGCTTTCTGATATCAAGTCATCGGGAATAACTATCTCAAAACTGATGCTCGACAGCAATAGGATAGTTTTTTCCGCAAGCCATGATACTTTAAGCTTACGAACAGCATTTTCCAATGAAAGCGATGTAAAAAACCGCGTTTTACTTAGTACTCGAACAAACATAAGAAGAGAAGTATCCTCTCCAAAACCTATTTTTGACATATATGTCAATCCTTCGAGAATGATCATAAACAACCAGTTATGGTCTCTCTCCCCTTCAAGAATCTTAATAAACAATAATAATATTCAAGTAGAAGGATTTAAAATAGAAAACGACAAGCAGTTCTTTACAGCTGAGGGACGTGTGTCCAATTCTGAAAATGATTCTATTAATTTAAAAATAAACTGCTTTGATATATCCTTGTTTGATGCTTTCATGAAAAAACCATTGCATTTTACAGGATTATTTTCAGGAGATATTGTTTTCAAAGAAGCCTTCAATAAACCACAAATACAAATGCATCTTAACGGACAGGCAGTATCAGTGGTAAAAAGAGATATTGGATCTCTAAGCATGTCAAGCAAATGGAACAACCCTGAGAAGAAATTAGATTTGATAGTCTTTAACGATTTGAATGGAAAAAGAACAATGGATATTTCAGGCACATATGCTCCAAAAGAAAAATACATTGACATTACAGGTAATTTCAATAACCTGGACCCGGGTTATGCTTCTCCTATTTTTACCGGAATAGTATCTGATATAACCGGAGGCATCAACGGAAAAATTAATTGCAAGGGTCCTATAAACAAACTCGTATTAACAAGTGAAGATGCCTCTCTAAAAGATCTTTCATTCACTGTTGACTATACAAAAGTAAGATATACTATAAATGGGCAAACAAGACTTCACGAAAACGGACTTGTATTTGTAAACACATTTATCACAGACCGGTACGGATCGAAAGGTGCCATTAACGGTGGAATTACATACACACACCTCCGTAATCTCGGTTTCAATACTACTATTCATTTTTCCAATATAGAACTTATCAATCTAACTGAGTCAGATAACAGCACATTTTATGGAAAAGCCTTTGGTAATGGTTATTTCAATCTAAGAGGCAATCTGAAAAAAATATATATGGAGCTATCAGCTCAATCCAATAAGAACACTGAAATACATATTCCTCTTTCAAACGGTACTGAAGCCGTAAATTCCAATTTATTGAAATTTGTTCAGAACACAAGTTTTACAGCAGATAAAATTACAATTCACCAAACTCAAGAAAAAAAAGAAAAACCAGCATCTACAGAGCTCGAGGTCCAACTTAAATTGAATATCACCCCTGATGCTGCAATGCTCATAGAAATTGACAAGTCTGCAGGTGATGTCATCAAAGGATTTGGAAGCGGACTAATTAGTATGGATATCAAACCTTCAAAACACATTTTTAACATCAAGGGAGACTACTTAATTGAAAGCGGTTCGTATAAATTTGTTCTCCAAGGAATATTTAACAGAGATTTTATTATTCAGCAAGGTGGTACTATCGGCTTTAACGGAGATATTAATAAAACGACTCTCAATCTTACTGCAAAATACAGAACCAAAACATCAATCAACACCTTAATTTCAGATACCAGCTCTGTCAGCAGCAGAAGAACAGTAGACTGTCTGATTAAGTTAACAGGCCCTTTGATGAACCCTAATATCGCCTTTGACATAGAAATACCCGATCTGGATCCCATTACGAAAGCAAGAGTTGACGCAGCACTTAATACCGAAGATAAAGTTATTAAACAGGTAATGTCTCTCCTCGTTTCCAACAGTTTTATTCCGGATATCCAGTCAAGTGTTGTAAATAATTCCACTCTGTTGTATTCCAATGCCACAGAAGTGTTATCCAATCAGATAAACAAAATTTTCAATCAATTGGACATCCCACTTGACCTGAGTTTCAATTATCTGCCTGGACAGAATGGTAGAGATATTTTCGACGCCGCTGTGTCAACACAACTTTTCAATAATAGAGTTATAATCAACGGCAACATAGGAAATGCAAGATATTCAAACAGTACAAACGAAGTTGTCGGCGATGTGGACGTTGAAATAAAACTGGATGATAAGGGAAAGTTCCGTGCCAAGTTATTCTCACATTCTGCAGATCAATTTTCAAATTATTTGGACAACAGCCAGAGAAATGGTGGCGGTTTCGTTTATCAGGAAGAGTTTACAACATTCAAGGAATTGCTAAAAAGCATATTCGGAAACAAGAAGAAACGTAAGGCCGAGAACAAAGCCAATAATATCAAAGAGTAACTTCAACAATTTTTCCTATTGCATAACGGTCATAAGGCCGTTCAACCCTTATATAATTTCTTGTGTAGCCATACATTTTACCACCCTTTTGAGTACTCTCAAAAAGTACATATTCTTTTTTACCCTTTTGAGAATCCACAAATTCATCATGCAAAATTTTGCATAGAGATTCAAGTTTGACAACACGTTCATGTTTAACTCGCTCATCCACTTGCTCATCCATATTGGCTGCAGGAGTATTTGCTCTTTTGGAATATGGAAAAACATGAATAAATGCCGGTCGTAGAGTGTTCAGAAAATTAAAAGTCTCATTAAATTCGCTCACATCTTCACCAGGAAAACCCACAATAACGTCTACACCTATGAATGCATCAGGCATATATCTTCTCACAATCTTAACCTTCTCTCTAAAAAGAGAAGTATTATAACGCCGGCTCATTAACGCAAGAATTTTGTCAGAACCCGATTGCAGTGGGATATGAAAATGATGAAGAAATTTGGAATTTTCAGCCACCCATTTAATTATATCCTCAGTGAGCAAATTTGGCTCAATAGAAGATATCCTGTAACGTTCTATACCTTCAACTTTCTCAAGTTCCTTGAGCAAATCGAGAAAATTCTCTCCAGTACTTTTTCCAAAATCACCGGTATTAACCCCGGTCAAAACAATCTCCTTTATGCCTTTAGAGGCTATTTCATTAGCCTCTTTCACCAGAAAGTCAACAGGCAAATTTCTGCTTTTACCTCTTGCCAGTGGAACTGTACAATAAGCACAGTGATAGTCACAACCATCCTGAACTTTTAAAAAAGACCTTGTCCTGTCATCAGATGAATAGGCAGGAAATATGGTATGTATATCACTTATAAACTCTTTTTTTGAACTGCTCGATATATTTTTAATATTATGCTTTTCGCTAACTAATTGAGAAACTCTTAAGAAAACATCCTGTTTCTGATCTGTGCCAATAACTAAGTCAACACCTTCAATATCAAGAATCTCTTTTGGTTTCAACTGAGCATAACAGCCAGTAACTGCAATAATTGCATCAGGATTTTGGCGATGAAGCTTTCTGATGGCACTGCGGCATTTTTTATCGGCATGCTCTGTAACTGAACATGTATTAACAACATACACATCTGCTATTGCCGACGAAGAAACTCTTTCATAACCATTGTCAACAAAAATTCTTGCAAGAGAAGAACTCTCAGAATAATTCAATTTACATCCGAGCGTAAGAAATGCCACACGTTTGGAGACTTTTTCCCCTTTTACCCCAAATTCACTATACATCTCTATTAAAACGACATAACCAATTTTGCAGCACTAACCTGACCTCCAAGAGCTGGATTTAACTTTGCAATAGAAACGGTTGCACCTGAAACATCAGGATATCTGTCTCTTATGCCGTCAAGAATTTTTTTGGCAACGCTCTCCAAAAGTTTTGAAGGAGTAGACATCACTTTTGCCACAATTTTATAGAGTTCCTGGTAGTCAATTGTATCAGACAGGTCATCACTTAAGCCCGCTTTTGTAAAATCTGTGCTCACTCTCAAATCTACAATATAACGATTACCAACTATCTGCTCCTCTTGGTAATGTCCATGAAACGAAAAAAACTCCATCCCGGTAAGCTCAATATAATCACAAGATTCTGTTTTCATTCAAAAATTATTTATTGTAAAGAATATAATAATCATATAATAAAGACACAAGGTTTCTTGTTTAAATCAACCTTTTCCTTTTCATTTCCCCAGTCAAAAGCCGTTAAGGTACGAATAGATTCTTCTTGCGAAGTAATTGCAGAAGCCACGCAAATTAACTTTGAAGGAGAACATACCTGCACCAGATCAGAAAAAAGAGCATTATTTCTATACGGAGTTTCAATTATTATCTGACTTTGTCCGGTTCTGTCAGAAAGTTTTTCAAGTCTTTTTATCTCCGACCTTCTCTCTTCAGGCTTCACCGGCAAATATCCCACAAATGCAAAAGATTGTCCGTTCATTCCTGAAGCCATCAAAGCAAGCATTAAGGAGGACGGTCCAACTAATGGAATTACCCTGATTCCCTCTCTATGGGCTGCTGCTACCAGCAGTGCTCCGGGATCAGCCACGGCAGGTAACCCGGCTTCACTGATTAACCCAACGTCCTTCCCCTCAACTAATAGATTTATATAACTATCAATTAATGAAACAGCTGTATGCTCGTTCAATTCAAGAAACAATAACTCGTCTATTTTTCCCTTAAAACCACATTTTGAAAGGAACCTTCTTGCACTTCGGACTTCCTCAACCACAAAAACTCTCAAAGGCAGTATTTTACAAATGACTCCCTCCGGAATTACTTCGTTGATTTCACCATCACTAACAGGAGATGGAATAAGATATAAACTTCCTTTCAATTTTAAATTTTCGCAAAGGTAGGAACTTTTTCCTATCTTTAAAGTATGGAAACAGGCAATGAAACAAAGCTTACTTTTTTAGGTACAGGCACTTCGCAAGGCATTCCTGTAATTGGCTGCAAATGCCCTGTATGTAAATCTACAGACACTAAAGACAAAAGACTTCGCTCTTCAGTATTAATTGAACAGAAGGGATTAAGGATTTTGATAGACGCCGGACCTGATTTCAGACAGCAACTACTCAGAGAAGACATTGACTCTCTCGATGCAATTCTAATTACCCATGAACATAAGGATCATACCGGCGGCCTTGATGATGTAAGAGCCATTAACTTTCTCACCAAAAGAGCTCTGCCAATATATTGTGAAGAAAGAGTTAAAAAAGCTCTTGCAATGGAATATTCTTATGCATTCTCTGAATTTAAATACCCTGGTGCTCCTGAATTTGATATAAGAGTAATAGATGAACACCCATTCGAAGTGTCAAGTCGCATTAACCCTGAAATAAAGGTTAAAATTACACCCATCAGGGTAATGCATTATAAACTTCCAATCCTTGGATTTCGCATCGGCAACATTGCATATATAACCGATGCCAACAAAGTAGACAATAAAGAGTTGGAGAAGCTTAAGGAACTTGATATTCTGGTAGTTAACACTGTTAGGAGGCAGAGGCATATTTCACACTTTTCTCTCAGTGAAGCAATTGAATTTGCACAAACTGTCGGAGCCAAACAAAGTTATCTGACACATCTCTCCCATCAGATGCCTGTATACGCAGAGCTTGAAAAAGAACTTCCCGCAGGAATAACTCAGGCTTATGATGGACTGAAAGTCTGGTCATAATGCCACTTATTACCGTCAAATAACTCCTGAACCAATCATCTCTTCTCCATCATACCAAACAGCAAATTGACCGGGAGTCACACTCCTTTGTGGCAGATCAAAAATAATATAGAGCCCACTATTTGTTTTGAAAAGTTCTGCATTCTGAAGTGGCTGCCTGTATCTGATTCTCACTTGGTAGTCACGAACCTCTCCCTCTGTCATTCTCAAATCCTCTCTAATCCAGTGAATATTTTCCTCTGAAATAAAAAGTCCCTTACGAAAAAGACCAGGATGAGTATTGCCTTCTCCAACAAAAATCAAGTTCTTTTGAACATCTGTTCCAATTATGAAAAGAGGTTCAGCATGCCCTCCAATATTAAGCCCTTTTCTCTGCCCAATTGTGTAAAAATGAGCACCTTGATGTCTGCCAATAATTTTTCCGTCAGAACTGTTATACTTATACTCCAATGAAAGCTCGTCGAGTGAAAATCTATCTAATAATCCAAATCCCGACTCAAGCATTTCAGTATAAGATTTACCTGCATAAAAGTTAGAAGAAATCTCAACCACATCTCCTTCCTTGGCAGCAAGTTTCTGCTGAAGAAAAAGAGGCAGGTCTACTTTGCCAACAAAGCATATTCCCTGAGAATCCTTCTTGTTGGCCGAAGGAAGTCCTGTTAAAGCAGCAATATTTCTTACCTCAGGTTTAAGCATACCTCCTATTGGAAAAATCAATCTGGATAGTTGGCTTTGAGAAAGCTGGCAAAGAAAATAGCTTTGATCCTTGTTAGTGTCCTTACCGGCGAGGAGACGTGAAATTTCGGCCCCATCCTCATTCTTAATCACCTCCCTGCGACAATAATGTCCTGTTGCCACATAATCAACTCCCAGATCAAAAGCGACATTCATAAAAGCATCAAACTTTATCTCTCTGTTACACATTATATCCGGATTAGGTGTTCTGCCGGCACTATATTCTCTAAACATATAGTCCACAACACGTTCTCGGTAAATATCGCTCAAGTCCGCAAAATAAAAAGGAATATCAAGTTTTTTGGCGACCATTTCAGCTACTACCTTCTCCTCTTCCCAGGAACAATCTCCATGAAGAGTACCCGTTGTGTCGTGCCAATTCTGCATAAATACAGCAATCACATCATGACCGGCTCTTTTAAGCAAAAGAGCAGCCACGCTCGAATCAACTCCGCCTGAAAGGCCAACTGCCACCTTCATAGTAGCTTTGAATATTAAAATAAAAAAAGGGGCAAGCTGAATATATCGCACCGCTACAACCACCTACCCTTGCTGCCTTCCGGCCCTGGGGGAGTTCAGTGGGAGCTGGTCGTATAAGACTTACCCCGCACAAAGATACAATAAATTTCAAAGTGAAGAAAAACTATCTTGGTAAGTTGTCAAAAGCAAATGGCAATAAACCGCTGATTCCATCAATAATCTGAATAATCTTCTCTCCTCCGGTAATGATTCTGATTCTTTTGCCAAATCTCTTTTCTGACTCTGCCAGTACCTGACGACATGCTCCACATGGATATGTTGGTTCCTCACATATATTAGCGTCAACGGCAGCAGTAACAGCCAAAGATTCAACTGCCACATCAGGATATTTTGAATTAGCAAAAAATATAGCTACACGCTCTGCACACAGTCCGGATGGATACGCTGCATTTTCCTGATTACTTGCAGAAATAATTTCACCATTTGATAGTCTCAGTGCGGCACCAACACAAAATCCCGAATATGGGGCATATGAACGTTTTGTAGCCTCTTTAGCAGCATTTAACAATTCCCTGTCCTTTTCATCCAATTCTTCATCGGAATCATACTCAATATAAGGTATAGTAATACTTTTTTTATTCATTTGTTCTTATGGTAATTAGTACAAAATTAGTAATTTTGTAGAATTGAGCATTATTCACATATGTTATTTCAGAAGAAATATCTCTTTGCCGCATCATTGCTGATGATATTTAATAACCCACTCTTTTCGCAAAAAATTGAAAGAAAAGATTATGTGTTGAAATATAAAGATATTGCCATCAATCAGATGCTAACTTATGGCATACCTGCCAGCATAACTCTTGCACAGGCATGTCTCGAATCAGCAGACGGCAATTCCTCACTAGCTAAAGAGGCCAATAATCATTTTGGAATTAAATGTCACAACTGGGATGGAGAAACTTATCTTCATGATGATGATACTAAAAACGAATGTTTCAGAAAATATAAAACAGTAGAAGATTCTTACAAAGATCACTCAGAGTTTCTCAGATACAGAGAAAGATATCAATTTCTTTTTGATCTAGATCCAAAAGATTATAAAAGATGGGCTGAAGGGCTTCAAAAAGCAGGATATGCAACCAGTCCTGACTATGCACAAAGGCTCATCAAAATAATCGAAGATTTCAATCTTATGCAATATGATCTTGTGGCAGATTCTGTTCCGCCAAGTCCAAATGAGATTATTGCAGATAAGGAATATAAACCTGTTAAAACAAGTTCTCTCTATAAAATTTCTCTTACCAGAAAACTATTTAAGAAAAATGGTGTAGCTTATATAATTGGCAACCATTTGGATACATATGAAGATATCGCAAGGGAATACAATTTGTTTACCAAAGAACTTCTAAGGTTTAATGATCTCGACAGGTCCAGACCAATTGAAGATGGGACCATTATATATGTTGAGAAAAAGAGGACAAAAGGAGATACACTACTCGACAAACATATCGTAGATTCCGGAGAGACTCTGTATGACATATCACAGAAATATGCAATCCAACTAAAATCTCTATATAAGATTAACGGTCTGAAAGAGGGAGCTGAGGTTAGCGAAGGTCAGGAGATAAAACTTAGATAAACGTGAACTTCAAAAAAATCCATAAAATAATATTGGTAGTCCTGCTCACTGTCAGCTTTATTTTGGCTTCAGGAATTTATTTTACATTTTTCAGACCTAACGTCAAAGGCGAAATGACATATTTATACGTACCGCACAATTCCGAATACAAGCAAGTAATAGACAGTCTTGAGAAAAGTGGATGCATAAAATCAATAATGAGTTTCAAAATAGCCGCCAAAATTGAACATCTTGACAAAAAAATATCGCCCGGCAGATACAAGATAGAAAAAGGAATGAACAACCTATACATTATCAGAGCAATAGCAAATGGGTGGCAAACTCCTGTAAGGCTGACAATTTCAGGTAATATTCGCAATCTGGAAAAATTAGCATCTATTATATCAAAAAAAATCGAGAGCGACTCTTCAGAAATTATATCTGTTCTCAGGGATACCTGCCTTATTGACTCCCTTGGCTTTGATCCGACCACATTTCCCACAATGTTTTTACCTGACACCTATGAAGTATTTTGGACAGTAAGCCCAAAAGAACTACTTTTTAAGCTAAAAAGAGAATATGATAAATTTTGGAACGAAGAGAGAGTTGCAAAAGCTTCAAAAATTGGATTGACACCGGTAGAAGTAAGCATTCTCGCATCAATCGTATCAGAAGAGAGCAATATAAAGGATGAACAACCTGTAATCGCAGGTGTATATCTTAACAGACTTAAAAGAGGCATGAAGCTTCAGGCTGACCCTACCATAAAATTTATCCTGAACGACCCATCTATAAAAAGAATACTTAACAAACATCTGACAATTGACTCACCATATAACACCTATATTCACAAAGGTTTACCTCCAGGACCAATTGTTATTCCTCAAAAAAGCACAATAGATGCAGTTCTCAATTATAAACAACACGATTATTTTTATTTTTGTGCCGCACCGACACTAAACGGTTCACACAACTTTGCCAGAAACATTACAGAGCACAATAAAAATGCAAGAGCCTACCAGCGTGCTATAAGCCGGAAGAATTAATCAACTCAAGCGCTTTCTTAAAGGTTTCGTCACTTTCGGCATTAATCACTCTGTAATATGCACTGCTTCCAAATACCGTTCTTGCAGCGAGTGCTTTCATAATAACCACAATTTCATCTTTTGATGTTTCAAAACCTTTCTCATCGAGTGGTAATGATTTCTTTTCAGCAAAAGAGACCAAGTCTTTCAACATTTGATCATCTATTCTGAATTCTTTCTCAAACTGCGCAAATGTCTTGTATTTTGCTGACCATTCAACCCGGTTCTTGTCTCCAAGACCACTCATGAAATCATTCAGAATACCCTTTCTGATTAAATTGGAATAATAATCGGAATATTTTGAAGTATCAGCAGGAACAAATATGTCCGGCATAATACCGCCGCCACCATAGACTGTTCTTCCCTTGACAAGTGTCTTATATTTAAGAGAATCAGGAAAACTTATACTATCTCTGTTAAATAGCTCTCCACTCTTATATCTCTCAAGAAACGCCTTATAATAATTGTCAGCCTCACCGGCCTTATAAGGACTTTGAATTACTCTTCCGGAAGGTGTATGATACCTAGCCACAGTAAGCCTCAGCTGAGAGCCATCATTCAAAGGAAGCATCTGCTGCACAAGCCCTTTGCCAAAAGATCTTCTGCCCACTATTGTCCCTCTGTCCCAATCCTGGATGGCGCCTGCAACAATTTCACTTGCAGAAGCAGAATTTTCATCAATCATTACTACCAAAGGACCTTTTTTATAAAAACCTGTACCAGTAGCTACCTCTACCCTCTTTGGAGATCTTAGTCCTTCTGTATATACAATTGTCTGGCCTCCATCAAGAAAAAAATTGGCAATTTCGAGCGCTGTACCCAAAAAACCTCCTGAATTACTTCTCAGATCAAGAATAATACCATTTATCTTATTAGCCTTTAAATCAATAAGAGCTTTAAGTATCTCTTCAGAAGAATTTTGGGCAAACCTGCCAAGCTTCAGATAATAAACTCCATTTGCGACTTCATAGGCTGCATCAAGACTATTGATAGGAATTTTATCTCTTTCTACCACAAAATCAAGTCTTTCAGGCACATCTTTTCTAACTACACCAAGTGTAACTTTAGTTCCTTTTGGGCCTCTAAGATATTTATGTACTTTTTCGGTTGTAAGACCTATCCCCGTAATTAACTCTCCATCAACCATTATAATCCTGTCACCTGTTCTTATTCCTACTCTTTCACACGGACCCCCTGCAATAGGAGCTGTTACAGTTAGTGTGTCTCCAATAATGGCAAATTCGATACCCACACCTTCAAAATTGCCTTCCAACGGTTCATTCATGGATTTTACATCCTTGGCTGATATGTAAGTAGAATGTGGATCAAGTTTTGACATTACCGACTTAACAGCCTCCTCAGTCAACATTTCAACATTTACTGTATCCAAATAATAACTATTGATGTAAAAAATAGCCTGCCCATATTTTGTGACCTGTTTGTTAACATCGTTAATAACTTGTGCTGAAGTCGCAAGTGAAAACAATGTCAGAGACAAAAGAGGTAAAACATATTTAATTCTTTTCATAAAATTAATTTTCTATATTTTCATTGGTATATCAAACTCTATGCCCTCTTCTGCAAGATATGTTTCAGGAAATATTTCCTTTGCTTCGTCAAGCAATTTTCCCAAATCTTTGTAACGAGAAGAGTAATGACCTATCACAAGCTTGCCTGCACCTGCTTTTTTAGCAGCAAGTGCTGCATCAGAAGCCGTAGAGTGCATGGTGGCTACAGCCATTTCGGCCATTTCAGAAGAAAAGGTTGCTTCATGATAAAGCAAATCAACTCCAGAAATATACGAAACAAGTTCTTCAAAAGGAGCAGTATCACTGCAATAAGCAAAAGAACGAGGTTCATATGGGATATAAGTATAATCAACATTAAGCAAAACTTCTTTTTCTCTTATCACATCCCTCCCACTTTTCAACATGGCAATCTCGCTAAGAGTCAGCGATTTCTCTTCAATACGACTTTTGACAACATTGCGCAAAGGCTTTTTTTCTCTGAATAAAAAACCATAACATTTTATCCTGTGATTTAGAGGAAATGACAGTACTTCAAAATTTCTCCCCTGAAAAATAATTTCAATGTTTTTTCCATTAAGAACTATATGATTTATTTCATACTTGAACATGTCACCAAAATGTCTCATAAATTCAGAAAGAATCTCTGAAAATTCAGAAGGTGCATAAATAAATATTGGAGCAGTTCTTCCAAGCATTGACATGGTTGAAAGCAGACCATAAATTCCAAAAACGTGATCACCATGAAGGTGAGAAATAAAAATATTTTGGATTTTCAGAATTGAAAATCCAAATCTTCTCAATTGCATCTGGCATCCTTCACCACAATCGATAAGGAACAAGCGCTCATGCACATTAAGGACATGAGCGCTTGGAAATCTGTTCACAGTGGGAAGAGCCGAAGCACAACCCAAAGATGAAAAAGAAAATTTCATCTACTGCTGCTTGTTTTCCTGGTCTTTACTTTCCATTTCACTTTTAAGAGCTGCAAGTTCACTTATGTCTCCCAAAGTTGTCTTTTCAAGATTAGCTTTCAATTTCTTCACAGCTTTTTGTGTTGAGTCTGCCTCACTCTCATGCTTCTCTTTCTGTTCTTCTTTCTTGGCATCTTCAAATATCTTTGAGTGTGAAAGTAAGACTCTCTTATTACTCTTATTAAATTCAAGAACCTTAAAATCAAGCTTCTCTTCGAGTTTCCCTGTAGTACCGTCTTCTTTTACAAGGTTCTTCATGCTGACATATCCTTCAACTCCATATGGAAGAGCAACTGTTGCACCTTTGTCAACAAAAGAGGTAATAGTACCTTCATGTATAGACCCAACAGTAAATACTGTTTCAAAAACATCCCAAGGATTCTCCTCAAGCTGCTTGTGACCCAGGCTGAGACGACGGTTTTCCTGATCTACCTCAAGCACCACAACGTCAAGTTTATCTCCGACAGAGGTAAATTCTGAAGGATGTTTGATCTTTTTAGTCCATGAAAGATCGCTTATATGAACAAGACCGTCAACTCCCTCTTCGAGCTCAACAAAAACACCAAAATTTGTAAAATTACGGACTGTTGCAGTGCATCTTTTACCAACAGGATATTTATCTGCTATAGTAGCCCAAGGATCTGGTTTAAGTTGCTTGATGCCAAGAGACATCTTTCTTTCATCCCTGTCAAGGGTAAGAATAACCGCCTCAACTTCATCTCCAACTTTAAGAAAATCCTGAGCACTGCGAAGGTGAAGAGACCACGACATCTCAGAGACATGGATCAAACCTTCTACACCGGGCTGTATCTCAATAAATGCACCATAATCAGCAATAACCACAACCTTACCCTTTACCTTGTCTCCAACCTTAAGGTTAGGATCAAGAGAGTCCCATGGATGAGAACTCAATTGCTTAAGTCCAAGAGCAATACGCTTCTTTGTGTCGTCAAAATCAAGAATAACAACATTTATTTTTTGATCTAGCTGAACAACTTCCTCAGGATGATTTATTCTGCCCCATGAAAGATCTGTGATGTGAATTAGACCGTCAACGCCGCCAAGATCGACAAATACACCATAAGATGTTATATTCTTGACAACACCCTCAAGAATCTGACCCTTCTCAAGTTTACCTATAATATCGGCCTTTTGTGCCTCAAGTTCGGCCTCTATAAGAGCCTTGTGGGAAACAACCACGTTTCTGAATTCGTGATTTATCTTGACTATCTTAAACTCCATAGTCTTGTTGACAAAAACATCATAATCCCTTATAGGTTTGACATCTATCTGCGAACCAGGAAGAAATGCTTCTATTCCAAATATGTCTACAATCATGCCACCTTTGGTTCTGCATTTAATATATCCTTTAATAATCTCGTCCTTTTCAAAAGCCTCGTTAACTCTGTCCCAAGAACGAAGTGAGCGAGCTTTCTTATGCGAAAGAATGAGCTGTCCTTTCTTGTCCTCTGCATTTTCAACATATACCTCAACCTTATCCCCTACAGCCAGGTCAGGATTGTAACGAAATTCATTGATACTTATAACACCCTCACTTTTGTAACCAATATTAACTATCACCTCTCTTTTGTTAACATTAACAACCGTCCCCTCAACAACCTCATTTTCAATTACTTTAGAAAGAGTTTGACTGTAACTGTCCTCGATTGTAGATTTGTCAGCATCGTACATAGTCTCTTTTTCAAATGCATCCCAATCAAAATTATCGCCAGATACAGAGGCATTACTTTTACGCTTATTGGCTGCTTCTTCTGCAATAACAGCAGCAGAATCATCATCGATGAAAGCTTCCAATTTCTCTTCCCTGCTCACAGGGAGCACAGGTTCTTCCTGTTCGAGTTCTTCTTTTTTAAGATCTTTTACCATTTTTAATTTTTAAAATTCAAGTAGTTAGACATTATTTATAGTATATCCTATAATTTGGCAAAATTAAATATAATTTTCGCTTATACAAAATAACTGCAAACAGCCATTTTGAATTATCTTTGGAAAAAGAAAAGTTATGAAAAACACAAATGGATTTCGCTCCTTCCCACGGAATTTCTGGACAGCTGTAACAATGGAATTTCTTGAACGTGGTGCCTATTATTCAGTGATGTCCATACTCTCTGTTTACCTGATACTCTCTCCTGAGACTGGTGGACTCGGATTCACAAAAGAACAGGCAGGTGCAGTTCTTGGAATAATCCCCCCGTTGCTCTATTTTCTGCCCATAGTTGCAGGAGCAATAGCAGAAAGATATGGATACAGACGGGTACTTTTCTTCGCATTTGTATGCATAGTTGCCGGATATCTATTCACCGGCCTTTCTCATACTTACGCGCTTGTTTTACTTTCACTTGTAGTTCTTGCTCTGGGGGCAGGATTCTTCAAACCGGTTATTTCAGGCACAATCGCAAGGAGTACAAATGACAAAAATTCAAGCCTTGGATTTGGCATTTATTATTGGTCAATTAATCTGGGAGCATTTCTTTTTCCACTTATTTTAGTGCCAATACTAAAGAGCATATCATACAGCTATGTATTTTACATGGCTTCTATTTTGGGATTGATATTAATTCTTCTAAACCTCTTTATCTATAGAGAACCCGAAAAAGCCGTCTCAGATAAAAGTCTGAGCCAAGTACTTAAAGAGATGGTACTTGTAATTAAGGATTGGAAGTTCCTGCTTATGATATTACTCTACTCCGGATTCTGGATTCTCTATTTTCAAATGTATGGAACTGTATTATGGTATGTTAAGGACTACATGGATATGACACCTGTAAATCATGTTGTAAATTCATTTCTGTCAATTTTCGTAGAAAATCCCTCATGGAAATTTGATGTAGAGCATGTGACAGTAATTAATGCTGGAGTTATTATTCTTCTTCAACTTGTTGTCTCCAATCTGGTGAAAAATTGGCCGGCTCTTCCTACAATGATCATGGGAATTGGGTTTGGCACGATTGGAATGGCAATTCTGTCTCTATCTACAAGTCCATGGGTTTTTATATGTGGCATCATGACATTCACATTGGGAGAGATGACAACTCATCCAAAATTCATATCATATATAGGGATGATAGCCCCTTCCGATAAAAAGGCCCTCTATCTCGGTTATTCGTTTCTATATGGAGTTATAGGAAGCAGTATAGGAGGTTTTCTTGGTTCAAGGCTCTATGTCAAATATGTAGATAATATGGGAAACCCTTCTGCACTTTGGCTGATATTCTCGTGCATAGGCATTTTCAGTATCATTTCTCTACTTCTGTACAACAAATTTCTCACACCTAAAAAGATGCTTTCAGATAGCGTAAAGGTCAATTGAGCATCTTTTTTCTGAAAAAGATAATTGAGACAATAAATACCGCCACTACCATTAACAGCATTATGGCAATAAAATCAAATCCTCCAAAATTTGGCAGTTCCACATTCATTCCGAAAATACTTGCAATAAGTGTAGGTGGCAAAAAGAGAAGAGAAACAAAAGTAAATATCTTCATTATTCGGTTCTGTTCCAGATTAATAAGACCTAAAACAGTGTTTTGTAAGTACTCTAGCCTCTCGAAACTAAAATTTGTATGATTAATAAGAGAATTTATATCTCTCAAAAGTATATCAAGCTTGGGAAAAAGGTCCCTTGGAAACTTATCGCTCTTAAGAATACCCGATATCATCCTTTGTTTATCAACGATGTTCTCTCTGACCAACATAGTGTTCTCCTGCAACTGATTAATATCCAGAAGAAGATCTTCACCCATTGCCCCACCAAGACTTACTTTCTTACTGTATTGAGCAATTTCCTTTGACATCAATTCAATCATGTCAGCATCCAGGTCAATCCTGTTTTCGAGAATACCTACCAATATATGATAACCGGTAGGCATGGTTTTATAATTAGCAATAATTTTTCTCTGTATATCAGTAAAGCTCCTCAGCGGAACATGACGGATAGTGACTATTATTCCTTCGCAAAGAATAAACGAAACTGCCTCCATGCTGTAACTTTCTGGACCAGGTATCAAAAAATTGGTATTGGCAAAAATTGTATTTTCATCTTCCGAATAGCGAGAAGAACTTTCAATTTCCTCCGCTTGAGCACGGCTTTGAAGATTGGTATTCAGAAACTCCTCTATAGCTCTCTTCTCCTCACCTGTAGGAGAAGACAAATCAATCCACAACACATCGTCATAGCCAAGATTCTCAAGAGCACTTAGTTCATTTGAGGTTAGTACCTGTCCTCTATTCTTGTAAAATATTTCAAGCATGTCAAAATCATTTAATGGTTTATTACTAAATATTTACCGGTTTAGGGTATCAATTTAGCCAAACCATCGGACTTTTGACTTAAGTTCCTCAAGTGCAAGTGACCAAAATTCCGCCAGACCCTTTCTTTTATCTGCACTAAGATTAAATGAGACATTGTCAGCAAGATATCTCAGAGCATATTCTCTTTCAAACCCGTTTGTATATTTCTCGACAGCTTTGTCAATATTATTTACTCCAAATTCAAGAGCTTCATTAAACTCTGCCACAAAAGAAGAATCAAGATCTTTGTTTGATGTCCAGCAAGCAAAAACGAAAGGTAATGAAGTAAATTTAATCCACTCTTCAGCAAGATCATAAACATAAGGAAAGTCATAACCATGCCTCAAAGCCTTGTCTCCTATTAAAAGATAGCTTAATTCAGAATCTAACTTTGAATCTGAAAAATCAAAAGATACATATTCAGGCCTTATCTTCCAGAAACGTTCAGCTAACAATTTAGTCAATAGAACTGATGTTCTCGATTCTGAATCAAGATAAATAGTCTTAATTTTCTCTAGCGGCACCCCGCTGCATAAAAGAACAGATGCAACTTTCCCAGTAGCGCCAATACAATAGTCCGAAAAAACAAGATTGTTTTCAACCTGAGGAATGACAGCAACAGGAACAATACTTATGTCAGTGTAGCCTTTGATAAGCTTCTCAGCAGATTTGGCAGGAGTTGAGAATTCAATATCAATATATCTGCTCACAGGATGATTTTGCAACCCGTAAACAAATGGAACCGTATTCAAATATGATATTGCTGATACACGGAAAGGCATTACTTATCAATTTTATTATTTAAATATTCCGCTTGTGGCAAAGTTAAGACAAAAAATTCAAATGCTCAACCAATATTTTTATACCAATAGCTATTATAATAACTCCCCCTATTACTTCTGATTTACCCCCGACAACCAACCCGATTCTCCTACCGAATTTCAACCCCACTGTAGAAGCAAGAGCCGTTGTAATAAATATAGCAACAATAGCAAAAAGAAATTCAGAAATAATTATGTCAATAATAGCCAGAGTAACTCCAACGGCTAGGGCATCAATGCTGGTAGCTGAAGCTGCAATTATCATTATCCTGAATCTCCTTATATCTATACACTCCCCGTCACCTTTTTTGAAAAAGGCATCCCAAATCATTTTTCCTCCTATAAAAAGTAAAACTGCAAATGCAATCCAATGATCATATGTCTTGATAAGATTCTCCAAACCAAGGCCTAATAACCATCCTGCGACCATGAAGAGAGACTGAATTAATGCAAAAGTAAATACAATTTTAAGAAACTCTCCACGTTTTATCTGAGGCAGGCAAATTCCCGAAGAAAGCGAGATTGCAAACGTGTCGAAGCATAAGCCAATAGCAAGTCCAACAATCTCAAGAGTTGACATTATACCTTAGCTACCTTTATTCCTCTTTCCCTCAAGAGGTACATGGCAGTAAATGTTATAAGTCCATTAATTATAAGTATCGTAAATCCAAATCCAAATCCGAGAAGACTTTTGCCAGCCACATCCAGAAGATAACAGAGCAACGGCGAACCAATAGCTACGTAAGGCATATATTTGTCTTTAACCTGATATTTTGTTAGAAGTCCAAAAAAGAAAAATCCAAGAAGAGGACCATAAGTATATGAAGCCAGCAAATAAACAAGATCTATAACCGCTTGATTATTAACCATATATAATATTATAATAATTATAAAAAAGAGAAGAGCAAATACTCCATGAGCAATTTGTCTGATATGTTGTTTCTTCTTCTCGGTAAGATCTTTCCGCTTGTTAAATCCCATAAAATCGATGCAAAAAGAGATTGTAAGGGATGTAAGAGCACCACCTGCACTTGGATAGGAGGCTGAAATCAAACCAATAATAAAGAAAAGTCCCACCGCAAGTCCAAGATATTGACTCGCTATAACAGGAAAAAGTTTGTCTGTCTGTGCTTTAGTAAATACACCTGATGCATCTGCAAGGCCAATACTGTGCATGCCTCCAAGCTTAGAGTCAACAAAAATAGCAAGAAGAGCTCCCATCAAAAGGAAGAAAAAATTTACAATTACAATTGTTATGCTCGTTGTATAGACATTTTTTTGAGCTTCTTTTATATTCTTGCACGAAAGATTCTTTTGCATCATCTCTTGATCAAGCCCTGTCATGGCGACAGTGATAAATATTCCGCTGATGAACTGTTTTATTGCATTTGTACCATGCGACCACTCCCAGTCAAACCATCTAGAATAGTCTGTAGATGCAACTGCCGATACCATATCGCCAAAATGCCAATTCATTGCCCTCGAAATAGAAAATATAGTAAGAAAAACAGCGAGAAGCATAAAGGTAGTCTGCAATACATCTGTCCAAATAATAGTCTTAACACCTCCCTTAAAAGTGTACAGGAATATAAGCAACATGAAAATGAAGGCAACTACCCAAAACGGGACAGAACCTGCAGGCAAAAAGGTATGAAGCACCAAGACCACAACAAATATTCTCACAGCTGCACCAAGCACTCTCGACACCATAAATACCGAAGCCCCTGTCTTATAAGTAAAAAAACCAAAACGATGTTCGAGATAGGTATATATTGAAGTTAAATTCATCTTGTAGTAGAGAGGAATAAGTACTTTGGCAATAATTATGTAACCCACCACAAAGCCCAAGACAAGAGGCATATAATAAAAATTCTGATTAAGCACATTCCCGGGAACAGAGATGAACGTAACTCCCGAAATTGATGTTCCTATCATTCCGTAAGCTACTATATACCACGGAGATTTTTTGTTCCCAGAAAAAAATGCTCCTGTATCTGCTTTCCTCGATGTATACCAAGAAACAGCAAAAAGCATTATTGTGTAAAGTGTGAAGGCAATTAAAAGCCAAGATACCGGAAATTGATGCATAATAATTAATTTTTATTTTAATGGTACAAAAGGTTGTCTGTTTTGAATAGATCTGCCAAGGGTAACCTCATCGGTATACTCCAAATCATCACCAAACCCTATTCCCCTGGCGATAGTAGTAATCTTAATATTAAACTTGCTGAGTTGCTTATATATGTAAAAAGAAGTTGTCTCTCCCTCCATTGTAGTACTAAGCACGATTAGCACTTCTTCTATACCTTTATCCTCCACTCTTCTTAAAAGTTGTTCTATTGTCAAATCAGAAGGACCGACTCCGTCCATTGGAGAAATTATTCCTCCAAGTACGTGATATATACCATTATATTGCATGGTATTCTCAATACTTATGACATCTCTGATACTTTCTACCACACAAATAATTGAGTGATCCCTTCTACTGTCCGCACAAATTTCACAAACATCATAATCAGAAATCATAAAGCAATCCCTGCAAAATTTGGATTCCTTACTGAGACGAATAATAGATTGGCCAAATCTCTCGACATTTTCTTTGGGCTGTTTAAGAAGATGCATGGCAAAACGCAAAGCACTTTTACGCCCAACACCTGGAAGTGAGGATAACTCTTCCACAGCATCTTGAAGCAGTCTTGAAGGATAATTATGATATAACATCTATGCCAGACCTTTTGACGAATTGTAAAAGTCGACAGCCTTCCTCACAGAACCATGCTTTAGAAGAAGCGATTTAGCAAATTCGTAATCATTTGATTCAATCTCTTCCATAATCATCCTGGTGCCTCTGTCTATGAGTTTTGCATTTGTAAGCTGCATGTCTACCATTTTGTTACCCTTTATGTGACCGAGTTTTATCATGGAAACAGTTGAAATCATGTTTAAAATCAGTTTTTGAGCTGTACCCGATTTCATACGTGTACTTCCAGTGACAAATTCAGGACCTACCACAGCCACAATAGGGATATCGACTTCAGTAGCCAGTGGAGAATCGGGATTACATGTTACACATGCTGTGAGTATTCCTCTTTTTTTAGCCTCTATCACAGCACCTAAGACATAAGGAGTAGTGCCTGAGGCAGCGATACCAATAACTACATCGTCCTGGTCTACACCATATTGCTGCATATCTTGCCAACCACCCTCAAAACTGTCCTCTGCCGCTTCTACCGCCTTTCTGATAGCTTTGTCTCCACCTGCTATAAGCCCTATCATGAGATCATAAGGGGCCCCAAAAGTTGGTGGAATCTCAGAAGCATCAAGTATGCCAAGTCTTCCGCTTGTTCCTGCTCCCAAATAAAAAACACGACCTCCATTTTGAATGCGTGGAACAATATTCTCAACCAATTTCTCAATCTGAGGAATACACTTTTCAACAGCATACGGCACAGTTTTATCTTCTCGATTAATGTTTTCAAGAAGTTCTCTTGTAGACATTTTTTCAAGGTCACTGTAATTCGATGGCAATTCTGTTATCTTCATATTTTAAATTAATTACATATTCAAGTGGTAATTAACAAGCCCCTCTATGGGAGATTTGAGAATCTTGCCAAGTATAACTCCATATTCCGAAGCAACTTCTCTGATTTCATCCTGATAATAAAAGGCTACAGACCCTACAATGTTAAGAGAATAATTTTTATAGTCATACTGAAGAATATTACGGGTAATGAAATCACCGAAACATTTATTCAATAATCTCTTGACATAAGGGTTATCTCTATTTTCATGAACAAATGGGGAGAATGAAGCAAGAAATCTGTTTGGATAAGGCTGTTTATAAACTTTTTCCACAATTGCTCCATAATCGAGACCGAAACGTTCATCAAAGCATGCCCTCAGGTCTTGAGGTATCTGCCTTTTAAGATAATCTGAGATAAAGTTTTTGCCAATAACGGCACCGCTGCCTTCATCACCAAGAATAAACCCACATGCAGGAACATTATCCACGATTTTGGTTCCATCATAAAAACAGGAATTACCTCCTGTACCGAGAATGGCAGCAATCCCCGGTTCATGCCCACAAAGAGCCCTTGCAGCAGCAAGAAGATCTGTAGATGCAAAGACCTTTACATCATCAAAAAGCGCTTTAAAACAAATGCTTAGATTACCTGTCTTTTCGGGAGTAACCCCTGCACCATAAAAATTCACCTCACTTACTTTAACGTTTGATGGTATATTAGGAAGAAGATTTTCCTTAAATTCTTCAATTATTTCATCATCTGTCTGATAATAAGGATTAATTCCGGGTGTGGTAAAGCCTTTGACACTCCTGTCACTTCCAACAGCTCTCCAGTCAATCTTTGTTGAGCCACTGTCTGCAATTAAAATCATGTCGTCTTTTATTATTGAAATTTATACAATAGCCTGGCAAAAGTACGTTTTTTGATATTTTATTGCAAACATCAACCTAATTTTTCACAGAAACTGCTGATAGTTTTAGCCAATGCAGGTAACCAATACAAGATGAGATCAAATAGACAATATATAGAAGCACTGTTGGATAAAGAGCCTGACTTGCATAGAGATAAATTGCAATAGCGTTGTTTATTATCCACACGATCCAATTTTCAGAATGACGCCCTATTACCCAATAGGTAGCCAACAGGCTCAGAACAGTTATCAAAGAGTCAATGTACGGCATTGGGTCTGAACTGAATTTAACCAGTGAAAATGAAATAATCACATAAAAAATTAAGGAGCAGATAATTGAAGTAACTAATTTATTTCTTTTCAACTTTACTACTTTCGGAGCATTCTTGTCATCAGCTCTACTCCATGCAATCCAGCCGTAAACACTCATACCAAAAAAACATAGCTGGAGAAAGGAGGCAGCAATAAGACCCGATGAAAAAAATACAACTATGTAGATCAGGGCGGATACACCGCCCACAATCCACATAGTTCTCCGTTGTACAATCTCAAGATAGACATAAACCAATCCTGTGATAGCACCAAATAGCTCAATGACAATATTCTGATCCATTAAATCTAAAATCTAAAAGTGGCCTTTAATGAATAATTTCTACCTGGTTGAGGGAAAAAACCCTCTTCGACATATTTCCCTCCATCTGCAAATTCTGCCATATATATCCAGGCATTAGAAAAATACATTTTATTGAAAAGATTGTCTACATAAAAATTTATGTCTATAGAAGACTGCAATCCTATATGAAAACTTTTGCCTAAAATCAAAGCTGCAGTACAATATGAAGGGATAGATCTCGTATCATCTGCGGTGTTGTCGTAATATTGCTTCCCTACATACTTTGAAGAAAGAGCAAGAAGATATCCGTTTTTATTTACTAAAGTTCCCCTACACATTCCTATAACAGACGGTGAATAAGAGATGTCTGTCTTTTTATAAAATGTACTTTTTTGTGGAAGAGGATTCCAATCCGATGAATTATCAAACATGTCAGTCCATAAAGTATAATCAAGAATCTTATTACTGCTCAAAGTAAGATTACCATCAATTTTCAAAAATGTGAAAGGCTCCCATGCAGCAGAGATTTCCATTCCCCTCCTATAAGATTTGTCGACATTTTCCTTGATAACGTATCCCGTCTCACTCAACTTACCTGTAGGGACAAGCTGATTTTTATACTCCATAGCATAAAAGTTTGCAGAGAATGCAACTTTTGATGACTCAAACTTATAACCAACCTCATAGTCAAACAATCTTTCAGACTTCAGCTTGTCTGCTACTCCTGACTTAATGGATTCTTTAATATCCGAACGACTTGGCTCTCTGTGACCTACAGCAAGTGATAAAGATAATTGATGATTTTTATTTGGGTTGTAAGTCATCCCTATTTTAGGATTAAAAAAATTGTACTTCTTGTCAAAGTTCATTGATACAAAATCTTTGTCTATACCTTTGATCTCATATAAAACTCCTCTGTACTGCAAATCAACATAAGCCATAATCCTATCTGTAAAATCAAATTCTCCCTTTGCATATAAAGAATAGTCATTTTTGTAACCTGTGTTGAGATACCATTGATATTTATCAGGAATATTACTGTTATACATAGACCAGATAAGTTTTCCAAAATGATCTCCGTCGAAATAAGAATAAGATATCCCGCCTGTTGCCGTAAGTTTCTCTCCAAAATAGGTTATACCCGACAAACAAGTAATGTTAGAATTATCCATTGCCTGCCTGATAATAAAATCAGACTTTTTGTATTCAACCCCGTTTATAATTTGATTTTCAAGTCCATACTCTGAAAATTTTTTAGACTGTTTATAATTCTCATAATAACCATCACCAAGTGTGAAGTGAATAGTGGAGTTAAATATCAGATTTTGCGAATGACGATGTAGATAATTAAGCTGAAAATGTTGTTGAGTATAATTATCAGTCTCATTATCATAATAGTGAGGATTTCCTGCCTGATCAAAATACTCTCCAGCAGGATTGTATCTCCTGTCAACTGCCATTTTTTCTCTACTGATACCCTCCCAGGTAATGCCGGAACATTGATCTCCCATAATATAAGTCAGCCTTAAGGATGAATTTCCATGTAACCATACTCCTGACAAATAAAGAGATTTAAGATCAGTTTTAGCGTTTCTAATATAACCATCCCCGGAATTACGGGAGAACCTGACATCAAAAGAAAGACCATTCTTGAGTAACCCTGTCCCAGCTCCGAATGTTGAAAGATATGTATTAAAGCTTGCAACTCCTGCTTCAGCCAAACCATATGGCAAGCTTTCAGCACTCAGAGTACGCATATTGATACTTGCACCAAAAGCTGCCGGACCGTTAGTGGATGTTCCTACACCTCTTTGAAGCTGTACATCCTGCAAAAATGAAGTTAACGAAGGAATATTCACCCAAAAAACTTCCTGGGATTCTGCATCATTGAGTGCTACACCATTGAGAGTCACATTGATTCTTGAACCCTCTGTGCCTCTAACACGAATCGATGAATACCCCAATCCATTGCCCCCCTCAGTCAAACTAACGACAGACGGCATTAAAGAAAGGACCATTGGTAATGATTGGACAGGTGACGCCTGTCTAATCTGATTAACAGACAGCTCTGAATGGGCAACAGGAGTTTTACTGCCAGCTCTGTAAGCTTGCACCACTATACTGTCCAGTGTTGTAATTGTTGTTTTC
>JAHDPK010000011.1:0-10757 GCA_018434395.1 Bacteroidales bacterium | reverse complement strand
CAAATGCTCGTGAGATATTTTCCAAACCTGATGTTGACGGCGGGCTTATAGGTGGGGCATCTTTGATTGCTAATGACTTTGTGGAAATTATAAAATCTTTTTAAAAGTCGTAAGTCTCATTGTTTATAACTGTTGTAATGTGAGAAAATTGTCTTACCTTTGCATCCCTCAAAGCGGGCATGGCGTAATTGGTAGCCGCGCCAGACTTAGGATCTGGTGCCGTAAGGCGTGGGGGTTCGAGTCCCTTTGCCCGCACTGAAAGCAGATAGCCTTTGGGGTATCTGTTTTTTGTTGATAACAAAATAATTTATATATACATGAGAGTAACACAAAAAAACATCGATGATTTGAATCTCGTTGTTACACTTAACATTGAACAGGGAGATTATTACGACAAGCAGCGAAAAATACTTAACGATTTTAGACGCAAGGCTGAGTTGAAAGGCTTTCGTAAAGGCATGGCTCCAATGAGCCTGATAGAGAAGCTGCATGGAAAATCTGCCTTGTTGGATGCTGTCAATGATCTCATATCTGAAGGCTTGAATAATTTTATTTCTGAGAACAAACTTAAAGTTCTTGGAGAACCACTTCCTAACGAGAAAGAACAAAAGCCTATTGACTGGGAAAATAATTCAGAATTTGAATTTGTGTATGATATTGCATTATCTCCTTCAGTTAAAGTGGAACTCAGTAATGAAGACAAGATTCCTTATTATGAGGTTGTAATTTCAGATGAAGAAAAGAAGATTTACAGAAGTAATTTTCTCAAGCAGTACGGACAGCTTGGCAATGTAGACCAGGTGGCTGATGATGATTTTATAGTTGCAGATCTTGTTCAGGGAGATACTAAGATTGAAGGGACACATATATCCGTGAGATCCATTGAAGATCCTGAAATAAAGAAGTTGTTTATTGGGAGGAGAGTGGGTGACGAATTTGAAATTGACGTTAACAAGGCTTTTACTAATGATGCAGACAGAGCATCATTGCTGAGAGTTAAAAAGGAGGAGCTCACTACTGTTGAACCAATTTTTAAGGTAATTGTTAAGGAGATAAAACGTTTTGTTGATGCAGAACCTACACAAGAGCTGTTTGACAAAGTATTTGGAGAAGGTCAGGTTAAAAGTGATGAGGAATTTGAAAACAGACTTATAGAAAAGATGAAAGAAGAATTTGCTCGGGAAAGTGATTATCGTTATATGCTTGATGCAAGGGATTATTTGATAGAAAAAGCCGCAATTAAACTTCCTGAAGATTTTCTCAAGAGGTGGCTCTATACAGCAAATAAGGAGAAGTTTACGATGGAGGATATTGAAAAGGAGTTTGACCTTTTTCTCAAGGATTTGCGTTGGCAGATGATTCGTCAGACCATATTAAAGGAACAAGGACTTACCGTTACTCGAGAATTGCTGGATGAACAGGCTAAGAAGATAGCTGCATATCAGTTTGCTATGTACGGAATTCCAAATGTGCCTGAGGAACAGCTGGAGAAGTATGCACAGTCTCTTCTTGCCAATGAAAAGGAGTCTGGGAGAATACTTGAAAAAGTTGAAGAGAATCTAGTTCTTGATTTTGTAAAGGGTGTGGCATCTCTCGACAAAAGGCAAATATCTTCAGAAGAACTTCGTAAAATGACAAATTAAAATTTTGAATAATGGCAATTGAATTTGAAAAATTTGCGAAATCGCGCCAAGGTATAAGTAGCATGACAATGCACAGGTTTTACTCAATTTACGGCGCCTACATAAACCCTACAATCATTGAGGAACGTCAATTAAACGTGGCCGCAATGGACGTTTTCTCAAGATTGATGATGGACAGAATCATTTTTCTTGGAGTTCCGATAGATGATGATGTTGCCAATATAATTCAGGCTCAGCTTCTGTATCTGGATTCTGTGGATTCAAAGGCTGATATACAACTTTATATCAATTCACCGGGGGGGTCGATATATGCAGGGCTTGGAATTTATGATACAATGCAACTTGTAAGTTCTGATGTAGCTACGATATGTACGGGAATGGCTGCTTCAATGGCTGCAATACTCCTTACCGCAGGTGCAAAAGGTAAAAGGTCGGCATTACCTCATTCAAGAGTAATGATACATCAACCAATGGGTGGAGCAGAAGGACAAGCTGTAGACATAGAAATTACAGCGCGGGAAATTACAAAGATCAAAAATGAACTTTATGAGATAATTTCATTCCATTCAGGCAAACCTGTGAAAGTTATTGAAAAGGATGCAGACAGGGATTACTGGATGACAGCTACAGAAGCTAAAGCTTATGGTATGATAGATGAAATTTTGATTAAATCAAAAAAAACAGATCAGTAGATAAAAATGACATCAAAATTTAATGATTACTGTTCATTTTGTGGCAGAGACAAGGATGAAGTAGATGTTTTGATAGTTGGAGAAATTGCTTGTATCTGCAGTGACTGCGCCCAGCAGGCTGTCGATTATGCGCGGGAAGTCATGAAAGCAAGAAAGCCAAAGGGTAGCCAGGAGGAAGATCATCAGAGAAGATTGATGAAGCCCCTGGAAATTAAAAGTTTTTTGGATCAGTATGTGATTGGGCAGGAGGAGGCAAAAAAACATCTTGCAGTAGCTGTGTACAATCATTATAAGAGGATATCCAATCCCGGAAATGATGATTTGGACCTGGAAAAGTCCAATATATTGTTGATCGGTCAGACAGGAACGGGTAAAACTCTTTTAGCCAGAACTATAGCTAAGATGCTCGATGTCCCGTTTACCATTGTAGATGCTACTGTTCTTACTGAGGCAGGATATGTTGGGGAAGATGTTGAGAGCATTCTTACAAGATTGCTTCAGGAGGCCGATTACGACGTTGAAAAGGCTCAAAGAGGTATTGTTTTTATTGATGAGATTGATAAAATTGCAAGGAAGAGTGATAATCCATCTATAACAAGAGATGTTTCTGGAGAGGGGGTTCAACAGGCTTTGCTTAAGTTATTGGAGGGAAGTGTAGTCAATGTGCCTCCTCAGGGAGGTCGCAAGCATCCGGAACAAAGGATGATAGCTGTTAATACTAAAGATATTCTTTTTATTTGTGGAGGAGCATTTGAAGGGATCGAAAAGAAAATTTCCCAACGTTTAAATACTCAGGTTGTGGGGTATGGAGCAGAGAAGAAAAGAAATCGAATTGACAAGGATAATTTGATTAAATATGTCGCTCCACAAGATTTAAGATCCTACGGTCTTATTCCCGAAATTATTGGAAGACTTCCGGTTCTTACATTTCTTCATCCTCTTAACAGGCAAGCTTTAAGAACCATACTTACGGAGCCTAAAAATGCTCTTGTCAAACAATATTACAAACTTTTTGAACTTGACGGCATCAAACTCAAAATTGAAGATGAAGTGCTTGATTATATTGTGGATACTTCAATCGAGTACAAGCTTGGAGCGAGAGGTTTGCGGTCAATATGTGAGGCTATAATGGTTGATGCGATGTATGAAACTCCTTCTCAAAATAGAAAGACTCTCATAATTAAGCTGGATTACGCTAAAAAGAAGATTGACAAGTTTACCGGCTCTCTGGCGGCTTCGGCATGATTTCGTAGCCTGCGGCTTTAAGTATCTCAGCAGCAGTATCGTACTCATCTTCTGGCACTTGAAGTTTTACGTTAGAGTTAGGGTAAAAGTTGACTATCGAATTATAGTATTCATCTTTTAGAAAAGTGTGAATTCCCCGTGCCTCAAGATTTGACTGAGGAATCAGTATATCTTGGGGATAAGCAGCTGTAAGTATTGTGACCCATTTCATACTATTTTAATCTTTTTTATATGATAGCCTCAGTACGAAGATAGTACTATTTTTATTTTATCAAATTATTTTAAAGTAAATTCTTCGCTATCGCTTTATTTTATTAGGTTTTGGAGATCATTTTCTACATTATTGTTTATATTTGTTTAAATCTTTAATGATAAGTTAACAAATATAAGTATGTACGAAAATGATAGCCGTGTTGTAGTTACCTTAGATGCAGGAGGATCAAATTTTGTTTTCAGTGCTGTCCAGGGTAATGATTATGTAATGAGACCTATTTCATTGCAAACAAATGCTTCAGATTTAGATAATTGTCTTGCAATTCTTGTTAAAGGATTTGAGGCAGTTATAAGGTCTTTGGGAGAAACGCCTGTGGCAATTAGTTTTGCTTTTCCGGGCCCTGCTGATTACAAGAATGGAATTATAGGAGGCTATTTGCCTAATTTTCCATCTTTCAGGGACGGTGTTGCATTGGGACCGTTTCTTGAGAAAAAATTTGGATTACCTGTTTTTATAAATAATAACGCGGATCTCTTCACATATGGTGAGGCAATAGCTGGAGCTTTGCCTGAGGTTAACAAACGTTTGCGAGAGGTTGGGAGCATCAAACAGTACAATAATCTGATAGGTTACACATGGGGCACTGGTTTTGGATTTGGAATTTCATTTAATGGCGCACTTCATATTGGGGACAACTCATGTACAGAGACTTTTTGTCTCAGACACAAACTTATGCCTGATATTATTGTTGAAGAGGGAGTTTCTGCAAGAGCTATTAAACGGGTCTATGGAGAATTGACAAATCAGCTGGTTCATGATTTAGAGCCTTTAGATATATTCAGAATAGCAAACGGAGTAAGAGAAGGTGACAGGAATGCTGCTATCAAAACTTTTGAGCTTTTTGGAGAAGTAGCAGGAGATGCTATTGTTACAGCGATTTCTCTAATTGACGGCTTAGTTGTGATTGGGGGAGGTATTACTGCTGCCAGCAAGTTTATAATGCCCTCTCTCTTGCGGGAGATGAGGAGCAGCCTTAAAACTCTTAGTGGAGAGAATGTTGGTCGTCTTCAAATGAGTGTATACAATCTTGATTCTGAAGAGGAATTTGAACAATTTGCCAGAGGCCAAAGTCGTGAGTTGAAGGTTTATGGATGTAACGACAAAGTTATTTACGACCCTGAAAAAAGGACGGGAGTGATGATTTCGAAGTTAGGGGCAAGTAAAGCCATTTCGCTTGGAGCCTATTGTTATGCCCTGCACAATCTAGACAGCAATAATTACTAATATTGAGTATTATAGTTTCTTACACTTTTCACATTTAGGTTCAAATGAAAAATTATTAATAGTGTTTTCTCTCTTTTCTCTTGTATGTTGAAAAAGGCTTTTAACTATCTCTGGGAAGCGAGACCGGATTACTTTTTCTCCTTCTTCGGTGATTCCTCCCTTTGTAGCGACTCTTTCGACAATTTTGTCAAATGACATTTTCTGATCAACACAAAGTTTTGATGTTCCCAGAATCGTGGTAATAATCATACTGTGAATTTCATCTTTAGACAAAGATGAATGTTGAGAAGCTTCGTCAACAATAATGTCAAATATTGAAGCGATGAAGCCGGGCATGCAGCTTGTCAGATCAGTACAAATTCCTAGTTCGTTTTCAGGGATAACTAACACTGAGCTGAAAGAGCTAAGAAGTGATTTAATCAAGTCGACCTCATGTTTTGAAACATAGGAGTTAAATGAGGCAAGTGTAACAGATTTATTGACCTCTCCTGTTACGCTTGGAATAACAATCGAACAAGAAGTGCCTGGAAATATTGAGTCAAGCTGGTTGAATCTTATACAAGCATTGACGGCGCATATATGTTGTCTATTTTGGATGTGTGGTGTAATAATTTCTGCAACATCCTTCATTTGGGCTGGTCTTACACAAATAAAGATAAGGTCTGATGATTTAACGAGGGATTCATTATTACAGATATTGACTTTGGGGTAGAAAAAGGAAATTTCTGAAAGCTTTTCTGTAGTGCGATTTGAAACATAAAGTTCTTCCTGCATGATAGCTCCTGTTTCCAAAAACTTGTGCATGAGCATCCTGCCCATACTGCCAAAACCAATAATCCCAATTTTCATAACTATTTGTAATATAATATAAAAAGACGTATACCTCCAATAATTGGAGGTATACGAGATAAATTATGCTACAAATATATGAAATATTTTAAATTTGATTACAATTTATTCAGTATAATATTTGTAAAAAAGAGCAATAGATTCAATTCCCTTATAGAATTGACTTAGTAGATAGCTTTCATTAGGTGAATGAATAACGTCTCTTTCAAGTCCAAAACCCATCAACAGAGGATTGGCTCCAAGTATTTGTTGCAGTTCTGCAAGAACGGGAATACTGCCACCTCCCCTGGAGGGCACTGGCTCTATTCCGTAAACTTCTGTAATTGCTCTCGATGCGGATTGATATACCTTTGAGGAGATTGGGCATAGAAATCCCTGTCCACCATGATGATGCTTAACCTTAACTTTCACTCCTTTCGGTGCGAGTTTAAGAAAATGATTTTCAAACAGCTTGGCTATTTTATTATGATCCTGGTTAGGAACGAGTCTCATTGATATCTTTGCATAAGCTTTTGAAGGTATGACGGTCTTAGCTCCCTCTCCTGTATAGCCACTCCATATGCCGTTGACATCAAGACACGGACGAATACCTGTCCGTTCCATTGTAGTGTAGCCTTCTTCTCCGGCCACGTCGTCAATATCAAGAAAGCGTTTATATTCTTCTATATCAAAAGGTGCTTTTGCAAGCATATCTCTCTCTTCTTTTGTAAGTTCAACCACATCATCATAAAAGCCTTCAATGGTAACTCTGCCCTTGTCGTCTATTAATTTGTCTATCATGCTGCAAAGAGCATTGGCAGGATTTCTTATTGCTCCACCATAATGTCCGGAATGAAGATCCTTGTTAGGGCCTGTTACTTCCACCTCCATGTAGGTGAGTCCTCTCATTCCAACATTCAAAGAAGGTACCTTTTCGTCAATCATTGTAGTATCAGAAACAAGAATATCATTGCATGCAAGCATCTCTTTGTGTTCTGCAGCCCATTCAGAGAGACTTGGAGAACCAATTTCCTCTTCTCCGTCTATGATAAACTTGACATTGCATTTTAACTGGCCTGTCCTTACCATATATTCGAAAGCCTTTACATGCATGAAACCTTGTCCTTTGTCATCGTCAGCACCTCGAGCGTAAATAGCTCCATCTTTAATAACAGGCTCAAATGGAGGTGTAGACCACTGATCGATGGGATCTGCAGGTTGTACGTCGTAATGCGCATACACCAAAATTGTAGGAAGAGATTTGTCAATAACTTTTTCTCCAAAAACTACAGGATGACCTTTTGTCTGGTAAACTCCAACTTTGTCTGCACCGGCCTCTTTAAGCAAATGAACATACTTTTCAGCAGCTTTTTGCATATCCTGTTTGTGCTCCGCCATGGAACTTACCGATGGGATTCTCAGTAGATCGAATAACTCATTGAGAAATCTGTCGCTGTTTTCCTTAATGTAATTTTTTATCATGATTTATGCGTTAAAATGTATATCTGAGTGTTACACCGAAATTGGCAGGTTTAATGCCTGCGTCAGTAATCATTTGTAGTTTTGGGTTCCAGTCAAATGCCAAAATAAGAGGAAGTTCTTGAAGTTTATACTCAACACCGGTAATTATGTCAAAAGAGAGTACTGCCTTATCCTGATATTTCCCTGAGATGAAAAGACCAGCTGATGTTCCAGGACCTCCAAAGATCGAAAGTCCATCGACACCAAGTTTGTCATAATGATATTGACCGTAGGCAGAAAAAATAAGTTTTTGGTTGTTATTCTCAACCAGATCAACAGAGCTCATAAGTTCAAATGCTGCCGCAGAAGAGACAAATTGTTTAAAGGAAACTCCTACGCTTGTGCCAAATCTGGCACTGACTGCCCTATGATAGTTTTGGGCGACTGCACTAACAGTTATGAGTAATGCAGTTAACAGAACTATTGTCTTTTTCATTGTCTGTGTATTAAAAATAATTAATTACCTTTCCTTCTACCTCTGTTAGCAAGTTGTTTGCCAAACGGCTTGCTCCAAACCGAAATAATTGTGGTGTCAACCATTCGTCTCCTAAAACATTTTCAACTATGGCAAAGTAAAGAGCAGCCTCTTTGGGTGTTGATATACCTCCGGCTGGCTTAAATCCGATGCGTTTTCCGGTTTTTTCGTAATATGCTTTTATTCGCTTGCACATGATATATGCTGCTTCAGGTGTGGCGGCAGGTTCAATTTTACCTGTAGAGGTCTTGATAAAATCAGCACCAGATTCAATGGCAATTTCAGCTGCGTAATCAATAAGATGTTCCTCCTTAAGTACGCCGGTTTCAAGAATAACTTTCAGATGTTTGTCTCCAATAACTGCCTTAATGTCTCTGATTTCTGATTTTGTCTCCTCATATTTTTTATCTAGAAACTTGTTAAGAGCAAGGACTATATCAACCTCGTCAGCGCCGTTTTCAACAGCCATCCTGCACTCTGCGGTCTTTATTTCTTTGAAACTTTGAGAAGAAGGGAAAGCACCCGCAACAACAGCGATTTTAACATTCTTAACCTTGAGACTGGACTTAAGCAGCTTTGCAAAATTTGGATAGACACACATTGCAGCTACAGAAGGATATTTAGGAAAGTCAATATTAAAGTTGTTAACTTTCTCTACCAATCCCAATATTTTGGAAGATGTGTCTGCAGAGTTCAGGGATGTAAGATCAATTAGTCCTATGTATTTTCTTAAAGCCTCTTTATTGAGCCAATTATCAATGTTGTCTGTAATTTTTGATATCTCTCTTTTAATATTTTCCATTTTTCAACTGTTTTTGTCAACTTTAGTGTCGATCCAGATTGTTACAGGTCCGTCATTTATAAGAGAAACTTTCATGTCAGCACCGAAAACACCAGTTTCGACTTTTTTCCCCAATGTCTTTTCCAGTTCTTTTCTAAATTGTTCATATAGAGGAATTGCCTTTTCCGGCTTGGCGGCCATAATGTATGAAGGACGATTGCCTCTGCGTGTCTGGGCAAAAAGAGTAAACTGGCTAATCAAAAGTATACCTCCGCACTTCTCAAGAATAGAATGGTTCATTACTCCATTATCATCATCAAATATACGGAGATTTACAACTTTTTTTGCTGCATAAGCAATATCAGAATCATTGTCGTTATCTTCAAACCCTGCAAAAAGCAGCAACCCTTTGCCAATCTTCCCTGTACATATCCCGTCAACTTTGACGGAAGCTTCAAGAACTCGTTGGACTACAATTCTCATCTTATCCGCTAACTTTTACTTTATAGCCTTTCTCTATCAGAGGCGCAACAAACTTGTTCATCTCTTCAACGGAGACTTTACATAAATTCTTAGCAGGTGTCTCTCTGTCAACGGTATAAATCATAATTTCTCTTGGTTTTATTTCATCAACTAAAGCACGCCATGCTTCAACCTCTTCAGGTGTTGTGTTGTCAATTGTCTTCCCCTCAAATTCCCCTCTTAGAAACATGGTTTGAAGAACAAATCTGTCGCTAAGTGGTTGAAGGTCATGTTTCAATTTTCTAATTGAATATGCATATGCTGGTCTGTTGATAAGAAGAATGGTTCTGTCAAAAGCAGAATCTATCTTCAAAATAGGATTTTCAATCTTTAGAAGAGCGTCTACAATCTCTTTTCTTGCTATTCCGCTTCCATTTGAAAGCACAGACACTTTGGCTTCTGGCTTGTATTTTGTTCTAAGAGAAATGGTATCTTCAATTATAGCTGCAAAGTCCGGATGCATTGTGGGTTCTCCATTACCGGAAAATGTTATGCTGTCGATTCTGTCTCCTTTTGTTGAAAGGTTTGACAAAACTCTTTCGAGACTCTTGCGAACATCTTCTCTGGCAGGGATTTGTCGATTGTCTTTCCCGTCTTTGTTAAAGCCACATTCGCAGTAAAGGCAGTCAAAATTGCACCATTTACCGTTTGGAGGTAGAAGATTTACACCAAGCGATGAACCAAGTCGGCGGCTTTTGATAGGACCATAAATAATTTCATTGAAAAGTATTGTGGACATAATTATTTGAATATGTTAAACTATTCTTTTGGAGTGGCTATTTTCAGTAAGTTGCATTTTATTCCAGTCGATGTTGTCTATGAGCACCACTCCTGGTTTTTTACCTGTGGAAAAACTTCCCAACTCTTTTTCTTTGCCGAGAAACATAGCTCCATTTAGAGTTGCCCATTTAAGTATTTCTTCAAGAGAGATGTTTGGAAAGTAATTATGAATGACTTTGATCTCCTCAACAATTGAGAGAACTTTGTTGCTTGAAAGACTGTCAGTGCCAAGAGTTATCGTGCATCCTTTGCGTCTCATGAGCTCGACAGGTGGCAGACATCTGTGTATAAAAATATTGGATAGAGGGCAAATTGCCCAGAACAGATTGCTGATCATTGTCATGGCAGCGTCAATGCTCTCTTCATTGGTAAAAGTGTTGTGAACGAGAAGAATATGTTCCTTTACAGTCTCTTTGCTTAAATTCCTTACTTCTGAGAGATTTTGAAGAAAGTAGAACAGTGCAGGCTTTCCAATAACAGGTGGTGTACTCAATCCCCGTCTCTTATATTCTTCGGCCAATGGCCCGGTGCCATTTTTTATAAGTTCTTCCTCTTCCCAGCTTTCCTGATTGTGATATGAGAGAAAACCCTCTTTGAGGGCGGCTTTGATGGCAGCTTTGTTTAATTCCGGACTCATTGTGTAGCATGAGTGTGGTGTTATTGCAGCATCAAGGTCATAGGACTTTGCTATTTGCTGCAGTTTAAAGCCATTGTGCATTATTGTTTCACACTCTTCAGGTTCTGAGCCGAAAAGTTCAATAAATGTGCGTGT
>JAHDPK010000017.1:0-1609 GCA_018434395.1 Bacteroidales bacterium | reverse complement strand
TTGGAAGGAAAGGAGGGCTGTGACTGCTATGTCAAAGATACAATTTTGAAAGCGAATCACAACATGAGATAAGGAGGCAGGTCTATGGAGGAGCTGTGACTGCTATGTCAAAGATACAATTTTGAAAGCGAATCACAACATCCATCCATCTACTAAAAATACTCCGACAGCTGTGACTGCTATGTCAAAGATACAATTTTGAAAGCGAATCACAACTCTGTATGGGGAGGCTGTCACTACTCATAGCTGTGACTGCTATGTCAAAGATACAATTTTGAAAGCGAATCACAACATATTGCTTCGCTCTTAGCAACTCTTTACCGCTGTGACTGCTATGTCAAAGATACAATTTTGAAAGCGAATCACAACTGGCAGCTGGAACTCCGACAGAGAGATACAGCTGTGACTGCTATGTCAAAGATACAATTTTGAAAGCGAATCACAACTTGCATCTGAAGATGGCACAAGATTGATAGGCTGTGACTGCTATGTCAAAGATACAATTTTGAAAGCGAATCACAACCATCCGTCAATGGTATCCACTTTGTCCTATGCTGTGACTGCTATGTCAAAGATACAATTTTGAAAGCGAATCACAACTTGAAGATATGAATAGAGATCAGCTTAAAGGCTGTGACTGCTATGTCAAAGATACAATTTTGAAAGCGAATCACAACATCGTTAAGAGTCATTGAAAAGTAAAAGGGCTGTGACTGCTATGTCAAAGATACAATTTTGAAAGCGAATCACAACCTTTATCATATACTGACAAATAATACCATTGCTGTGACTGCTATGTCAAAGATACAATTTTGAAAGCGAATCACAACGGGTTTTCAGCATTCCCCTGTGTGAAAAAAGCTGTGACTGCTATGTCAAAGATACAATTTTGAAAGCGAATCACAACCCTGTTTTACTTATTACAAATTTTGCATTTGCTGTGACTGCTATGTCAAAGATACAATTTTGAAAGCGAATCACAACAAACTATGATTATATAATTAGCAAAGGAGCGCTGTGACTGCTATGTCAAAGATACAATTTTGAAAGCGAATCACAACTAGGCAATGCTGTTGCAGAGCTGGCTCAGTGCTGTGACTGCTATGTCAAAGATACAATTTTGAAAGCGAATCACAACAATATAGCCTCTGTCCCTTTAGCACTCCTGGCTGTGACTGCTATGTCAAAGATACAATTTTGAAAGCGAATCACAACACATAGGAGGAACTTCTCCTATCACTGCAGGCTGTGACTGCTATGTCAAAGATACAATTTTGAAAGCGAATCACAACGATGAAAAATTCTTTACAGTATTACTTGCAGCTGTGACTGCTATGTCAAAGATACAATTTTGAAAGCGAATCACAACCATGAATCTTTATCAACCCTCAACCAGCCTCGCTGTGACTGCTATGTCAAAGATACAATTTTGAAAGCGAATCACAACGGATATGCTGTGAAATTCTCACGTATTGAGCTGTGACTGCTATGTCAAAGATACAATTTTGAAAGCGAATCACAACAGAGCTTCGATAGACGTCAAAGTGTTTCCTGCTGTGACTGCTATGTCAAAGATACAATTTTGAAAGCGAATCACAACTATCCCTGA
>JAHDPK010000025.1:0-80437 GCA_018434395.1 Bacteroidales bacterium | reverse complement strand
TCCCTCATTCTGTGTAGTCGAGTGCTTAAACCCGAGTTCTGCAAGAGGAAGTAAGTCTACAAATAGATCAATAACTCTTGCCCAGGAATTTTCCGGAACCAATTGTTCTAAATAAATAATTTGGAACTGATTTCTATCTTCACCAATAACATGTTGCATATCTAACTAATTAAATTACTGTTAAATATACAATTTTTCCATCAATAATACAAGCTATTGTAGAGCATTTTTAATGTGTAATTGTAAAAGATTGGAATTAGTTTTTGCACAGACTCTCGGATGCTTACGATAAACAGAGCGGGACGAAATGCCCAGTTTGTCAGCAATTTCATCAACAGTCAATGAGTTGTTGGCTGTGAGCATTTTCATCAGCCGGAGGAGGCATTCTACTTTGGGTTGATTCATGTTAGAAGTATGGAATTGACATGGCCTTAATTATAAATTATCATAGAATTGTTTTATCTTCATAGCTATCATTTTTCTTCGTTCGAGCAAAAAATCTTCATAATGAGAAAAATCCATTTCTACAATATTTTCCGGAATGCAATTTACCCTTAAATTCTCTTTTAAGATTTCGATATCGGTTATATTTCCTATTTTCGGATCTTTGGTTTCGCACTGAACGAATACCGTCCTAAAGTATTCGCACGGAGGTTTTTCGCCAACCGATATATTTGTTTGGGTATCAAAATAGGTATAGTTTGCAATCTGATTATATTTTGTTTTATCGGTTATCCCGTTTTTCTGCAAGTATCCCTTGGGAAAAATATGATGAACATCCCCCATCGTAGTTATCAAATCTCTTACTTTGGTTCCGTTCATGAAAAGCGAATTGTCGTTGTCCCGTACTTGGGAAGCCAAAAAAACATTGAAAAAGGGACTGTTTATGGCAGAAGTTTCTAAATTCTGAACCAACCCGATTTTCCAAAACACATCCGATAAATTGGCTTCTTCAATTTCTTTGAAATATTCCACAAAGCCTTTTTCCGCTATTCTGGAGATATCCATATCCATCACGGTTTCAGGGGAGGTGATGTATCTGCTTGTCAGGGTAGAAAGAACATACCATTTTGTAACGTAACGTTTTATTTGGGTTTTATCGATTTGATTATTCTTGTTGAGAATAAGATAAAGCGTATAGGCGAAATTCAACGTCATTTGAGAGTTAATAAGCTTACTTGAAATGAATCCTGCCGATTTGATTGCAAGAGCGAAGTTGGAAAAAGAAAATTCGTTCATGAAATCCATAACTCCTTCCGACAGTTTCATAAAAGAATCTTCGGCAATTTCCTCCTTATAATCGCGTGTTTTAAAATCTCGTCCTCCAAGCAGACTCACTAAGTCTTTCATTTTTGCCCTGTCAAATTTACACATGAATGAAACGCGTAAAATATCGTCATAACTTGGATCGTAGATGCCATCCCTGTCATCTTTCAGCCATTTGATTCGAGGTGCATATTGCGATTCCATAAAAACTTTGTCTTTGCTCATCTCCTGATACCACTCAGGGTGGACGGCCAAATGCGAAAAATAGTCGATTGCCTTTCGCAAAATATTGCCGCCAAATTTCTCATTGGCCGCAATCTTCGACATGGCAAAATCGGCCTGATTCAGCTTTGTTCCCTGACTGTTGATCCGGATAAATATTTCGGTTACTTCATCAATCGTTAGTTCTTTGTCCAGGGTAATGATGCCAATTTGGCGATTCTTTATTCCTATCAGCTCGTCCAAAATATCATGCAATTTATCGGGATCTATTTCGGGATTGTGCTCGCAATAGTTGTTGACAAAACTTCCCCTTTTGAAATCGGATTTAAACACCTCTGCAATGTCTGCAATCCATTTTTTGTCTTTCAATACCGCATTATCCTGCACTTTAAAAACCTCTTCATCATTTACAGCCGAAGGGTTAAAGGAAATTTTAATTCTTTTCTTTTCGAAATCCGCATCAATTACTTCCATTCCCAATATAGCTGTCAAGAGAGCCGTTACACGCTGTTGGCCGTCGATCATTATTTTTTTGCCTTCTGACAGTGTCCCGTCTTTCAGTTTCAGGTTTGGATTCTGAGAAATAATAAGATACCCTGTTGGATATCCATTGTAAAGAGAATCGATCAGATCCCGAACTTGTTTGGGTTTCCAAACAAAAGGTCGTTGGATGTCGGGAATGGCTATTTCTCCCGACTTAATAAAGTTCAAAATTTGATCAATCGAAAGATTGGATGCGTTATATTTTTCTGCCATGACATTATAAGATTATCGTTGAGTGTTAATGCGAATTGCGAATTAATAAATCATAAATTTAGCGGAACAGTTTTCCGCCTGAAATATCCCAAAACTTTTGGAAATAAGCCGTCAATTTTTCGAGTACTGTTTCGCGTTTTTTTGTACGGTCTCCGGTCGGTGTAAAACGCGATACCGGAGGCAGCACTTTCCCGATAGCTGTGCCGGTAGTTTGGATGAAGCCATCGCGAAAAGCGTTGTCGAGGAAGCGGTAAGTTTCATCCCTGCTGAGGCGCTCTTCGTCGATGATGCGGTCGAGCTCCTCTTTTTTCTTTGCCTCCACAAAGGCTTGCCAATCTTCGTCAACTTGCGTGGTAGGGGTTATCGAGTCGATAAACTGTTCGATGAGGTCTTTTTTGTTGCGCAACTCCATACTCGAATCCACCGCCTTGTGAATACTTACCACGATTTCTTTGTCCTTCATATTGCTTTCGTGATATTTGCGGATCAATTCCAAAATATAGTCGATATTGATTTCCACCTGTTTGACGAGTTCCATTTCGAAGACGATATCGTCGTTCACGTTTTCGGCATCCCCTTTTTTCTTTCTCCGATACTCGTTGTAAAGATCGATGTACATACTTTGATAATCCTGCATATCGCGTTGGGAAAGAATCTCGTTTCCGGCAAATGCATCAAAGGTGGAAAGGATATTCTTCACTTTTAGGATGTTTCCGTAGAGTCGGATAAAATCTTTTTGGCTTTGTTCGCCAACAACAGGTTCTCCCGGCGGAAACTTCTCTTGCAGCTCGTTAACCAATGCAACGTAACCAGGAAATTCCTTGTTTTTATCCTTATAGCCATAGTAATACTCATCGTAAGTTTTCAGCAACACCATACCGGCAGCATCTTTATCGCCGAATAGCGATATGCTCTCGTTGGTTGCTTCCTCGAGATTGCGAAAACAAACAATATTGCCGAAAGTCTTCACCGAATTGAGTATGCGGTTGGTACGCGAAAAAGCCTGCATCAATCCGTGCAGGCGCAGATTTTTGTCCACCCAAAGCGTATTGAGCGTAGTGGCATCGAAACCGGTGAGAAACATGTTGACTACGATAAGCAAATCGATTTCGCGATCTTTCAGCTGTTGCGACACATCTGTGTAATAATTCTGAAACTTATCGCTCGAGGTGTCGTAATTGGTTTTGAACAATCGATTATAATCCTGAATGGCCGCCTCCAGGAAATCGCGCGAACTTTGATCGAGCCTACTCGTATCTTCGGAGTTTTCTTCATCGATCAATCCCTCCACCTCCGGCTCGTCCTCATTCACACCAAAACTATAAATGAGTGCCACCTTCAATTGCTTGTCGCTTGGCAAATAGGCCATTTGCTTTTTGAACTCGGCATAATACCTTTTTGCGGCATCGATGGAAGCAGTAGCCAATATGGACTTGAAACCTGCCAGACGGCGTTCCCTCCGCTGATAATAGGTATTGCGCTTGGTTTTTTGGTCGAAATGTTCGAGTATATCTTTTACAATGTTATCGATACGTTCCGGCGCCAGCAGAATCTTTTCCCTGTCGATGTCCCACACCTTGGCATCCGCAATATTTTCCTGTTCGCGCATAGTGCTGACATAATCGACGCGAAAAGGCAGCACATTTTTATCTCTTATAGCATCCACCACCGTATAGGTATGCAATCTTTCGCCGAAGACCTGGTCGGTAGTCATCAAATCGGGACGGATGGCATTACCGGCCAAATTTTTTGCCAAAATAGGAGTTCCGGTAAAACCGAAAAGGTGATATTTCTTGAAACTTTTGGTAATGGCTGCATGCATATCGCCAAACTGCGATCGGTGACATTCATCGAAAATGATGACGCAATGTCGATTGAATGCCGGTAAATTCTTGTGTTTTTTGATCAGTATCGACAATTTTTGAATAGTGGTAATAATGATGTGCGCTGCAGGGTCTTCCAGTTGCTTCCTCAATATGGCCGTACTGGTATTGCCGTTGGCCGCCCCTTTTTCAAATCGGTCATACTCCTGCTTCGTTTGATAGTCGAGATCTTTGCGATCGACCACAAACAGCACTTTGTCGATATAAGGCAATTTGCTCGCCAATAAAGCCGTTTTAAACGAAGTTAACGTTTTGCCACTGCCGGTAGTATGCCAAATATATCCGCCTGCCTGAGGAGAATTGAAAATTTTGTAATTGTTTGTAACGTTTATCTTTCCCAGAATGCGCTCGGTAGCCACAATTTGGTAGGGGCGCATCACCAGCAGCAATCTGTCGGCAGTGAAAACACAATATTTGGTAAGCAGGTTGAGCAAGGTATGTTTGGCAAAAAAGGTAGAGGTAAAATCCATCAGGTCGGGAATAGGCCGGTTGCCGGCATCTGCCCACCACGACGTAAACTCGAAACTGTTGCTGCTCCGTTTCCCCTTAGCCGGTGCCCCGCTTGTAGCTTCTTTAATGTGCGTAAAACGGGTAGTGTTGCTGTAATATTTTGTATGCGTTCCGTTTGAAATAACGAAAAGCTGCACATACTCAAACAATCCGGTGCCGGCCCAAAACGATTCGCGGCTGTAACGTTCAATTTGATTGAACGCTTCTTTCAGATCCACGCCGCGTTTCTTGAGCTCTACATGTACCATCGGCAACCCGTTGACGAGGATGGTCACATCGTATCGGTGGCTTCGACTAAGCTCAGCCACCGAATTACTAGGCTCAAGTGCCGCATCGGTTTCAGGAGTGGGGACGAAAGGTGAGGTACTACTGTACTGGTTGATCACCTGCAAGCGATTGTTGTGGATGTTGTCCTTGTCGATGAGATAAATGTTTTTCATCGTTCCGTCGTCGCATTGCAAAAGCTGAATGTAATCTTCCTGAATAATGGCCGTTTTCTTCTCTATCCCGTAATTGCGGTTTGCGATTTTGCCGTTGAAAAACTGTTCCCATTCGGTATCCGAAAATCGATAATTATTCAACAACTCCAACTGTCTGCGCAAATTGGCAATCAAATCGTTTTCCGATTTTATGGGCAAATATTCGTATGCTTGAGCTTGCAGCTGTTCGATAAAAGTCCTTTCGAGTTCGGCCTCACTCTGAAAAGTAGTTTCCTTGCGGTATTGCTGTTGGTATTCGCTTACAACAGTCGATTCTGTATTTTCGGATAATAAGTTGTACATTATAAATACTGATTATTTTAACAATTTACGATATCCTTATGAGCATAAGTGCCTCCATATCGTCCTGCTTTTGAATACAAACCGATTGCACTCGTTCGTTCCACAAATTCTTTTACACTGATTTTGAAGTTGTTGAGTCCGGATTTACTTTTAATTATGGCGAATTCGCCATAATTAAAAAGAGGGTTGTTAACGTGTTCCCAAATACCCAGGTATTCCAACGTATTTCGATTTCGCAGCCAATCGGTAACAAAAAAATCACCGTCTTTTGCTTTTATCATATCTGTGATGCAAATGTATTCTGCATTATTTGCTTGAACAACAGTAATTTCGGTATCCTTTACATGAATCTTTGACATGATTTTCGATGCTTTTTTGATCTCTGTTCATTTACTTTTTTGAAGTTAAGCAACTTCTCACGATAATATTCGTATTGTTTCCGGCGACCGTCTATTTCGGCCGGCAAACCAATCGAAATGTCATTTACCAATTTATCGAATTTATCCAATATTTCCACAATTCTCTCCTGCTCAGAAAGAGGTGGGATAGGGATTAGGAATTTCTTTACTATACTATCTGATATAGAAGGATAACCTGCACCTTCTTGATTATTATCTATATAATTATAAAAACTTGATGTTGTCAAAATAAAAAATAGAAACTTAGGCAACAATAATTTTTGATTTGCTCTTAGAACGCAAAAGCCAGTACTGCAAATCTGATTATGGTATTTTGAAGTTATCAATGTATATCTCTTTAATGTAGGTCTAGTAGTCCCAAAAATTACATCATCCTTGTATACAATCTGTTTTGCTCTACTTGGTGCATTTGTTGAATTAATTATTTTTGTTTCTGTAATTTTATTATTTTCCCTGTTTACAGAAGACAGGTCAATGTATTGATAATCTATATTCTGATTTTCTTTCCATTTGATATTTTCCGTTTTTAAACATACTTCTCCAAGTGTTTTCCATTCCACCTCCACGCCATTCATTAACCATTTGCCATCCACTTCTACGGGGGTTAATAATTGGTTGCGGTAGTACTCGTACTGTTTACGGCGTGCTTCTAATTCTGCTTCTAATTCTGCTTCTAATTCTGCTTCTAATTCTGTAAATTTATCGAGAATATTTACAATTTCTTCCTGAACAGGAAGAGGGGGGAGGGGGATTTGAAAAGTTGTTAACTCTTTTTTATTAAGGCCTGGTATTCCTGCTCCAAGTTTTGCATTCATAATCTTTTCTTGATTATTTTTCAAAACGTAATAAACAAATTTATTCGATATAAATTCACTTGTTAGTTTGATAACAAAACAATGTGCTCCTGCCCAAAATTTTGTTTTCATAAAATTGACATAACCTGCAGAAGCTCCACCTTGACTAATCGTGATAGTATTTGCCTCAGTATTAAAGGAATTATAATAACCAGATTGACTTATACCTCCATTAAGAACAGGAAATTTGCCAAATTCAGACATTGAAGTTTTATTTAACTGAATACCTGTATCAATAGAAGCTACTTCTCCCAATTCTTTAAATTCCACGCCGTTGGGGCAATATTGAGCGATCAGTTCATCGATTTTGTTCATGTTGTTGAGATGTTATTTTGGTTTATCATCTTTGAAAGAGAGGTTTCTCGCTTCGCTCGAAATGACAGGCTTGCCGGGACGAGATGAGGGGTCATCATTGAGGGATACTCTTCATAATAAATACAATATTCGATATTACATTTATCTGTAAATGAGTTTTTTATAAAATGGTTTTTGTGTTCGTAAATCCTACGGCACAAATCGTTGGAAACACCAATATAAAGTGTCGTCCGGTTTTTATTGATCATTATATATACAAATCCAGACTTATTCATTTTTTGGGAGTTTCTTTGTAGATTGTTCAATTTTCTTTTCATCGGTTGCTGCGCGGCGTTCCATCTTTTTAATGTCTTCGGCAGGTGGCAGTTCTTCAGGTTTAATGCCGCGCTTGCCCAGCATTTCGCGTACAGTTTTATTGTTTTGCACATGCTCGGTGGTATGTCCGCCAAACAAAGCGGTGTCGCCTTTTGAACGGATACGTCCAAACCCTTTATCGTCAACACCTCGCTCGTAAATGTTTTGCGAGAGTTGTTTTTCGGCAGCCCGTAATTTGTCTCTTGTTTCCAGTCTCGATTTTAGGTTCAAGCGTTCTTCAATGAGTTCAATTTTTCGGGTTTGTATGGCAAAATAGCTTTGGGCGAAGGCAATTTCTTCTTTTTTAGGGTCTCCGTTTTGAGCTATCAGGTAACAGGCAAAACGGGTAAGCATGAAATCTTCTATATCGCGTTTGCCGCCTTTTCCGATTTCAATCATTTTCGTGACCTCACGAAAATGATCGTCCACATTGATACCCTGAGTTTTGCATGATTCTACCGCACGATTTATTGCAACAACGAAATTTTCCCATCGTGCATAGCCCAAAATTGCTTGCAATTCTCGGGCAAACCAAATTTCAACTTGTTCTTTTTGATCGTTTTCAATGTAATGAGCAACAGAATCGAAGGAATTTTTATATTGGGTTATTTTAAGTTTATCCATGATTCAGCATATTTACAACTAGTTTATTATTTAAATCCATCGAATTCGAGGGGGGTAAAATTTGATTATGCTGCACCTCCTTCCAAATCGGCCACAATTTCATCGATAGCTTCGCGAAGTTTTTGCTGGCGGATGACGATCTCGGCAATGCGGGCGTTCAGTTTTTCGATATCCACTTCTTCGGTCTCGTTATTCTGCTCCACGTAGCTGCTCACGGCAATGTTGTACTCGTTTTCGGCAATGTCGCTGTTGGGAACCAGCCGGGCAAAGTGGTCAATATCGTGACGCGCAACATAAGCATCGAGAATTTTTTCGCGATTAGCTTCGCTGAGCTTGTTTTTGTTGCCGCCGCGTACAAATTCGGCTGAAGCGTCGATGAAGAGCACGGCATTGTCTGCCTTGCTTTTTTTGAGTACAATAACGCATGTGGCTATGGTAGTGCCGAAAAACAAATCTGGAGGCAGCTGAAGGACTGCATCCACATAATTGTTGTCGATAAGGTATTTGCGAATTTTCTGCTCAGCACCTCCGCGATAGAGCACGCCGGGAAATTCTACGATGGCAGCCGTACCCGTTGTGGACAACCAACTGAGCATGTGCATGGTGAAAGCCAAATCGGCTTTGCTCTTTGGTGCCAGTACGCCGGCGGGAGAAAAACGGGGGTCGTTGATCAGTAGAGGGTTGCTGTCGCCTTCCCACCGGATGGAATAAGGCGGATTGGAAACGATGGCATCAAATGGCTCATCGTCCCAGTGTTTGGGATCGATGAGGGTGTCGCCGTGGGCTATGTCGAATTTTTCGAATCCGATATCGTGCAAAAACATGTTGATGCGGCAAAGGTTGTAGGTGGTGAGATTGATTTCCTGACCGAAAAAACCCAACCGAACGTTTTCCTTGCCGAGGACTTTGGCAAATTTGAGCAAAAGGGAACCCGATCCGCAGGCAGGATCATACACCTTGTTGACTTCGGTTTTTCCTACCACGGCAATTCGGGCAAGTAGTTCGGAGACCTCCTGAGGGGTGAAAAATTCGCCTCCCGACTTGCCTGCATTACTTGCATACATGGTCATCAGGTATTCATAAGCGTCGCCAAAAGTATCGATGGAATTGTCTTGATAATCGCCCAGTTGCAAATCGCCAACGGCATTAATGATCTTCACCAGCTTTTCGTTTCTCTTGGCAACCGTAGGTCCGAGTTTATTGCTGTTGACATCAATATCATCGAATAGGCCTTTAAAGTCTTTTTCGCTCGGCATACCTTTGGCAGAATCTTCAATGTTTTTGAAAACACGGCTCAGCGTTTCGTTGAGGTTAGGATCGTTTTTGGCGTTACGGCGCACATTCTCAAAAAGCTCGGAAGGCAGTATGTAAAACCCCTTATCCTTCACGGTTTCGCTTCTTCCGAATTCGGCTTCCTCGTCGGAAATGCTTGCATAATCGAAGTCGGGATTTCCCGCCCGCCGTTCTCCTTCGTTAATGAAGGAAGTCAGGTTTTCGGATATGAAGCGGTAAAACAGCATACCTATCACGTATGATTTGAAATCCCATCCATCAACACTGCCTCTAAGGTCGTTGGCTATCTGCCATATCGTGCGGTGAAGCTCGTCGCGTTCTTGTTCGTTAGTCATTATAGTTCTTATTTTTTCTCTGCTGTATTTAATACTTGTTCGTTAATTCATATTAGATTTCATTTTTCCAATATTGATTTACATTAATATTTGCGCTCTATCGCATTGCATAGCCTTTTATCTCCGATTTTATAAGCGAACAGCATCCTTTGTTATGTTTTTTACTTTTTTATTTTGTGAATCATATCGGAATAAACAAAGATAAACAATTATTCACAACACAAATAGAAGACTAATAGAAGACTAAAAAACACAAAATGAACGTAAGCATTCGAGAGTCTGTGCAAAAACCACTTTTTAAACGAAGTGCCTACTGATTGGTTTTTTATACTAGTTTTTATAATAAGGATATTAGGCTCTCATAAAATTGATTTTCAAATAATGGGAATTATTATTACAATTAAATTGGCAACAAATCTTATCTCTAAAGTCTTTTTCTCCCATTATTGACAAACAACGTTTAAGATTATAAATAATCATAAGGATATAGGCTTCACTCATTACATTTTTCTTGCCCCTCATTATGGTAAAGGATGTTCAATTATTGCTCTTCGAAGTTTGTAATAATCAGGGTTGTCAATAACTCTCCTATTGTTCTCATCAATTATATCCTGAAATTCACTTCTTTCGATAACTCTCCCTCCTTTATTCTGCGTGCACATTTCTCTCATTTGACATTTTTTACCGGAGCCACAAGTCATCCTTTCACCGGATGGGCAGGCAATTATCATAAGGTGAAGTGCTTGGCATAGGTGACGAATAAGTGCAAATACTGGAATCCTTACAAATACTAAGCTGATCATCTGTAGAGTAACCTGCATCACTGAGAGTATTAAAAGTTTCTTTCCCCAGTAATTCTTGTACTTCGAGTGCAACAGTAGCCAGTTCTCGTTTGTCTGTTGTACCTCTAATATGAGAATGAACTAGTAATTTATTTTTGGCATCTGTTAAGTTTCAATTGAATCTTTTCCTTGAGAACTGCCTTATCCTCTGCATCAGACTCGTCTAATTGAGCTTCATATTCTGCAACTTTTTTGTCAATGTAGTCGAGGAAGTAATTCAACAAATAGATCAATTACTCTTGCCCAGGAATTTTCCGGAACCAATTGTTCTAAACACATAATTTGGAACTGATTTCTATCTTCACCAATAACATGTTGCATATCTAACAAATTAAATTACAGCTAAATATACAATTTTTCTATCGATAATGCAAGTTATTTTAGAACATTTAAAGGTGTAATTGTAAAAAGATTGTAATTAGTTTTTGCACAGACTCTCAGATGCTTACAACTTAAAAACCATTCCTGGTGGTTGAAAACTGGGGAGTATCATATACGTCCGTTTTCTTTCACATAAAGAATGGCTTTAATTTGCCTTTCGTTCAGTCCTAACTTGCTTATATCCTCTTTGTTGTAAATGTCTCTGTGGAAGACTGCCCAGAAATCGTTGCCTTTGAAGGAGAATTGACTATCCAAAATGAATTTGTGATTCATGTTTTGAGTTTCGGGCATAAATTTACTCTTTCAAGCCCAATAAAAAATTAACAAACACAAATGGGTCTTGAAACTCAATCTTTTCATTATCCCACTTGTCTTGCAAATATTCAAAACCCGCATTTGCATAACCTTCCATTTGTCGAAACAATTCGGCAATAAAATTCTCAATCGTTTCTTCGTTAGCATTCTCCAATTCTAACCAAGAATATGGAACACTATATTTTTCTGTATCATTGAGTAACAGCATCAAAATAAAATCCCTTACTAAAGTTGGCTTCCAATCTACGAAAGAAGCAAAATTGATTGTATTTTCACCTTTTTTTATAAATTTTGGTGTTCCTAATTTGTAACCAATAACAAAAGCATACATATAGGTTTGATAGAAAGCTCCAAAGGCAGAAAAATCCCCTTTTCCGCTTGTGTCTCCTTTAACCGAAATACTTTCAATCAAAGAACGATATTGTTCTCTATACCCGGGTCTTTTTTGGCCTATTTTATCTTTTAATACTGAACCGTCCATTGTTTTAGAATTTATCTGGAAAATAACATTTATTATTTGTAACTAAATTTGTTGCATCAGCTCTTTCTAGTACAGTATTTACATAGAAAGTGCCGCAAATCTCGCCGCTTCTCATCTTCTCTAAAATTTTGTTCCCCTTTTCATTCAAATAATTATCTGTATTGGGGTCATATAAATCTTTGATAAGTATGATACTTTGCGTAAATACCTGAGGGGAAATTCGGAAAAAGTTGTAAATAAAGTTGTCGCCAAACTCGGAAAACGGTGCATCTGATATAAACGGAAAATCAAAGTGTTGATTGCCAATTCTCGAAGAAATAATTGCCATTACGATAGACAGTTGTTTCATTCGCTGGAACCCTGATCCAAGTCCTGTTAGTTCGTTGTCATTTATGTTCCTTATGGAAACCTGAACGGTATTATCTTCTTGTTTTTTGAAACATAAGCGACCACCTGCAACCTGATTGCCCGCTGTAAGTTCGCTATATTTTTGATTAGCTTTGATTTCTAACGAGTTCAAAATCCTATCAAAAATGCGTTCTTTCGAGTTTAAAAACATTGACTCAATATAACACATCATATCTTTGAAATTACGATATTGTGTGATTTCTGAACTTTGATTGATAGAATCCAATTCTTTTTCAATCTGTTGCAATCGAATATTCCATTGCCTAATTTGGTCGTTAGCCATTTCAATTAAGCGTTTTTTATCTTCTATTGTGCGTTCTGCTAATGAATGATCATCAATATTTTTTTTATCTGTATTACCTGATTCGTTTTCATTACCGCCTGCACTCATAAATTCCTGTTTTGCAATGTTGTAATCTTCCTGTTTCTCTCTGATTTTATTGTCAATGTCATTGATTTTGTCGCGATATTTTTCAATTTCTTGTGGTATTTCTGGGATATTCAACAAAAATGAACCGACAGTTTTCTGAATATCTCCGTAAAAAGTAGTAAAATTGTTAGAATTTGTATTTTCGACATTTCGAGGACGTTCCATAACCATTTTGATATGTTCCCAAAATTCAGAACCTTTTGGAGCTGGACGTCCGCAAACTTCACATTTTTCAGTTTCTAACATTCTTTTTAATGACGGGATATCGGGAGAGCCTTCAGGTAAAAGAATCGTTGGGTCTTTTGCTGCACTTTGCAAAGTAAGGTCTTTATTCAGTTTGTCGCGTTTCTGCCCAAACAATTCTATAGAGTTTTGGAAGCCCATCAGCAACCAAGGTGGATTGTTAGCAAATAATAATGAAGTAATGTTTTTCTCCGCTTCTTTCTTATTGTTTTTCAGAGTGTTGATTTCCACTTGGAGATGCCGTTGAATTTCTCTAAATTTTTCTCGTTTAGCTGCGTTAAGCTGCAATGCTTCCAACTCATCTTTCCTTGCTTGGGCTTTTGATAATTCTTCCTTATATGTATCAATTTGATACAGGTTGTTTTCTTTGAACTTTTCAAGTCGCTCTCTTTCCTCAATTAAAATTTTGATTCGATCATTATTGAGGTTCACTTCAGTTTCTTTGTCGTTTAAAAGTCTCTTTGCTTTCTTTGACAAATCACCACAAGTCAAATAAATATCAATGAGATTTGAAATTCCAGCCAAAGTTTCAATGGTTGAGGAAAGACCAGCGCGAGAGGATAAATCAACTAATTTTTCCATTGATTCACCTTGCAGCAACGCGTAGTTTCGTAATTCAACAGGAATGATTTTTTGTATTCTATTTTTCTTATCCTCAATATCAAAAATAGGAATTGTTCTGCCATTGGTGGTTTCAGAAACATCTAATCTTTCAATAAAATCCCAATCAGAAATATTTTTTTTACAATGCACAATTTTTGACACAGAATATTGAGTGTTATTTTCTTCAAATTCAATTTTTACTCCCATATCAAACTCCGTTTCTTCGGCTTTTGCTTTTCCCGAGACCATTTTTTTAAAATAATTAGAATCTAATCTTGGACTGGAGGTGTCGCTTATCATTCTTTTTAAGTCTGAATCGTAAACAGCATTATTCAAAATCCAGAGAATACCGTTGTAGAATTTGGATTTTCCCATATTGTTATCAGCATTAACAATATTGATTCCTGTCGTAAAACGGTAGGTGTTTTGCTCAAAATTTCCGTAATAGTTGTAGAAGTTTTGGAAACTAATGGATTTAATTATTGTCGCCATATTTTACCCTAAGTGTATTATTTGATTTTGAATACTTCTAAAAATTGCGTTACTATCCATATGGTTTTCTTCCCCACGAATAATTGCTTTGATAACTTCAATGACCTGATATTCCGAACTCGCATTGTAATCCATATTATTCAGAACTTCTTGTGGAATGTTGAAAATGTCTGTTAATTCTGGCGATTTCATCACCTCGTTGAAAATATCTTCTGCTGTCATTTCTTGAAAATTTATTGATTTATACTTAAAATTAGTTCTGATAAATTTAATTGATAATAGTCTGCAAGACCCTGCAAAACCTCTTTCGCAGAATGAGTGTTAGATGCCAAATCAGCAAAATATGCCACTCGTGCTAGTTCGCCTCTTACCAATGACCTTTCCATTCTGAAAAAATCATTCGAGTATTGTGGTGATTGAAAATCAGGTACTACAATCATATCATATATGTAAGCAAATGTTTTGTCCGGGTGTTTACGTAGTAAACGACCACGACGTTGAATAAATTGTCGAGGATTACCTGTGCTTGACGCAAAAATACCATATTGGGCTCTAGGAACATCAACGCCCTCGTCTAAACATTTCATTGCGAGTAAAACAGCTATGTCGCCGTTTTCAAAACCACTCAAAATAGCGGAACGCTCTTTTTTGTTGTTATTTCCAGTATATGTATTGCAAGTTGTTTTAGGAAATGCTTCTTTGATAGTGTATAGCATTCTTTGCAATATGCTTTCATCCTCGTTTTCAGAATAGCCTTCGGGAACATAAACAAAACAGTATTTTAATTTGTCCTGTCCGATTTCTGTAATAATTTCTCGCAATACTCGCATTTTATCTTCTGCTTTATGCAATACTTGTTTCCGCAACATTAAAATTTTTGTCGCTTCGTCTTCGTTTCTGAGCTTACCTGTTTCACTATCAAACAGATTCATTAATTTTTTAGTATATTCCACATACTTATCCATTTCCGGCTCGTTGAGATAAACCATTTTTGGATAATAACAGTACTCCATTAAACGACCTTCTTTTATTGCTTGGCTCATTGGAAAACTATAAACATAAGGCGGTTTATCATTAAAAAAACTTTCCAATTCGGCTGTTCCTTCTTGGTCGTATATCCGGTTCGGAGTTGCCGACAATGCAATGCGCTTTTTAATTTTCATTTTTCTAAAAGCCGCTCTAACATTTTCAGAGCCGATATTGTGTGCTTCATCTGCAATCAGTAGCATTGTATCGGGAAGTTTCGGTAAAATTTGTTGAAAATCATCGTTTGTAAATGATTGATAAGTAGATACAATGACAAAATTTTCGTTACTGCCTTGTTGAATTTTGTTTTTTAGTGAAACAATTTGTCTGCGCCACTGTGAATTTTCAGAATATATTTCGATAATATTTTTGAAGTCAAACAAGCCAATTTCATTAATCCACTGTTCAACTAAAGCAATGGTCGGAACTAAAATCAAAAGTTGATACGATTTGTCTTTATGGTACTCCTGCAAAGCGCAATTTAAAGAAGTAATTGTTTTTCCTGTTCCTGTTGCCATTGCAAAAATACCCTGCTTACCATTTTTAACCCACGCTTCGTACGCTTGTATTTGATACGGTCTTGCACCGTCAGAATATTTGTAAGGGAAATGAGGCAATTGTACTTGTTTCTTTTCCGTCGATATTTCTTCTATCTGTTTGTTTGTGAGTTTCTTAATTATTTCTTTCTCTTGTAATAACAACTCGTCCAAATCTACTTTGGGAAAAGTTTTTACTATCTCTTGGCAGAATTTCTTTGCAGGAAAAACTAACACATTGTCGTTTGCCCCTGTCCAAATTTCCGCAAAATCTTGTTCGCTTATTTCTATACGTTCCGTGTTGTCTTCACCTTTCCATGAACAAGTACATTCAATTGTTTCAATGTTTTTTACCAATGCCGCAGCTGTTAAATTCATTGAGCCGGTAAAAGACACTTTATCGTTGTTATCATCTGTAAAAATACCAAACTTTTCGTGTGCCAAACCACCATCCTTTGGTATAACTATTTTAATATCAATTCTTTTATTCCTAATAAGATATGACAAACATTTGAAAAAATGTTCGTCCCTTTTCGATAAGGTAGTTTTTAGTAAGAAAAAAGATTGTAATATACGTTCTTCAAAATCAATAGTTTCATTGTTCTGTAGTAGTTTGTAATCATCTTCGGTAAGATATTGATTGATATACAAACGCATATTTCCTCCATTACAGATAAAACGAGCAAAGCCGACAGAAAGGATATTAAAAGAAGCACTACTAAAATAACCCAACCCTATATCAAGTTTAGTGCTATTAGACAATGCCAACTCAAAAAAATCAATCGGCAAATCTTTTCTGCCTGTTGAATATCTGTATTTGAAATCTTTATCTTTCAACATACTTTATCTCTTTAAAAAATTCTGCATATTTTGTCCTTTGTTTCTCATTTAAACGATCGTTTAAAAAATCGTCTTTTGCTCTACGGAACCAACCATACAAAAATTTTTCTGGACCGTTTGATGAAGGTAAACGGTGATTTTCAAGCACAAAAAGTTTAAAATCATTGAAATGACAAAACCATTCGTAAACTTTTTTTTCTGTATCGAAATCTGCATATTGATTTTTTATTCTTTCTATTTCTGCCTTTTGGAGTTCGGACAATTTTGGGTCTCTATTTATTATTCGCCACCAACGATACAAAGAGTTTTCTTCTTCGTTATCGGAAGAAGAAAAAGGGTAATGGTCGTTTTCGGAAAGAAACTTTTCTAAATCATAAAGTCGTTGTTCAAACGATTTTCTTTGTCCTTCCTGCTGTTTTATTTCTTTGTATTCGGCAGGATATTCTTTGCTTACTAATCCAAACAGGCCATCACCAAAAAACGAAAATCGTTTTTGTGTATCATTAAACATACTTGTTCGCACACTTGCAATGTTTGTTTCTGGGAAATGCAGTAAAACATACTCTGTAATATCATCTACTGATTGTGGTAAATCTTTATCTTCCAAAAAATTTATGATAGCATCACGTATTGTTCCTGTCCGTATGTGTTTCCACTCTTTTAGTGTGTAAATACTCCTTCTGTTTCTGTATGATATGGATTCGTGCTTTTGTAAATAGGGGCGTAATCTATCTGGATTATCTTCTTGTGTGTATTTATGTTCTGGCATAATTTTCTTAAACTCAACAAAAATATCATGGAGGTGCATTGGTTCGCCTTTTACTTTTAGTATATCATAAACCACATCACGCGGGTTTCTTCCTTTCGTTGAAGGAATCGTAATTAAACCGTCAAGATTAGAATATAAGTGAAATTCATTTAATATAATCTCTTTCACAATGTGAACTATATTATCAAATTTATATAGATCAATCCCATGAACCCAACACGTACTATTAGATAAAAACTCGTCAACATTTAAATCATATTCTGTTTCATTTTCAGCAATATGGCTCGCAAATTCTTCAATAAATTTTTCAAAATTGAAAATGTCTGCGAATTCTTTACGGATGAGAAATGTGTTATTTTTACTTTGATTTGATATGCTCAATCCGCCCAAAAGAAAGTATTTATCCCTGAATATATATGCAATGATTTGCAATACAAACAGAGCCGATAGATTGCATTGTTCTTTTTTCAATAATTCTTGAATCTCAAATGATTCTTGGTTTATAACCTCTTTACCCTGCAAAAATTCTAAAATATATTTCCAATCATCTTTATTTTGTAACAATTCGGCGTATTTGATTAAATCACTATTTTTCTTATAATCAATTACTTCATTGGTTATTTCAAATGTATTGTGAAATGTGTAGTTACGTATTTGCCTAATTCTTTTTCTTGTTATATCATATTTTGCTGCAATATCTTTAAATGTTCTGGATTGGTAATTTTGAAAAACAGGGAATGTGTCTATCAGAATGTCAATATTGCGATTTTTGCTTGTAACGAGATTTTGTTCCAAAATCCAAAACATTGGCAAATAATTATTTATCTTATAAAATTCATCAACAAAGCTATTTAGAATGATATCTACTTTTTTGCGAACCAAATTTAATCTTGCTATATCTTCTTCGGGTAAATTAATTAAATATAGGCATTCCTCTTTTATTTTATTTTTCAAATCTATAGCCTCTTCTAAACTCTTTTTTCCTAAACCATTAATCTTTAATAGAGCCTGGTTTTCGACAAATAAATAATTAATCACAAAATTATCAAAGCCAACGGAAGTTAGTCGATTTTTTGTGCGAATGGAATATTTTTTAATACAATCTTCAAATTTTTTCTCAAGAATTTCCTTTTGCCTTACTCCCAAATAAGAAAGAATATCTTTGTCATCTATTAGTTTATTATTAATTGCTCCAATAACATCCTCCTTAATTAAAATTTCTACTTCGGCTTGTCTTACATTTTCATTCTCAGCCTCATTTTCATTCTCAGAAAAGCCATCTGTATCAACGGATATTTCAATTTGCGGAATATATTCTTTACATAAATTTTCTAATTCAGAACAAGTTTTTCTTCCAGCATTTCTAATGTTAAAAAAAGAATGTCTACTTTCATAATATTTTAATATATCAAAAAGAGATTCAAAGGCTGCATTAAAGCAACAATTACTTGTGCGAACAGATATTTTGCCATCTCTCAGCAAATCTTTAATTGTAATTTTTTTTAAATCTCCTTTTAACATAATTCACCCAAACCATTTTGTATTTTTTCAAATAAATAATCATATCCCACTAAATTGGGATTGTCTTTCATGTCATCATATATACGTTGCAGCCCATCATCAAGGTGCAATTTAAAATACCGAGGTAAATCTTTGTCGTTACTGTTAATCTGATAATGTGTACAAATTAGAAATTCATAGATCGAATAGTTATTTCCAAACAACACATTTTTGCTATATACCTTACCGCCTGAGTCTTTTACATCCAACGGTGAGAATTTAATCCCTGATTGTAATGAATATCCAAGCGCAATTCGGGCAATTATATTTTCAGCACCCAAATTGAATTTACGCGTTAATTCAACAACAATTTCTCGGTTTTGACTACTCGTCCGTATCTGCGAAAACATAACTTACTCTTTCATTAAATTATTAATATCAACCTGCTGAATGTGTGAATATAAATTATTATTTTTCAGCACAAAAGCGGAATTCACATAAGGCTTCATTGTTTCCAATTCTTCTTCAGTTAACTCTTTATGTAACAATGGGAATAAAATAACCTGTTTGGAAACTGTTGGGTAAAACTCTGTAATGATTTTTTTTGCGTGGCTCTTATCAAACTTCTGTAAGGGACTGTCAATAAAGACAGGAAATTGTATACCTGATTCTTCCACAAGTGCTTTGAGTAGAGAAGTTGCAAAGAGTTGTTGCTCCCCTTTCGATAAAGATTCTTTTTTTATTATGCTACCCACTGTAGCATAAAGATTTATATCTATTATATCATCTACCACCACAACATCAACATTTTGGATAAAATCTGCCTTATGCATTAAGTTGTTCATCGTGGTTTTTATACGGCTTTCAAGAGCCGATTTTTTTTCTTTTTTCAGTAAAATAAGAAATGTATTTAGTTCTGATATAAGTTGCTCAGCAACTTTATCTTTCTTGCTGTTACTATCATCAAGACTCACTTTTTTACTTAACTCCGAAATTTGGCGACTTATAACTGCTAATTCTTTGTTTATTGCGCCACGCTCCTCGTGCAACTGACGGATTTTTTGTTCCAATTCAGCAATTCTTCGTTCACTTTCATTTTTTCGTCTACGAATAGATTTTATTATATTATCATTTTCTTTACTGTTCATATTAGATATATTCCTGGCTGTACGTTCCATTACCTGTTTGTTTTTACGGTAATCATCTGCAAGGTACTCAAATTCAACTCTGTAAGTTGTTGTAATATTTGAATATACAGCCAAAAACTCGTCGAAATCTTCCTTGCTTACTCTCAATAATGGCGTTTCGTCTGTTGTATTGGTTTGATATTTGGAAATAATATTGTTAAACGAATCAACTAATTGTTTTTTGTCTTTGGCAGAAATTTTTATATTGTTGAACACTTGCTGCATTTCAGCATTGATATTGCTTAATAGAAAATTCTGATTTCTAACATCATTTTGAGATTGAAGAATATTAAAATCCTTCTCTATCTGTACTTTTGTCTGCTGTAACAGTTTTCCGGAAATTGCAAAAGGTGCGTATTCCAAAAACAGTTTGAGTTGTTGTTTGTATTCAGCATCTTTTTTTCGAGTGGTTTCCAAAAGTGCTTCCTGCCGATTGAGTTCTTCGATAGTTGTACCATTGCCTTCTCGCAAAAGTAGCATTTGCAGGTTTTCATCTTCCTTTCTTAACAATATCAGTTGGCTGTCGAGGTCGGCGGTTTGTTGTTCTTGTTCAGCAATGGTTTCATTCAGAGATTTTTGTTTTGAAAGTAAACTGTTCAATTTGTTGCGGCTATCAACATCATCAGATTTACGACGGAAACGTAAGCGCATATTTTCAAGGTTTTTCTTCAAGTCCTCGTATTTTTTCACTCCCAAAACCTCATTGTAAGCCGAACAAAGTTTGCGCTTTTCATCTATGGTATTAGTTTCAGCGAGTGATACAATTTTTTCTGAATCGAAAAAGAAGAAGCGAGCAATATCTTTATTGAGAATAAAATCATTAATAAAAACCTCATTTCCAATTTCGCTTGTCAATTCGTTTATTAAGCCATCAATTAGAATTTCAACATTTTCTTTATCTAAAAGAATATCGTACGAACGAATAATTTTCAACGATTGACACGGAATTGACGGAATAAGTATATCTGTAAATTCCAAAGTAACATAATATTGAGACCATTCTTTTATGAATTCAGTATCAACAGAATAACCTTCTTTTTTTATGCGTGTAAGAATACTTTGGGTAACTTCAGTATGCAATTTTTGTCTGCAAATTTGATTTAGATTATTGATAACCATATTGTTGTATCCTCCATTCGACATTTCTTTACGAAATGTTTCATCAATATCTATCATCAAACGACCATATAAGCACCATAATAGAGAATGCAAAAATGTAGTTTTACCAAAGCCGTTTTCTCCAGAAATCAAGTATAAATTCTTGTTGTTCCCATTTGGAAAAACAATTTTATTAATCCCTTTATAGAGGCGGTAATTATTTAGTTCTATGGTTTTTATTTTCATACTGTTACCCCTTTATAAAACTATCCAATCGAGCTTCTAAATCGGTTTGAAGTCCGTACTTTTTCATTAGCAGTACCTTATTTTTTTGCAAAGCAAGCAACTCCTGAATGAGCGAATAATGAGCGGGATTGTTGCATGATTTTTCGAGCAGAAGCCTTTCCTGTAAACTGATATTATCGTTTTGCAAATCGTAGCCATAAACCTCGTTGTAAATATCATTTACGGTTGTTGAAAAATTGCCGTCCCTGTACCACATCACTTGAATTGCAATCAGTTCTTGGCTTGTAATCAAGTCAATGCTTGAACGGTACTGCTGTGTGTCTTTTTGGATTGTGAGCAGTTCCCGCAAAAGTTGTATGCGGTATTCCATTGTGTAGTTGCCCATATTATGCCCTGTTTTATCAACGGCGGCTTGTCCGTTTCGCCGGGTTTCACTGCGTTTTTCGGAAACATTGCGATTTTCAACCAATTTGTTACGAAAATCAAGTAAGGGCTGCATCCACCCAACACCGTTTTTTATTAGTGATGACATTGATTTGTCTTCTTTTACAACCGTGCAAACCCAACAACCAAAGCGACTTTGTCCGCAGCTACGGTGGGAATCATTGGTTACAATAGTAGGACATTCGTAATCGTCTGCCGAAGCGTCCATATAGATTTTATAAAGAATCTGATTGTCAAAGCCCCAAGGCGAAGGAATTGCATTGATAATCCACCATACTTCTTCTAACATCAATTCTTTAATTGGTGCATAAGTGTAAGTGTTTGGGTTTAGCGGATGCTTTGAAAGTCGGTGTCCTTTTATATCGTGTTTTTTGATTGATTTTGCCCGCTGTTGACTTTCTGCAAGTCGTGTTCCGATTAGAATTATTGCTTCGCCGTCCGCCGCGACTTGATGGGTTATTAATGTTGAGGTCGGTTTAATCTTCATTTTTTCCGTACAGAAACGGAATGAATTATTTGGCACAGGATAACCCTTGCCAATTACGCAACACCAAAATGTATCTTCAATTTGTGGTGTGGTAGTTTTTACTGTAATCGGTAGCTGCTGTTCTTTGGCGGCTTTTTGAATGGTTTGTAGGACATTACTAACATATTCTTCAATTACAGGATTTTCTACCATTGTATCATTGCAAACAACATAAACTTGTCGCTTAAGAGTTGCATTTGGGGTGTCTTCTTTGATTTTTAGAAGTGCAAGCCAGACCAAAGTAAGCAGAACGGTAGAATCTTTTCCTCCGCTAAAACCAATTATCCAAGGACGATTATAGCGGTCGTCCTCTTGGTATTGGTCTATTAATTCTTCAATAATAGATAATATTCTTTCGGATAATTTTGACATTATTTTTAAGATATTTTTGTACAACAATCAATCCTTTTTCTGCCAACTCTTTTTCTTTTTTTAACACTTCAATAATCCGGTCGGAAAGCCAAAGGGATAAAAAATCGTTTGGATTTACTTTGAATATTTTGGCAAGTGCAATAACCTGTTCGCGTTTAACACGGCGTTCGCCGCGCTCTGTTTTGTTGTATAGACATGTATCGATTGGAGAGCAGCAGACATTTGGCGTTGTAGTAGATTGTTTTGTGCTCGTAATTGTCTTAATCTGTTTGAGAATAACATTGTGGTAGATATTTTGACTTGACAGCTTTTATCCAAAAATAAGATTTTTTTTGATATTAAAAATGATTTATAAATATAAGTTTTAGATATCCCAGTTTAAAAAAAGAATATTTTGTTTCAAACTTGAAAGCGGGGCTTAGAGGGTTAAACTTTGGCGTATTCATCGTGTTTTGTAAGGATTAACTTGCAGTTTTTGCAGATGTCGGAAACGTATCTTTTGGCCGTTTTGTGAGGAATACTCAATTTTTTGTCCAACGCGCGACCAACGCCGAACATTGTAAGTTTTTTTAACAAAAAAAAAGCAGTAGCACATTGTACTACCGCTTTTTACTTATTTTTGATTAAGACTTGTTTCTGTGTTTACTTTACTTCCTCAAAGTCAACATCGGTGACCTCTTTATCGCTGCCGTTGCTGCCAGTGGAAGAGCCTGAATCACTGGAAGAACTTTGTGAAGGCCCACTTTGAGCAGCTCTTGCCATGTCTTCAGAAGCGGCGTGCCATGCGTTGTTCATATTATCCATGGCTTTGTCGATGGCTGCTATATCTCCTGCTTTATGAGCTTCCTTGAGTTGAGCAAGAGCACTTTCAATTGCACTTCTCTTGTCTGCAGGTATCTTGTCTCCATAATCCTTAAGATTTTTCTCGGTTTGGAAGATCATTCCATCTGCAGCGTTGATTTTGTCAACTCTCTCTCTTTCGGCTCTATCAGCGGCTTCATTGGCTTTTGCTTCGTCACGCATTCTCTTGATTTCAGCCTCAGTTAGTCCTGATGATGCTTCAATACGTATTTTTTGCTCCTTGCCAGTACCTTTGTCTTTTGCTGAGACATTCAGAATACCGTTAGCATCAATGTCAAAGGTAACTTCAATTTGAGGCACACCTCTTGGAGCAGGAGCTATTCCGTCCAGATGGAAACGACCGATAGTTTTATTGTCCTTAGCCATTGGTCTTTCACCTTGAAGGACGTGAATCTCTACAGAAGGTTGATTGTCGCTGGCAGTGCTGAAGATTTCAGACTTTCTGGTTGGTATAGTTGTATTTGCATCTATAAGTTTTGTCATTACTGAACCGTAAGTCTCGATACCAAGAGAAAGTGGTGTAACATCGAGTAACAGCACATCCTTAACATCTCCGGCAAGCACACCTCCCTGGATAGCAGCACCTACAGCAACTACCTCATCCGGGTTAACGCCTTTGCTTGGAGTTTTGCCAAAGAATTTTTCAACAAGCTGTTGTACAGCAGGTATTCTTGTAGAACCTCCAACGAGAATTACTTCATCGATGTCCGAAGGTTTAAGGTTTGCACCACTTAATGCCTTGCGACATGGTTCAACAGTTCTTTGTATCAAGGAATCACAAAGTTGTTCAAATTTTGCTCGAGTCAAAGTCTTTACAAGGTGTTTAGGAATACCATCAACCGGCATGATGTACGGAAGATTAATCTCTGTGGTTGTTTGGCTTGACAACTCTATTTTAGCTTTTTCAGCTGCTTCCTTGAGTCTTTGCAGCGCCATAGGATCTTTTCTCAGGTCAATGCCACTGTTTTCATTCATAAACTCTTCTGCCAGCCAGTCTATTATCTTTTGGTCAAAGTCATCACCACCAAGGTGAGTATCCCCATTTGTGGATTTTACCTCAAATACTCCATCACCCAATTCGAGTATAGATATATCGAATGTACCTCCACCAAGGTCGAAAACGGCAACCTTCATATCTTTATGAGTCTTGTCAAGACCATATGCGAGAGCAGCAGCTGTAGGTTCGTTGATAATTCTTCTAACTTTGAGGCCTGCTATCTCTCCGGCCTCTTTTGTGGCTTGCCTTTGAGAATCGCTGAAATATGCAGGAACTGTAATCACAGCTTCAGTAACCTCTTGTCCAAGATAGTCTTCGGCTGTCTTTTTCATCTTTTGAAGAATCATTGCTGATATCTCCTGTGGAGTATAAAGACGCCCATCTATATTTATACGGGTTGTATTATTTTCACCCTTTTCAACCTTGTATGTGACACGTTCAATTTCAGTTTTAACCTTGTCATAAGGCTCTCCCATGAATCTCTTAATTGAGTAGATAGTCCTTACCGGATTTGTTATAGCCTGTCTTTTCGCAGGATCACCAACTTTTCTTTCACCATTTTCGGTAAAAGCAACAACCGAAGGTGTGGTTCTTTTGCCTTCGCTGTTAATTATGACTGTAGGTTCATTTCCCTCCATTACAGCAACGCAGGAGTTGGTTGTACCAAGGTCAATTCCAATTATCTTTCCCATAATATTTATATTTTAATTGTTGTCAAAAATTAATTTTTATAAAGTCTGTATGGAATGCTTCTAACATTGTGCCAAAAGGAAAAACTGACAAGGTGTCATAAAGTCAATTTGAAATAATTATATAGCTTTGTAGGATTTAAGAAAAATATTCATTATAAAATTAAAAATCATGTCTGTTGAAGGTAAAAACAGAATCATAACAACACAGAGATTGTTGGAAATGAAGCGTAACGGTGAAAAAATAGCTATGCTGACAGCTTATGACTATACTTTTGCCAAGATAATTGACGAGGCAGGAATCGATATTATTTTAGTTGGAGACTCAGCAGCAAACGTTATGGCAGGTCATGAGACGACTCTTCCTATAACTATTGAACAGATGATTTATCATGCTCAAAGTGTGGTTAGAGCTGTCAAGAATCCCATGGTTGTAGTTGACATGCCTTTCGGAAGTTATCAGGGAAACTCAAAACTGGCTGTTTCAAATGCAATTAAGATAATGAAAGAGACTGAAGCCGATGCTATTAAAGTGGAGGGTGGATCTGAAATTATTGACTCAGTGCTTACTATTATATCTGCCGGTATTCCTGTTATGGGGCATCTTGGACTAACTCCTCAATCAATTCATAAGTTTGGGACATTTAGTGTTCGTGCAAAGGAGGAAGCTGAAGCTAAAAAACTTCTTGAAGATGCAGTTTTGCTTGAACAGGCAGGATGTTTTGCTATTGTATTAGAGAAAATTCCTGCAGAATTGGGCAAAAAGGTAACAGAGGCGTTGAAAATTCCGATTATAGGTATTGGTGCAGGTAATGGTGTAGACGGTCAAGTGCTTGTGATGCATGACATGCTTGGTCTGACAAAGGAGTTCTCTCCGAGATTTCTAAGAAGATACCTTAATCTTCATGATGAAGTACTTGGAGCTGTTCAGAATTATATTAAGGATATTAAGAATAAAGATTTTCCTAATGATTCAGAGCAATACTGAGCCTGACATTCTTTACGAGGACAATCATATTATAATTGTCAATAAGAGGGCAGGAGAGATTGTACAGGGTGATAACACTGGTGATGAGCCTCTCAGTATCAAGATAGCTAATTATATTGCTGTAAGAGATTCCAAACCCGGAAATGCGTTTATAGGTGTACCACACAGGCTTGACAGACCTGTAAGTGGTATTGCACTATTTGCAAAAACATCTAAAGCACTAGAAAGGATGAATACTCTTTTTCGAAATGGCGAAGTTGAAAAAATATATTGGGCGATTGTTGCAAACAAGCCAAACCCTTCTTCAGGAGAATTAAGACATTTTATCGTCAGAAATCAGGAGCAGAATAAGTCATATGCTTATGATGTCCCGAAAGAAGGCTCAAAAGAGGCGATTTTGAAATATAGGCTTTTATCTTCAGGAGATAGATATCATTTACTTGAAATACTGCTACTTACAGGTAGACATCATCAGATAAGGTGTCAACTTTCAAAGATTGGCAGCCCGATAAAAGGTGATCTTAAATACGGTTTCCCCAGATCTAATCCGGATGGAGGTATTTCTTTGCATTCCCGGAGTATAAAGTTTAAACATCCCGTAAAAGGCGATGAGGTTTATGTTGAAGCTCCGGTCCCAAACGACAATCTCTGGAGGGCACTTACTCAAACTTTGTAGGCTGACATATCGTTACCGGACAATTCGGCTTCTCTTATTTCTGATGAGGATATGTCTATCATAGGAGCATCTAGCGGTTTGACTCCATATTTTTTACATAACGACTCAATATCATATCCTTTTCGTGGGTAAACCCAGACTTCAAATTCATTGAGTAATTCTTTCCATTTGTTCCATTTCTCAATAATGGCAAGATTGTCTGCTCCTATAATCAAAATAAACTTATTGCCTTTTTCACGTGCTGTTATTGTCCTTAATGTATCAATAGTGTAGAGTGGTTTAGGGAGTTTAAATTCAATGGATGAAACGCATATCTTACATTTGAGTCCCTTTTGTAGAGCCTCCTTTTCAAGACCTGCAGCTACCTTTTTTACATGTTTCAGTCGTTCTTCGGCACTCTTTTCATTGGACTCATCTTTAAGTGGATTAGTAGGGCTTACAACAAGTCTCAATTCATCAATGTCGCAATGCTCCATCAAGTAGCGGCAGATAGCCAGATGTCCTACATGCATGGGATTAAATGACCCAAAGTAAAGGGCTATTTTCATGACAGAAAGTCCTCAGTAATTTGTTCTGCCTCTTTCAGACAGCGTTCAAGGCAATCATTTACAAGCACTTTGTCAAACTGACTCTCGAAGGTCAATTCATATTCTGCTTTTTTTATTCTTCGTTCAAAAGATGCATTATCTTCGCTTCCTCTTTTGATAAGTCTTTCCCGTAAAACTTCAATAGAAGGTGGTTTTATAAAAACAGCAAGGGCTGCGTTGCCGTAAAGTTTTTTTAGATTTAATCCTCCTTTGACATCGATGTCAAAAACTATTACTTTCCCTTCATTCCAGAGCCTTTCGACTTCACTTCTAAGCGTTCCGTAATAATATCCTTCATAAACTTCTTCGTACTCTATGAACTCATTTCCGGCAATTTTTTTACGAAACTCATCAGTACTCAAAAAATAATACTCCCTTCCATTTACTTCGTTCTCCCTTGGTTGCCTTGATGTGGCAGAAATTGAAAATCCAAGTACTGGAAACTTCTTCATCAAATGAGAGACAATCGTACTCTTTCCTGCACCTGAAGGGGCAGAAAAAATCATAGCTCTATTTTCTTTTTTCATAAAGATTCTTTTCTGAGTTGACAGAGGAGAACTCAATTATAAATTTTGATATTTTATTAACGCAATCATTGAAAAATTTCTCCCCTTTATCTGGAGTCGATTTGGATGGATTACCAACACCTGTGTCGGTTGTTGCATATATCCATTTACGGGGTGTCCATGCCCACTTGTCTTTGAGGCCTTCGATTGTAAATTGATTTTCTTCTCCTGTGCCTGCTTCTTCGAGAGGGAGTACAAGATCGGGATAGATATACTGCATTACTGAGGTTTCCAGTTCTCCGGCGTGGTCTCCTGGTTCGTCGAAATAGTTTTCCGGTTTGCATACAAGCCACCAGTTTATGTTGCAAACCATTATTTGAGGATATTTCAAAGACATTTCTCTGATTATGGGAACAAAAGAATTGCCTCCATGTGCATTGATAATTACAAGTTTATTAATACTATGTTTGTTAAGATCAGTCAAAATGTCATCTAAAATAGCCATTTGTGTAGAAGGACGCATGTTCAAACAGAGTTTTATGTCCATCTGGCCGCTGTTAACTCCATATGCTATTGAAGGGAGTACTATTGCACCTGCATTTGACTGGTTTGCAATTTCGGCAGCTTCCGTTGCAACTTTTTCTGCAAGCAAAGTGTCAGTCCCATAAGGGAGATGGAGATTGTGCGCTTCGGTAGCACCCCATGGAAGAAGTGCAATTTTAATATTGCTGTTATTTACTGATTTCCACGTGTTTTTCTCAAGTTCGGATGATTTCATTCATCAATATAGTTTTAAACACAAAGTTAAATTTTATTGTTAACTTTGAGATTGTTTATTCATTTTCAGTTTTACTAAAATTATTTTCAAATGGTATCTTACAAAGAACTTGGCTTGGTCAATTCAAGGGAGTTGTTTGCCAAAGCAATTAAAGGGGGGTATGCTATTCCTGCATTCAATTTTAATAACATGGAGCAGATGCAGGCTATTATCTCCGCATGTGTCGAGACGAAGTCTCCTGTTATTCTTCAGGTTTCAAGCGGAGCCAGAAAATACGCCAATCAGACAATTCTGAGATATATGGCGCAGGGAGCTGTGGAATATGCCAAAGAGTTGGGATGTGCCATACCAATTGTTTTACATCTGGATCATGGTGATTCTTTTGAACTTTGTAAATCATGTATTGAGACAGGATTTTCCTCAGTTATGATTGATGGTTCGCATCTCTCTTTTGATAAAAACATTGAGCTTACTAAACAAGTTGTAGAATATGCTCATTTATATGACGTTACTGTTGAGGGTGAGCTTGGAGTTCTTGCCGGAGTTGAGGACGATGTTTCTGCAGAACATCATGTATATACTCAACCAGATGAGGTTGAAGAGTTTGTTGGCCGGACAGGCGTCGACTCTCTGGCAATTGCTATCGGTACTTCTCACGGTGCATATAAATTTAAACCTGGCCAGAATCCTGAAATAAGACTGGATATTCTTCACGAGATTGAGAAAAGAATACCTGGTTTTCCTATTGTTCTTCATGGTTCTTCGAGTGTTCCGCAGGATATTGTTGACCAAATAAATAAATATGGCGGTAAAATTAAGGATTCAGTGGGTATTCCTGAAGATCAACTACGTCAGGCAGCAAAAAGTGCTGTTTGCAAAATTAATATAGACTCTGACGGACGTCTTGCAATGACAGCTGCTATTAGAAAAGTTCTTGCTGAGCACCCTGAAGAGTTTGATCCACGAAAATATCTTGGTCCAGCACGTGATGCTCTCAAGGTTTTATACATTCACAAGGTGAAAAACGTGCTTGGAAGTGAAAATAAAATTTGATTTTTATCTGATTTTATAGTAATTGATTTATAATGAAGAAATAGCAAATTTTATTTGCTATTTCTTTTATTAAATATAGTTAGTTAGATAAAACTAACTATATTTGTTTTATGATTACGTTGACTGATACAATAGCAAAACTTTCCAACTTTATTGCTCTTGCTGAGGAGAAAGCAAATGAGCAGTGCAAAGAGTATGGCCTTACAGAGACTCAGATGCATTATCTGGAAAAAATTGCTGATTTTGACAATCCTACAGTGACAGAATTGTCAAGAGAACTTAAACTTTCTAAACCTACTGTAACTGTGACTGTTGACAAGCTTGTAGAGAAGGGATTTGTTAGCAAAGTGCGTTCAGACAGGGATAGAAGAAGCGCACATCTTCACTTGACAGAGAAAGGTGTTCAATTAAATATCAAACATGATATTGCTCATATCTCAATAGTCAAACACATTGCAAGAAAGATTTCTGACGAGGAAATTGAAGAATTTATAAAAATTGTCGAAAAAATCGTTAGTTAAAAAATAAAATTCTATGCAAAGAAAGATATCAAATCTCGAATTTCAAGGACTGAGCGAACAAGAGGTCAAAAACAGGCAGACAAGAGAGGGATTTAATGAACTTCCATCTTCCAAAAGAAAAGGAGTTTTCAAAATTATTGCAGGCATTTTTACGGAACCAATGTTTATCTTACTGGTTACGTGCGGCTTACTTTATCTTTTTCTTGGAGATGTTCAGGAGGGTATCATGTTAATGTCATTTGTGGTCTTTGTGATGGGGATAGAGTATTTTCAAGAGAGAAAGACTGAGAAGGCACTGGATGCTTTGAAAGATCTTGCAAGTCCCAGAGCTTTGGTTATAAGGGGTGGAGAGGTTAAACGAATTTCCGGAAGAGAGGTGGTAAGGGGGGATATTGTGGTAGTTCAGGAGGGAGACAGAATACCTGCAGATGGCAAAATACTTAATAGTGTCAATCTTATGATAGACGAATCTCTATTGACAGGGGAGTCGGTGCCGGTGAGAAAGCGTGAGTGGTGTGAAGGAGATACTTATTCTATACCCGGAGGGGATGAATTACCTTATCTTTTTTCAGGGTCGATGGTTGTTCAGGGAAATGGTGTGTTTGAAGTTACGGCCATTGGACACTCTACTGAGATAGGGAAAATAGGCAAAGCACTGGAATCTGTGAAGGAAGAACCTACCAAACTCAAACGTGAAATGGGGATTCTGGTTAAAAGATTGGCGATATTAGGACTATTGTTATGTGTTTTAGTAATTGTCATATATACATTGACAAGAGGCGATTTACTTCAAGGATTTCTTGCAGGTATTACACTGGCCATGGCTATGTTGCCTGAGGAATTCCCAGTAGTTCTTACTATTTTCATGGCTCTTGGTGCATGGAGGATTGCAAAAAATTCAGTACTTACAAGGAAATCATCAGCTATTGAAACTCTTGGCTCAGCAACAGTTCTTTGTACTGACAAAACAGGAACTCTTACGCAGAATAAAATGACCATCAGTGCTTTGTATAACGGAAATAATTTGTTTAAACTTTCCAATGCTACTTTTTTTCCCGAAGAGTTTCATGAGATAATTGAATATGGTCTTCTTGCAAGCCAGGTTAGGCCTTTCGATCCCATGGAAAAGGCCATTGAAGCTCTAAGTGAGAAATTTCTCAAGGAAAGCGAGCATATACATTCAGATTGGAAAATGGTAAAGGAGTATCCTTTATCCAGAGAGATGCTGGCAATGTCGAGGGTTTTTGAAAGTCCTGAGTCGGATATTAAAGTTATTGCGACAAAAGGTGCTCCTGAGGCTATTTTTGATCTTTGCCATCTTGATAGTGACAATGTGGCCAGATTAAGCGCCGTTGTGAAGGAAATGGCTTCAGATGGCTTGAGAGTTCTTGGTGTTGCAAAGGCAGTCCTTGCACCTGAAACATTACCTCATGTCCAACATGATTTTGATTTTGAATTTGTTGGTCTCATAGGGCTTCATGATCCTATTCGAGAAAATGTTCCTGAAGCAGTGAGAGAGTGTTATAGAGCGGGTATAAGAGTGATAATGATTACAGGAGATTATCCGGTAACAGCCATGAATATTGCTAAAGAGATTGGGCTTGACAATTACGGTGAATACATTACCGGAAATGAGTTGATGGAAATGAGTGATGATGAACTTGCCAAAAGGATAAAGAATGTTAATATTTTTGCCAGAGTGGTGCCAGAGCAAAAATTGAAAATTATAAATGCACTTAAAAGAAATGGTGAAATTGTGGCAATGACAGGAGACGGCGTAAATGATGCTCCTGCTCTCAAAGCAGCCAACATAGGCATAGCGATGGGCGAGAAAGGGACGGATGTGGCGAGGGAAGCTTCAGATCTTGTACTTATGGACGACAATTTTGCGTCAATTGTTAGAGCAGTTAGAATGGGAAGGAGAATTTTCGACAATCTTCAAAAAGCGTTCAGCTATATTTTTGCAATCCATGTTCCTATTGCCGGACTATCGCTAATACCTGTCTTTTTTAAAGATATGCCTCTGCTTCTCTGGCCTGTGCATATAGTATTTCTTGAGTTGATCATTGATCCTGCATGTTCAACAATTTTTGAAGCTGAGAAAGAAGAGAAAGATATAATGGATAGACCACCCAGAAATGTTGACGAACCATTTTTTGGCTTTAAAAAGATAGCTTTGAGTTGTACTCAAGGTATCTCAGTACTTATATGTACCCTTCTGGTTTTTCTTGTTGGGATGATGCTTGGATACAGCGATGGCTCCGTAAGGGCAATGTCTTTTGTGACACTTATTGCATCTAATATTGCGATAATATTTTCTAACAGATCATGGAGTGAAAATATTTTTAAAATAATACGCACACCCAATAACACAGTTAAATGGGTAGTAGGGGGAGCTGTCTTCTTTTTAGTTTTAGTCCTGAATATCCCATTTCTAAGGGAGCTGTTCCAGTTTGAACGGATTAGTTTTGTTGAAGGGATAGTTTGTACAGTGGTTGGATTAATCAGTATTATTTGGTTTGAGTGTTATAAATCAATTTTGCAAAATAGAGCGCAAAAGACCTGTAAATAAAATGTGTCCATTTTCCAAATGGAACAATGATAAGAGCCCACTGAGCAAGTACTGTCAGATGAATCAGGTAGATCCACAGATTTTGTTCAAGAATTCCCAAATCTATTGCACCTCTGACAATAAAGGCAGTAAGTCCCATTAGACACAGCCAAATAACAAATAGCCAGTCTGAAGGTCTCGAGTGTTTACTTATCTCCTTGTTTTTCTTAATCCTTCCTGATACAAAATCTGCTGTCACTATGAAGATTATTGCACTTACCACATAGCCTGTGATTATTATTGCAGTGCTTTCTGTTCCGAACCAATCCAGGAAAACGGTTGTAAAAAGCAGTGTGAGATATCCAATTACCAGAATAAAATGTTCAAACCATCTCTTTTGGTTATTATCACAACCAAGGGATCTTTTTTGGGTGAACATATGTATAAAAAGCTCTTTAAGAGACATGGCATAATTTCTTATAGATATTTTGTAACCAGGTCGAATTATTGTGAAATACCACATCCTCATTAAATTGGGAAGCAAAATAAAAGCAAAAACACCTGTAACAGCTCCAATTTCAAAATAATGGCCATATCTCATAATTGTTAAAGTGTCAAATCCCATCGTAATGGCAAATACTATTACCGCAACTGCCACAATAGTTAGAGCAACGACAGTTGCCGTTAATGATCTGAATAACAATCCCGAAATCCCTGTCCAGTCATAACTTGCAATTAACCACCTCCGTAAGGACATCATCAATTCTCCTGGGTTGGCACTTCTTGGACAGTTTGTAGAGCATTCTCCGCAATAGTAGCACAACCATGGTTTAAGTGAAGATTGAATCTCTTTTTTTGCTCCAATTGCACTAAGTCTGACCATCTCCCTTGGAAACTCTTCGTCTTTTTTAGCGAGAGAACAGACAGAAGTACATGTTCCACAGTTATAGCATGCATCATAGTCAAATGCTCCATACTTTTTAAGTCTTTTACCGAACTCAGGATCTATTCTGGTCATTGTTTCTTCAATTTATATTTATAGTATTCGTCCATTTCATCAATATCACCTGTCTCAACCAATCCAAATTTAACTAATGACAAAAGATAAAATAAAATCTTGTCCTTTGGAAAACCTGTTTTTTCGCTGAGTGAGGCAATTGTGAGATCTTCTTTACTCAATGCCTCAAGAATCATTTTTTTGATACGGTTGAACTCTTTGTAATTTTTCATTGATTCGTCTGATACTCCAAAGTTCTCTCTCCGTATTTTTACTGTCTGTTTTTTAATGTTATCCATCTTTAACTTGCTAGAATATCAATCATACTTTCAATTTCCTTATTTGTAAATGATGTTAGTTCTATAGAATCTGAAGGGCATACTGGCAGGCACATGCCACATCCCTTGCAGGTTGTTGAATTGATATCAGCTACTCTTTTATTATTTACGGTAGTCATAATTACTGCATTAAACGGACATGCGTTACTGCATGCATCACACCAGCTGCATGTAGTTGTATCTACATGAGCTACAATTGGTGGAAGTTCCAGCTCTCCTTTACTTACAAATGAGTGAGATTTAACAGCCGCAGAAAGAGCCGAGTTGACAGATTCCGTTACGCCTTTTGGTCCTTGGCATGTTCCGGCAATTGTTATCCCGTCAATTACAGTTTCAACTGGGCGAAGCTTTACATGTATTTCGTTGAAGAAATTGTCTCTTCCTCTTGGCAGTTTTAACATCGACCCCAATGATTTATCGCTGTCGGGAACCATACCAGTGATTAAAACCACAAGATCAGCAAGAACTTCAATTTCTCTTTTAGAAGTTAATATATCTTTGGCTCTGACCATTACATGGTCGCCATCTTTATTAACAACAGGCTCCTCCTTATCTGGATATTGAATAAAAATATCACCTTTTCTGCATGCTTCAGCATACATAAGTTCTTGTGCTCCATATGTTCTTACTCCCTTTGTAAAATGATAAATCTGAACGTCGGAATATTTGTCTTTCAATTCTAGTGAGGTATTCATGGCTGCTGAGCAACAATATCTTGAACAGTATTTGTTTTCGCCTCGAATCTGACGACTTCCTACGCAATATATAAATGCAATACTATTTACTTTGGAGTTGTTGTATAATAAATTTTTATGGCCGTTGTTTTCTCTAAGTAAGTTTCTAAATTCAGGAAGGGTAATTACATTATTCACATTTTTGTAACCAAATTCACCTTCTTGTGGACTGTAGGATTCAAATCCCGTAGCAACCAGAATAGAGCCTACATTAATCTCTTCATGCTTATTTTCATTTCTGTTCTCATCTTTGTTAGTGGCTACAACAATTTGAAAATGACCAATATTTCCTGTGCATTTTTCTATTTTGGCGTTGGTAATAAGAGTAATATTATTTTCCTTTTTAACTTCTTCTTCGAGTCTTCTTACAAAATCACTTCCTTGAATGTCGGAGGGGAAAATTTTGCCCAATGTTGTAAGTTTACCTCCAACTTTATCCTCCCTCTCAATGAGATATACCTTGTCTCCCATTTTGGAAAGTGCAAGAGATGCTTTAAGACCTGAAACTCCTGCACCTATTACTGCCACGGATTTTTCAGATTCAATCTTTATTGGGAAAAGTGATTGCGCATATCTTGCCTTAGCTATTGCAGCCTTAACAATATGTATTGCTTTTTCTGTTGCGCCGATCTTGTCGTCGGAGTGAGCCCAGGAGGCTTGTTCACGAATGTTGGCATGAACATAATTATATTTGTTTAGTCCGGCTCTTTCGCTTACTGCACGGAATGTGTTGAGGTGAAGTTTAGGTGAGCAGGACGCAACAACAATACCGCTGAGATTATTTTCCTTGATGTCTGACTCCATCTCTTTCTGATTTGAGTCACCACATGCGAACATTGTTGTTTTGGCTAAAAAAACACAATCTTCTTCTTTAATGGCCTCTTTAACTTTCTCAATATCCACATAGTCAGAGATATTGCCTCCGCATGCACAAATATATACTCCAAGTTTTTTGTCTGTCATCACTGTTTTTGATTAATATAGGAAATAACCTCAGCTGCTGCAGAGCCTGCTGACAGTATTGAATCTGGAATGTCTTTTGGCCCGGATGCTGTTCCGGCAACAAAGACTCCCTTAACCGTAGTTTTGGCTGGACTTAGTATAGGGTCATCTTGCAGGATGAAACTTTGATCATCAACTTTTGGCGCTATGTTTTTGAATAGCGAGGGGGTTTCTTTGTTAGCAAGTGTTCCTACAGATAGAACAACCATATCATGTTCTGTTTCTTTAATTTTTCCACTTTGTATATCTTCATATCGAAGTATCAGATTACCATTGGGCAATTCAGATATTTTGCCTATTTTTCCCTTGACAAACTTTACTCCCATACCTCTTGCTTGTTCGTAAAATTCATCATATCCTTTTCCAAAAGCTCTTATGTCTATATAATATAGGGTTACATCTGCCATTGGTAGTGCTCCCATAAGAAGTTGAGCCTGCTTGATGGAGTACATGCAACATATTTGAGAACAAATAGGATTGCCTGCAGAATCGTCCCTTGAGCCTGCACAGAGCACATATGCAATTTTATCAGGAACTTTCCCATCGCCCGGTCTCAGAATTGTATTATAAGGTCTAGTCGGGGCGAGCTGTCTCTCCATTTGCATTGATGTTAGAACATTTCTGAAATGGCCTTTACCATATCTATCCATCTTTTCTGGATCAGCCAGATTGAATCCTGTGGCAATAATTACTGTTTTTGAGTTAATTTCGTACTGTCTCTCCTCTTGTGTGAAATCTATGCAGTTTGAAGGGCAAATTTTCTCGCATGCGCCACACAATATGCAATTTTCCATGTCAACAGCAGCAACTTTAGGATTTGCAATGCTGAATGGTATAAAAACCGCCTTCCTTCCTATAAGGTTAAATTGATATTCATCTTTTACGATGACAGGGCAGGATTTTTCACACAACTGACAGCCTGTACAATCTTCGGCTATTACGTATCTCGGTCGGCGGCTTACCAGTGTGGTAAAATCATATTCTGAGTTTTTTTCAATGGTTTCGACATCGCTTTCTGTAAATATTGTAATGTTGGGGTGCCTTGAAATTTCCGATACTTTTGGAGTAGTAATACAAGCAGAGCAGTCAAGAGTAGGGAAAACTTTACTAAGAAGTATCATTTTTCCTCCTATGGAAAGCTCCTTTTCAATGATTGCAACTTTGTAACCGTTATTCGCCAGATTGAGTGCAGTTTCCCCTCCTGCAATTCCTCCACCAATTACAAGAGCATCAAATTGGAGTTTATTTCTTGTTTGCATTATTTTATTTATTTCCAGTTTTTAACAGATACTCATTGAAACTTTTTATTTGCTTTACAAAAGATTCACTGCAAACAGAACACATGGCTGCCATTTTCAATCTTGCAGGGTCTATACCCTTCTCTTTCATGATTTCATGCGTTTTACTTACTAAGTTTCCGGTTTTTTCAGTACAACTTTCACCATAGGTACAGTCACTGCCGTCAGCAGCAATAAAAACACCATCAAATCCTTTTTCAAGAGCCCTTAATATCCATTTTGGCTTTACACTTGATGAACAAGGCAGCGCAATAGCATATACCTGAGGAGGATAGTGCAATTTCAACAGTCCTGCCATATCAATGGCAGGATCTGATATTTTTTCGGTTGAGAAGACGAGTATTTTAGCTTGATTAGCCATCACTCATATAAATTATTCGTTCTTGCGCATGTAAATTTTATAGTACCCGTTTTCTTCAATTGTTCCAAGGTATTCATGTCCTTGTTTTGCACACCATTTTGGTATGTCTATTTTAGTCCCTTCATCGGCTGAAAGGATTTCCATTACATCTCCATTTTCGATGGTACCAATAGCCTTTTTTGCTTCAAGTAACGGGCCTGGGCAGGCAGTACCTCTTGCATCAACACTTTTCGCTATGTTCAATGCTTTAAGTTCTTCTTGTGTCATAAGAGTAATTATTATTAGTATTATTTAATTGGTTATTAAACAAATAGTTGAGCGGCACTTTCGCAGGCATCTGCCACAAATGTGGTTGCACCGGCAAAAGTCAAATGAGGATAGTCAATGATTTCTTCTTTCTTAAATCCCATAAGTCCCATTGACATTTCACATACAATAAACTCAATTCCAAGTTCACCGGCCGTTTTAAACATCTCGTCAAGAGAGAGAACGTTGTTCTTGTGCATCAGTTTTTTGATCATAACTGGTCCCATTCCGCACATATTCAACTTCGAAAGTTTGAGTTTGTTTCTGCCTTTAGGAAGCATGAAACCAAACATCTTAGAAATAAAATCTTTTCCCTTGGGATGCTTTTTAGGGTCGCGCAGAGCAGAGAGTGACCAGAAAGAAAAGAAAATTTTAACTTTTGTATCCATTGCTGCAGCAGCGATTGATATAATCATTGTTGCCAGTATCTTATCCAAGTCTCCAGATACGCAAGCTATGGAAAGTTGGTCTTTTCTTCCATTTTCCATTTTTTGAACCTTTTTCTGCAATTTGTCAATTTGCTGTTGTAACAGTTCAATTGTGACTTGATTATTTTCTTCCATAATCTCTATTTTTTTGCAAAATAAAATATTTTACGCAAGATATTTTTTCTAAAGGACATGATTCTTATCCTATAAAATAGTGATGTATATCACAATTTCTTATATTTGCAACGTAAATAATTTTCTTATGGAAAATAAATGTCAGTTTTGTAATTATAGATCTATGGCTGAGAGTAAGCTTTCAGAAGATGAATTAAACGAGTTGTCACATAACTCGCTTAATGTTAGCTTCAAAAGGGGAGACACGATCATCAGGCAAGGTACATATTCCACAAATGTTGCTTACCTCAAAAGTGGATTAGTAAAAATACATATTAATGGTCCATATCACGAACATACAGTAAAAATTGTTAAATCTTCCAATTATCTTGGTTTACCGACCACTTTTGGAGATAAGATCAACCAGTATTCGGTGACAGCTGTCGAAAATTCAGAAGTATGCTTTATTGATATATCTTTTTTTAGAAAAATGTTAGCAGAAAATCATGATTTTAGCAGCCAGATAATAGTGGAGTTGTGTAAGGGTGAGATAGATTCTTACCAAAGATGTGCAAGCCGAACACAAAAACAGGTTAGAGGCAAAGTGGCCGATATTTTGATAGATTTTGCAGACAGCCTGTATCATTCAGATAGCTTTACCATACAAATTAATCAGGAGGATTTTGGAAATTTGGTAGATTCGTCAAGAGAAAGTATCAGTAGAGTTTTAAGTGATTTTGCGAAAGAGGAGATTATTAAAATTTCGGGGAAAAATGTTCAGATACTAAACAAAGAGATGCTATACAAAATTAGCAAACTCGGCTGGTAGTGTTAGTGGAAGTTGTCTAAAAATGTCATTTTGTCTTATAACATTCCTTTGGCAAAAATTTTGTGACTATCTTCGCGTTGGAAAGTAAAGTTATTATGGTAATGAAAGATAAAAAAAAGGAAAATAGTCAAGAAAATCCAGATACTGTTTCTCAGCAGGTTCCTGTGAACGAGGCTGCAGATAAAGTTGCAGATAATGTTTCAGTTCTACCTGAACCAGCAGACGTCAAGGATGAAAAGGAAGAAAAAATTGCAGAATTAAATGACAGATATTTGAGACTTGCTGCTGAATTTGACAATTACAGACGCAGAACAGCAAGAGAGAAGCTGGAACTAATTCAAACCGCTTCAGAGGATATCATTAAAGGCATTCTTCCTATTCTTGATGACTGTGAGCATGCAATCGATTTGCTTAAAAACATTGAGGGTGACCATAAGGCTGCCATTGAAGGCACTGAGCTTATCTATAATAAACTTTACTCATATTTGGAATCCAAAGGGCTTAAACGGATGGAAGTGATGGGAAAAGAACTGGACACCGACTTTCATGAGGCAGTAGCACAAATGCCGGCTCCTGATAAAAAACATAAAAATAAGATTATTGATGTTGCCCAACAGGGCTATACTTTGAATGGCAAAGTTATCAGATATGCCAAAGTGGTAATTGGTGTTTAACTGAATTAAGATGGCAAAGAGAGATTATTACGAGGTTTTGGGTGTTTCCAAAGGGGCATCTGCAGATGAGATTAAGAAGGCATACAGAAAACTTGCTCTTAAATATCATCCAGACAGAAACCCGGGTGATAAAGATGCTGAGGAAAAATTTAAAGAAGCAGCTGAGGCCTATGATGTCCTGAGCGATCCTGATAAAAGGTCGCGTTATGATCAATTTGGTCATGCAGGTATTAATGGGGCTGCAGGAAGCAGTGGTTTTAGTGGTGGTGGCTTTTCAATGGATGACATTTTTAGCCAGTTTGGGGACATATTCGGTGGACATTTCGGTAGTAGTGGTTTCGGGGGCTTTAGCAGTTTCGGAAGTTCTGGCAGAAGTAGTAGTTCCAAGCGATCCAATAGAGGCTCCGACATAAGGATCAGGGTAAAACTGGATCTTAAAGAAATTGCTCATGGTACTGAAAAAACAGTCAAAATAAACAAGCAAGTAGAATGTCCATTATGCAAGGGTAAAGGTGCTGTTTCTGAAGCCGATATACATACTTGCGAAACATGCAGGGGTACGGGACAGGTTTCAAGAGTTACTCAGACATTTCTCGGCACCATGCAGACATCTTCTGTTTGTCCTTCATGTCATGGTGAAGGTAAAAAGATTGTAAGACCATGTTCAAGATGTGGAGGAGATGGTCTTGTGAAGGATATGGAGGAGATTTCTTTTAAAATTCCTGCCGGTGTAGCTCAAGGAATGCAGCTTACAGTTCAGGGGAAGGGAAATGCTGCCAAACATGGTGGTGTGAACGGCGATCTGCTCGTTGTTATTGAGGAGGAGGATCATCCTGAACTGCAGAGGGACGGAAACGATTTGATATATACACTTTTTATTTCTGTTCCTGATGCTATTCTTGGTTGTGATGTGGAGGTGCCATCAGTCGATGGGAAATTAAGAATAAAGGTAGAGCCGGGTACTCAATCAGGCAAGATACTTCGATTAAGGTCTAAGGGTTTGCCGGATGTTAATGGTTATGGTTATGGCGATCTACTTGTATTTATTCAGGTTTGGATCCCTAAAAAGATTGATAGACAAGAAAGAGAAGTTCTTGAGAAAATGCGGTATTCTGACAATTTCAAACCTTCTCCTACTAGGGAAGACAGGAATCTCTTTGAACGGTTGAAGAAAATGTTCTCATAAATAGATTTTTATGATAGAGATAATAGGTCTGATGTCTGGAACGTCACTTGACGGTTTGGATATTTGTCATGTTTGTTTTGACCGTAATAATGACAGATGGTCTTATAATATACTTAACGCTGAATCAGAGGAATATCCTGCAGATATTAAGGAAAAACTTGCCAATGCACAAAATATGTCTGCATTTGAATATGCTCTTTTTAATTCTGATTATGGGATATTTATAGGAAAAGCAGTCAAGTCATTTGTTGATCGTCATAATGTAAAGCCCGATTACATTGCTTCTCATGGACATACCATATTTCATCAACCATCAAGAAGATTTACCGCTCAGATAGGATCCGGTGCTGCAATAGCTGCTGAATCAGGGATTGATACTATTTGTGATTTCAGGACAACAGATGTTGCTTTGTATGGACAGGGAGCGCCACTTGTCCCGGTTGGTGACAGAGCTCTTTTTCCTGAATATTCATATTGTCTTAATCTGGGTGGTTTTTCAAATATATCATTTGATGATGGAAATTCAAGAATAGCATATGATATATCTCCTGTAAACTATGTGCTTAATTATTATACAAGAAAGATAGGACTTGAATATGATAAGGATGGGAATATGGCACGTTCCGGCAAAGTAATCCGACAGCTTTTAGATAAGTTGAATTCGTTGGAATTTTATGAGCATAAAGGGCCAAAATCTTTGGGAAGAGAGTGGGTAGAAGATGTGATTTTTCCTTTGATTGACAGTTTTAAAATTTCTACAGAGGATGCTTTGGCAACTTTTTGTGAACATGTAGCCTTTCAGACTGGAAGGCATATTAAAGGTGGAAAAGTGCTTTTAACGGGAGGAGGCGCATTTAACAAGTATTTGGTTGAACGTATGAGAGCTCTTGCGCCTCATTGTGAATATGTTGTTCCTGATCCGTTGACTGTTAATTTTAAGGAAGCTCTGATTTTTGCATTTTTAGGAGCACTTTATGTTTATGACATCCCAAATTGTCTTTCTTCTGTTACAGGAGCTGTCAGTGATTCTGTTGGTGGTGCACTATATAAGGCTGTAAAGCATATATAATTTTGCGAAGTTCGAAATAATTCATACATTTGCACTCCAAATTTTATAGCAACCGCTTACAAGAACAAATTAGTCTGTAATGTTGCGTAACAACACATTGAAGAAATGGATTTAATTAAAGTTGCTGAGCAGGCATTTGCTAAAGAAGCAAAAGAATTTCCCTCTTTCAAGGCAGGTGACACAATAACAGTTACCTATAAAATTAAAGAGGAGAGTAAAGAACGTCTCCAGAAATATCGCGGAGTAGTGATACAGAGAAAGGGTACAGGTTCAACACAGACTTTTACAGTCAGGAAGATTTCAAACGGAGTCGGTGTTGAGAGAATATTCCCTCTTAATTCTCCATTTATTGATTCTATCGAGGTCAATAAATATGGCAAGGTACGTAGAGCAAGGATTTTCTACCTGCGTGAGCTTACAGGTAAAAAAGCGCGTATCAGAGAGAAAAAACGCAATATTACTAAGGACCTTGAATCCTGAAATTTTTTAGGCCCCGTAGCTCAACTGAATAGAGTATCTGACTACGGATCAGAAGGTTACAGGTTTGAATCCTGTCGGGGTCACTTAATCTGACGGAGTTTGGTGTATAGTTTACCAGACTCCGTCAATTTTTTCTCCGCAAAATACACATTTCCCTCCTACAACATAATTTTGCACGACGCGGAATCCCTGCCGCTCAATAATTATTGCATGACATCGTGGACATAGGGTGTTTTCCATCTCAAGACCAGGTACATTGCCTATATATACATATTTTAAACCCTCTTTTAAAGCTATTTCTCTGGCACTTTTCAGAGTATTTACCGGAGTTGGAGGCAGTTGTGACAGCTTGTATGTAGGTATAAAGCGACTAAAATGAAGAGGTGTAGTTTCAAATCCGTTTTGAAGCAACCAGATACACATTCGTTTAATCATGTCCATGTTGTCAGTCCAGGATGGAACAACCAGATTAGTTATTTCAAGCCAAACTCCCTCTTTTTTTAACATAGTAAGTGAGTTGAGAATAGGTTGAAGTTTGCCGGCACAAAGTCTCATATATATATCATCGCTGAATGATTTAAGATCGATGTTGGCAGAATCGATGACTTTACAGAGTTTTGCAAGGGGAGCACTATTGATAAAACCTGAGCTGATAAATACATTTTTGATTTCTTCTTGCCTGGCAAGTGTTGCCGAATCATATACATATTCATAAAAAGTAACTGGTTCAGAATAGGTATATGCTATCGATTTACAGCCATTTTGTTTGCAGTAACTAATCAATCTGTCAGGTAGTAAATCGGTATTTTGTGTGTCACGGGGACTTTTTTGTGAAATAGACCAATTTTGACAGTACAAGCAAGCTAAATTACAACCTGCAGTAGCTATTGAAAATGCATTTGTGCCCGGGTAAAAATGAAAAAGAGGTTTCTTTTCAATGGGGTCAATATGGACGGCACAGGGATTACCATAAGAAATAGAATATAATTTTCCATTTTTGCTAAGCCGTGCACGGCAATTTCCCAATTCTCCTTCTTTGATATTACATTCGTTGGGGCATAACAGGCAACGTATGCCTTTTGGAGTGACTGTATAAAATTGGGCTTCTCTTGTCCACTTTTTTCCAACTTCAGGAGGGACTACTATACCACTTTCGGAAATGGCAGATAGTGGTTTATATAAACAAGCAATTCCTGCTCCACAGAATAATGTTTTAATAAATTGTCGTTTATCCATATTCAATTTATTTTGTTAAAACAACTCGCAATCCACTGTAAAGATTCAATCCGGCAACTACCAGACAGGTAATTGCCAAACCGCAAACCGGAAGCAGCAAAACAGCTGTGATAAAAGCACCAAAAGCTGAACCCAAAAGATCTGAACTGTAATTTATTCCTGAAATCTGGCTGTATCCATAGGGCTGAAGTCTTGATGCGAGATGAAATTCATAACCAATTCCGAAGGCAAGGATGAAGACGGGAATAAAGAACATAAACTGCTGAAGAAGGGTAAGAAATGTTATTTTACCTGCCAACAAAACAAAACCAGGTAATAATATTGAAAATAAAGCCAGTGCAAATTGTAACAGTGAGTACTGTCTCATGGAAAATTCATTCTTGTTTCCAAATTTCCATCTGCTTCCTACAACCAAACCTCCCATGAACAATGAAAAAAACAAAGCCGAAGCAATATACAGACTTCCAAAATATATTTGATATATAAGCATCAATGCTACTTCGAGAGAGGCTGAGGTAAAACCTCCAATATATAATCCAGTAGTAACCGGATTGAGCCAGAAGAGGCACAGTAAAAACATAAGGGCAGGAATGGCAATTATTAAAAAATAATTTCCTCCTACGTAATTAAACCAGTGATTTATTTGTCGTAAAAACATATAAGGCTGAAAATCGTGATTTATTTTTACTTTTTGGTCAAATTGTGAAATAAGCGATTCTCCTCTTTCTTTCATAAGTTTGTCATCGATGTAATCTGAATTTACGTAGTTTGTTATAATTCCTTTTTTAGATATCAGTTCTGTGATATTCCAAGAAAGAGAATCGTCAGAAACCAAAAAGTAATTTTTTTCACCAGGCAATATTAATTGGTGTAAAAAATGAGAATTTAGAGTTTTAAAAAGAGATGCATTCACTGCCAGCGCATTGGCTTCGGCATAGTTGCCGGTTGAGGGGAGGCTTGTACAAACAATGCTCTGATGATTGCAATGCTTCTTTAAGATGCTGAAAAATTCTTCGGTATAAAAGCGATTATATCCTAAAGTATTAGGGGGTGGCAAATTGAGCAGAATTACATCGTATATGGATTTTGATCTGAGAAGGAAGGTTCTTATATCTGATTTTAAAAATTCGACGTTTTTAAAATCAGTCATATGTATAAGATTTTTCCATTCATTGAAAATTTCAGGGTTATGTTCAAGATATGTGATCTTCTCTACTTTGTATTTTTCAATCTCTTGAATCATGCCTGAGATCCCTCCGGAAATCAATAGTATCTGTTTTGGCTGCTTGTGCTGAACCATTGCATAATGGACAGCCTCTTCGCTTTGAATAATATTATCAGTATAAAATTGCAGGGAATTGTTTTCATAGAAGTTAAGCTGTCCATGTTGCTGTGTTACAGTCAAAGTACCATAACGTGTACTTTTGTCGCGGATGATCTCCTGACCGGGATAAAACAATTTTTTTATGTGAATATCAGGATTAAACGCAAAAACTAATAATGGCAGAATAATCCCAACACCTGTAAATAAATATTTTTTAATAGATTTATTACAAACCCATGCCCTCAGTATTAAAACTATTCCTGTAGTAAGTCCAAAGACTTCAAAAGAGTTAAAAAAATACCCGAAGAAAAATGAAAAAATCAAACCGCCAATAAGACTTCCTAATGATTCATATCTGTATGCATTAGATATTCTGTTGTCATTGTTGGAGAGAGAATAGCAGGTTGAGAATTGTGTAAAAAGATATCCGGAAAGGAAACAAACCGGAAATATAAGAAGAAAAATACCTGAAATTGATATACTAAGCTCAGCTATAGTCCCGGGAGGGAACAGTATTCTTTTTAACCAGTATAAGGCAGCTATCAGGAAGAAAGGCATGAAAGAGAGAAGGGCTAATCGGTTAAGTCCCTTCTCTAATGTGAATCCTGAAATTTTAAAATTTTTTCCTAAATATGCTCCAAAACCGGTTAGTATCATCCAACAGGACATAACTAATCCCATGACAAGCTCATTGCCATCAAGCACACTTAAAAATTCACGGATAAAAACCAGTTGATTTATAATAGCAACTCCGCCGAGAACTATCAAAAGATATTTTATGTTAATCCATTTCGGCGGAATAACTGTTTCTTCAAAACCATTGATTTTTATTCGAGAAACAGATTTCATTTTGTAGAATTCAGTAATTCACCTTCACTGAATACCAGCGCTTCATAAGTATATAATTCGGCATCTTTCCATCCATCCCAGCCAATTCCGGCTTTGTCCCTTGCGCAGTGGCCGAGAAATTCTTCCTTGCTCCAGTTTGTCTCTTTGGCAACCTGTGGAAGGAAAGTGCCACTCCGATATCCTTTTATCATATATATACCATGTTTGCCCATTTCAAATTCGTCAATGCTCTTAATACGTTTTAAAGGGGTCAAAACTGATATTTCAATTTCGATGTCTTTCATTTCATTAAGCTCGACAGGGTAAAATCTAGTGTCTTGGAATGCAGCAGCCAAAGCCATTTCCTGTACAACTTTATAAAGAGGCTCGTCAGCACTGAATCGACCTATACATCCTCTGAGCTGTCCTTTTTTGTGAAGGGTGACAAATGCTCCACATTTTGCTTTAAGAGCATCAGAAAGAGCAGTCTCGTCAACAGGCATGACCCTTTTGTTTCTTAACTGATTTTCAATGGTGTTCCGTGCGATTTTAAGTAATTCTGTTTTATCCTTATAAGTAAGTGAAAAATCAGAAGGAGCAACATCATTCGCCTGACGTGTGAAGATAAAAGAATGATAACCTACAACACGAGTTTTATCTCCTCCTCTCACATCTCCGGAATTTTTATATAAAACATGTTGAACTGAAATATCTTTGGATTCGGAGGTTAAATAGAGTAATGTTAAAATTGAGCTCCATCCACAGCAACTAGTCACAAGACCGGGAATATTTTTCATTTCATTTTTATTTATTGCTTGAATGAATGTTTCCGGTGAATTTGTCATGATGGCATCTTTCATTGTTTTGTCGGATTCATTTGCTCCGGCATAAGTGGGGTAATGTGAGAAATCACTACTTATAACAAACAGATTTTTTTCATTAAACCATGGCTTCAAGGCATCGGCTATCTTATGGCAGGAAGCTATAGACTGAGTTCCAATAACAATAGGTACAATTTTAAATGGTTTTTTTAAACGGAATTGCAAAAAAGGAAGTTGCACTTCGAGGCTGTGTTCCTGACCATGAGCTTCAGGGATTTCTTCAAAAACAGAGTTTTCTTTTATAAGTTTGCCGGCCAGTTCAGTATCAACTTCTACAATGCCGAAGGGAGTACTAAAGTTTCCGGCTTTATAGATCGACGCACCATTCATATACATTAAATGGCTGGTTCCAATTATAAAAATCCGTTCATATTCTCTTTCAGGATCTATCTGTGCGAAGGCAGATGCTGCCACTTCGCCTGAAAACACATAACCAGCGTGAGGTACAATAACTGCAGCCACATCTGAACGGACTGGCTTATTTGCCAAGGCTTGAAAATAGGATTCGATCTGAGACTTTAGTTGTAAAGGGTCAGATGGATAGAACGAACCGGCTACAGCCGGTTTCCGGACGTTATCCGACTCCCTTTTGCTGTCTTGTCCACGGCAAGAAAGGGAAACAATCATCAGTATGAAAAAAGGATACTGCCTAAACATCGCTAATTTCATTTTATGGGTTATTAAACTCCTAAATTTAGCATAAATTAGGTAAAAAGACTAATGATTACTACTAATAATTGAACAGGAGGAAAACCTTTGAGTCTTCCTCCTGTTCAAATTTTTGCATTAGTTAGTGGTACTATTATTTAACCTCGGATCCGGATTTAAGGAATTCTAAGAAATTTTCCACATCAAGATCATACCCTCTTGGTTGAGTTATAGGCTCTTCTGTATATGGATTAAGTATTGCATAATATGGTTGTGCATTGACGTTAAATTTAGTCATTGCAAGATGGGAATTTATTTTACCTATACTTTTGAGAATACGACCGCTTTCGTTTGTAACCCAGTCTTTCTCATCAGCTTCCTTCTTATCATCAGCGTAAAGTGCGAGTATCACGAATTTCTCTCTTAGCAGTTTCAAAACTCTTGGGTCTGACCACACTCTTGCTTCCATTTCCCTACAATTTACACAACCGTGTCCTGTAAAATCAACAAAAAGTGGTTTTCCTACTTTTTTGGCATATGCAATAGCCTCGTCATATTCGAAGAAACCTTGAAGACCATGTGGAAGATGTAGAAAATCACTGTATTTTGCGGTGAAAGGTGGTTGAGTATTGTTTGTTATACTTGTTAAATCTTCGCCATCTCCTGCTCCTGCATGCCTTTCTTGATAGAGATTGAAGTCTTGAGAACTCTGTGGCGGCATATAGCCTGAAAGAGCTTTGAGAGGAGCTCCCCACATTCCCGGTATCATGTAAACAACAAAAGTGAAAACTATAATTGAGAGTGTTAGACGCCCTACGCCAATATGATCAATTGGAGTGTCATAAGCAAATCTTATCTTGCCAAGAAGATAAAAGCCAAGCAAGGTAAATACTACAATCCAAATTGCAAGGTACACCTCTCTGTCGAGTATGCCCCAATGATAAGTCTGATCTGCGACACTAAGAAATTTGAATCCAAGCGCAACTTCAATAAAACCTAATACTACCTTCACAGAGTTTAGCCATCCGCCAGATTTAGGAAGATCTTTAAGAAGTGAAGGTGCAAAGGCAAATATTGTGAAGGGAAGAGCAAATGCCACTGAAAATGCAAACATTGTAATAATTGGTTCCCATATTTCTCCTTGAGTAGACTTGATGAGTATTGTACCTACAATAGGTCCTGTACATGAGAAAGATACAAGAACAAGTGTAAGGGCCATGAAAAATACTCCAATTAATCCTCCCTTGTCAGATTTGGTATCTGATTTATTGACCATCCAACTTGGTAAGGTAATTTCAAAGGCGCCAAAAAATGAAGCTGCGAAAATCATGAATACCAGGAAGAATATAATATTTGGAAGCCAATGTGTCGCCAGCCAGTTAAAAATATCTGCTGTTACTGCTTCTCCGCCGGCAAAATAGGTGACAAGTATAATTATTGCAATTGGCAGTGTATAAAGTGCAACGATAAACAAGCCATAAAAAGAGGCCATAATTTTGCCTTTCGATTTGGAACTTTTTCCTTCTTCGGCTTGACTGTTTTTAAGGAAAAAAGAAACAGTCATAGGCACCATAGGAAAAACACATGGAGTTAGCAGGGCAATAAAACCCCATAAGATTGCTTCGAGAACAACTCCCCAAATGGATTTTTTCTGGTTACTGTCACCAATTGTTGCTGGTATACCAGCCTCAACAGGAGTTATCGTTGATGTATCTAATTGAGCAATACTCTCTTCTTTTTTATCTGTAGCTGTTGTGTTGTCTGTTGTTGTAACAGCAGCACTTGCAGACTTGGGTACTGCATTACCTGTTGATTTAGTATCTATTGCTGTCGCAACAGTCCCTTTGGCTCCTGGAAGCTTTACTGCAAACTCATATTCTGTAGGGGGCAGGCATGAACCATTATCGCACACCATCCATTCAACATATCCCTTAACAGTAACAGAATCTTTCGATAAAACCTGGATAGACTGTGCAAATTGAGCCCTGTTGAGAAAATATCCGATTTTGATCTGAAACATTTCGTCAAACTCAACTTTTGGTTGAATTAACATTTTTACATTTCCGACTCTCTTGTAACTTTTACTTTCATCAAAATAGAACTGAGTAGGATTGGGACCATCATTGTAGGGTCCTAAATCGTAAAGATGCCATCCTTCTTCAATTGTAGCATTGAATATGATGTCATAGACATTATTTCCATTTTCTTTATATTCAATTTTCCATTTAACAGGATTTTTGATTTGGGCATTAATGCTTCCAGCAAGCAATAAGAGCAGCAGTGTTAATTTGATACTTTTTCTCAACATATGATTAATTATTTTTCCAAATATATTAATAATGGATGCTTTTTGACGCAATTAATAAAAAAAGGTTTAAAATGTTTTTCCTATATTAAATACACTTTTATAGGCATTTACCCCAAATAAAATATCAAAATAATGTAAATATTTTCAGATTGCGCTAACTTTTAGCTAGATAAGTGGACTTAAAAGTCTGGCAAAAGCTTCCTTTATTTGATTTTTCACGCTTCGTTTAGCCCACTTTGAACTTGCGAGAGATTTGCATCTTTCTATGTCTTTGATAAATTGGTGATCTATTTTTTCAGTGACGTATCGATTATAGATTATACTGGTAATTTCAAAATTGTGTTCAAGAGACCTGTTATCAAAATTGGCCGAACCTATTATGCAAAATTCTCCGTCAATCGATATAACTTTTGAATGATTAAATCCTCTCCTGAAAATGTAAACTTTTACTCCGGCTTCAAGAAGTTCTGTTGCATAGGACATAGTTCCCCAATGGCCTAAAACTGTGTCGCTCTTTTCCGGAATCATTATTGAAACATCCAATCCACAAAGGGCGGCTATCTTCAGGGCATCGAGGAGAGATGCATTAGGTGTAAAGTAAGGCGTAATAATATGAATGCTTTTTTTGGCTTCAGCGATTGCTTGAAAATAACACTGCATGATGCTTGCCCAATCGCTGTCAGGTCCTGAAGTTATGATTTGAGCGTAAACAGGTTTTTCAATCTCTTCAGATTGATTGTAACCTGCAGGGTGAATGGAAGGGAAATATTTTTTTTTGCGCTTAAGCTGTTTGTGAAGAATGAAATACCTGTCGAGCAAAAAACTTGACTGAAGTGAGGCAACAGATTCTCCCATAATTTTGATATGAGTATCGCGCCACTCTATAAAATTACCTCCATCATAATATCTGTCGGCTATATTTACACCGCCAAGAAATCCAATGTATCCGTCTACGATAAGAATTTTCCTGTGATTTCTATAATTGACTTTTGAAGTAAGTGTCGGAAACCTTACGGGAGCAAAAACTAAGACTTCAATGCCTGCCTGTTGCATCTCTTCAACAAATTCCTTTTTGAGATGCCAGCTTCCAACGTAATCATATATTATTCTGACCTCAACACCCTCTTTTGCCTTGGAAATCAGAAGAGATTTAAATCTATTACCGGTGGTATCATCTACAATAATGTATGACTGAAGATGTATGTGCTGCTTTGCTTCAAGAATAGAGTTGTACATTGAGTCGAGTGCATCTTTGCCGGAGAAGAATGTCTCAACGTTACTGTTTTTTCCGACAACACTTCTATTACCGTTAAGATTTAGAAAGATCAGTTTCCTGAATTTATGCAGTTCGGCAGGAACGCTTTCGGGACTGTCTCTGAAAAGCTTCATTTGTCTATGGCTCATCAATCTCCTCAGTCTCTCGTCTCTGACTCCCTTTCTGCTGTATATTTTGGTTTTACGGAAGTTTTGTCCAAAGAACAAATAGAGGAAAAGTCCGATATATGGAAGAAACAGTATGACAACTATCCAAGAAAGAGACTTAACAGGGTCAAGTCTCTTGTACATTATGCTGGCTGAAAAGATAACTGCCAGAAGATAATATACTGAATACAAAACAATCGATATGATCTCAGTTACCCCAATTTATCCGCAATATATAATGTAGCAATTCCTCCTGTAAGAGGTTTGTAAATAATATTTGAAAACCCAGTCATGCTTATTTCGTTGCAAAAATCCTCGTATTGTGGAAAATCTCTTACAGAGTCAGGGAGGTATTTATATGCTTCTGTATCCTTGGAAATTAGTCTTCCAATAAATGGTAATAGTCCGGTAAAATAGATTTTGTATAAATTTCTCCAAAGTCTGTTTTTGGGTTCAGAAAACTCAAGAATAGCAAGTTTACCATTGTTTTTGAGAACTCTGAAGATCTCTTTTAAAGCTTTCTCCCTGTCATCAAAATTTCTAATCCCGAATGAGATTGTGACCGCATCAAAAACATAATCACCAAAAGGAAGATTTTCAGCATTCCCCTCAAAAAATTGAGGGTTTGGAATATCTTTTTTATTAAGACAGCTACTTTTTTTTTTGGCAATTTTCAACATTTTATCTGCAATATCCAAACCCACTGTTTCAAATCCTGCTTTATACAAAGCTATTGTAAGGTCGCCGGTTCCACATCCTATATCGAGTACTTTGCTGCGTGAAGGAATATTCTTCAATCTTCTAACAAGCTTATTTCTCCAAGTTTTATCAATTCCAAAAGAGAGCAAGTGGTTTAAGAAATCATACTTGCCTGAAATTGAGTTGAACATGGAGGAAATTCTTGAATACTCCTTACTCAGCTCTCTTTTCATTATTCAATAAAGCTGTTTATGAATCCAAAAGAGAGATCATCAAGCCTCATTTCTCCCTTTGTGACATGACCGAGAAGAGTCAGCCTAACCCCATTATTGAACATGTAATCAACAAATTTATCCTCCTGGTTGCCATCTACGCTTACCAAAATGGCAGGGTTCCGATCGTCAAATAAAAAATCTTTTTCAGACATTTCAGAATCAGAAGTGATGTCAAACCCCAGTTTTTTGACAGCACATGCCTCTACCAGACCACAAAAAAGGCCTTTACCCTTAAGTTGATGAGCACTTGTAACAAGCTTGTGTTCAATGGCATCGTAAAGGATCTCAATGTTTGAGCTATTATCTGCCTCTTCGTCCCTGTCGTGATATTCTCCGAGAAGATAGATAGTATCACCTTTTTTATCGAAATTCATTGGAATATGATGTCCATCCTTAGAAAATTGTGGATCAAAAGGATGTTTCATGTATTTTGATATACTCTCAAGCAAAACAGTGCTTTCTGACAATATTTCACTAATTTCAACAAGATCTTCAATATTAGAAATCTGTTTTCTGAAATTTTCGTTCATTTCTAATTTTATTATTTGATGCTAAGTTACGAATAATTTAAAAATTTTTAAAAATAAAAAAAGAGAGTATATTTGCAGTCCCAATCACAAGCCCAGATGGTGGAATTGGTAGACACGCTACTTTGAGGGGGTAGTGCCGGTTTCGGTGTGCAAGTTCGAGTCTTGTTCTGGGCACTTTAACTTTAACAAAATTTGAAAGCCGTTAGTAGACGGCTTTGTTGGTTTTATGAAGATAGTTTTTTTAGATCAGGCTACAATGGGAGATGACATCTCATTTAAGCCTTTTGAAGAGTTAGGGGACTACCATGGCTGGCCGTTAACATCTCCAGATGAAGTGGTGTCAAGAATATCTGATGCAGAGGTGGTTATAGTCAATAAAGTTGTAATAGGCAAACCTGAAATTGATGCTGCTCCAAGACTCAAGTTAATATGTGTGGCTGCTACCGGCACCAATAATATTGATGTAGAATATGCCTTGTCTAAGGGAATTCCTGTAAAAAATGTGAAGGGATATTCCACTGAAAGCGTTACACAGATTACATTCTCGCTGATTTTGGCATTGCTTGATCATATTTTCTATTTTGATTCCTTTGTCAAGAGTGGAGAGTATAGCAGGGGAAAGATGTATTCCAATCTTCAAAGACAATTTTCAGAACTAAATACAATGGTGTTTGGAATTATCGGTATGGGCGACATTGGAAAAAACGTTGCGAGAATAGCTACTGCATTTGGGGCGAAAGTTCAGTATTACTCTACGTCAGGTGTTGCTCATTGTAAGGATTATCCCATGGTTAAGCTGAATGAACTTTTGGGTACTTCGGACATAATATCTATTCATTCGCCACTTAACGACAGAACAAAAAATTTGATCACTATCAAAGAGTTAAGGATGATGAAAAATTCTGCAATTATTGTGAATATTGGCAGAGGGGGTATAATCAACGAGGCTGATCTGGCAAGGGCTATTGATGAAGGTGTAATTGCTGGTGCTGCAGTTGATGTATATGAAAAAGAGCCACTACCTGTGGACCATCCATATCTTAGGATAAAAAATAGTGACAGAATATTATTAACTCCACATGTTGGATGGGCAAGTATTCAGGCACGAACACTGCTTGCTTCCAAAATAGCAGAGAATATTAAGTCATTTTTTAAAATATAATATTATTTTAACGGAGAATCTGGTTCTTTTTTCATGTAGTTGTACTCAAGTCTATCTACCAAACGGGGAAAGAATTTATTTATAAGTACTGTAAGTTTACCAATTGGTGTCAAAATAACTTGGGATTTTCGTTTCTTTATGCCCTTAATCAAATGTTTGACACAATCTTCTGCCGTCATCATCGATGATTCATCTCTTGGAGTTTCTCCCTGTCGGCTCCCGTCGGAGACAAGTGCTTCTTCTCTGATATTTGATGCAGTAAACCCTGGAGCAAAAATCATTACATGCAGATTGTCTTTTAAATGTTCTATTCTGAGAGTTTCGAGAAAGCCATAAATTGCAAATTTTGATGCAGAGTATCCTGTACGAGCTGGTAGACCTTTAAAACCGGCAATTGATATCACTCCAATAATAGAACCATGGTTTTTTAAAATATAGGGCAAAGCATATTTCGTACAATATACTGTACCCCAAAAATTTACATCCATCAATCTTTTGATAACCGAAAGGTCTAAATCGATAAAAAGTGCTCTCATAGATATCCCTGCATTGTTTACAAGTACATCTATTCTACTGAATCGTTTAATCGTCTGTTCAACGAGATTTTTGCAATCTTCTTCGAGTGACACGTCAGTTTTGACTACAAGTGTTTCGGTAACTCCTGACAACTGTTTCTCAATTTCGAGCAATTTGTCTAATCGTCTGGCTGCCATGACAACTTTTGCACCTTCGGATGCAAAAGCTTTAACGGCAGCCAGACCAATCCCCGAAGTGGCTCCGGTCACAATAACAACTTTGTCTTTCAACTCAAACATGAAAGCAAGAAAAGATTATTTTTATTCAATTGCCTTATTTTCAATCTCAGTACCTTTGTATGCACCGTTTTTGAGCTTCACGGAAATTTTGGAAAATACATCAAGAGTATATTGAACATCATCGAGAGAATGCATTGCTGTAGGAATAATCCTAAACATTATCACGCCTCTGGGAACTACAGGATAAACTACTACAGAGCAAAAAATCTTATAATTATCTCTAAGATCAATGATTATGTTAGTTGCTTCAACAACGTCGGCTTTAATGAAAACAGGAGTAACACAAGCTTCTGCCTCGCCTATATCAAATCCTCTTTCTCTTAGTCCGTTCTGCAGTGCTCTTGTAATAGTCCAAAGTTTTTCGCGAAGTTCAGGTCTTGTACGGATGAGCTCGAGACGTTTCAAATTACCTATAACAAAAGGCATTGGAAGAGCTTTTGCGTAAATTTGAGAACGGGCATTGTAACGTAAATAGTTGATGATATTTCTTGGTCCGGCTACAAAGCCGCCTATTGAGGCCATAGATTTTGCAAATGCTCCAAAGTAGAGGTCGATGTCATCCATAACATTAAAATGCTCGGATGTACCCCTGCCATTAGCTCCCATTACTCCAAATCCATGGGCATCATCGATGAGTATCCTGAATTTATACTTTTTTTTGAGTTCGACTATTTTGTCGAGTATCCCTAATGCTCCCGTCATTCCATAAACACCCTCAGTAATAAGTAAAATCCCGCCTCCTGTCTCTTCTGTCAGTTTTGTAGCCCTTATCAGAGCTTTTTCACATTTTTCTATATTGTTGTGAGGATAAACGATTCTCTGCCCCATGTGGAGTCTGACCCCATCCATTATACATGCGTGGGCTTCTGAATCATAAACAATTATATCATGTCTGTTAACAAGCGCATCGATTGTTGAAACCATTCCCTGATAGCCAAAATTAAATAGAAAAGCATCTTCTTTGAGCTCAAAATCAGCAAGTTCTCTTTCGAGTTGTTCATGATATTTTGTGTGTCCGGACATCATGCGTGCACCCATAGGATAACCAAGTCCCCATTGTGCAGCGGCTTCTGCGTCAACTTTTCTGACTTCAGGATCATTTGCCAAACCAAGGTAATTGTTGAATGTCCATGCGAGAACCTCTTTTCCGTCAAAAATCATTTTAGGTTGTATGGGCCCTTCTAGCTTGGGATAAGTAAAATAACCATGACCCTTGCTTCTGTATTGTCCGAGTGGACCTCCTTCATCATTGTTTATTCTTTCAAAAATGTCCATGTGATTTATTTAATTTTATGTATATCTTAATTTTCTTCCTATTCTGAGTATTGTATTCTTCTTGATCCCGTTGAGAGCACAAAGTTTTGAAACTGAGACACCTGTTCTCATGGCAATTTTACCGAGAGTATCTCCACGACGTATTGTCCAATAGCGCCTCTTTGAGATCTCTTTTTTGTATAAAAAATTTTGAGCCGAAAGCTTGTATTTTTCACTTGAGACACTTTGTGTGTCAAAGTTGATAAGATCGTTCGGATTAATTGGATTGCCAAGATATCTCGTTTCGAAATGCAGATGATAACCGGTAGATCTACCGGTACTTCCGCCCAGACCAAGAATGCCCCCGGAAGACACAGTATCTCCAGGATTTACAAGAATCTTATTAAGATGACCGTAAAGAGTTTCAAGACCGTTGAAGTGTCTTACAAGTACATAATAGCCGTATCCTCTTCTGTCGTACCTGGTCAATCTGACAACACCATCGAAAGCACAGTATACAGAGTCGTTTTTCATCACTTTTAGATCTATCCCATAGTGATACCTCCATTTTCTGAATCCAAAATTGGAAGTTACGTATTTGGATGATGGAGGAAAGTATCCAGACAGATCAAGAATTACAGTATCTTTCATATCTACAAGATCGACCTGATAAGGATTTATTTTGGTATCACTCCAAATGTCGTACTCTTCAGGTATATCTGAAAACTCATTGCACCTTTCAAAATCTATTAGTTCCGGAATAGGCTTTGAATAATTAAGCCCAAAGATGTCGCCTGAGTAGTTTGGAACTGCAACAGGTATTTCAGGCAAAAGGAGAACAGGCCTTACAGGCAAAAAAGGAAAATCACGTTTTTTTGATTTTCCTTCTGCTGAAATTGCAACAGAAAATGTCAAGAGCAGCAGAAACAATGAGAATAACTTAATGTTATCTGTATCAGGCATCTATATTGGCGTATTTTGCGTGAGTTTCAATAAATTCTCTTCTTGGCGGCACATCGTCCCCCATTAGCATTGAAAATATTCTGTCTGCTTCTGCAGCATTTTCAATATCAACCTGTCGCAAAATTCTGGTCTCTGGATTCATAGTAGTGTCCCAAAGTTGAACGGCATTCATCTCTCCAAGACCTTTGTATCTTTGAATATGCAGCCCTGATTCCTTTCCGGCTCCAAGTTTTTCTATTGCAGCCTTTCGTTCGTCTTCTGTCCAGCAATACTGCTCCTGTTTGCCTTTTTTGACAAGATATAGAGGAGGTGTGGCTATGTATACATGGCCATTTTTTATTAGATCCTGCATGTACCTGAAGAAAAAAGTAAGAATAAGTGTGGCTATATGACTTCCATCAACATCTGCATCTGTCATAATTATAACTTTGTGATATCGCAGTTTTGAGAGGTTAAGTGCCTTACTGTCTTCTTCCGTTCCTACAGTTACTCCAAGAGCTGTATAAATATTTCGGATTTCTTCGCTTTCAAAAACTTTATGTTCCATAGCTTTTTCAACATTGAGAATTTTTCCTCGAAGTGGAAGAATTGCCTGGAACATTCTGTCACGACCAGTCTTGGCAGTACCGCCTGCAGAATCTCCTTCGACAAGGAACAATTCGCATTTTGATGGATCACGGTCAGTACAGTCAGCCAATTTACCAGGCAGGCCAGATCCTGACATTACTGTTTTTCTTTGAACGAGCTCTCTGGCTTTTCTAGCAGCGTGTCTTGCTGTAGCTGCGAGTATGACTTTGTCAATTATAGCCCTTGCGTCTTTCGGGTTCTCTTCAAGATAATTTTCGAGAGCTGTAGTAGTGGCTTGTGATACAGAAGCCATTACCTCCGGATTGCCAAGTTTGGTTTTTGTCTGTCCTTCGAATTGAGGTTCCTGAACTTTTACTGATATTATAGCAGTAAGTCCTTCTCTAAAGTCAGAGGCATCTATGTCAAACTTCAATTTTGAAAGCATTCCGTTTTTGTCGGCGTAATTTTTAAGAGTGGTTGTAAGACCTCTTCTAAATCCGCTCAAATGTGTGCCTCCCTCAATAGTGTTGATGTTATTGACATATGAGTGAACATTTTCAGTGAAACCGTTATTATACTGCATAGCAATTTCAATCGGAATGCCACTTTTGTCGTTTTCAAGATAGATAGGTTTATCGGTTAACTTTTCTCTTGTACCGTCAAGGTATTGAACAAATTCTAACAGGCCAAGTTCTGAATAGAATACTTCTGTTTTATTAGTATTATTATTGTCTTCACTGTTCCCGTTACCATTATTGTCGGTATCTATTGTGTTTTCTCTTAAGTCTGTAAGAGTGAGCTTGATACCTTTGTTCAAAAAGGCAAGTTCTCTAAGCCTGGTAGCAAGGATTTCATAGTTATATACTATTCCCATTGTGAATATTTCCTGATCAGGCTTAAATGTGATAGTAGTGCCAGTTTGTTCTGATTCTCCTTCAACTTTTACAGGATAGAGTGGAATACCTTTGGAATACTCTTGAACATATTTTTTTCCGTCTCGATATATCTCGGCCTTTAGATGGGAGGAAAGAGCATTTACACAAGATACTCCTACTCCGTGCAGACCTCCTGAAACTTTGTATGAATCCTTGCTGAATTTACCACCTGCATGCAAAACAGTCAGTACAACTTCGAGTGCAGATCTTCCTTCCTTTTCGTGCATTCCTGTAGGAATGCCTCGCCCGTTATCTGTAACAGTTATTGAATTGTCAGGATTGATAATTACATTAATTTCAGTACAGAATCCTGCCAAGGCCTCATCAATTGAGTTATCAACCACTTCATAAACCAAATGGTGTAATCCGCGGGAACCTGTATCTCCAATGTACATTGATGGCCTTTTTCTGACCGCTTCCAATCCTTCAAGAACTTGAATACTGTCGGCCGAATAATCTCTGCCGGCATTAATTGAATCATTCTCCCTCATTTGTAAATGTAAACTCTTTTAAAGGTTACAAAGTTACTTAAATCGTTAAAAAAATCCTAATAATTTTTCAAACAATACTAAGAGTTGTAATATTTGTAATTGTTTAATTATCAAATTTTTAATGCTATGCCAAAACCAACACCAAAACCGGTGTTCCCATAATATATATATGAAAAATCATTGGCATTCAAAAGATTATTAAGTTTCAAATAGAATGACAAATTCTTATTGAAAACATATGTTGCATCCAGATTTACAAATGTAGTAGAAGGTATAGTTATAATTGTATCCGGGGAAGTTGTCTCTTGCAGCTTATTAAATTCGGTTGTTTCAAATTTTGATCTATGGTTTATTGAAAGAGATGCAATGATTCGTTCACGCCAACTGTATCTTCCGAAAATAAGTGCATCAAAAGATGGAAGGTTGTAAACAGGTGTCTTGTCGTCGTTTTCGTAATCATTGTATTTAATGTTTATTCCTGCTGTTACAGCATCTGATTTCCATAGAAGTTCTCCTCCTGCAGAGATTTTTTGCATGTCGTAGTATTTTGCCTGGAATGTATTTATAACTCCTGTAATGCTGTCGGTGTAGTGAAAAAGTGACAAATACTTGTTGTAATCTGTAAATCCCATCCATAGATTGAAAGATATTTTGTCAATTATTTTTCCCCTGATTCCACCTTGAACTATCCATGGAGTCGAACTTTTTTGAATATCAATCGATGGTGTTATCCACGGATTAATGTCCATCAGCCTGCTGTAACTGTAAAAATCGCTATGTCCATCAAGTGAAGCATAGAGCCAAACCCGTTTTCTGGCAAGCTCATAGGATAAAGACCCTTTTGGAAAAAAATCAAAGTCATCACCAAAGTCATCTACGTATTTTCCAAGTTTAAGTCCAACTTCAAAAATCCACCTATTCTGATTGAAAACATAACGTGGGAATGCTTCAACGTAATATCTATCTAAGGTTGAAGATGTTACACTGTTGGAAGCCTTATAGTCTATCCCTACAAGAAACCTGTGAAATTCGGCAAATACTGGTCCAAGTGTCGCGTTCACATTCATGTAATTCTCATTAAATGAGTATTTTGTATTATTGTTATCAGATTGGTGCAATATTTCTAAATATTTTACTTTGTCATCAATATAGCTGTACTTTAGATTAAGTTCATAGTAAAAGTAATTAGGTCGTTCGTTTGTAGACTTTAAATAAATATGAGTTCCAAATCTGTTGAAAGAGTGGGAGAGGGTGTCCTTAAGAAAGGTTTTTTTGTAAGAAGTGAAGTCCTGTGAAGAACTGTCACATCCTCCGTAAAAGCTGTACATAGCTTTGTCAAACTGAAGTTTTAATCCTATTTCTCCTTTTTTGTAACTATAGTTAAATTTTAATCCAAGGTTACCGTTATATTCAGGAGAATAGATTTTATTATCAGTTCTAACTGCCTTTCCATTTTCAACTCCTATTCTGTCGACTTTTCCAAGGAATGAATTGTATCCTCCATAGAGTGCAAATAAAAAATTAGAAGGAAGTTTTGGCTGTAAAACAAGATCTATGTGAGGATTAAAAGGAAAGTTAACTCCCAAGTTTGTCCAAAGTAATGGATAATTTGTTACTCTTTCATAATCAATTTTAGCTGAAGGAAGTGGAGAAAATTCGTAAAGATTGTCTAAAGGCTTGTCGAATATTGAATAATCAAAATTAAGATTGAATTTACTGATAGAATCAGGAAAAATTGGTTTGATCTTTGATTTTTGAACTTCAAGCAAATAAGCGTCAAAATCTCTCATGACCTCGAGGGTAGGATCAATTTTTTGCTGAGCATTTAATTCAACGGGTAAAAAAGCTGCAAAGGTCAAACATACAATTATTATATATTTAATATTAAACATTTTTCTCATTTATCTTATCTTCTTTATCTTATCTATTTTTATTCTTCGAAATTTTCGAGAGTCTCATTTTGACTTGGTCTTCAATGTCGTCTTTTGATGATGGCTTATAAGATTCCAGAATGCTTTTGAAAGTTGCTTCAGCTTGTTCCCACTCTTCCTTTTCAGCATAACTGTCGCCAAGAAGAATAAAACTTTTTGCAAGCCAGTATGTTTGAGGGGTGTTTGAGTCAGAGAATGCGAATACCTCTTTTTCAACAGTTTGAAAATCCCCACTGTCAAAAGCATTTGCAATTATTAAATATTGACATTCAGCTCCTTCAGGAGAAATCTTGTTCTTTGCTATCTCTCTTAATAATGGCATTGCTTTATCTCTTTCTCCCAAGAGATAGTAGGATTTAGCCATCACATATTTGATTCTCAGTCTGTCAGATTCTCCAAGATTATTGATGTTAATTTTTTGAGCTTCAGCAATAGCATTTTCGTACTGTTTGTCCATGAAAAAAGAATTAATTCTACCCACTTCTGCTTCTATTTTATTATTAGGAAGTTTAGCAATGATACTAAGTGTGGAATAACCTTCCAGTGCTCTTTTGTAGTCTTCGAGTCGATAGGCTATCCTTGCATAGTTAAGTGTTGCTAGCTCCACAAAAGAACCTTCTCCTTTTTGCATTACTGTCAAGAATGCATCAAGAGCATGTTCAGGTTTATCAGATTTAAGATAGAGTTCTCCAAGATAGTAATAGGCTTGTGAAAGTTTGACGCTGGAAGGATACTTTGAAATGAACGAGTTAAGTGCACTTATTGCTCCTGTTACATTGCCAGAGAGATAAAGTTTTTCGGCAGAATTAAACAGCATCAATTCTTTGTCGCTTGCTGACTTTGTTGTAGAAAGACCTTTCTGGTCGAGATATGAGAGAAATTCTTCTGCCTCTCCCCTTTCTTGATATATGTTTTCAAGTCCAGCAATTGCGCTTTGAGCATCAGGGGAATCTGGAGCTTTTTCCAATATTGTTTTGTAATATTGAATTGCTCCGGAATAGTCTTTAGAATTCAGAGATATGAGACCAAGTTCAAGGAGAGCCTTAGTAAAGTATGGGGTATCCTTATATTCTTCAGTTAGTTCTTTGAAATATTTGACAGCTTCGTCTCCTTCTCCTCTTTGAACAAGAGTTCTTCCAAGTTCATACAGTATCTCTGGGTAGTAACAATTTTTGTTTTTGGAATCTGCCACTTCTTTTTTGAGTATCTCTTTCTTTTTGTTATCGTTGCCAAGGAGACCATATGCAATTGCCATTTGATATCTTGCGTAGGTAGTGGAAAGTTGGTCTCTTGGGTCAACTTGTGAATAGAACTCAATAGCATCACTGTAATTTTTTTGCATAAACAAACAATCTCCAGTGCGAAGTTTTGCTTCTGAAATGTAATCGGGTACAGATGATGAGTTTGCAAGATATCTTTTAAAATTTTCTTCAGCTTTCTTGTAATCAGGAAGCTTAAAATATCCGTATGCCAGGTTAAAAACAGCAACGGGATATTCAGATGTTTTTTTGAAACTTAATTCCTTGTTTAGTAATGCTAAATTAATTTCAATAGACTTTTGAATTTGTCCATTTCGGAAATAAGCTTCTGCAAGCCAGAAAGAGGCAAGATTTTTAATATATATGTTGCCGGTATAACAGCTTCTTGATAGTTCAAAGTTCTGAATCGCCTCTCGGTAACCGCCCTTTTCCATGAGTTGCATACCCCTTAGAAATGAGGCTTTTTGAAGGTTGGCCTTATCTCTGTCAGAGGGATGACTGATAAGTTTGAGCGCGTCCACGGCTGCTTTGTATTCTCCCGAAAGCAAGTAGTGACCTGCTATATAGTTTTGAATCTCATTAAATTTTGTGTCAGGTGGTGAATATTCGGCAAGATAACTTTGGAATTTTGTGATATCAGAGTTAAGGTCAAATGACAGTTTTGCATAGTTAAACATGGCATCTTCCTTGATAAGTTTATCAAAGTTCATTTCGGAAGCTTCCTTAAATAATTGAAGCGCCATCTGCTTGTTTTTTATTTCAGCATAGCAGTAGCCCAAGTGGTATTTGGCATTTTGAGAAAGAGTATCTGCAATGGAGATGACTTTACTGAAGGATTCAATAGCTGCAGGATAATTGTTTAGTTTGTATGAAATCATTCCTTCATAATAATGATCATTTCTCGAAAGTCTGCTGTTGCTGCCAGAATATCTATCAAAATAGATCTTGGCTTTTTCTGTCTCTCCTTTGTTGTAAAATGCTTCTGAAAGTATTCTTGCACATTTTGCCTTGAACTCTTCTGCCAAGTTTTCGTATAGTTTTTCACCATTGGTAATGACAGCGTCATAATCTTTGAGCATAAAATCAGATTCGAGAATGTAATATCTTGCAAGAATGTCAAATTGCGGATCTCCTTTGATTTTGGAAAATCCCTCTTTAGCTTTTTTGAAATCTCTGAGCATATAGTGAATATATGCAGAATAATATAATGCGGGATTTGTAAATGAAGTGTATTTACCGGAACTCATGGAATCGAAAATAGAAAGTGCTTTTGTAAGGTTCCCGACTCTCATGTTTGAATATCCAAGTTTAAAATTATATTCTGCTTTTTGCAAAGTGTTGAGATTACGTGTATTAACCTGGTTAAGGAGTTCCAGAGAACGATTATAGTTTTCATGTTCAAAAAAATGGGTTGCAAAACTCAAATATATTGAACTAAGTTGATTGGAAAATGGATAGTTTGACACATAATCTTTTACCAGAGCCTCTTTGTTTGGTCTGTCGAGTTTTATGGCAATGAGCACTTTGTAACCTTCAACTTCTGCTCTTTGAATCGGGGAATTTGATTGAAGAGATTCAAGAGCCATATCAAATTCTGAGTCTGCTGCCTGATAAAGCATTTTGCTGTAAAGCTCAATTCCTTTTTCATAATGTGCAGCATATTTGGATATAAACTGTAACTCCTGAGCCGACACTGTAAGAAGTGGAAGTGTATTTAAAATAAATATAAGAGTAGCGCCATATCTTATTATTGCTCGCTTCATTTAATAAATTTTATATTCTATTGTTGTTTAGCTCCCAAAATTAGTAATTTTGTAATGAAATAGCGAATATAATGCCGTCGGACAATAATGATTACTTGATAAATCTTAGTGGAGTCGATATTATCAAGGAGGGAAATCTGATTTTGACAGATGTAAATTTTTCTGTAAAAGCAGGTGATTTTGTTTTTATAATTGGAAGAGTTGGTAGTGGAAAGTCTTCGGTAATCAAAACTATTATTGGAGAAATTCCAGTATCAAGGGGAGAAGCTGCTGTAGCAGGTTTTGATCTTAAAACAATCAGAAGGAAGCAGATACCTTACCTCAGACGTCAAATAGGTGTGGTATTTCAGGATTTCCAACTTCTTGTCGACAGGAGTGTCTATGATAATCTGAAATTTGTGCTTCAGTCTACAGGGTGGAAAAATGATAAGGAGATTGACAGAAAAATTAAATCGAAATTAGAAAGTGTCGGCATGTTGCTTAAGGCTCATAAAATGCCTCATCAGCTCTCTGGAGGGGAACAGCAGCGAATAGCTATAGCAAGGGCACTTCTTAATGAACCTCAGATTATTCTTGCTGATGAACCTACAGGCAATCTTGATACTGAAACTGCTTATGAAATCATGGACCTGCTTATGACTATACATAAGGAACAGGAGCCTGCAATTGTCATGGTGACACACAATAGATCTTTATTGAAGAAATATCCTGCTAAGATGATGCTGTGTGAGGATCTCTATTTTAAAGAGATAGAAGAGAGTCAGGAGATAGATTTTTCACAGCTTTTTTACGAATAGAAATGGATCTTGCTGAACGTTATAAGTCAGTTATTGAATGGTTTGAAACAAACATGCCACTGGCTGTCAGTGAACTTTCCTATGAATCACCATTCCAACTGCTTGTAGCAGTTATATTATCAGCTCAGTGTACTGACAAAAGGGTAAATCTGGTGACTAAAGAGCTGTTTAAAAAGTATCCTTCGCCTGAATCACTTGCTTCTGCTACACCAGAAGAAGTTTTTAGATATATTTCCTCAGTTACTTATCCAAACAGCAAAAGCAAGCATCTTGTGCACATGTCCAAAATGATTGTTGAGAGGTTTGATTCCAAAGTACCATCAGATCCACTACTTTTACAGGAATTACCGGGTGTGGGAAGAAAAACAGCCAATGTGGTGGCTTCAATAGTTTATGGGAAACCCGTAATTGCAGTCGACACTCACGTTTTTAGAATTTCGAGGCGGCTTGGTCTCTCAAAAAGTAAAACACCTTATGGAGTTGAACAGGATCTTTCAGCCAATATTCCTGAAGATAAAAGGGCGATAGCTCATCACTGGCTAATTTTGCATGGAAGGTATATTTGCGTAGCAAGAAATCCTAAATGCTCTGTTTGCGGTTTGAGAGAATGGTGCCTACATTATCATGTTCAGGGCAGTACTGATCTCCATATAAGTAGCACCGATTGATGTTCCAAAGCTTCCGGCAATAATTCCAATAGTATCATTTCTGCTGAAGCATTTATCTTTGAGAAGAGCTTTCACTTCGGTTTTAATAAAGTCTTCTTTGCTATCGTATGGGTCTGAGCAAAAAGCATTTATTCCGTATGATAAAGCAAGTTCCCTCATCACATAGTCTTGATAGCATTTTGCGTAAACCGGAACATTTGGTCTGAACGCCGAAATATACCTTCCTGTTCTTCCTGATAATGTATCTAGAACTATTGCCTTGATAGGAAGTTTTGATGTTGCATCTACCATACATTTTGCCAAAACTGCTGCAATTGGGGCAGTAACGTTCTGTAATTCTATATTATAGAAAGGAGTTTGATGTTGTTCAATTTCGAGTGCAATTTTAGTCATTGTCTGAACAGCCTCAAGCGGATAAGCACCTCCTGCAGTTTCTCCACTGAGCATTATTGCATCAGCGCTTTGAAGAACCGCATTTGCAACGTCAGTTACTTCGGCTCTTGTTGGTCGTGGGTGTTCAATCATAGTATGAAGCATCTGTGTGGCAATTATTACCGGTTTTTTTCTTCGGTGACACTTATCAATTATTTTATTTTGGATGATAGGAATCTTCTGATATTCAATCTCAACTCCCAAATCTCCACGTGCAACCATTATCCCATAGCAATGGGAAAGAATCTCATCTATATTGTTGACACCCTCCTGATTCTCGATTTTTGCAATAATTTTAAGATGACTTTTTTTGTCATCGATTATTTTTTGGACAGCCATAAGGTCACTTTTATTTCTAACAAATGAGTGTGCTACGAAATCGAGATTATTGTCGGTAGCCCAGATTATAAAATTTTTATCCTTTTCAGAGACTGATGGGAGCATTATCTTGACATTAGGTATATTAATACTCTTTTTGCCTTTTATGATTCCATTATTATCTGCTTTGCATATTAATTTATCGATGCTTTTACCTACGGTGGTCAAACTTATTTCTCCATCGTCGATCAGTATCTTTACACCAATGGGAACTTCACTTACAAGATTGGAGTAGTTGGTATAAAGAAGTTCTTTTGATGAGACAAGGTCGACTCCATCTGCAAAGGTTATGGTATCACCCTTTTCAACTTTAAAGCCATCGAGGTTATCCATCGCTGTGATTCTGATTTCTGGTCCCTTAGTGTCTATGAGAATTGCTATCCTGTCAGAAACTTTTCTTACATTATTGACAATTTCCATAGAAGACTCAAGAGTGGTATGTGCGGAGTTTATTCTTACGACATTCATGCCTGCCTCATAGAGAGAACGAATAAAACCGGCATCACATCTTTTATCTGATATTGTGCAGATTATTTTAGTTTTCTTTTTATACATAATTTGTTCTAATTTTGTTATACAAATGTATACAGAATTTTGAAGGAGAGATATCAGAACCCTTATATTGCAGATTTTGCCACCTATTTGAGAATGGAGTTGTCACTTTCAGAAAATACCATTAGTGCGTACTGTTCTGATATTACGAGTCTGAATTCTTTTATGGGAAAGGATAGTGATGGATATAAAATCAAGACATTGAATGAGGTATCGATAGAGGATCTTGATAAATATATCGGCGCAAGGATGAATGAAGGTATCTCAAAGCGTTCTCAGGCTCGATTGATAAGCTCGTTAAAATCTTTTTATGGTTTCCTGGAAGATGCGGGAGAATGTACTAACAATCCGACTGAAAGGTTGGATACACCTAAAATATTACGTAATCTTCCCGTAGTTCTGTCTGTCAGGGAGGTAGAATCAATTATTAACTCAGTTGACCGGAGCACTTATGAAGGTGAGAGGAATAAAACCATTCTCGAAGTGTTATATTCTTGTGGACTAAGGGTTAGCGAAGCTGTCAATCTCAAAATATCCAATCTCTATCTTGAAGAACGGTTTATAAGAGTAATGGGGAAGGGGAGCAAGGAAAGATTGGTTCCGCTGGGAGAACCTGCTGCTGAGGCTCTTAATTTATATCTTCAAATAAGAAGAAGATTGCCAATAAATCGCAATTGCGAGGATGTAGTGTTTTTAAACAGACGGGGAGGCAAGATGTCTCGTCAGATGATTTTTATGATAGTAAAAAATCAGGCAAAGATAGCAGGTATTTCAAAGGAAATTTCGCCTCATACTTTTCGGCACTCTTTTGCTACTCATCTGGTTGAAAACGGTGCAGATCTGAGGGTAGTTCAACAAATGCTCGGGCATGAAAGTATATTAACTACTGAAATATATACTCATGTTGACAGCGAGAAGTGGAGAGAAGGAATTCTAAGGTGTCATCCACGCCGTTAGTTTAATATTATTATTCCCACTCGATTGTTGCGGGTGGTTTGGAAGAGATATCGTAAACTACTCTATTGACACCCTTAACCTTATTAATAATGTCATTTGAAACGTTTGCAAGAAATTGGTATGGAAGATGAACCCAATCTGCTGTCATTCCATCTGTCGAAGTGACGGCTCGGAGTACGATAGTGTATTCATATGTTCTTTCGTCACCCATTACTCCTACGCTTTTGATTGGCAAAAGGATTGTGGCTGCTTGCCAGACATGATTGTAAAGACTCTCTTTTTTAAGAGCATCGATGAAATAAAAATCTGCTTCTCTTAGAATTTCCAATTTGTCTTTAGTAACCTCTCCCAATACTCTTATGCCAAGTCCCGGACCGGGGAAAGGATGTCGTAAAATAAAATCTTCTTTTACTCCCAATTTCATCCCAACCTTACGTACTTCATCCTTAAACAGAGAGCGAAGGGGTTCAATGATTTTGAGATTCATGTATTTTGGCAATCCTCCAACATTGTGATGAGATTTGATGGTTGAACTTGGACCATTGACCGAAGTAGATTCAATAACATCAGGATAAATCGTCCCTTGAGCCAGCCATTTTGCATTTTTAATCTTGCTTGCTTCTTCATCAAATACTTCAATAAAGGCATTACCGATGGCCTTGCGCTTTTCCTCAGGGTCGACAACACCTTTGAGTGCATAAAGAAATTTTTCAGAAGCATCGACGCCTGTTACATTAAGGCCCATATCTCTGTATGAATAGAGGACGTCGGAAAATTCGTTTTTTCTTAATAATCCGTTATTAACAAAAATACAATGAAGGTTATCACCAATTGCTTTGTGCATCAGTACTGCAGCAACAGTTGAATCTACTCCTCCAGAAAGTCCGAGAATAACATGATCGTTGCCGACTTTCTGTTTAATCTCTGAAACAGTGCTTTCAATAAAAGATTCCGGAGTCCAGTCTCCCTTACATCCGCAAATGAATTTTACAAAATTCCCAAGAATAGCTGGGCCAATCTCTGTGTGATAAACTTCAGGATGAAACTGTACACAGTATGTTTCTTCTCCGATAATTTTAAAAGCAGCATTGTCAATATTGTCTGTTGAGGCAATTGCAACGGCATTTGCAGGTAGTTTTTTTATAGTATCGCCATGGGACATCCATACCTGTTTGTTATTTGGTATTTCTCTGAATAGTGGAGACAGGGGATCATTAATAGATAAAATAGCTCTTCCATATTCTCTTGAATGAGAACTCTCAACTTCTCCACCTAATTTTTGTGCAATATATTGAGCACCATAACAAATAGCCAGAACAGGTACTTTACCTCTGATGGCAGACAGATCAATTTGAGGTGATTGAGAGTCTCTGACTGAATATGGACTGCCAGAAAGAATGACTCCTTTTACACTCTCATCAATAGGGGGAAAATGGTTGTATGGATAAATTTCACAATAGACGTTTTGCTCTCTCACTCTTCTGCCAATGAGTTGAGTTACTTGGGAACCAAAGTCGAGGATTAATATTTTATCTGTCATGTGATTATTTTTGTAAATAATGACCCGCAAAAGTAAATAAAATATTACTTTTGCGCCCTGAATTATGCAAAAAATAAGAAATATTGCCATTATTGCTCATGTTGATCATGGCAAAACTACTTTGGTAGACAGGATGATACAGTATGCCAAGCTCTCAAGGAATATCGAAAAGATGGGGGATCTTATTCTCGACAATAATGATCTTGAGAGGGAGAGAGGTATTACTATACTCGCAAAAAACGTCTCTGTTCCTTATAAGGACTATAAGATAAATATTATTGATACTCCGGGACATGCGGATTTCGGTGGAGAAGTTGAAAGAGTTCTTAATATGGCTGATGGTGTCCTGCTTCTGGTTGATGCTTTTGAAGGGACAATGCCGCAGACAAGATTTGTGCTCCAAAAAGCAATAGAATTGGGTAAGAAACCTGTTGTAGTAATTAATAAGGTTGACAAACCTAATTGCAGGCCAGATATAGTGAATGAGCAGGTATTTGATTTAATGTTCAGTCTTAATGCCACAGAAGAGCAACTTGATTTCAAAACAATTTATGGAAGTGCCAAACAAGGGTGGATGTCAACTGACTGGAAAAAAGTGACTAATGATATTACTACTCTTTTTGATGCCATAATTTCAGAGATACCTGAACCATCGATGCTTGAAGGGTCACCTCAAATGCTAATTTCTTCTTTGGAGTACTCTCCTTATGTTGGCAGAATTGCTATTGGAAGGGTTCATAGAGGTATTCTCAGACAGGGGATGCAAATATCTCTTTGTAAGAGAGATGGAACATTTGAAAAGAGTCGTATTAAAGAACTTATGGTGTTTGATGGTCTTGAAAAAACCAAGACAGAAGAGGTGAAAAGTGGTGACATATGTGCTGTTGTTGGTATAGAAGGTTTTGAAATAGGAGATACTATTGCAGATTATGAATTTCCAGAATCTTTGCCCCCTATTTCGATTGACGAGCCTACAATGAGCATGTTGTTTACAATAAATGATTCTCCTTTTTTTGGGAAAGAGGGAAAATATGTTACATCAAGACACATAAAGGAGAGACTTGAAAAAGAACTTGAGAAGAATCTTGCGCTGAGAGTTAAAAATGGTCTGACTGCAGACTCATTTGTTGTCTATGGAAGAGGAGTGCTCCATATTTCTATATTGATTGAGACCATGAGGCGGGAGGGATTCGAACTGCAGATAGGACAGCCTAAAGTTTTGGATAAGAATTTAAATGGTATACGTTGCGAGCCAATAGAGCATCTTACAATTGACCTTCCTGAAGAGCATGTAGGCAAAGCTATTGAAATGACCACGAGACGAAAAGGATGTCTTATGCATATGGAGCATAGAAATGACAGGGTTCATCTTGATTTTGAAATACCATCCAGGGGGTTAATGGGCTTGAGAAGTAATTTAATGACTGCCACTCAGGGCGAAGCTGTAGTGGCACATCGTTTTAAGGGATATGAACCATACAAGGGTGATATTGAAAAGAGAAATAATGGTTCCCTGGTTGCTATTGAAACCGGCATGGCAGTGGCATATGCTATGGACAAGTTACAGGACAGGGGCAGATTTTTTATAAATCCTGGAGAAGAGATCTATGCTGGACAGGTAGTAGGAGAACATACAAGAGCAGGGGACCTTGGTATTAATATATGTAAGACAAAGAAACTCACCAATGTCCGTGCTGCAGGTACAGATGAAAAAGTCGTATTGCCTCCTCCGATCGTTTTCTCTTTGGAAGAGGCGCTTGAATACATTCAGGATGACGAATTAGTTGAAGTTACTCCTCACTGCATGAGAATAAGAAAAATCATTCTCGATGAAAATGAGAGAAAAAGAAGAAAGGGGTAATTTCAATTGTTCTTTTAAAAAAATCGATTAACTTTGCCCGCTCAAATTGATATGGAAATAAAAATGGACAGGGAGTACTCGGTTCCAGTCAAAGGGTTAAAAAGCGGGATGCATTATTATAACTTCTCGGTTGGGAACAGTTTTTTCGATAATTTTGAAAACTCTATTGTCCATAAAGCGGCCATTGAGATTGACACCGCTTTGGAAAAAAGCGAGTCTTGGATTAAGATTGTTTCAAGATTTCATGGTAACGTTACTGTGGATTGTGACAGATGCCTTGATGAATTGATCATGCCTGTTGAAACAGAAGCATCACTTCTTGTCAGACTTGTAAGAGAGGAGGGAGAGGAGAATGATGCTATTGAAATTGTTAGTATTGACCCATCTGAGACTGTGCTTGACCTGAGTCAGTTTTTTTATGATTATATAACTCTCTCTCTGCCTGTACACATGGTGCATGAAGAGGGATTGTGTGATCCTGAAATGATTCTGAGGTTGAAAACTGCTGAGGGAGAACATTCGCCTTCAGACAATGTTTCACCTTTTTTTAAGTTAAATGAATTGTTGAATTTATAAGTAAAATATTTAAGAAATGGCACATCCGAAACACAAGATTTCAAAAGCACGCAGGGATAAGAGAAGAACTCATGACCGTGTGGAAGTTCCAACACTTGCTCACTGCTCCAATTGTGGTGCTGCAGTTATATATCATCATGTCTGTCCTGAATGTGGCTATTATAGAGGCCGTTTGATGATTCAGAAATCATCATCATAGTGTTTTTTATAATTTTATATATATATACAGTTCCACTCTTATTCAGGGTAATGGTTTGGTTTTTGCTTAACACCTCAATTTAAACATTTTTCCTGATAAGTTTTAATGTGAATTAATTATGAGAGCAGTTATTAATGGCATTGGTGCATACCTTCCAGAGTATATTCTTACAAATGATGAGTTGTCAAAAATGGTTGACACAAGCGATGAGTGGATTATGACTCGTATTGGCGTTAAAGAGAGAAGGATACTTAAAGAAGACGGACTTGGTACTTCCCATATGGGAGCGTTAGCCGTGGAAGATCTCATTAAAAAAACGGGTCTGAACAGAGATGAGATAGATATATTGATTTGTGCAACTGTTACTCCAGATATGCTATTCCCTGCGACTGCTAATATTATTTGTGACAAAGTTGGGATTAAGAATGCATGGGGTTTTGATATTAATGCAGGCTGTTCAGGCTTTATATTCAGTTTTGCAAATTGTGCTTCACTTATTGAGTCAGGCCGTGCAAAAAAAATAGTGTTGGTTACAGGGGAGAGAATGTCTGCTATTACAGATTACACTGACAGAAGTACATGTCCTCTTTTTGGTGACGGTGCTGTTGCCATGTTGATTGAACCAGGTGATGATCCATCGGTCGGACTCGTAGACGAAATACTTCATGTCGACGGGATCGGCAGACAATATCTTTTTCAAAAAGCCGGAGGTTCGCTTTATCCACCTACGGAACAGACTTTAAAAAACAGGGAACATTATATTTATCAGGATGGTCAGGTAGTCTTTAAATATGCAGTCAGCCGTATGGCAGATGTTTCTGTAGAGATGATGGAAAAGCATAATCTCAAGGCGTCAGATATAGCCTATCTTGTGCCTCATCAGGCCAACTTGAGGATTATAGAGGCAACTGCTAAAAGAATGGGTTTGGATAAAAACAAAGTTCTTATAAACATTCAGAAATTCGGTAACACTGCTGGAACATCGATACCGCTTGTACTGTGGGAATTTGAGAAAAAATTCAAAAAAGGAGACAACCTGATATTATCAGCATTTGGTGCAGGATTTACTTGGGGAGCATTGTATTACAAGTGGGCTTATGACCCGTCATAATTACAATTTGTTGTTTTCTTAATTAGGATATATGTTTCACTCTTGCCATAAATTCATTGGCAAGTTCACTCTTTTTCTTAATGTGTTGAATAACTGTTGACACGAAAGGATTGCTCTCAACTTCCCCTCTTACACATTCAAAGTCACAATGTTTTTCATCTTCGCTTCCGTCAACTCCAAAGCCTGTCATACATGTAATTGAAAACTCCTTCATGGCATCGTTGTAAAGCATCTCGTCCAATGTTACAACAGATTCTCTCCAAAGTTCAACAAGAGATCTCAGCTTTTCTATCGATATTTCCGAGAGGTTGATACCATAATACTTCTCCATTGCACCGTATGCCCAAGTCCATTCCATGTCATAGTAGTCTTGGTGAAGGATTCTGAACCGCTCTTCAATGTCATTTAGATTGACACGGTTTTCATCAATTTCAGACAATAACTTTTCTACTTCAGACTTAGGGACAATAAGTCCGGAAAGATCTACCCACTCCCCTTTTCCCAATGGATGTGTTGGCTTAAGTTGCTCCCGTATTTGGTAAATATCTCTGAAAGGTGTTGATTCTAGTCTTCTTAGAAGTGAGTTTCCAAAAAATTTATTGATTGCTTTTTCATACAGTTTTATTCCATTTCTAAGTGAACTGTTTTTAATTCGGGAACTTCTGTAAGTAAATATTTCAGAAGTTTCTCCAGACACAGAACGTAATTCGAGGAGAATTTTTCTCCCATTAATCATTTTTTGGATTGTGTAAGGACTGAGGAGATTGTAATTGATCAAATCAAGAAGATCTTTATCTGTTCGTTTGTCTCTTTTTGGCCATTTCTGGACATCTCTTATAGTACCTACGCTTCTTAAATTGACTCCTGGCACAAGGAATGTTTCATCAGAATTTTCTATAAGATAGGAAAAAGGTAAATCTGTAGTGTCAGGGTGACGGTAATGTCGACCCATGACAAGCGAAAAGGCTCCAATTTTGGCCGGCCAGAGGATATAAGAATCACTTGTTGTTTTTGATCCTCTTTCCACAATTCCCTGATGAATAGGCCCAAGTTTATACATATGGTTACTTTGGTTGGAACCACTTCCGGCATTTAAAAATGAAAAAAGGCCAGCAATTAGGAGGCTGGACTTGTGGACAGAAACAGTAAATGGTCCGGCAAATACTGCGCAAGCTTCACCATTTTCAAAGTTGCAGTTTGCAAATAGTAGCGAATCATGAGCTGAGAAACTATGAGAAATATGGCAGGCTTGTCCAACGAAACATCTGGATATTTTAGAAGCCTCAGCAATGAATGATCCGGATGCAAAAATAAAGTCATTGGCTATTACTCCGTCCTTAACTGTAACAGGTGCATCTTGATTACTGCAAATTGTACCATTTTCCAGTCTAAGTACATTCTCAATTATTGCGTAATCTTCTATTTTGACATTTTTAATAGTTTGTGTATTAATGATAGTTACATGCTTCCCGATTGTTCCAATTGAAGACTCCTGTTCTTTGGAATAATCTGTTATCAGTTTTGTTACTTTGCCGATTGTGCCGTTTTTATGGCGGTAAAGAGCAATAATGTAAGCAAGAGATGAAGATAGTCGAGGATAAATAGGAACTTCTCTGCCACCAGTCTCGTTAAGCACCATTATTTGGGTATTACATCCAAAAGTTGATATGCCATCAACATAAATAACATCAACATTTTGAATGAAACAGCATTCTCCAATGTTATAATTTGAAATATGATTGGAGATATTTTCGATAAACACATTATCCCCGATTTGACAATTGTGGATAGTTGCGTTTCTGATACCTGAATGGCGGCAAATACCGCCTGGAAGGGAGAATGTTTTCTCAAAACATCCCAAAATTACCTTGCCCGAGAAACGAACATTGTAAATGTGATCTGTTGAGAAACTCTCCGACACGAAGACCTTAGTCCAGTCTTCCGCCACACAAAGATTGGCTGTCAGCGAGTCAATCTCGTGCTGAGATAAATTCCTCATTTGTTATGTATGCTTTCTTCGAGCTTGTAACTGTTGTACCCTCACCCGAAATTTTCGAGGGCGAATTTAAATATTTTTTAATTATTTGCAATAGCCGACAGGCATAAGATAGACAGGTTCTTCTCCTTCAGGTAGTTGCATCAGTTTTTTCACGGCTTCGTCAGAGAATGCTCCTACAGCACACGTTCCAAGTTTAAGAGCTTCTGCCTGCAGATAAACATTTTCTGCAGAGTGGCCAAGATCCATAAAGATATATCTTTCTTTTCCCCTTTGACCATATTTTCCACTTCTTTCGAGTACAGATGTGTAAACAAGCACAGTAGGTGCATCTTTAATCATTTTTTGATTTAATGCAGCTGCACTCAGTTCACTTCTTAAATCTTTGTCCATAACAAGTACAATAGAGTGATCTTTTGGTATATATTTATATACCCCTGGGTCAATCCCTTTGACCTTTCCAACAAAGACATAAATTTCAAGCGGATACAGTGCTCCTGCGGACGGTGCTGTTCTCAAACCACCGCGCAAGTTGGGATTAGAATCCCTTTTTAGGGTTATTCCGTAAGCAGACCAAAGAATTTGTGACAATTGTTCTGTTGAGAGCTCTCTGTCATCAAACTGTCTTCTAGACCTTCTGGATTGTAATGCTTCTTCTACGCTCACATTACCTTTTAATGAAGGAGAGGGCAAGGTATAGACTTTTTCCTGATTTTGTGTTGCTTTAATTCCACCAAATCCCGACAAAATAGTCAATGCCAATATCAGTGTTTTCATATTTATAATATTTTTTGAAAAATAATATTTATTTCAATTATTACAAAACGTGATTGACATAAAAATTTAATGGATTGTCAGATAAATTAATTTTCAGTTTTGAATATAATCTTACATTTGTAAAACAGTCGTTTTGCAAATCACAGCTTATGGAAGTAAACACCGGAAGATCAGATCTGCTATGGAATTATGCAGCGAGTTTTATGAGGCTTGCGTCTGCTCTGATTATCCTGCCTCTGATACTGCATCTATTACCTGTAGAGGAGGTGGGCCTCTGGAATATTATGATAAGCCTTAATGCAATGATATATCTGCTTGATTTCGGATTTTATCAGACCTTTTCAAGATCCGTGACCTATATTTTTTCAGGTGCAAAGGAATTTAAAAGCGAAGGTCTTGGTGATGTTAATCAGGATGGTTCTGTTAATTATTCTCTTTTGAAAGGCAGTCTGTCTGCCATGAGAGTATATTATGCGGCTGTTGCTGTCTTGCTGCTTATTTTACTTGTGACTGCCGGACATCTTTATATTGAAAACATACTCGCTGATTTTACTGGAAACAAAGATAGTGCGAGGATTGCCTGGTATCTATATGGTATTTTGTTGTGCTACCAGTTCTATACTTATTACTATGATGCTCTTCTTGTTGGAAAGGGTATGATTAAGAGATCCAGGCAGATAATTGTTTTTTCTCAATGTGCTCATCTTTTACTGGCTTCTTGTTTATTATTGATGGGTTGTGGTATTTTGTCAATGGTTTTCGGTCAGACTCTGGCTACAATTCTGAATAGAACACTTGCGAAAAGAACATTTTATGACAAAAAAACAAAACTTGCACTTAAAGATGTTTTTCCGGCTGACTGGAAAAGAATATTGAAAATATTGTGGACAACAGCCTATAAAACCGGTCTTGCCAATTTAAGCTGGGTATTTACTAACAGAATGCTTGCTCTCATAGGTGGTTTATTTCTTCCTCTGGCTGTAATCGGATCATATGGAATTACAAAACAAATTGTAGATCTTACTTATTCTCTTTCCCTAATCTGGTTTACAACCTTTTTCCCTAAACTGATCCAACACAGGGTTACGGGTAGAGAAGATCAAGCAAAGCGAATTTATATTAAGGCTCAATATGTTGCTGTTGCCACTTTCTTTTTAATTTCTTTGTTGGTTGTATTATTGGGTCCATGGGCTCTCAATGTCATCAAAAGCAAAACGCCGCTGCTCGAGAGCAAATTGCTGATAATCTTTTTCATTGCCTCTTTTTTTGAAGCCTTTACGTATTTGTCAACATCAATGCTAATAAGTAGAAACATTGTACCACATTATAAAGCTCAAATGATTACGGCTGTTGCAACAGTTGTATTGCTTGTGGCTGCATTTAAGTTTTTGGAAGCCGGGGTGGAGGCTTTAATTTTGGTGCCTTTTATTGTTCAGCTTTTATATCAGCACTGGAAATGGACATCAATTGTTTACAGCGAGTTACGAATCAGACTGTCTGATTACAATCCAAGAAAATATTTCAGACTTAGGAAATAAAAATATTAATATCTCTCTTTCCCTTCTTTTTTACCTGATCTTTTTCTATTGTTGTTATTACTATAATCTTTGTAATAATCTCTATGGTATCTTTTTTCAGTTGCTCTATCGTAATTTCTTGCAGTTTTTTGTTCCTTCTGTTTTATTAAGGTGTCATTATTAACTGTTTCTATCTTGATTTTCTTACCTCTATAGTCAGAATTGTCAAGAGAATCAACTATAAAAGAAGTAGCATTGGAACTGATTGAAACAAAGGAGTAATCTTTCATTATCTCGATTTTGCCCACACCATTCTGACCAATTCCGCATGAAGAGAATAATCTGAGCAGATGACGGGGTGTTAATCCGGTTTTGGAACCTATGTTAATTTTTATCCATGAATAACCTTTTTCTGTATGAAGAAATGGAAAATTTACGTTATTATCCATATAGCCAGGTGTATCTTTGATGTTAAGATCAGGAGCGAGCCTATAGTAATCGAGAAAACGGTTAAATTCTATTGAGAGCATTTTCCATATAATATCTTCTTTACTGAGATCCTTCCACTTATCATTTATAATATCTACATAGGTGGAAATTTCATCTCTTATTTCAGCTTTTTCGACTTCCTCAACGAGATGAAGCATTTGTCTTGTACAAACTTCTTCTCCTGTAGGCACTTTTGCCTGACCGAAGGTTTTGCCGAGAGTCTTTTCTATCAACTTTATTTTATGCTGTTCTTTGCTATTGATAATGGCAATAGATATTCCAGTTTTGTCTGCCCTTCCTGTTCTACCACTTCGGTGTGTGTATTGCTCAGGATCATCAGGTAAATTATAGTTGATGACATGAGTAAGTTCATTGACATCGATGCCTCTGGCTGCCACATCTGTAGCGACGAGTAAATTAAGATTTTTGCTTTTGAATCTTTTCATTACTTGATCTCTTTGAGCTTGTGACAAATCACCATGAAGCGCATCTGCATTATATCCGTCTTTTATAAGGGCCTCGGCTATTTCCTGAGTCTCTTGTCGTGTTCTGCAAAATATCATTCCATAAATATCCGGATTGTAGTCCGCAATTCTTTTTAAAGCCAAATATCTATCTTTTGCATGAACGATATAATAGTAGTGCTTTACATTATCTGAACCAGAATTTCTTGTGCCAACTGTCACAATCTGTGGACTTTTCATGTAGTTTTTTGCGATGCCTTCTATTTCTATAGGCATGGTTGCTGAAAACAGAAACGTTCTTTTTTCGGAAGGAGTGCATTCCAATATGGCATCGAGTTCGTCTTTGAAACCCATGTTCAACATTTCGTCAGCTTCATCAAGTATAAGAGATGAGATATTGCTGAGATTTGCCACATTTCTGTTTAACAAATCCAACATTCTTCCTGGAGTGGCGACTATAATTTGTGCTCCCTTCCTGATTAATTTAATTTGACCATCAATGCCGGCGCCACCATAAACAGAAACAATATTGAGATTTTCAATATATTTTCCGTAATTACTCAAATCCTGGGAGATTTGTCTGCAGAGCTCTCTTGTCGGGCTTAAAATAAGCACCTGAGTGTTTTTGGATTGAGTGTTGATGGATTGTAAAAGGGGCAATCCAAAAGCTGCCGTTTTTCCTGTTCCGGTCTGAGCAAGGCACACTAAATCACCGGTTTCGTTTATGAGTTTTGGTATAATTCTTTGCTGAACCTCTGTAGGGGTAGTAAAACCAAGGTCTGACACTGCCTTGATCAAGTTGTCTTTAAGACCAAGGTCTTGAAATTGATTTATCATCTATTTATTTTAAGGCGGCAAAGGTATACTAATTTCTCTAATAACCAGCAATTATTTATTTAGCCAGGTTACTTCCAGCCTTAAATCCTTCTACAAATCCATCGATATTGCATGCGATATCAACAACTAAAATAATAATAATGAGTACAATACTCCAAGTAATGATTTGTTTTGCCTTTTTTTTCATTTTGATTTCTTTGTTTTGCTCAAACATAGCTTATTCTACCCACAAACGACTTCATAATTAGAAAAATATTACCTTTGAAAAGAAAATTTATCTTTTTTTAATTTTTTTCCAATATTATAATTATGAGCAAAGTCAGACATATAGGAGTTTTTGGACGTAGAAATACCGGAAAAAGCTCTTTAATCAACATACTCGTTGGACAAGATGTGGCAATTGTTTCCAATGTACCTGGAACAACAACAGATCCTGTTCGTAAACGAATGGAGATTAACGGAATTGGGCCTGTGGTTTTTATTGATACTGCCGGGATAGATGATAGTGGAGTGCTTGGAGAACAGAGGGTCGAGAAAACTAAGTCTGTGATAAAAATTATTGATCTGGCAATTTTGATTTTTACTAATAATCAGATTGAGAAGTATGAACTTGATTTGATAAGCAGTTTCAGGGAAGAGGGCATACCTTTTATAATGCTTCACAATCAGTCTGATATCGTTCCACTTGATCCTGAACTTGCTCTGGATTTGAGTGAAAAAGAAAATATTGATGTGTTAGAATTTTCATGTTCTCTTCTTGATGAAGATGATCAGAATAAAGCTATTGATACTTTAATTTCAATGATTGTTTTTGAACTTCAGAAATCAGAGGCTGTCTCAAAAACTATTCTTGAAGGCCTGGTAGAAAAAGGGGATCACATTGTTCTTGTTTGCCCTATTGACAGCGAAGCTCCTGAGGGCAGGTTGATTCTTCCTCAAGTTAATGCTATCAGAGACGCTCTCGATCGAAAGGCGGTGGCCATAGTTATTCAACCGGAACAACTTGGGGATTATTTAAAATATCTTTCAGTCAAACCTAAATTAGTAGTGACCGATAGTCAGGTATTTGAAATGGTAAGTAAAATTGTTCCGGAAGACATTCCTCTTACTGGTTTTAGTTTGTTGCTTGCATGGGTAAAAGGAGCTTTTCAATACTATTTGGATGGGATTTATAACATTGACAACCTGAAGGATGGTGATAAGATACTAATTCTCGAATCATGTACACATCACGCCACATGCGATGATATTGGAAGGGTTAAAATTCCAAATTTATTGAAGAAAAAGAGTGGAAAACAATTGACTTTTGACATTGTTGGAGGGCTTGATACTCTTCCTGAGGATATTTGTAGTTATTCCATGGTGATTCAATGTGGAGGTTGTATGATAACAGACAGACAATTGCAGTCGAGACTAAGACCTGCTATAAAAGCAGGGATTCCTGTTGCTAATTATGGCATGGTGATAGCTTATTGTACAGGTATTTACAATAGGGCAATTGAGCCTTTGAAATAAAAGGACCAATAAATTTTGTACTATTGATACAGTCTATTCCATTCAAGGATAATTTCCCTGTCTTTTGGATTAACTCTTGACCCTGGTCTTAAAATGGTATAAGAG
>JAHDPK010000047.1:0-5556 GCA_018434395.1 Bacteroidales bacterium | reverse complement strand
AGTTATTACGGGACAAAAATGATGTGTGAGGGGCTCAGCGAAGTACTCTCAAAAATTGGCGTTGAACATAGACATAAGATTGACAAAAACGGCCACCATTTTATTCGGATTATGAAACAAGCTGAATGCGTCAAGTTTGCAGATTATATCTACAATGACGCTACCATTTATCTAAATCGGAAGCATGATAAATACTTAGAAATAAAAACTATCATGAAAGATAAAGAGCTAAAGAAAAGCGTGCAAAAGTCAGACTCCTTTGCAATGGTATAGAATTTATACTTATAGTTATTCCGCAAAATTTACTGTGACCAATTGTTTGTCTAGCTTTTCGGGCTTTTTTAGATTAGATATTTCTCGTCATTTTAACCGCTAATTGAATGGTATACTTAATTATAAAATAAAAGAAGGTGATCCGGTATTGGTGCCGAAAAAGCATTCTGATTTGAGAAGTATATTTGTCGAACTACAACAAATGGTAAACCTGAACGTCTACAGAGTAACGGTAACTGATGGAGATCGCGCACTAAACATATCCAGGCCACCTTTGACACGCTTGGAAAAATCAGGTTTAGGTTTCATTGAAGACGCGACGTTAGCTTTTTCAAACGGGAAGCGCTACTGGAGTGATAAACTTCAGATAGAGTATTGTGGTGCGCGAAAGCTTAAATACTTCGAACATAGCAAACTGTCTTCTGCAACAAAGAAAAGGCTGATGACTAACTATTACTCATATTGCTACAATGAAATCGAAAAGGCAATGCAGACGGCGTATTATTTGCAACCGAATTTTGCTATCAATTTCAAACCTGTTGAAAAAATCCTGCACAATGAAAAATTCAACCTTAAATCCAATTTCGAGAATGCCAAGAGTTTTATTACTCATATTACCAAAAGGTTCAAGGCTAAAGGGTACGAGCTCAAATCGATTCTGGTTCCAAGTACAGCTAAGGGCAAAAGTTATAACGGGACCTTGCACTACCATTTGGTTGGTGCTTTATACCAGGATGACCGAAAAATAATTAACCAGAAAGAATTACTTGATGCCTTCAGACGCGTATTCAAATTGACAGCAAAAGACAATTACTACTATAGTTATCCCAATTTTGACAGCAAATATTATGATGCCAAAAGAAAGAGACCACGCGCGTTTTGTGCCATTGCGCTTTCAGTTGACTACAACAATCCAAGAGAAAAATGTGAGCTGTACAATATTGAAAACAACCTTATATCTTCGCTGGGTAGCAAGGTGTTCAGAACATCGTTTACTCCATCTGTCTATGGAAATAACAAAAAGAAGACTTATAATTCGTTGTTTTCAGTAAATGGCTGCAATGAGTTTAGGAACAATATTAAATACTTGTCATCCGACGATATGGATATGCTTTATCACGCCATTAATAAGTGTTATGGTTGGCCAGTCGCGCGTTCAGAGTATGAAACAGGTTACTTTGTAATCAACATAAAATTGCCTAATCTTTTATCCATGCCAGTTGTCAACAATATCGTTTATAACCAGCCCATAATGTCTGTTATCGCTGCATAAACGTATATACAATTAGTTTATACTCAGCGTTATTAGCTGCCTTTAAAGCAAACTAATTCTATCGTCTATAGTAATTCGACGGTCAATCATCTAGAACGGCTCTATTTAGGGCCGTTTTTTTATGCCTCCAGAACTTACTTCTAAGCTCCAAAAGACTTGTTTAGCTGAATGTTAGCGCTTCCGCGGCTGTAACAGTATGTGGGTTTCTAGCCGGTAGATAGGGTAGTGAGATTTGTGCCCCACCCCTTTCTACGGCGCAAAAACTCATAAGGCCTCACTTTGGTGAGGTCAATCCATTTTTAGGAGGCGTTTGTTATGCTTAGTAGAAACGATCTACAGATTGTCGGTGAGTATTTGAAGGACCTTTCCACTGTAAGAAGTGAGATGCTATTGAAAGAGCTTGATCTAGAAACTGAAACAGGTTGCATTGTCAAATCTTTGATCGATTTGATGAACAGGTTTTATCCGGAGTACATGAGGAGTCAAATCCACCATAATCGTGTTGAACGGCCTGAATCGGTCTATTGGGCATGTCATGACATGATTAGTTTGGATCAAGAGATGATGAAAGTTGTATCTCTCAGTACGAAGCTGAATATTGTTGGAATTGACCTTGTAAGTTTAGGAATCCTGGACAGCTGTATATGTCATCCAAGGGAAGTATTCAGACCTGCAATACTGAGATCAGCTGCGGGAATAATTTTAGTGCATAACCATCCGTGCGGTGATCCTTCGCCGTCTGAAGAAGACAAAAGCACAACTAACGCAATTAAAAAAGCTGGCGAGATACTTGGAATAAGAATGGTCGATCATGTTATTCTTGCTAAAGGTTCTCTATATTCGTTTACCGATGATAGGATTATTGACATGCTGGAAATAATTTATGCCTCCAAGTAATTTCTCGCAAATGCATTTTGTTGTGTACTTATGATGTGGTATTATCTTCTATATCTAACATGTTAAGTATGTACACTATGTATCGAGGTGCCTTTATGAAAGAAGACGGAACGTACTATGCTCAGGAAGTAGCTGATCTTTTGGGTATTAACAAACGTACGCTTTTTCGATGGGAAGCAACAGGTAAGCTGCCTTTTACACCGACCAGGGATATTCGGGACTGGCGAGTCTATGAACAGCGGCAGGTAGATTGGCTGAAAAGAAACATTAAGCTTCTCTTGAAGAGCAGGGGTTGAACTGACGTGGCCCATTCTATAATGTTTGGTAACTCCAAAGGCGGCGTTGGAAAAACCACCTGTTGTGTAAACGTTGCAGATATTCTTGCAAAGCGGGGAAACAAGGTACTTCTCATAGACATGGATCCGCAGGGTCATTGCTCGATGTCGCTTGGAAAGAATCCTCTGCTCTTCTACAATACTATTTCAGAAGTTCTAACGAAGAAGTCCACAGTCGAAGAGAGTATCGTTAACATCACCCCTAACTTCGATCTGCTTCCCTCAAACATAGGAATGTTCGACATAGAGGACGAATTGAGAAGAGCGATTACTCCATACTTTCTTCTGGATGCAGCTATTCGACCTGTCAAGGCTCGCTATGATTTCATCATAATCGACACACCACCCAATATAGGAACGTTTGTTTTAAACGGAATCATAGCCAGTGAAATCATCATTGTACCCATTGATTCATCTTTCCTGGGAGTAGAAGGTTTCTTGAGATTGAAAAATATTCTAACCAAAGACATCGAACCCGCTCTCAAACGTACTTTTCTCATCCGCATACTCATAACCATGTTTGATTCGCGTACAAGGATGTCCAAGGACGTTCGGGAAGATGTTGCCGAAACGTTTGGCCAAGACACCGTTCTGACTTCATTCATAAATCGAAATACTGACGTTCAGCGCGCAATAGCAAAAGGCATAACCTTGCGCACTTATGCCGAAAAAGAGAAAAAGACCCCACAAGGGCTAATTGATTATGAGTCGCTAGTTGATGAGTTGCTAGCCCTCGTTCAATTCAGGTGAGTTTTATGGCTAAACACGAAAGCACCAGCGGAATTAGTCGGTTGGTCAAGAGTCTTCAAGAACAGGCCAAAATACTTGAAGCAGAAGAACACCTCGATGAAATACCATCGTTAAGCAATACGAATAATACATCCGCTACGGAAAACGGTCCTAGTACTATAACCGTACCTGGTACTAATAATGTACTACCTTCAAATAACGAGGGTACGCAAAACGTACCAGATACTAATATCGTACCTGGTACGAACAAAGTACTACCTTCAAGTAAAGGGGATACGAAAAGCGTACCTAGTACGGAAAAAAGCGGAACGGAAAGCGTACCTAGTACGGAAGAAAGTAGTCCGAAACGCGTACCTAGTACGGATATAGTATCCGATACGGATATCGTACCTGGTACGAAAAACGATACTTTTGTTGGTGATGCGCTGATAAACAAATTCTCCGACATTGACAGAATTCGAGTTGCAAAACAGATTCTGGCCCTAAAGGTTCCACATTCAGCACGTTGCCTGCTGCTTCATTTGCTAATTTCAATGAATTGCACTAAGCAACAAATCTCTCTTAATGCCTTTAGTCGAGAGATCAATGTTAGAAAGGCAACTCTTGTCGATGCATTGAGAAGTTTGGAACTAGAAGAAATCGTGCGTGTTCAGCGTCAAATAACTGGTGTAGTCGTTGATCTAGGTCCTTTCCTAGGTAGTACTAATATAGTACCTGGTTCACACAGTATGTATGAAGGTATGTTTACTGATATAAATAAGAAAGAGACAAACAAACACACAATAGGAGGTACCAATAGCGTACCCCGATTTAATTCAATAAGAGAAGCAGCAATAAGAGGAAATGTCGAGGATCTTCTAATTGCTTTGGATCTCTTAGGAATAATAAAGGTTGCCAATAAAAGGGTATCTATGTCCAAAAAAGTAATGAGAGCAATCTATTCTTCTGTTGAATCTGAAAAGAAAATGATTGAAGCTATTGCTTTGGCAATGGAAACGGAGAAAAAAGCTAAGTCAAATCCTCAAGCATATTGGTTAAAGTTGCTTGCTGAAAAAGATCCAGAGGAACTTGATGAACTGCAGCTTCATGAGGCTAAGGATTTTATGGACCTTTGTAAACAATTCATGGGTAAGTCTTTTGAGTCACCGAGTTTAGAAGAATTGAAGCAATTGGCAGCTGTTTTGATGAAAGAAACTGGTCTCTTTAGAGATCGTCGAAGCATTGTAGATTACCTTACTTTGAAATCAGATGATCTTAAGGAGCGTTTGGTTAAATACAAAAGTACTTTAGACAATCTATGATGTTTGAGGCACATTTTCCCATTGTGCTGATTCATACTTTTTTTGTGTAGTACCCTTATGTCGTTACATGAATAAATTGTTCAAAGAAGTCGAACGCATGCGAGTTTTAGCCTTTCTCGATAATAAGCCGCCTTACTTTTGCCTATCTGTTTGTGAAACTTGTGAAAAGCGATTATTGATGTATTTTCTATAATGCGCTTTATATAACAATTATAGCTGTTTATAACTTCTAATTTTGACCCGATGACATAACCCCAAAATGAGGGAGGACTGACGGCAGTAACTGGAGTATTTTAAAAAAAACAAAAAAACCGTTTTTTGTGCTTTTGTGCATCTTTTTAAGTTGATTGTTATTGCTGTTGGTTATTCATAAATCCAGCTTCAGATGATGAGATTCTATTACTGCTTTTTGCTCTTCCAATATTAGTCATGATACGCGCGTAAAAACCGGTTTGTTTAATGTCGCTTTATTGGCTAATCCCCTTTGCAGCAGGCTATTTCGATTTAATCATCAATTACCGCATGGAAGAGTCGGCGTACCAAAATTTGGTATAGCAAAATCTGGTATATCAAAAAATGGTACAACGTGATTTGACATGCGAATTTGAATCCGGTATTGTTTTGAAATTAATGTAACATTTGATATTGTTGAAATATAGTTATCTAAATCTTGTTAGTGACTGGGCTTTGAACATTGGAAATTCTATATATTGGTTTGGGAAAGCCT
>JAHDPK010000035.1:0-21371 GCA_018434395.1 Bacteroidales bacterium | reverse complement strand
GATAATGCGATGGAAGTTTTAAGAGGAATCCCCGGATTAAATAGAAAGACCGTTGAAGATCTGATAGCGGAGATAGGCCTGGATATGTCGGTTTTCCCCACAGAGAAACACTTAGCCTCATGGGCGGGTATGTGTCCCGGGAACAACGAGAGTGCAGGTAAAAAAAAAGCGGAGGAGTCACCCACGGGAACAAACAGGTAAAAGCAGTAATAACTGAGGCAGCATGGGCAGCAACAAGGACTAAAAATACATTTTACTCTGCAAGATATCACAGATTGGCAGCAAGAAGAGGCAAAAAGAGAGCCTTGATAGCAGTAGGACATTCGATCCTGAAGTCTGTCTATCATGTGTTGAGCGGAGTAGAGGAGTATAAGGAACTTGGAGCAGACTATGTAAACCAACGGGTTGAGAAGAGACGAAGGCTATATCTCAAAAGAGAGTTGGAAAAGCTTGGATATGATGTCCAGCTAACACAACAGGAACGACAAGCAGGATAAAAAAACAATAAATCAAAGGTCGATTTTTACTGGTACCCGCTATTTACGAATAGCCAGGAACCCGATCATGAAACTGATCTCAACAGCTAAGCGGCAAAGACAGTGACAAAGAGCACGTGTATGAAATTTTAATATTTTTAGCTGTTTATATACCAATGCCGAAAAAATAACCACGCATTTATTATTCGATAAGTGCTCTCTTTTGTTTTGTCAGGATTATTAATATTAGTTTAAAACACTGAAAAATACCCTGTTTATGGGTAATAAATTATAAAATATTTACGTATGAAAAATGTTATTTCATCTGTTAGAGCGCCAAAGGCTGTTGGACCATACAGCCAGGCAACAGAATCAAATGGATTTATTTTTATTTCTGGTCAGCTTCCGATTGATGTCTCTAAAGGAGAGATCGTGGATGGAGGCATAAGAGAACAGACTGCCCAGTCACTTAGAAATATTGGATATATTTTGGAAGAGGCTGGATGTAATTTTGACAATGTACTCAAGGCTACAGTGTATCTTTCTGATATCAATAATTTTACGTCAATGAATGAAGTTTATGCCACTTTTTTTAAGGAACCATATCCTGCAAGAGTTGCATATGCTGTAGTTGCATTGCCTAAAGGTGCACTTGTTGAAATAGATGTGATTGCTGCAAAATGATGCTAATTATGGAAATTCATTTTAAACTTTCAATAATTTTACTAATTTTGCAGCAACCAAATATTCTTTTCCGGTTAATAATTACCCCCTTATACATCTAATGTACGATATTAAAGAGTTAAGCAAGATGAGTCAGGAAGACTTACTTGCAATTGCGCAGAAGCTGAATATCAGCAATGCCAAAAACTTTTCCACCGAAGAACTAATTTACGAAATACTGGATGAACAGGCTAAACAGGGCAGTCTCACAAATCAACCTATTAAAAAGCCATTAGTTCAACGGCAGAAGAAGCAGAGAATCAACAAACCTAAGGAGGTACAAAAAGTCGTAGTATCTTCTAAAGAGGAAGCATCTCCGGCTGAGGTGCCAAAACTGGAGCCTCACAAGAATGAGGATTCTAAAGCAGAAGTCTCTTCTGATAAAACCGTCCCTTCTTCAAGTTCAAAGATGGAAATTTCTAATGCTGTGGCTGCAAATAGGGAGACTACTTCTTCATCTAAAAAGAGAGGTAGAAAACCAACAGTTGTTAAGGTTCCTGAACAGACAAAAGCAAAACAGGAAGCTGAGCAGAAAAATCAGGTTAAACCAGCAAGTGAAGCAGCTATAAGTGAAAAGTCTCAAAAGGAGACTCAACCTGCTCCTCAACCCGTCCAACAACATCAACAGGGACAGAATGTGCAGCAGTATCAAAACAAACAGCAAAATCAGCGTCCTCCGCAAAATGGTCAGGTTCAACACAATCAGCAACCACACCAGAATGGTCAACCACATCAGAATAACCATCTACAGCAACAGGCTCAGCAGCATAAGCAACATCACAACCTTTCGAAAGATAATAAGATGTCTCAGCCAAGTGATGATGAGTTGTCGATTGAAAGCGTTGAAAATAGCATAAAGGAACAGTATAAAAAGATTGAATTCGAAGGTACAGTTGAGGCCACAGGAGTCCTTGAAATAATGCCTGACGGGTATGGGTTTTTGAGGTCTTCAGACTATAATTACCTCAACTCGCCAGATGATATTTACATATCCCAATCACAAATTAAACTTTATGGCTTAAAGACAGGAGACACACTTGTTGGGGATATCAGGCCTCCAAGGGAAGGCGATAAATATTTCCCTCTTGTTAAGGTAAATCAGATAAACGGTCGTTCTCCCGAATTCATAAGAGATCGTATCCCTTTTGATTATCTTACTCCTCTTTTCCCAAATGAAAAATTTGATATTACTTCCAATGGTCACAATAATCTTTCCACAAGAATTGTAGATCTCTTTGCGCCTATAGGTAAGGGTCAGAGAGGTTTGATAGTTGCTCAGCCAAAGACTGGGAAGACTATTCTTCTCCAGGATATAGCCAATGCAATTGCTGCCAATCATCCGGAGGTATACATGATTGTTCTTCTTATAGATGAACGTCCGGAAGAGGTTACAGACATGGCGCGAAGTGTTAAGGCTGAAGTAATTGCATCTACTTTTGACGAACCGGCAGAGAGACATGTTAAAATTGCGAATATCGTTCTTGAGAAAGCTAAAAGACTTGTTGAGTGTGGTCACGACGTGGTGATTTTACTGGACTCCATCACACGTCTGGCGAGAGCCTTCAACACTGTGCAGCCGGCTTCAGGTAAAGTGTTGAGTGGAGGTGTTGATGCTAATGCTCTTCATAAACCTAAACGTTTTTTCGGTGCAGCCAGAAATATCGAAAATGGCGGTTCACTTACAATTCTTGCTACGGCTCTGATTGATACAGGTTCCAAGATGGACGAGGTGATATTTGAAGAGTTTAAGGGTACAGGTAATATGGAACTGCAACTCGACAGGAAACTTGCAAATAAAAGAATATTTCCTGCAGTCGATGTTACTCTTAGTAGTACTCGTAGAGATGATCTTCTTTTTGACAAGGACACTTTAAACAGGATTTGGATCTTGAGAAATTATCTTGCTGACATGAATTCAGTCGAGGCAATGGAATTCATGAAGACCAGGCTTATGCGTACAGAAAATAATCAGGAGTTTTTGATGTCAATGAATGGAGAGTAACTAAATTCCGAAAAGGTGCATAGTTATTCCAATAGTTATTCCTGCAACAAAATTGATGGCTTTTGCCTTAAAGAAGCTTCCTTTGCTTTCAGCAAGTAATGGAAGTGCGGTATGTCCGTCCTGCACCATTGAACTAACAAATAGGACACTGAAAGGAATGAGACCATTAGCAAAGAGAGTAATGAATATCATATGTGGTCCAGATTCAGGAATAAGTCCAATAGCTGCTGCCATCAGAATCATTATTATGACATTCTCTCTGACCCAATTTTCTATGTGAAGGTATTGAGTACCAAAATGAATGACAATTAATGCTCCGAAAGTCCACAGGAAAATAGATTTGAAATGGTTTACTATTACATGATTCCAAAGATGCTCTTTGATAAAATGTTCTTTGGCTTTGAGTGTGAGATAAAGTGTAATAATACTTATTCCTGCAAACAGGAGATTTATCCATCTTTCACTGAAAATATTAATTGAGCCATGCAGATGTTCATCTGTAGAGTGAGTCTCTCCGGAAGCACCGGTTTCAATATGATCATGCTCCAAAATGCCCATCACGACTGCAATGACAAATATAGCTACACCAACTACAATAATCAGTCTTTCCTTACTTAATTTTTTAAGATTTTCTCTAATACTGTTGCTAAATATTGGAGAAGAAGAGACAAAGTATTCGTTTTCATGGATCTTGTAGTGTTCCGGTGCGAATGGGCGACGTCTATCCTTGAAAACTTTATCTGCAAGAACACCAATGACCAGACCTGTGATGAAAAGTGAAAAAAACAGAATCAGGGCAGTTTTTGGAACGGCTGCCAGAAGAACAAATGCTTCGTCTCCGGATGAGGAGATCATCATAGCAAGTAATGACCCGAAACTTACTATATTGTGTGTATAGAGAGAGACGACGGCAAAACCTCCGACACATCCCGGGACCAATCCCAGAAGTGCTGACAGAAGAACCTGTTTTACAGGAGAATTTCTAAGTTTGTTGAATGTGGATCCGTGAGAGTGTACGTTGACGTATTCAATCAGAAGCATCATTACCATGACAAGTCCGGTAATTAGTATGCTGTTCTTGAGGGCTTCAATTACAATGTTTACAAGATTCATTTGTTATACAGTTTAAGAAGTTCTGAGGCTGCTGTGAAAGATCCCATTTTGCCTGATAAAACAAGTTCTTCGTACTCTTTAAGTTTAACTTGAATTTTAGGATCCTCGTAGAAACGGTTTTTCAGCTCGTCATTGATGGATTCATACATCCAGAATTTAGCCTGTTCTCTTCTTTTATGAATATAATAACCATTTTCTCGAGTAAGTTGGAAATATTCAAATATCTTGGATAGAATTTCATCCAGCCCTGTTTTGTTGACAGCTGAAGTGGTAAGGGCTGTGGGTATCCATCCGGATTCTGTAGGAGGGAAAAGGCGCAGTGCGTTGGAATACAATGCTTTTGCCATTTCTGCCTTTTGTATGTTTGAACCATCTGCTTTAGTGATTGCTATCAAATCTGACATTTCCATAATACCTCTTTTAATGCCTTGAAGCTCATCGCCTGCACCTGCTAACATTAAAAGAAGAAAAAAGTCACTCATTGAATGTACTGTGGTTTCAGACTGTCCGACTCCGACTGTTTCAATAAAAATAACGTCATAACCAGCTGCTTCACACAGAACAATTGTCTCGCGGGTTTTCCTTGCAACGCCTCCAAGAGAACCCCTGCTTGGACTTGGTCTAATAAATGCATTGGGATCGGAGGAGAGTGTCTCCATTCTTGTTTTGTCTCCAAGAATACTTCCTTTGCTTCTTTCACTGCTCGGATCTATTGCAAGTACGGCAAGCTTGTGACCACGTGAGGTAATTAATCCTCCAAAGGCTTCGATGAATGTACTTTTGCCAACTCCGGGAACTCCAGTAATACCTATACGCATTGACTGAACTGCAAAAGGTTGACAGGCTTCTACAACTTGCTGGGCTACAACTCTGTGTTCGGGTTTGGAACTCTCGATAAGTGTAATAGCCCGACTTAATAAAGTTGTATTTCCGGCTAAAACCCCCTCTACATAATCTTTAACTGTAAGGTTTCTGCTTCTGTTTTTCTTGAAGAAATCATTGATATAAGGGTTTACAACTGGCGGCTGTTCAATACCCTCATTTACTATAAGGGCGCTGTCTCTTTCAATGTCATTCATGAGTTTTTATTTGTCACCTTTCCGGAAATTATCAGATTAATTATTGGTCTGGTTGGCGAATTAGTTACAAGGGTAACAACAAAATTTTTTTCTCCGGACATGTTTTTTGTATTTATTTCAATTTCAATTTTTGAGCTGCCTGAGGCAGGAATCTTTTCTTTGTGTTTAGCGATAATACCATCTTCACTATATCGAATTTGTCTGATAATTAAATCGCTTTTCCCGGTATTTCTAAAATCAAAACTACATTTTACTGTAGACCCTTCTTTTACCTCTCCAAATGAAAAGGAACTTCTACTAAAAATTGGCAGTGGGGCTTTGTCAAGTTCTGCTTTTGACATATCGGCGAAATTTTCAAGAATAGTTGCTTTAATCTGAATTGGTTTATCTGCTTTTTTACCATTAATGACAGGAATTGCTGAGAAAATGGTTGTACCCCAATTGTTTGCTGCCTTTGTGTCAATAGAAAATATCAAGTCTGTCTTTCCATTTTCAGGCACTAGATCAGGAACAGCATTTATATAAAATCCTTTTGAAAAATCGGTAAAACTTATTTTTATCGGATTTCCTGCAAGGTTAACTACCTCAACAGCTCCTTTTGAAATAGTACCGTACTGAATTTGTCCCAGTTCTATAGGATTTCTTTTTAATCCAAGCTGTCCGATCTTGACTGGATACTGCTGGCGAAGAGTTTTTGGTTTCTGAGTGACAATACCTTTTACTCTTAACACAATAGGTCTGGATGATCCTGTTACATATACAGTTAATGATTTGTCAAATGGATAAGGTCCCTGGTCGTTTAGAAAAGTAACATCAATTTTCCCTTTTTCACCGGGTTTAACAGGACTTTTGGTCCATTCGGGAGTGGTACATCCACAAGAGGAGATAACGGTCTGTATTACCACAGGCTGATTACTGATGTTTTTGAAAATAAAAGAACAACTTCTCGGACCTGAATTCATGTCAATATATCCAAAATCGTGGATTGTCTTGTTGAATTCGATACTCATCTGAGGAGAGTTTTGTGCCAATAAGAGTGTAATTGACATCAAAGTGATGAACGTCATGGCATACATCTTATATATAATATTTTTCATCACAATTAGGTTTATGTTTCAGTTCACAAAGATACAATTACTATTTGTTCTTTTCTACCCATTTTATACCTTTGCAGATAATAAACCAATTAAATTTTATAGTAATGGCTTACAAAATTTCAGAAGACTGCACAGCTTGTGGAACATGTATCGATGAATGCCCTGTTGAGGCTATTTCACCAGGTGATATCTACAAAATAGATCCAAATATCTGTTCAGACTGTGGTACTTGCGCTGACGTTTGCCCTGTAGGGGCTATCAGTCAGATGTAATTTATCTTGCTGTACAACAAAATGAGGGGGTGTCATTTATTGGCACTCCCTCTTCTATTAGTTATATGTTAGAGAGTAATTTTTTCATACCTTTGAAACTCATATTTTAAGGAACAATGCTAAACATTAAATTACTAAGAGAGAGACCTCAATTTGTGGCAGAGAGGCTTGCAGTCAAAAACTTTGACGCAACTGAAATAATAAAAATTATCAACGAGTTGGATCAGAAAAGAAGAGAAACTCAAACGGAATTGGATGCCATTCTTTCGGAACAGAATCTTCTTTCAAAAAAGACAGGGTCGTTAATGAAGGATGGTAAAATAGCTGAAGCAGAGGAATTTAAGGCTAAAGTTTCTGATTTGAAGGAAAAGTCAAAGTTGCTTGAAAACGAGATGCAGATAGTTTCTTCTAAAATGAACGAACAATTGTTACTGCTTCCAAATTTGCCTCATATATCTGTTCCTTCAGGTAAAAGTGCAGAGGATAATGTGATAGTAAGAGAAGGAGGGTCTATTCCGGAATTTGATAAGAGTGCTTTGCCACACTGGGAGCTTGCTAGAAAATATGATATTATTGATTTTGATCTTGGGGTTAAGCTTACTGGAGCAGGTTTTCCTGTTTATAAAGGTAAAGGTGCAAAAATCCAGAGAGCGCTTATCTCTTATTTTCTTGATAAAAATACAAATGCAGGTTATACAGAATTTCAACCTCCGCTTATGGTGAATGAGGCATCAGGATATGGAACGGGGCAATTGCCCGATAAAGGAGAGCAGATGTACTATGTGAATCTCGATAATTTCTATCTAATTCCTACTGCTGAGGTGCCTGTGACTAATATATTCCGTGATGTTATATTGGGTTATTCAGACCTTCCAGTGAAGTGTACTGCCTATACACCTTGTTTTAGAAGAGAAGCTGGTTCATATGGCAAGGATGTTCGCGGTCTGAACCGTCTTCATCAGTTTGACAAAGTTGAGATAGTACAGATAACTCGTCCGGATAATTCGTACGATGCTCTTGAAGAGATGGTCAAGCATGTTGAAGGCATTGTTCGTTCTCTTTGTCTCCCTTACAGAATTTTGCGACTTTGCGGAGGGGATATGAGTTTTACATCTGCTCTTACATACGATTTTGAAGTCTATTCTGCTGCACAGAGAAGATGGCTTGAAGTAAGTTCAGTGTCAAACTTTGAAACATTCCAGTCCAACAGGCTGAAACTCCGTTTTAAAGATGAAAATGGCAAAACTCAACTTGCTCACACTTTGAATGGAAGTTCTCTTGCTCTTCCAAGAATACTTGCGGCTTTGCTGGAAAACAATCAGACAGAAAGGGGAATAGAAATACCTTCTGTTTTGAGAGAATATACAGGGTTTTCCTACATCGATTAATTTAGATGGATGACGAGAAGATTATACTTGGCATTGATCCCGGTACAAGAATTCTTGGTTGGGGTGTAGTGAGAAGCTTTGGCAAAAGTGTCGATTTTTTGGATATGGGTGTGGTAGATATGCATAGTGAAACAGACCATTATATTAAACTCGGCATAATTTTCAGGGAAGTTTCTGCTCTCATAAATCGTTTCAATCCTACAGACCTGTCTATTGAGGCTCCATTTTATGGCAAAAATGTCAAGTCTATGTTTTTGTTGGGAAGAGCACAAGGGGCAGCTATTACTGCTGCTCTTGCCTTGGGCATTCCTGTTTCTGAATATGCTCCTCGAAAAATTAAAATGTCAATAACAGGTAGAGGGGCTGCTTCAAAAGAACAGGTTGCCAATCTTCTATACAACATACTCAAAATAGAACAATCTGTAAATTATTTTGATGCTACTGATGCCCTGGCTGTTGCTTACTGTCATTTTCTTGAAACGAGTAATCCGTATTTTGGTAAAGGTTTTAATGAAAGTTGGAAGAGTTTCGTTAAGCGTAATTCCAGTCGAGTGAAATAATTTTTTTGTTTTCATTTAACCTTTTTCATTTTTGCGTGTCAAAGCAGAAAGTTTCTTAAAATAGACTAAACAATAAATAATTATGAGTATGAAGTATATTAATAAAATATGCCTGGTGGTTGTTTGTATGATTTTTTTAAACTCAACAAAAACTTTTGCAGTAGATGTAGAGCCTAAAGATTTCAGGATAAAGATAATACTCATTGATAGCGTAACTCAGGATCCAATTGAATTTGCTACTGTTTCCATAACACCTGAGGGCAAGAAGGAGGCCTTGAAATATGCTCTTACTGATGCATCAGGCTGGGCTGAAATTGTTAAAGTTCCAGAGGGTACATATACACTGAAAGCAGAGTGTTTAGGTTATTTACCTTTTGAAACTAAAGTAAATACAACAGGTAAAAGTCTTTTAGATCTTGGCAGGGTTAAGATGAAACAGGAGATAAATGTTTTGTCAACTGTGACAGTTACAGCTCTTGGAAACCCTATTATCGTTAAGAAAGACACAATTGAATATAATGCCTCGTCTTTCAAAGTTACAGATCAAGATATGCTTGAGGCTCTCCTCAAGAAATTACCTGGTATTGAAGTCTCAAGCGATGGTACAATTACAGCAAATGGCAAGACAATAGACAAGATAACAATTGATGGTAAAACATTTTTTTTCAATGATCCACAGTTAGCTACAAAAAATCTTCCTGCTAAAATTATCGATAAGGTCAAGGTGCTGGAAAAGAAATCTGAACAGGCTCAGTTTACTGGTATTGACGACGGTCAGTCTGAGACAGTTATAGATCTATCAATCAGGCCGGGGATGATGAACGGATGGTTTGGAAATGTTACCGGTGGTTATGGTACTGACGATAAGTATCAGGTTGCAGGAATGTTGGGTAACTTCACTTCCAAAAGCCAGATAAGTATGATTGCGAATGCCAACAACACCAATAATAGAGGTTTTTTTGATGTGGCCGGTGATGCTATGAGAAGTATGAGAAATTCACTTGGAGGTGCCAGGGGGGTGCGAATAGGAGGAGCAGTTATGAATTTTGGAGGATCAGGGATCACAACTTCATGGATGGGTGGAGTTAATGCCAATACGGTAAGTAATAACAAAAAGTTGAATATTGGAGGAAGTTATCTCTACAGTGGAAGCGATACTGAAAACAAACAGGTTACATCGAAGCAGACATTTCTTGCAGACAGTAGTTTTATCTATAATAGTAATCAATATTCAAAGAGCAGTACTGATGCCAACAGCGCTTCTGTCAATCTTGAATATAAGTTCAATGATAAAACATCTATTTTGTTCAGACCCAATATGAATATCGGAAGTGGATCCTTTAATGAAGAAAATGTATATTTTACAAAGGGTGTGCTCGGAAGTTCAATAAATGACGGTAGCAGCAAATCTTATGGCAATAGTGATACTAGATCTTTAAACGGGGATCTTTTATTAAGGCAGAAGTTTAATAAGACAGGCAGGACGTTTTCTGTTAACTTTAATTATGGATACAGTAATAATGATATAGAAGCCTTTAATGAGTCAACTACAAATAGCTATGGCACTAATCCACTCACTACAGAAGTAAGACAGAAGTATAATACAGAACAGGACAATTATTCTCTCGGCGGGAGAGCTTCATATACAGAGCCACTTGGTAATCATTATTACATGGAGTTGGCTTATTCTTACAACTTCAGAAAAAATAATTCTGATAAAGTTGCAAAAAACTTTAATCAAAATACCGGTAATTATGATCTTTATGATTCAACCTATTCAAACAGTTTTGAGAATACATTTATCAATCAAATAGGAGAGCTTAATATCAGAAAAGTTGAGGAAAAGTACAGCTTTACTCTTGGAATGAATGTCCAACCAGCTTATACACATAGTATAACTACATCTGATGGTAAAACTACTGATCTTGAAAGAAGTGTTGTTAATTATTCTCCTTCAGCTTTGTTAGATATTGACTTTAGTGATTCCAAATCTTTGAGAATAAGATATCGTGGCAGCACAAGACAGCCTTCAATAAGCCAGATGCAGCCAGTGAAAGATAATTCCAATCCGCTTTTTGTGTCTGAAGGAAATCCAGATCTTCTTCCTGAATTTTCACACAACCTTTCTCTAAACTTCAGAAATACCAACAGGAGCAATTTCAGTACAGTCAATGCCAGATTGGATGGAACTTATACTCTCGACAAGATTGCGAACAAAACCTGGTATGAAGAGGGTGGAATCCAGCACACAAAACCTGTAAACGATCAAGCTGTCTACTCAATTTATGGAAATATTATGTGGAATACACCGATAGAGAAAACAAAGAAGTTTTATTTTATGACAAATACCAGAGCAGGTATTAATAATGGGATAAACTATTCCAGCAGCACTGCTTCTGAAACAGGTGCAGTGAAGAATATAACAACCTCTCTCTCTGTTTCAGAGATGCTTAGATTGGCATATCGTGGCGAGAAGCTTGAGATTACTGCAGGAGGAAGGGTTTCTTATGCCAAGGCTTGGTACACTGTAGGTGAAACAAAAGATGCCACATGGAATAATTCTCTGAATGCTACTATTAACTGGACTTTGCCTGCAGGCTTTGGTCTTGCAAGTGATATAGAGCACCAGTTTTATGTTGGATATGGAGAAGGATATAATGATCCGGCGACTGTTTGGAATGCCGAGGTTTCCAAGTTGCTTTTCAAAAACTCTGCTTCTTTGATATTTAGAGTATTTGATATATTGGACCAGTCCAAGAGTGTTAGAAGGACTACTACAGACAACTATATTCAGGATGTCAGCAGTCTGACTCTCAAACAATATTTTATGCTTTCATTTACGTGGCGTTTTGGAAAATTTGGGGACAGAAGCGGTCAGCAAGGAGGCTCCAGAGGTATGAATCGTGGAAGATCTGGCCCTCCGGGTGGAGTATTTCACAGGTGATTATGCTAACGTTTGTAATGAGAATAACTTCTCCATTTTTCAATAACAGAGAGCATATCTGAAGGTACGGGAGACTCAAAAAAGAGTCTCTCGCCTGTTTTTGGATGAGTAAAGCCTATAGTTCTTGCATGTAAGGCCTGTCGAGGGAGCAATTCAAAGCAGTTGTCTACAAACTGTTTGTATTTGGCATAGAAAGTTCCATTGACTATTTTATCACCTCCATATCTATCATCGTTGAAAAGAGGATGCCCGATGTAATCCATATGGACTCTTATTTGGTGTGTTCTTCCTGTTTCCAGTCTACATGAAACAAGGGTTGTATAGCCAAATCTTTCAATAACTTTATAATGTGTTATTGCATGTTTCCCAATGGAACCATCAGTAAAAACCTTAAAACGCATTCTGTCGTTTGGATCTCTCGCAATATTGCCTGTAATAGTGCCACTATCTTCTTTGAGATTGCCCCAAACAAGGGCAACATATTCCCGGTCGATAGTGTGATCAAAGAATTGACGTGCAAGGTTAAACTGTGCTTCGTCATTTTTAGCTACTAACAAAAGGCCTGATGTGTTTTTATCGATTCTGTGGACTAAAATACCCATCCTTTCATCAGGAGCATTTTCATCTTGACTTATACCGAGATGGAAGGCGAGAGCGTTTACAAGAGTCCCTGAAAAATGGCCGTGGCCTGGATGAACTACAAGCCCGGGCGGTTTATTAATCAGTAACAGGTCGTCATCTTCGTAGATAATGTCGAGAGGAATGTTTTCAGGCTTAATCTCCATGCCCCTTCTTTGGTATGGAAGTTCAATAGTTATTATATCAAGTGGTTTAACTATATAGCTTGCCTTTGCCCTCTTGCCGTTAACTAGAACATAGCCGGCATCAATTGCGAGCTGTATTCTGTGACGGGAGGTTTTCTCCATATGGCTGGTAATGAACTTGTCAACTCTTACAGGTGTTTGACCCTTATCCGAGATGAAACGGTAATGTTCAAAGCTGACTACATCTTCTTCTTCATCTTCAAGCATTCTACTCGGTTTTTATAGCTTTTGATTTTTCCTTATTGATGCTAAGAAAAAGTTCAACTTCTGTGCCCAAAGGATAGGAGGTTACTCTGGTAGGAGAGGGAATCTGTCTGATTACAACGCTTGAAACAGTGTCAGAGTAATTTTTGACGAGGTTGTCATAGTGTATTTTTCCGAGGTTCAAAGAATTTTCCAAGAGTATTTCTTTGGCAAGCTGAAGGGAAACTCCTGTTACATCTGGAATAGATGTAGCTGATTGTCCGTTATCGCCAAGTTCTAGATCGATTTGGCTTCCAGCTTCAATTTTTGTTCCTGGGGCAATGAAACGTCCATTAAATTTCTGTGATAATACATTATCTGTTGCCATGTCATAGACATAAGTCAATCTGCCTACACTAAGCTGTTTGGCTTCTAGTTCGGCCAACGCTTGACGCAAGGAAAATCCTGTTACTGAAGGCATAGTGACGAGTTTCGGTTGAATTGTGTTTATTGTCAGTAGAATTCTTCTGTTTTTTTTGACCATATTCCCTGCTTTAGGGTTTTGCTTGAGCACGATACCTCTGCTGACTGATGGTATAAAAACAGAATCTGAAACCTCAACTCTCAACTTATGTCTTTTCGCAATTCTATGAGCTTCATCAAGTGTGAGACCTGACAAGTCAGGAACGGAAAGTTCTTGATTGTGTCTTGTAACAATTTTTAAAAAAAGTGAAGCAGCAATTAGCAAAACAATAACAAATCCAATTGCTTTGAAGATTTCTCTAAGAATGGGGTGATCCCATCCTGCCTTTTTTTTGATTTTGTCAATATTGTTTTTTGTCATGTCACAAAAATAATACTATTTTTTAACTTCATTATAAAAGCTGTCTCTCTCAATTGCTATAAATCCGCACTCTCTGGCCATATTTTCAATTTCGTCACAGCTCATTTCGGGATTTGAATGTGACCCGGCCATGCTGTATATTTTGGTGGAGTTATTAATTGTACCATCCATATCATCTGCTCCGTATAGCAACGTAAGCTGACTCAAATCTTTTCCCAACATTGGCCAGTAGGATTTGATATGAGGTATGTTATCGAGTACAACTCTTGCAACGGCAAAGGTTTTGAGAATTTCGACAAATCCAATTTCTCCGAGGTGTGAGAGCTGATTGTTGGTGGATTTGAAGAGAAGTGGAATAAAGGCATCAAATCCGCCAGTCTCCTCTTGAAGTTCCTTGATTTGCAACATGTGATCTAATCTATTCCTTCGATTTTCAATATGACCAAACAACATTGTGGCATTACTCCTTATGCCGAGTTTATGTGCTGTTCGATGGATTTCGATCCATCTCTCGGCATTGCACTTGTCTGGGCAGATTTGTTTCCGGATATCTGAATCGAATATTTCTGCACCACCACCCGGCATGGCAGAGAGTCCTGCATCTTTGAGCTTGTTTAGGATATACTCCACACTTTGCCCTGAATATCTGGCCATATCATCAATCTCAACGGCAGTATAGGCCTTGATTGTTACTTCGTCGGGCAATTCCTTCCTGAGTAGAGAGATGATGGATATATAATAGTCGATGCTTTTTTCAGGATGAACACTTCCCACAACATGAACTTCAGTCATTCCTTTTTGATACTTTTCACGACAGTAATTTCGAACATCTTCAAGAGTCATTGACCATGCTCCCGGTTGTGAGGAATTGTCTCTTCTGTAGGAACAGAATTTACACCTATGTACACAAATATTACTTGGTTCTATGTGGAAATTGTTATTGTAATAAACTTTATTGCCGTTAAAAGCTTTTCTAATCTTCAAGGCAGCTTCGGATATTGAATTCATGTCTGAAGTTGAGTACAGTTCAAGAGCTTCCTTAATGATTTTATCTCTCTCCATTTTAAAATTATTGACACAAAAATAACAAAAAAGACGCCTCAGGCGTCTTGACTCATTATAGTAGTAAATATCTGCTAGAACTGTTCTTCAGACGATACTGTAAGTTTTTTGCGTCCACGACGACGACGGGCTGAAAGAACTCGACGTCCGTTTGGAGTTGACATCCTCTCACGAAATCCATGTTTATTACGACGCTTGCGTTGTGAAGGTTGGAATGTGCGTTTCATGATATTATTAAACTGTTATAATTCTTTATAAGGAAGTGCAAAGATATGTAAAATGTTTTTATTAGCAAATAATTGTTTACCGTTTGATGAATAGAAGTTTCTTTTCGGCAAAATCTGGTTCTACAAACCATTGGTCAATTCTCTCTTCCACTATTTGTGAGGGACTGATTTTCATCTTCGAACAGGCAAGAGCAATTTCGTTTTCAAGGTTACCTCCTTTAAGGTACAAAACACCTCGAGAAACACCCTTAAAAAATCCAGAATCAATTTTATGCCATATCCATGGTAAAAAATCTTTGAGTGCAGTTACTGCCCTTGATACTACAAAATCGTACCGGCCTTCAAGTTCCTCGGCGCGTGCATTGACAGTTATTACGTTGTTAAGGTGTAAAGTGGAAGCTACATCGCCTACAACCATAATTTTTTTCTTATGGAATCGCAAAGGTAAAATGATGATTCAGGAAACATTATGGCAAGTGGAATCCCGGGAAAGCCTCCACCTGTACCGACATCCAAAACTCTTGCACCATTGGGAAAGGATATGAATTTAGCTATGGCGAGAGAGTGAAGTACGTGGCGCAGAAAGAAATGCTCAAAATCTTTTCTTGAGATAATATTTATTTTGGAATTCCATTCTTCATAAAGAGGATAAAGAGCCTTGTACATTGCTCTCTGCTGGTCACTCAGTCTGGGGAAATATTTGTAAATCAATTCTTCCATTTTTTTGCCAATAATTTTCTTGCTCGTTTTATCTGTGTTCTGACAGTATTTAGAGGCAGATTTAATTCCCTTGCGATCTCTTCATAAGCGTAGTCATGAATAAATCTCAGTTCGGCAACTTTTCGGTATTTGACATCAAGCTCTTTGATGGCCTTGATCAACATTTCAAATGTCTGTTGATTGATCATGTTCTCTTCAGGGCTTGGCATGACATCTGAAGGGTCAATAAATACTGAAGCATCTTCTCGGTTTTCGTCTATCGACTGATAAGGGGTCAAGGAATTTTTGCGGTAGTGATCAATTGCCGTATTTCGCGCAATTTTGTATAGCCAGGTAGAAAAAGCCCATTCATCCTGATAATACATTATGTTTTTAAAGGCTTTGTGAAATGTTTCTTGGCAAATATCTTCTGCATCCTGTGGCTTTGGAATGAAAGTTAAAATGTAAGTGTAAATCTGATCAATATATCGTTCGAAGAGTTTTAAAAAAGCATTCTGATCACCTGATGCCGCCATCCTGACAAGCTCTTTTTCATCAAATTTGTTTATTGTATCCATACGAGTAGGTTTAATGGGCTTCAAGCCAGTTTTTGCCTGTCTTGCAGTCAACAGTAAGTGGTACGGATAGTAATGCTACACTTTCCATTTCCTTTTTTACAAGGTCCGTTAGCAACATTTTTTCACTTGGGACAACGTCGAAAACAAGTTCATCATGTACTTGCAGGATCATTCTACTTTGAATCCCTTCCATTATAATCCTTTTATCCACACGTATCATTGCTATCTTAATGATATCAGCTGCACTTCCCTGAATAGGAGCGTTTACTGCGTTCCTTTCAGCTAAACCTCTTACAACGGGATTTTTGGAATTAATATCAGGTATGAATCTTTTTCTGCCATAAAGAGTTTCCACATAACCGTTTTTTTTAGCAAATTCTATAGTATTGTTGATAAATGCCTGTACTTTAGGATATTTTGCAAAATATTCATCAATCAGTTTTTTTGCTTCTCCTCTTGATATATGGAGTCTTTGAGCAAGACCGAATGCAGATATGCCGTAAATAATTCCAAAATTGGCGACTTTTGCTCGGCTTCTTTGTTCTTTAGTGAGCTGATCTTCAGGTATATCAAATATTTTTGAAGCTGTTGCAGAATGAATATCTTTGCCAGCTCTGAACGCTTCAATGAAGTTATCATCACCGCTCATGTGAGCCATTAATCTTAATTCAATTTGTGAGTAGTCGGAGGACATGATGTAACCTTCAGGATAGGAAGGAATAAATGCCTTGCGTATTTCCTTCCCCCTTTCAGTGCGAATTGGGATATTTTGAAGATTTGGTTTTACAGAACTGAGCCTTCCTGTAGATGTCAATGCTTGATTGAAAGTTGTATGAATTTTACCTGTTTTTGGAGAGATCATTTGAGGTAAAGGATCTGCATAAGTAGAGATTAATTTCTTGATATTTCTGAATTCGAGAATTAATGGGATTACAGGGTGTTCATTTTCAAGTTCGAGAAGTGTCTCTTCATCAGTTGAAAGGTTTTTTTTAGTGTTTTTACCGTTTTTGGCACCAAGTCGAAGTTTGTCATAGAGAAGTACTCCAAGTTGTTTTGGAGATGATACGTTAAGGGTAGGGTCTTGAGCTATTCTTCGGATTTCTTCTTCGATTGCAGTAAGTTCTGAATTTAATTTTTCACTGAATTTTTTTAAAATCTCAGTGTCAATCTTTACTCCTGTGGTCTCCATTCTCGATAAAACACTTATGAGTGGCATCTCGATATCGTTGTATAGAGAGTCGAGGGACATCTTTTGCAGCTCATCTGCCAATTTATGATATAGCGGTAAAAACACGGCTGTCTCTTTTAAGTCTTTTTCTGAATGTTCGTTTAGTGATATATTAACATCAAAAAGATCTCCCTGAATTACATTACTTTGATCATCGAGTGAAACTCCCAGATATGTTGGAACTATAATTTCAACTTTGTGAGCTCTCTCCGGCATTAAAAGATAGTGCATAAGTTCTATGTCTGCCATGTATCCTTTTAATATTATCGGATATTCAAAAAGTTTATTCATTACGGACTTAAGGTCATAACCGCATTTTACTATACTTCCATCTTCAAGGATGTCTTTGTATTGTCTGATATTTGTCTCTTCAACTATCTGAATTAGTTCACCACAACAAATGATAAATCTATCTTTTATTAACTTTATGGCAAGTTCTTTCTTTGCAAAAATCTCATTTCTAACCTTATCTGCCGATGCAATTGTGTAGTTTATAGCTTTAAGCTCGGTTTGTGGTTTACATGATTTATCCTCTGGTTTTCCTGTAAGTTCAAAAACCTCCTCCAACTTAGGGATAAGTCTCATTAAGGAGCTAAATTCGTATTCGGAGAAAAGTCTTTTAAGTTCTTCGAAATTTGGAGTGGAAAGTTTAAGAGACTCTTCATCCCAAGGTATATCTACATTAGTGTCTATTGTGATAAGTCTTTTGCTTAATTCAATGTGTTTTTTCGCTTCCTTTAAGGCAATCTGCTGTTTTTCCGGCAATTCGTCCAGTTTATTGTAAATGTTCTCTACTGAACCATACTTTTGAACCAGTTTTTTTGATCCTACTTCACCAATTCCTCTCACACCCGGCACGTTATCAGATATATCACCCTGCAGAGTCAGAATGTCAATAACCTGTTCAGGCTTATCTATGTTATAAATACTGCATATTTTTTCTTTGCCGATTGTCTCCATATCTGCACCATTTTTTCCTGGCTTAAATTGAACAATGTTGTCGGATACAAGCTGCCCGAAATCTTTGTCAGGTGTAACCATGAAAACATTGAAACCCTCTCTTTCTGCTTTCTTTGCAATAGTTCCTATTACATCGTCTGCTTCGAATCCGGGTTTCATTATTACCGGGATGGAAATCGCATTTAATATTGATATTAGAGGCTCGAGTGCTCCTCTTACTTGTTCGGGTGTTTCTCCTCTGTTGGCTTTGTATTCGGGATAGAGTTCGTGGCGGAAAGTTTTGGCCGGAGGGTCAAATGCTACTGCAATATGTGTTGGCTTTTCTTTGATTATTAGGTCTAAAAGAGTTTTTGTAAAACCATAGAGAATGGAAGTATCGACACCTTTTGAGTTAATCATTGGTCTTCTGATAAATGCGTAATATGAACGAAAAATCAATGCGTGTCCATCAATAAGATAGAGTTTCTTCATGTTTTCAAACCAGTTATTAATTGTCATCTGTCATCCACTCAACATAAGAAGAAGGTGTCTCGTACATCTTTATGCATTGCAATGATACATTTTGAGGTAATTTACATCTAATCAGTTCAACAAAATGTAAAACAAGGTTTTCACAGGTTGGTTGGAAATCAACCAATATTACATTTTGGTAAGCAGCTTCAATCTCTGAGGATAACGCCGCATCTTTATTAAGGATGAGTGAATGGTCAAATAAATTGATTATCTGTTCATTTACGATTTGCTTGAGCAGGCTGAAGTCAAGTACCATCCCATTCTTAGAATTGCAAGTGTCGTTAACCGGTTCACCCTTGACAGTAACGTAAAATTTATATGAGTGACCATGGATATGTCTGCACTTACCATCATAACCGGTGAGAGCATGCGCTCCTTCAAAATGGAATTCTTTTGTTATGCGTACTGTCGACATTGTTTTTTTACAAAAGTATTAATAAATTTGTAATTATGTGAAATATTGCTTTATTACTCCTTTACACACTTTTAATTCAATCAAAAGGAGAGGTTTTTAATTTAAATGTTTAATTTATTTTTTTATTTTTATTACAATTTTTTACTTTTGTAAAAAAATTATAAGACATGGCGGTAAATATTCAAAACTTTCTTTCTTCCAATGCAAAGAATATGAGAAGATCTGCAATCAGGGATCTTCTCAGCGTAGCTAACAGACCTGAGATCATATCTTTTGCTGGTGGTTTCCCAAATGCATCCACTTTCCCAATTGAGGATCTTAAGAAAATCATGGTTGAAGTGCTTGAAACTGAGGGGGCATCTGCACTTCAGTATGGTCCAACAGAAGGCAACCAGAAATTAAGGGAGCTGCTTGCCAAAAGGTATTGCGATAACGGCTGCAAGGTTTCAGCAAAGAATATTTTGATTACTACGGCTTCACAACAGGCTATTGACCTTGTTTCAAAGATTTTTATTGATCCGGGCGATACTGTTGTTTGTGGGCTTCCGTCCTATCTTGGTGCCCTTCAGGCTTTCTGGTCATATCAGGCTGAGCCGGTAGGCATCAAGTCAGATTATGATTTGGAGGATACAGTTAAAAAGCTAATAGCTGAAGGGAGGAAACCGAAGTTTGTGTATGCCATACCTGATTTTCAGAATCCTTCAGGAGTGACAATGACACTCGAACAGCGTAAATATGTTCTGGATGTCGTTAAAAAATATGATCTTATTCTTGTAGAGGACAGTCCTTACAGAGAGCTTCGCTTTGACGGTGAGGAGCAGCCTATGATGTATTCTCTCGACGATGATGAAAGAGTGATTTTGTTAGGTACATTTTCCAAGACATTCCTTCCTGGTTTTAGAATTGGTTGGGCTATTGCTCCTGAAGTGATAATTGACAAACTTGTAGTAGCAAAACAGTCAACCGATCTTTGTACAACAGTTTTCGATCAATCTGTTGCAGCAAAGTATCTTGAGAAAGGACTTTTTGAAAAGAATCTTCAGAAAACGGTTGCTCTCTATAAAGAAAAAAGAGATCACATGTTAGCATGTTTTGAGAAATATATGCCGGCAGGTGTGACATGGACACGTCCAGAAGGTGGACTTTTCCTTTTTGTCAAATTGCCTGAAGGATTTGATGCAAGAGAATTATTTGATATTGCCATGAAAGAGGATGTGACTTTTGTTATTGGAGAGGCATTCCACTGTGATGGTTCAGGCAAGAATACTATGAGGATTAATTTCTCATACATGAACAGTGAAAAGACAGAAGAGGGCGTAAAAAGACTTGCAAGAGCTATTGAAAGGATGATGAAAGAGAAAGGCATGTAGTGTTTTAGATCAATTTTAAGCATAGAGGGGTATGTGGCAATATGTTACACACCCCTCTTTTGATTTAATTTTTCTCGGGTTTTATTATTTATTAATTTTGCAGTTGTTGTTGAATTATTAATTTTTTTGGATATGAGAAAGAAAATTGTTGCAGGTAACTGGAAGATGAATACTACTATCAAGGAGGCAGAAAAACTGGCGAGTGAAATTGTGGAACTTGTAGATGAACTCGAAACAGATGTGGAAATAATTATATGTCCTCCATTTACTCATTTGAGCACTGTGGCAAAACTTATTGCAAAACAGCATGACGAAAAGGAAAAGATTTATCTTGGCGCTCAAAATTGTGCCGATCATGCCTCAGGTGCCTATACAGGAGAGGTTTCTGCAAGCATGTTAAAATCGGTGAAATGCCAGTATGTTATTATAGGTCACTCAGAGAGGAGAGAGTATTATCATGAAAATAATGAATCCCTTTATGCTAAAATTGAACTTGCACTTAAAGAGGGGTTAACACCTATTTTTTGTGTAGGAGAGAGGTTGGAAGAGAGAGAGAGTAACAGACATTTTGAGGTTGTTTCCGAACAGATTAAGGATGTACTTTATAAATTAAAGGGTGCAGATGCGAGTAAAATAGTTATTGCATACGAACCGGTATGGGCGATAGGTACAGGTAAGACTGCAACCTCTGACCAGGCTGAGGAGATGCATGCCTTTATTAGAAAGATAGTTGCCGACAAATTTGGAGATCTGGCTGAGGTAATACCTGTTTTGTATGGTGGAAGCTGTAAACCATCAAATGCTCGTGAGATAT
>JAHDPK010000043.1:0-20658 GCA_018434395.1 Bacteroidales bacterium | reverse complement strand
ATGGAAACACACTTGTAAGAGGTATAAAGGAATATATGAACTACTACAATAATCAGCGAACTCACCAAAGTCTTGACAGATTGACACCTTTTGATTGGTATGAATTTGCAGCTTAGAATTTAAACTAAATAACCATTACCCGTGGTTGGAAATTGGGGAGTATTATACATCAGATGTATGGAAGAGCTGGCCTGGATCTTCTCAAACGTAAAGTCATCATCTCAAATACCGGCTAATTCTTCACCAAATTTGACGAAGAACCTTTATGGCTTGCGGGTTGCTCACCAACAAAGCCCGTTTAATCTTCAGCTGCCTAAGGACGAGTATAATATATAATAATGAAGAAAAATATTCAAAAAATAGTATTCAAAAAATTTGGATTACAACATAGAAGTATTATAATATTTTTTATCTCTATCATTTTTTATACAAGCCTTGTATGTTGTAGACCATCTTTTATATCCAATAAATGGATTCTGTTTATATCTTATTAATAATCTTATTAATTCTAACATTTTTTTTATACCAAAGCGAGATGCTTGAAATAAAAAAAACATAATTGACCTCTGATATTGTGAAAAATTATGTTCCTTAACAAACTTATTATATCTTAAATTGACTATGAAGCGAGCATAAATTACATCATAATCTCGTCTTTTGGTTAATGTACCTTTTGATACGGTGGCAGTATAAGTAATCTTGTCAACAGCAGCTATCTTTGAAGCATGATAACCTGTCAATAATGAAAAATAGACATCGTTACTTGCCAGAACTTCATCATAACGGAAATGATGTCTGTCAACGAATTCATGGCTGACCATTTTTGAGCAGGGAGATGAAAAATTCAAACGGATATCCATTTCTGTTTTTTTCCCGCATAGATAATCTTTTACCAATTGTGTATATTGATCTCCTCTATCAGAGCGTTCGCCAGTATCTGTATAAATACCATCCATAGAGAAGTAAATCAGCTCTGCATCCGAATTGAACTGTGTATAAAATATATCAAATGCATCTTTAGTGTAAAAATCATCGGCGTCAGCGAAAAGTAGCCATTTTCCATGAGCGTTTTCAATTCCTACATTTCGTGCTCCACCCGCACCCCTTGAAGGTTCGGAATATAAAAGTGTATAGTTTCGTTTTATTCCTATATCTTCATGTGTAACCGGAGTTGATGAGTTGTCTATCAATATTACCTCGATTTTATCTGAAACTGGAATACTATCAAATAAACGCTGCAGTGTACCGATGGAATCTCTATGAGGAATTATTACTGTAAAATCTATGTCACTATAGTTCATTGTATGATATAAGTTTGTAATCTGCATATTGCATTAAAACTTTATTAGTCACCATATTCACTTCATATTTGTATTGCTCAGCAGGATGTCCGGGATGACACATTAGCTCGATGCAAATGTCTTTTTTTTGTTTTTTAATATTTTTATGGTTGTTCAAATAAGACGAATAGGATTCGAATAAATCAGTAACTAGATATTTTGTGCTATAGAATTTATTAAGCTTTACTCTATAGTAACTATTTTGAAATGAAGATACTGATCTCATAGCAAAATTTCTTTGTTTTTTTTTGGACATATTTACCTTTTCTTTTATATTATTTACTTCGTTATTTTTTGCTTTAAATCTATTTAATAATGCAAAGATTGACGGATTAACGCCTCGACGTACTTTCTTAATATTGTATTTGTCCAATACTTCAGAAATAATGTCCTTAAGTTGATATATAGTATGAAAATGATGATGACTGTCAGCATGGGAAGGAGTAATTCCTATATTAAGCAATGTCTCTATTTGGGCAGACAATTCATCTTTAATAGCGTCCTTTAACTCTGAAGGGAATTGTTTTATTTTAAAAATTGCATTCTTGATAAATTGCCCGTCAATATCAATGATTCCATATTTAAAAAAAATATCCGAACGAGTCAATGAGTCAAACTCATCCATACAAAGATGCACTCCGAATGATATTTCGGGATGTTCAGACACAATTTCCTTAACCTTTTCAAGAGATTTACCATTAGCCATAATTGTAGTGGAAGATATGACTTTCAACTCTATCATTTTTTTAATTTCAGAAGTAACGGTATCGTTTATTCCGAAATCATCCGCATTAATGATTATTCTTTGCATGGCTTTTCAGGTAACATTTTAATTACTTTTGCCGGAACGCCGGCAACTATACTCCATGCCGGAACGTCTTTTGTAACTACAGCCCCTGCTCCAACAACAGCACCTTCTCCTATTGTTACTCCAGGCATTACTATCGCCCCGATGCTCACACAGGCTCCTTTTTTAATAACAGTTTTGTATGCATGTTGTGTGCATTCCTTATAACGTCCCCCGATATAGTATTCCGACATATCCCTACGGTGGCAAAATACTATCGATCTGTTAGCAAACCAAACATCATCTTCAACAATCAAATGCTTTGCATAATTTACATCCAAAAATACGTCCCACCCTATGCAAACGTTTTTGCCAATTTTAACGCCAATACATCTCCACAAAAAAGGTCGCATTATTGGAAACATCCAGCAAATAACTGAATATTTAGCTATATTGCTTAGAAACCAAAAAAAAGCAAGTTTTATTCTTTCTAGTATCGCTGTTGGAGCGTTTTTTGCTTTACGAATAAAAACTTCAGATTTCATTTTTTTTGATATTGTTTGAATAGTATGTTTTCTATATATAGACATAGTATCGGCAGTATTGAAAAAGCAAACAAGAATGTACCGGTACCGAAATCGTTTTTTAAAAATAACATTAACAGATAACAGCAACAACTAATTACATAAATAACTTTTGTTTGATTCAAATTTTTGTAAACGAATTTGATATGACTTACAAATGTCAAGAACAAAGGGATGAATAAAATGATACCCAGAGCAGCCAACCTATCCAAAATATAGGAATGAAGACTGATTTGTTCAGGTTTTGTTGTGCCAAGAAAAGGAGACTCCCAAAACAAAGAAGAAGATCGTTTATATAATGATTCCCTTGCTCCTAAATCTCCATATGTATAACCATATGTAAGATAATCTTTCATTTCTGTAATCTTAACATAATTACTGCTACTTTCTGAGAAATGTGGCTGCATTATATCTAAGAGTGAGTAAATCGTTGTTTTATTAAAAAGCAGTAAGCAAATAACTCCAAATAATACAAGTTTTGTAACATTATTCAATGTAAAGTTAGTAAAATTGATAATCAGACCGGCTATTATCGCCAATGTTGATATAAGCATTGCCATTGTCGCATTTGCAGCAAACACGATATAAAACAGCAGAACAGTTTCTATTCCCCAGAGCAAGAATGTCCATTTATTTTTTCGAAACGTTTTCTTTAATAAAAAAACCAAAGGTGCAAAAATAGCCACCAACCCATGAATAGTACCATAACCGATAACCCAATAATAAACTATCACATTATCAAATCTAGCAGCCGAAACAGATGCTCCTCGAATGATATTTGGATAGACAATAAGTTGTGGAATACTGATGATAGTCATAATAGTCAGTAAAACAAAAGTGGTAATAATAGTTGTTTTGATATATGAAATGTTTGGGTATTTAAAAGCATATGTTGCTATCAACAAAGCCGATGAGACATTTAAAAAGGGGACCACAACATTGTTGATTGGTGTAAAGAATGCATTACCATTCAAGAACTTAATAAATGTGATTAGAGTATACATCAGCAGAAATATCATACTTTTACTCCCTAATAAATCAGGAAATAGCACGATAGTAATAACCACAAATATCGCAAGTACTGAAGATTCATTTATAGGAATATATAACCATATGGGTGGGAACAATTGAAAAATGAGAAAAGCAACAGTAATATATTTGTATAGAATATGTTTCATAATTTTTTACAAATTCTGATAAAATTCAACCCATTTTTTGATTTTCTTATCCCATGCTTGTTCGATTATTAATGTTTCTGTCTCAGGATGTAATGTTTTTGGTGTCACTTTGTTTTGAACAATTTCACCAATTAGCATGCTAAGGGTTTCTAAATTTTCGCATACGTGATATGGTATACCATGAGTTTCCAGAGTTGGGTACTCAAGCCATTTACCATTTATGCATTGTGCACCTGCTAATAATGATTCTTGCAGACTGGCATTATATGCATCAGTGGGCTGGATGTGAATAAATAAGTCTGTTATTAGACGCAAACAGGCAACTTGCTCTGTTGTGAGATAGTGTGTAAGTAATACTGCATTAAGGTTTTCTTCTTCACATATTTTTCTTACTTTTTTTATAATTAAATCTTTATCTGTTCCATACGTTAAAGGTATAATTAACCTATAATTAGGTGGAAGTATATCCTTATTGTTAACTATTGCCCTTAAGATTGTCAAATGCCGCTGGGAGCGATTGGCATTGTAACCTATTGTAATATAATATTCTGCTTTCGGAATACCCAACTTATTCTCCAACTGTTCTCTAGTGAATTTGCCTTTCAGTGCAAGAATAGATGAAATTACATCAGAGCCATACCCCAAATTAACAATTTTTTCCTTTTGAATAGAAAAAATCTTCATAACTTTCTGTGTAAAACCAACAGTTAAGTCTCCGGAAACAAGCTGAGCAATATCAAATGCCCTTCTTAATGAAGGAATGTATATTTTTGAAACTCTTAATACATCGCTTCCCCAAGGTGTTAACATAACTTGGATGTTATTCTGATGGGCTATTCTTACAAAACAATACGAATAAAACGGTAATTGATGAATATTCACCAAATTGTAGTGGTTTTTCTTTAAGATTGATGATAATGTATGGCATTGAGCCATGATTGAAAAAACAATTCCTATTTTTGGCAAACGTATTAACTTTCTTATCAAGCTACCAGCTTTTGTTGTATATACCTTTTTTGCTTCTAAATCGCAAATATCTTCATTATCAAATTTAGCATAGGCATAAAGATCAAAACTAATTGTTTCGCCACAAACTGCACTTAGATTATGTAAAAAACGCCGTATGTGTTTCGAAGTACCTCCTGATACTATTAATATTTTTTTTTTCATTAATCTTAATTCTTAACCATATCAAGAAAAAACATTATATCCTTCTTTAGAAAAGCAAAACCCAACAAAGCCAACAATAGTACATAAATCAAACCATTTAAGAGCACATTCAATATAGGGTCTCCAAATAGATTGAGACACTCTGTCTGCATAAATAAGTAATAAACTGTTCCAAAAGGCAACATCACGAATGCCAGCCGACCAAACTGGCTGATATACTCTTTTGGTGACATTGGGTAAGTTCTCTTGACAATTACTTTCCACATAACAACAAACAGAATAATTGCCAACAGCAAATGTCCTAATGCCACAGCTTTAATTGATATCAGACTGGTCATAATTATTATAGGTATTGTAAATATAACACGATAAATGACATTATAAAAATTTAATTCTGTACGGCCTTTTGCAATACCCAGCATATCAAAATAACTACTAATGCTTGTAAATAACGTAACCAATGAAAAAATTAATACTAATGGTGCAGCCTCGATGAATTTTTCACCGTACATAATTCTGACAATATCAGTGCTAAAAACAGCCACTGTAATACATATTGGGAAACACATAAAGGCTACTGTCTTAGTTACAATTAGGAAACGTGATTTTACCATTTCATCGTTTTCATTGCAGTTGGTAAGCATAGGCAATGCCACTCTAGAAACCACACTTCTGATGAAGTATACCAGCTTGTAGACTAATTCTTTAGAAAGATCATAAAGTCCCAAAGCTTCTGTGCCCAAAAACTTTCCTATAATAAGGACATCCAATTTAGATGAAAAATAATCAGCTATATGTGTATATGTTTGATATAGCCCCATCTTCACTAACGGCAATACACTTTTAAATTTAAAAACAAAGGTTATTTTCAGATGCTTAAATCCCGATATAAAATTCCAAATGTTATATATTGCAACCTGAAACAATGTTGAATAAATAAGGCTATACACACCATAACCTTTTACAGCAAGCCACCATGCCAAAAATAACGATAAAATATTTGTAACGATATTGCGTAACGCTAGCAACTTAAATTTGTATTGTTTCAACAATACGTTGTCATACAACTTGCCAATTCCAAGAAAAATAATCGACAAAGAAGAGATAGGAATTAGTGTGGTCAAAATAGGTTCATTATAAAAACGGCTAATAAAAGGAGAGAGAAGAAACAATAAACCATAAATAATATCGAATATTATCATCTGTATCCAATATAGTGTACTAAAGTCATTTATTGACATTTTTTTTTTGTACATTATTACACTGGCAAAACCTAAGTCCGCAAAAGAGGTACAAAGTCCAATCATCACATTTATAATCGAAACTATACCAAAATCGCTTTTTCCCAAGAAACGCGTCAGTATGACAATCCTAAGCACCTGAGCCAACATTACTACGGCTGTTGACAGACTTGTCCAAATGCCACCTGAAAGCGCGATTCTTTTATCACTCATTATTTCTTAGTTGTTTCAATAAATCATTGAATGGCATTGACGCCATAATTACATCCCTTCCATCAACAGATTTGCTTCCTTTTAATTTTTCATATACAGTTGTAGAATATAATACAAACAATCCATCTTCACGCACGCACGCTGATCCCCTATAGGATTTATAGTCGGTTAAAGGAGTCTGATATATTTTCAATTCTGACAAATCATCAGAAAATTCCCCGAACATTTGGTAGCATCTTTGTTTTTCTCCCTTCTTAACGCAAGCAACGATAGCATAAAGCTTATCGTTGTATAGAAAAACGGACATGTGCCAAGGAAAGTAGCCCCCAGCCCACACCTTGAGTTTTTCTTGGCATGAATTTTTTTTTAGGCCATCAATTGTTGTAGCTGAGCTCATAAAAAGGCCATTAAAAGTATTACCGTCATTATAACTATTTGTTTTTAAATAAAATAGCCTATATTTACCTTTAAATAGAGTGAGACATGGTGATGTTAATAAATCACAGGTTTCTCTCAGCAATGAAGTGCCTAAATATTTAAATTTCTTATCCTCTAATTTACCTATAATAAGAAACAAACGTTGTATATACTCGTTTAATGGTGCATCAGGTATAATTTTTGTGCGATAAACTTGCCTATTTAGGATATATATTAAATCGTCCTGGATAAAAATATCCGGATCGGAATTAAATGCCGGGAATCCATAATAAGGATCAGGTGCTTCCATTAACGGCCTTGTTAGCATCAATTCAAATGTAACAGGAGGGTTTCCTTTTCCCATATTGCCTAAATATAGACAGGGATTCTCATAGCGTTCGGCTACAATAGCTTTACAGAGATGGTTGCAAGATAATTTTCTGATAGCAACCATTATATAGGTCTTCGACTTGCTTTTATAACGTATGTTGGGATAAGGCGATGTTACTAAGTAATAGTTACCTTTATTGTATGCAATACCTGCGTGTGTTTGAGATTGTGGATATCCTACAGGTACTGGTACATCGCATAAAACGAAGCCTTTTTTTTGAAAAATTACTTTCATGATATGTAAAAAAATTTAATCGCACTCAAAAGTGATATAGCCTGTATCTTTTCCATAGCGGTAGCATTGTCTTTTATATTAACAATAATTTCTTTTAATTTTTTGTCTTCTATGTAGTCAATATACTTAAAATAATTGTTCAAATTAAGGGCCAACTGTTTATTAGTAGTAAGATAAAAGTCTACTGGATTCATGTGATGTACACTATTAATACCTCTTTTTTTAGGTATCATTTTGGTAAGTATCTTACTTGGTAATTTGCGAATTGGAATATCGCGTCAGCCTATTCTTATTATAGGTTCGGTAATTTTACATCCGATTTTTCCCCACACATAATTGGCAGCCTGTGGGTATTTAGCAATAATCCATTTTTTATAAATGTAATGATTTGATCGTAATTTTATAGGTATTGATAAGACATTTTTCAATAAATCCAGGTCAAGAAAAGGTGAGAGTGTTTCTGTATAATTATATATATTTTGTAATCCATTATTTGTACCATTAAAATAGCGATAATAGAATAATGCGACTTCTTTGTTTTTATAAAAATGTTGCGGCATAAAATTTATTTCTTTAATATATTTCAAAGAGTAAGCACCATCACCAAATTCATATTTATCCTTCTCTCTTTTTACTCCTGAACCAATAATAACATCCCCGATTTGTCCACTGTGAATAAGACCCAAATTGTTAAAGTTTAAATATTTAATTAAACTATTGCCATGAGCAGTGCCATAATATAGTACATTACCACCTGTTGAATAAGTAATATCGTCTACATCATATAACCATAATCCATTATCAAGAGCCTTGAAAATCCATTCATGTTTCAAATCCATTGCAATTTTCTTTGGAATTATCTCATTCCAATAATTGGTTTGGGAGAAGGTGAAATTCAATTGGTTTGTGTATCCCATATCATCAGCCACCCACGAAGTCATGCGAGAATCAAGGCCCGCTGATAGTGCAACAAGATGTTTGTACCCGTACTCGTTGTCTTTTTCAAATTGATTTTTTACTGCTTGTCTGAAATAATAGTCAATCAGTTCTACTGAATCTTTTTCTGATATGGAAGCATTTGGTGTATTATCGATAACATAATATCTTTTTTCTGTGATAATGTTGTTTTCAAATACAATATAGCAACCAGGCTGTATTTTCTTTATTTCTTCACACAATGTTCTATCTTCCAGCATAAATCCATACGTCAACAGCAGTAATGAATTTTCCGTGCTTAAATGATACGTTATTTTATTACGATTAAGTGTTTCGTATACATTACTTATCATCGATGAACAAGTAAAAAACTCAGATGTATGTGAGTAATAGATAAATTTTGAACCAATATGGTCGGAAAAGATAATCCATTTTTTTTGATTTTATCATACAATGCGCCCGCAAAACTCCCTCTGAAATCTAAAAAAAATGTTTCATCATTATTTTCATACGTAAATATTTATTGTTTTTTACCCATAAACAGGGTGTAATTCAATGTTTAAAACTTATCGTTAATAGTTCTGACAAAACAAAAGAGAGCACTTATTGATTTATAAATGCGTGGTTATTTATTTGGCGTTGGTATGTAAACAGCTAAAAATATTAAAATTTCATACACGTGCTCTTTGTCACTGTCTTTGCCACTTAGCTGTTGAGGTCAGTTTCATTTTCGGTTTCCTTACTATTGGTAAATAGCGGGTACCAGTAAAAATCGACCTTTGATTATTTTCTATCCTGCTTGCCTCTCCTGTTGTGTGAGCTTGACATCATATCCGAGTTTTTCCAGTTCTCTTTTCAGATATATCCTCCGTCTCTTTTCAACCCGTTGGGTTACATAGTCCGCTCCAAGTTCTTTATACTCCTGAACTCCATTTAACACATGATAGACAGACTTCAGGATCGAATGTCCTACTGCTATTATGGCTCTTTTTTTGCCTCTTCGTGCTGCCAATCTATGATATCTCTCAGAGTAAAATGTATTTTTTGTCCTTGTTGCCGCCCATGCTGCTTCCGTTATCACTGCTTTGACCTGTTTGTTCCCGTGGGTGGTCCTTCCACTTTTTTTTTTACCTGCACTCTCATTGTTTCCCGGTGACATCCCTGCCCATGAAGAAAGGTGCTTTTCTGTTGGGAAAACCGTCATATCTAAACCTATTTCTGCTATCAGATCTTCAATAGTCTTGGTATTCAACCCGGGAATGCCTCTTAGCGCTTCTATTGCGTTCTCGTATTCCTGCAACTTCTCTTTAATCCGTAAACTGATCTCAGAGATGATACCCTCTGTCGATTCAATGTCCCGCTTTATTGTCTGCAATAAGAATATATGATGCTCAGTGATAAAACCCTGGCATGCTTCATACAAATCATCCTTGCTGCACTGAAGTTTACCATGATACACTTCTTCTATATCTTCTCTGGATATTCCCTTCCCATCACAGAGCTTGTCTATTAGTTTTGTTGCAGTGGTACCGCTTGTGGAGCTGATAACACTGGACAGCTTTATATTGCAATCTTCCAAAATACGTATTATACGGTTCTTCTCAGATGCATTGTGCTGTACCAGTTTGTTCCGGTAACGGGTCAAGTCTCTCAGGTCCCGTTGGGCCTTGGGTGGAACATAACTTGGCTTTAATAATCCTGCCAACAGTAACTTGCAAATCCAGGCACTGTCCTTCTTGTCCGTCTTGTGCCCAGGAACATACTTGATATGGCGGGCGTTAACTATCCACACTTTGATCCCGCTCGGCTCAAGAATATTGTACACTGGCTTTCAGTAAACACCCGTGCTTTCCATAGCAACGTGAGTTATACCATTGTCTAATAACCAATCTTTCATTTCTGTCAAAGAACTTGTTATACTACTGAACTCGCGGGTCTGAGTCCGAAGGCCTTCTCCAGATATCGTTGCTACTACAATCTTCTGGTGTACGTCTATACCACATCCACGTGATACAACCTGACGAAAAGTGACTTCTTCCATTTCTTGATAATTTAGATTTGTTCAATACAAATCTAAATTATACTAAATTATTTTCATCCCCTTTGGCGTTTTTTTTAGTCATGGATGTTTCATATAGCGATAAAACTTTTTCTAACCAACTATCATTAGATGTTTTTTTTGTTAAATCAATTTTATTTAGTATGACACCATCGAGAATAAATATATACCTCTCCGTTTCAGAAAATATTTTGTCATCCTGGAACTTTGAAATCATCAAATTACTGCATACAAAGTCCTCAAAACAAATTTCATTTTTACAATGCATTTCATTTTTTTCACTCCTTTGAGTTTTTTTAGTTATATTAAAGCCATACATTCTATTTATATATTAAGTAATTTCAGATATTCGCCCCATTCCCCAACGTCTTTCCATGATTTTTCACTTACCGGGAAAACGCCTATTCTCCCATTCCGTTCCTTAACTTTATCGATTAATTGGGTAATATGAAAAAATTCGTTGGTTGGAATTTCGCTAATTAAATGCGGTTCAAGAACATACATTCCGCTATTAATTTTAAATGTTATTTCCGGTTTCTCTTTTAATTCGAGAAGTTTTCCGTTATCCCCAGAAATGATGGTTCCATAAGGGATAGAATATGTTTTAAGAGCTGCTACAATAGTAATTTCATTACTATTTAGTTGATGAAATTCTAATATTTCAGAATAATCTTGCTCAATAAGAATATCGCAATTCGTAACAAAAAAAGTTTCTTTTATTCTACCTCTTAATAATGAAAGACTCCCTGCCGTTCCCATCGGTTTATCTTCTTTGAAATAATGTAATTCATATGGCAATTGTTGCTCTTGTAAATAATATTTTATTAACTCTGCTTTATAATTAAGAGATATGAAAAACACATTGCATCCATGATTGTGAAAGCGATCAAAAATATGTTCGATGATCGTTTTTTCTTGGAAAGGTATAAGAGGTTTCGGTAAGACATTTGTCAACGGCTTGAGTCTTGTTCCAAAGCCTCCGGCCATAATTATTACAGGTAAGTTAAATTGATTTTTAGGTTGAGGTTTTGTTTCTTTAAAAATATCTTCCCAAAAATATACTTCAATAATTTCATTATGTTTATTTACAACCGGACAGAGTTCCATTCGAAAATCAAACATCATTTGACGAATAGTTTCAATATTATCATCAGGTTTTGCAATACGGATGTTTTTTCTCAATACTTCAGAAACTTTTGTCTGAAGAGGTTTATTTTGAATAATTGCTCTTTGAATATCTCCTGCACTTAGTAATCCATAAAAATTGTTCTCTTTTAAAACAATAAGCAATTTTTTATTGAGAGCATCCATTTTTTTTAGTGCCTCGAGTAATGTGTTATTATATGAAATTGTTCTGTTTCTGAACATTTTTAAGATATTAAAAGTTATGGAATTTCATCTTACAACTTTATTTTTAATAATGCAGGGTTTCCCGTATATATCCCTTTTTGTTTCAGGTCTTTTCTAATCGTAGATCCGGCACCTATGATGCACTCTTCTGCAATTTCCAAGCCATTTACCGTTACGGATTGACTTCCAAAAAAAGTACCGCGTCCTATCTTGCAATTACCATTTATTATTGCCCCTGTGGATATATGACAATAATCCTCTATAACGACATCGTGTTCAATATTGGCAAAAGTATTAATTATGCAGCTTTTTCCTATCACAGCATCCGCATTAACCATGGTTTGATGCATAACAACTGTTCCTTCTCCAATTTTTGCATATTATCCTAATCTATCACCTATTTTTAATGTTTCCTTTGCTTCAATTTCTAATATCTCGATTGTTGTATCTCCAGTTTTTACTATATAACCTTCATCTGTTTTCCCAACAATTAGTCCGTTTATATTTTTATATTTTGGAGCATTTTCTATCAAACGTGCTTTATTGATCTTAATCATATTATTATTATTAAAAGTTGTAGCTTTAGGACCTGGATCGCATATTGCACGAATAAAATTAAAAATTTCTCTACTTGAATTATTCCAATTGATTATTTCATCTCCTTCACCGCGTCTGCCACAATAAAAACCAACAGGATGAATATCTTTTTGTTTTATTGGTTTAACATCACCTATTTGTATTATTTTTATTGCTTCATACAGGATATTTGCACATTCAAAATATGAATGATTAAGCAATGTTCTATAATTATCCTCATCTGAAATAGGATATATCCTTTGTAAAATAATATCTCCTGTATCAATGCCATCATCAATATAATGAACTGTTATTCCAAATTCTTTTTCATCATTAATTAATACCCAATTTAGAACGTTTCTACCTCTGTAAAAAGGAAGTTTCCCTGCATGACAATTAATGGTTTTGTACTTTGGCATACTGCTGATTCGTTCTTTAAATATTTGATTAAAACTCATAGAAACAAATAAATCACAATTATAAGTTGAGGCTAATTTATAAAATTCATTCGAATTGATTTTTACTCCTTTATAATATGGGATATTATACTTGATTGCATATTTAAGCAAAGTGTCATCTATTGAATCAGTTCGTGGTACAATGAATCTGACTTCTATGCTATCATCATTTATCATTTTCTCAAATGCACGATGAGACCAAGGTCCATCAGCAAAATATCCAATTGTAATTTTTTTCATTTTACGCTACTTGGAAGATTCACAATTCTATCTGCAAACCAATTTGTATTTATTAATCCATCTATTTGGCAATCTTTGAACATCGGCAGGCGGTTCATCAATTCCCAAATCGGACGTGTCATGACTCCATTATCGTTACTATATTGTAGAAATTCCTGTTGACTATCTTTATCCTTCATGATAATTGCATTTAGCCAATAGTTGGATCGACAATTTTCGGGTTCGGTGAAAAATGTTATGTCGGGATAATTTTCGAAAAAAATTTTATATTTTTCTGCCGTTTCCCGCTTGTTGACTATAAAATTATCCAATTGTTCCATTTGAGCACAACCCAAGGCTGCATTGATATTTGGCATGCGGTAATTGTACCCGATATGATCATGAACAAACTCCCAACAATGGGGAACCTTGGCTTGGGTGGTCAAATGCTTTGCCAATTTTCCAAGTTTTTCGTCTTGAAAAAGTAACATTCCCCCTCCTCCGGTAGTGATGGTTTTGTTGCCGTTAAAGCTGAGAATTCCAATTTTCCCAAAAGTACCCGTATGTTGACCTTTATATAAACTGCCTATACTCTCTGCGGCATCTTCCACCATTTCCAAATGATATTTGCTGCAAACTTCTATCAATTCCTCCAAGTGAACGGGATGACCGAAAGTATGCATCGGAACACATGCTTTAATTCTTCGTTGTGTCTTTTTGTTGTAGCACGTCTTATTTTTTATTTCTGCATTTTCTTTTAACCAAGCCTCAAGAGCAACCGGCGAAAGTCCCATCGTATCTTTATCTACATCGATAAATATAGGAATTGCTCCTATATAGCTAATGGCATTGCAGGTGGCAATGAAAGTAAGGGCTTGGGTTATTACTTCGTCATTCCTTTCAACCCCTGCCAGCATCAAGCCCAAATGAAGGGCATTTGTACCATTCACACATACAACGGCTTTTTTGGCTCCGGTATATTCTTCTATCATTTCTTCAAACCGATCTACGAACTTCCCTACGCTGGAAACGAAAGTGGTATCGATGCATTCGTTCAGGTATTTTTTTTCGTTTCCTTTAAATGTCGGTGTATGTAAAGGGACGATTTCCTGTGTGTCGTATAAGTTATGTATAAAAGCTATAATATCTTCATACATTGTATATCTCGTATTTATATTTTTTCAGATTGTTTTTATCGAGAAACCATGTCACGGTTTCTTGCAACCCGTCTTCCAGCGAATAGAAAGGTGTATAACCGGTTAATTGTTTTATTTTGGTGTTGTCGCCCCGTAAACGGAATACCTCGGAGTTTTTGGGGCGAAGCCGTTGCTTGTCTTCCACAAAGGCAACATCGGCGTCCATGATTTTAGCAATCAATTGCAGCGTGTCGCGCATGGAAATTTCCTGATTGCCGGCGATATTTACTTCTTGGCCGATGGCTTCATCGCACGCTGCCAATTCTATAAATCCTTTACAGGTATCTTTCACGTAATTAAAATCGCGGGTAGGAGTAAGATCTCCCACTTGAATTTCTTTTTCCCCGTTTGCTATTTGCGTAATAATAGTAGGGATGATGGCTCTTGCCGATTGTCGGGGGCCATAGGTATTAAATGGTCGGGCAATAACGACCGGGAGTTCGAAGGCATTGAAAAAACTCATGGCTATGGCATCTGCACCGATTTTTGTGGCCGAATAGGGCGATTGCGGTTGTTTTGGGTGCTTTTCGTCGATCGGCACATATTGGGCAGTACCGTAAACTTCCGATGTTGAGGTTACGATTACCCTGCCAACACCATTTTCCTTGGCTGCCTGACAGATGTTGAGTGTTCCTTTGATATTGGTATCCACATAACTGTCCGGTGCAATGTAGGAATAAGGAATAGCTATAAGTGCCGCCAAATGAAAAATGATATCCACATCTTTCGTGATGTGTTTGCACAAATGCGGATCCCTAATGTCTCCCGTTACCACTTCAAGTTGAGGGTGGCGTATGCCTTCCAGCCAGCCCCAATCGTTGAACGAATTATAATAAGCCAGTGCTTTTACCCGATAACCTTTTTCCAACAGCATCTCGGTAAGGTGTGAACCTATAAATCCATCGGCACCGGTAACCAAAACTTTATTGTTTGACATTGTTTGTATAGATATATAAATTGTTAAGCGAATCCATTACATTAAGTTAATACTATTTTGCAATAAATTCAATGATTCGTTTGCTGGCAAGGCCGTCGCCGTAGGGGTTGGTTGCCTGTGCCATAGCGTTATAGTAAGCCGTGTCATCCAAGAGTCTAGAGACTTCCGAAACGATGAGGTCGTAATTTGTTCCCACCAGTTTCACCGTTCCGGCTTCCACGGCTTCGGGACGTTCGGTGGTATTGCGCATCACCAACACGGGTTTGCCCAGTCCCGGTGCTTCTTCCTGAATGCCTCCGCTGTCGGTCAATACCAACGTGCTTTGTTCCATTAGGAAGACAAAGGGAAGGTATTCCAACGGTTCGATGAAGTGGAGGTTGGAGACTGGTGATTGGAGACTGGAGGTTGGAGATTGGTTGTTGGTAATTAAATCGCCGAATATTTCTTTGATGGGTTTGCGGACGTTGGGGTTGAGATGCATGGGATACACGAAATCCACGTCCGAGTATTTTTCGGCAAGGGTTTTGATGGCTTGGCAGATGTGAAGAAAACCATCGCCGAAGTTCTCGCGCCGGTGGCCGGTAATGAGGACGAGGCGGCGGTTGGTGGTTGGGGGTTGGTGGTTAGTAGTTGGAGAATGGAAAAATGCTGTAATCATTCTTTCGGGCAATCCGCTTTGCAGCAGGGTATTCTTGATGTCGTTCTGCAAATCGCGGTCCAACTTGATTTTGTTTACTACCATGTTCAGGGCATCGATCACCGTATTGCCCGTAACGGTAATGGACGATTCGTCGACACCTTCCTTCACCAGGTTTTGTTTGCTGAGTGGGGTGGGAGCGAAGTTGTAGGTGGCGATGCGGCCGGTGATCTGTCGGTTCATTTCTTCCGGCCACGGACTGTAGATATCGTGCGTGCGCAAACCGGCCTCGATGTGGGCAACGGGTATCTGTTGGTAAAAGGCCGCCAATGCAGAAGCCATTGAAGTGGTGGTGTCGCCGTGAACAAAAACCACGTCGGGTTGCACTGCTTTTATCACATCCCGCATCCCCACCAATACCCTTGCCGTGATATCGTAGAGATCCTGCCCGTCTTTCATGATGTTCAAGTCGTAATCGGGCACGATTTCGAACAGGCGCAGCACCTGATCGAGCATTTCCCGGTGTTGCCCGGTTACGCAGACCACGGTTTCGAATGCGTCGGCTTGTTGCTGAAACGCTTTTACCAAAGGGGCTACCTTAATGGCTTCGGGTCGTGTGCCGAAAACGAGCAGAACACGTTTGCGGTTGGAGGTTGGAAAATGGTGGTTGGAGGATGGTGGATGGTGGTTGGTCATAATTTATTTTTTAGTGAGTTAATTAAAGTTCTTATTTGCTTCATTAGAACTTGAATAAAATTTTTTAACTCTTCCGTTTTGGCTATATTTGTATAGTTCAGTTCTATGGCAATTTCGATTTGTGTTTCGATTTCAGCCAACGATCCGAGTGAGATAAATAGAAAATAAATGAATTCTTTGGTCGAATTTCTACGAATCCTTCCGCAATATTTGATGGCACCGATACCGAGGCTCTTCTCATTTGTGAAGTCAAAGCATAAAGCTCATGATTGGGAAAAGTTTCCGTAAGCCGATAAATGTCCTTAGCCAACTTAACCCCATTTTCCCAAACTTCCAAATCTCTATATGATAATATCTTCCCACCCATTTTTTTATCTCCAATCACCAACCTCTAACCACCAACCACCAGTCTCTAACCACCAACCACCAGTCTCTAATCACTTCTTAAACACGCCGCAAAAATCCAAAATCACTTTATCGTCTCTCCAAGGCAGCTCTTTGAATTCTTTGTGTGCAACGAGGAAAGCCACGATATCGGCTTTTTCGTAAGCTTCGTTGTAATCCGTCAGTTTAAAAACCTTGTGATCGGACAGGTTGGGTTCCACGATCAGAAAATCGGCATTGTTGTAAGCCTGCATTACTTTGGTGGCAATGTATTTGGCCGGCGATTCCCTCAGGTCGTCGATGTTGGGTTTGAAGGCCAATCCCATGAGCGCAACCACGGGTTCGCGTTGTTCTTTTACCTCGAAGGCTTTTATGGCATTTTGCGTTTTTTCAGCGCACCAGAAAGCTTTGTAGTTGTTTATTTCGCGCGATTTGCCGATGATTTGAGACTCTATCGGAAAATCGGCTGTAATGAAATAAGGATCGACGGCTATGCAATGTCCTCCCACGCCACTACCAGGCTGAAGGATATTTACCCGTGGGTGTTTGTTGGCCAAATCGATCAGTTCCCATACGTTGATGCCGGCTTTGTCGCAAATGATGGAGAGTTCGTTGGCAAAGGCGATTTGCACGTCGCGCGACGAATTTTCCGTTAGTTTGCACATTTCGGCCGTACGGGCGTTGGTTTTATGCAGCTCCCCTTTCACGAATTGCCGGTAAAATTCAATCGCTTTTTCGGTAGATTCGGCATCGATGCCGCCGATTACCCGATCGTTGTTCACCAGTTCGTATATGACGTTACCCGGCAATACCCGTTCGGGGCAGTAGGCAATATGGATTTTATCTTTCAGTTCGAGACGTTCGGTATAGATGAGTTGCGTCATTTTATCCGTCGTGCCTACCGGAGAAGTCGATTCGATGATAAAAAGATCACCTTCTTTCAAATACGGCAGGACCGTGCGTGTAGCTGCTTCCACATAGGAAATGTCCGGATCGTGATTGGTTCCTTTAAAAGGTGTTGGCACCACGATCAGATACACGTCGCAGGTTTCGGGTTGGAGCGAGGCTTTGAGTTTGCCCTGTGAAACTACTTGCCCGCACAACTCCTGCAATCCGGGTTCCACGATGTGGATTCGTCCTTGGTTGACAGTATCGACGACTTTGGGATTGATATCCACTCCGACGACATCAATGCCGTGTTTGGCTGCAATAATGGCTGTGGGCAATCCGATATATCCAAGCCCCATAAAACATGCTTTCATGAATTTTTATGATTTATATTATTGTTCTCTACCATCTCCCTACTTCTGTGATTATTTTGACTATGGATTTGATGAGGGTTTCAATTTTGTCGAGGGTGTGGGGGAGTTTGTTCATTTTTGTGACACGTGAGCGGGTTTGTTTGGAGAGGCGGTTGAGTTCTGCGGTTATTTGTTCCATCTCCTTGAAGCTCTTTGTCTGAAGACGTGCAATTGTCAACCTTTCGGCGTTGCGTAGGGCAAGGGCGGAAAGTTCAAGTACTTCTCTTTCTTTTTTTGAGAGTTCTGTGTCGAGACGCTGTTCGTCTATTTTGCTTAGAGCTTCTTGTATCTCTTTAAGGGTCTGATTGCAGGTCTCAATTTTAGTGGAACTGTTATTTTCGCTCATCTTTTTTTAACTCCTTGATTAAATTGTTTAACTGTGATGAGAGGGTGTTAAGTTCTGCCAGCTCTTCAAACCATATCTCTTCCGGCTTTCGTTTGTCCAGCTCTGCAGCTAATTTGTGGTGTGCTCTTTTGAGGCTTCGCAGGCCGCTTACGCACTTGTCGCGAATGGTTTTGGAATGTTCGAGATCTTCTACCAGCTCCACATAATGGCGGTCCCGGTCTATTTGAGGTGTCTCTCCTGAATTTTCCATCTGTCGCAGGTAAGCGTAGTAATTATTGCGAAGTCCGTCGGATTCGTTGTTGATAAGTTCATTGACCTCGCCTCGGAGGAGGAGGGCTATGAGGGCGTCGCTGCAGAGGGCTACCAGGGTATCTCCCTCTTTCACAAATGTTCGTACTGCTTTAGCCTGCCGGTTTTTCATGTAGGTTTCACTTAGACAACCTGCGTACCTGCCTGACAGTTTAGCGACGCCCTCAGGGAGCTCCTCCTCCGTCACCTCAAGTTGGTTGAACCTGAGGATGGCGGAGTCGAGCTTGTTGCCAAGACCGCGCATCTCTGTGCCAATCGATTTCCACCGTGCTTCATTGCTTAGGCTGCGCAGTGCCCGAAGATAGCTGTTCAGTACATCGACGTAGATATCTGTCCTTTCGGCCAGTTTTTTGTCGTCCAGGTTTCCTTGGGCAAGTGCATTGATTTCATTGAAGCGGACTTCGGCGGAAGTGAGTGATGCGGCATAGTATAGACCGCGTTCAAGGCGGATGTTGGAAAGCTCTTTGAAGAGGATTGAGGGTGAGACCGCAATTGTGTCGGAGACTACTGCCAGGTTGTTGACTGATTCCATCTGTGATTCGGTGAGTACTGAGCAACTGCTCATCCAGGAGCTGTTCAACAGTACTAAGGTTGCACAGAGTAGTACCGACTTGATGCGATAAGAGCATTTCTTCAAAAGCATTAGGTTTTATTTTAAAGATGTGAGTTTAGTTAAAAAGACCCCGGTAATAAAGAGTGGACACCGGGGTCTTGGGTTAATGCTGGTTCCGCATTAGTATTATTTTTTATCGCTGTATCCTTGTGCATATCCGTAGCGATAGCGGTAAGAGTATTTGTAGCCGTATTTGTAGCGTCCCTGGCTTTTAATGTTCACTGCCATGTTGAGTACAACTGCCACATTTCGCAGTCTCTTGTCGTGTACAATGTTGTTTATAAAACTGATGGTATCTTTTTCGGAGTAATTTTCTCTAATCACATAGATGCAGGCATCTGCATATTTTGCCAGCATGAATGTATCTGAAACTACTCCAACCGGGGCTGTATCGAGTACTATATAGTCAAATTCTTTTTTTAGTTCATTTAATAGTTCACCAATTCTTCTTTTTGAGAGTAGTTCGTTGGGATTTGGGGGGATAGGCCCGCTTTGAAGCAGGTAAAAGTTGTTGTCCACTTGTTCAATTATTTCGTTGTAATCCTGTATTTGGCCTGCAAGATATGAGCTTAAGCCAATTTCTCTTTTTGGGACTCCAACTGCTCTTGCAAGTTTAGGCTTGCGGATATCTGCTCCTATGAGAATGGTCTTTTTGTCCATAAGGGAAAGGCTTCGCGCAAGGTTGGTGGCAATGAAAGTCTTTCCTTCATTGATTACTGTGGAAGTTACGAGTATGACATTCTGTTCCTTTTCGCTAAGCATAAAGAGAAGGTTGTTTCTCAGTGTTCTGAACATCTCGTTAACTAAAGATGTGTCATTTGGTTTTACCACTATGATATCGCGGTCGGGGAGATTTTCAACTTTAATTATGTCTCCTATTATGTTGATATCCTTGAGATCGGCCATGTCGTCCATTCCAGTGATTTTTGTCTGGAAATAGTCTTTCAGGAAAAGAATGATAGCAGGGATTGAAAGTCCTATAAAAAAGAAAAGTAACAGAACAAGGCTTGTTCTTGGCGAGACCGGATTTGTTGAAGAGTGGGGTCTGGCTATGATTTTTGCTTTTGGTGCAACTCCTGCCTGAGT
>JAHDPK010000038.1:0-8111 GCA_018434395.1 Bacteroidales bacterium | reverse complement strand
TTCTAATCGCATCAGGTATATCAATCACCGGATGTATGAAAGATCTGAAAAATGATGATTTTTCAGATGATGCTATCAGCGCGACAATAACAGTGACTGTGAATATGCCTGCTGGATATAATTACCCGACAGAAGGGCTCCCTGTATATTTTGTTGATCCAAGTTCAGGCTTAAAGTTCTGTGATACTACAGATGCTGCAGGTGTGGCAACTATAAGAGTTCCTCATGGTGCATATGTTGCTACTACAGAAACCAAACACAGTGTATCCGGTGGTGTTATTTACATCTTTAATGGGACATCTGAAAAAATACGTGTAACACCAAAGGATCCAAGGAGTGTGTCATCTACCATTAATCTCAATGTTTCAAAGGCAGGTCAGATAGTGCTAAAGGAATTATATTACGGAGGATGTATGAATCCTGCTACAGGCAAAAGCTATTCAAAAGATACTTATTTTATCCTTTACAATAATTCAGATGAGGTTGCCTATCTCGACTCACTGTGTTTAGGTGTTGCGGATCCATATAATGCTCCATCAAGCGGAAAACTTTCAAATTGGGTAAAACCTGGCACCACAGAACTTAGAGATTCTGTTCCAATTGCTTCTTTTGGATGGATGTTCCCTGGCAATGGCACATCTTACCCTCTTCAGCCTGGAGAACAGGCGGTTGTTTCGCTAAATGCAATAGATCATACTACAACCAGCATAACATCTGTTAATCTGGGAAAACCTGGCTACTGGGCAGCTTATGATCCACTTCTTACTAGAGGACAGTCTACACCTAATGCAGGAGTGAATCTAATGCAAGGATACTGGAAAGTGGGAACTGCTACATCATGGGTTGTTTCATCACTTAGCCCTGCAGTAATTTTATACACTATGGGCGGTAAAACTCCTGAACAATTTGTAGCAGATACTTACACTTGGAACCCTGGTTATGCAACCAACAGGAACTTTGACTGCTTAATGGTAGACAAGAATCTTGTTATTGATGGTGTAGAGTGTTTCCGTAATGACACTGACTCCAAAAGGCTTAGACCAGAAATTGATAATGGTTACACAAAAACTGATGGCTCCGGACAGGGGCAGAGCGTTCATCGTAAAATAGATGCTCAAGCTACAATAGCTGCAGGGGGCCGAATTGTATACATGGACACAAATAACTCGTCCAACGATTTTGAAAAAAGGGCAACAGCCTCACTGGTTGGTGTAAATTAAACTAAAGAAGATGAAAAATAAATTAATATATACATTAGCAATTGTGGCCATTGCTTTTAATTCAGAAACGCTTTTGGCACAAAAAAACAAAGTATCGGATAAATGCCTGTATTACTTTGACAAGTTGGAAAAAAGTGCACCATGGATAGTGTCTGAAAATGGTGCAGGACTAGTTTTTAATTCTGCACAGAATTTCTCTTCCTTTGGAGCATTCTACGGCTATGATAATGGGGAGTATAAGAATTACTATGATCCTTCTGAATATAATACTTTCGGAATCTCAACAAAATCTTATGTTAAGGTTAAGGACGTCTATTACTTCGGAGAGCTTATCTACGATTATGGGATAAAACAGAATCAGGGATGGCTCGGAACTATATACCCAAATACAACGAATGATCCTATTGTTGACTCTATCCCAGGAAAAGTACTTAGAGAAGATTATTATCTTAATGGCAAGATTGGGTATCCACTTTCAGATCGAGTTTCTATTGGCTTAGGAGTTAATTATCATACTGCTACTGCTGCAAAGCGAACAGATGGAAGAAATAGAAATACTCTCTCCAGTTTTAACATCTCACCCGGAATTGTCTTTAATAAGGGAATATTAAGTCTCGGCATTAATCTTTCATACAAACATGATGTAGAGAGAGTCGATTATGAATATCTTGGTGATGAAACAGGTAAAGCTATTTATTATATGGAAGGCCTATTTTTCTACTATAAGACTGGGATTACAAATACTACTGTCCTCAATAGAGGATACTTCAAAGATTATTTAGGTGGTGCACTGCAAGTGGAGTTGAGAAAGAATAACGTGAAATTTTTCAATCAACTCAAAGTTGACTACAACAATGAAGATGATTATGAGGGTATGAGCCTTTCAAAAAGATACGCATATACTGATGGACTTAAATATGACTATTCAGGAACCCTCTCTGTTATTACAAAATCTATTGACAACTATCTGAAGCTGGGCTTTACAAATAATCAACAGTTTAGTTACAATGTCATTACCAATTATGAGTTAGTACCAAACGAAATTAGCACCTGGAACTATTTCGAGTATGGCAAGACTCTTAGATATATGGTAGATGACACAAGATACGGTGCTGAATATAAGGGATTTTTAAAGCGCCAGGATGGCTGCAAGTGGAATTTCTCATGGATTTTCACATTGGGTGCTAATTACAATAAAGTCAAAAAGGATTATAAAATATACCCAGCCATCTATCATCAGGATTATGAAAACACAGAAATCTACGCCAACATTCTGAAAAACTTCAGAATAAAAGATATAGCTTTGATAGATGTTGATGTTGAAGGAAGTTATGTCAATGGTGACGGAACAATGCTTGAATATAAGAACCCTATAACAACCGGTAGTCTATTGCTTAACAATTCTCTTCTTCAACATGATTTTGCATACAGGACAGCAGACAGGGCAAAAATTGGAGGGGGAATCAAGTACACTCACATTCTCAATGCAACAAAGGGCATAACAGCTTTTTGCAAAGCTTCATACACATACCAATATTTAATTGATGATGGAGGTCTTGACAACATACTCGACGGAGTTCTGCCCGGGACATATAAATCATTTGTAAATGTGAGTATTGGACTTAATTTCTAATACAGATATATGTTAAATGAAAGAGGGTGACTAAAAAAATAAGGTCACCCTCTTTTTATATTTCAAACATAGAAATGGAAAACGTGTCTATGGTTACTGTAAAAAATAGGTCAATCAAATTATAATAGGTGATAGTAGGAATATGGCTGAATTGAAGGATGAATCGCTTCCAATTGAACTTCAAAAAAAATGTAGGACCTACATCCGAATCTATTAGAAAATGTTCGGACAAAAGGACATATTGTCGAATTAGGTAAAAGGCTATATATAAAAATCACGGAAGTCATTCAGGCAGAGGTTTCGGAAATAACGGAGCAGGATTGTATAGACTATATGATGCAAATGGTAATTGATCGTACTTATGATGGCTATGTAACAGAGATACAGACCATTTATGGTCAACTTCAACAGATACTAAACGTAAAATTGGAAACGGAAAAGAGATTAAAAACAAAGAGGTAATTGAATATATTAAAAATGAAATTGAGAGATTGAAAAATTTGTAAAAATAAGTACTATCCAGTAAATTGTGTAAATGATAATGCAGAAACAAAAATGCTTATACTAGGCTAAGAGCAAGCGTTCAATTGGTTTGCCATAAGTCAAACTTTCCCGCCAAAATTTTTCATAAACTGAACCCTTTCGAACTTTCTTGGATCCTCAATATTTGAATAATTCAACAACCCTTTAAAATCTCTGATATTGTTAAATCCATGCCTATTCATAAAAAGCATAATTTCCTGATTTGCCTCAGAAATAGCATCTGCACCCCTTTTGTAAAGAGCTGTACACATCTGCACAGCTGAAGCCCCGGCAAGAATCTGTTTGATTGCTGTTTCACCTGTATGAATACCTGTACTTGCAGCAAGATCTATCCCGGGAACAAGTGCAGATACAATCCCCATCCATCTTAATTCACGTAAAGACTCTGACTCATTTGAAAAAGCATCAGCCGGAATAATTTTAAGTTTGTTAAGATCTATGTCCGGAGAATAAAACCTGTTGAACATCACTACTCCCTTGGCACCATAAGCCTTAAGATTATAGACAAAACCGGGAAGATTCGTTACATATCCTGCAATTTTCACGGCAACAGGGATCTTAATCATCCTTGTGACATTTCCTACAACCTCAAGATATTCCTTTTCAATCTCTGTAGATGTTTTATGTACATTCAAGGGTAAAGAATAGATATTAAGCTCAATCCCATCAACGCCTGTTTGCTCAATCTCCTTTGCATAGGACACCCACTCTCCTTTTGAATAACAATTGATACTTGCAATAACCGGGACAGAAATTTTGGACTTGATTTCTTTAAGAAGATTTAAATATTTTTCAATTGAATATTGACGTATGTAATGATGCAAATAATCTGCAGACTCAGGATAATCACTACTTCTTGATTTAAGAAAGTCCGCTTCGTTGACAATCTGCTCTTCAAAAAGAGATTTAACTACAATTGCTCCTACTCCCGCCTTCTCAAAAGATTCAATTTTATCTAACTGGGTGGTCAAACCTGAACTTGCCGCAATAACAGGTGACTTAAGCGACATTCCCATATAATTTACTGAAATATTATCCATAATTTTCAGATTTAAATTGTTTCTAACACTTTTCTAAGACTGACCTTGTCAGTAATAATATTTCTCAGCTGAGAAATTTCAATTCGCTCCTGTTCCATTGAATCTCTATACCTGAGGGTCACTGTATTATCTTCCAGACTTTGATGGTCAACTGTTATACAATATGGCGTGCCGATTGCGTCTTGACGACGGTAACGCCTGCCTATACTGTCTTTTTCATCATATTGACAACTGAAATCAAACTTTAGATCGTTCATGATATCCTTTGCCATTTCAGGTAACCCATCTTTTTTAATCAATGGCAAAACTGCAAGCTTGACAGGTGCAATGAAGGCCGGAAATCTCAAAACGACTCTCTCTTCTCCATCAGCTAATTTTTCCTCACAATAACATGAAGAATAAATGGCAAGAAATGTTCGATCAAGGCCGATTGATGTTTCAATAACGTACGGAACATAACTTTCTCCTGTCTCAGAATCAAAGTACTGTATCTTTTTCCCAGAATATTTCTGGTGCTGACTCAAATCAAAGTCTGTCCGTGAATGGATACCTTCAAGTTCCTTAAAACCAAAAGGGAAATTAAATTCAATGTCTGTGGCCGCATTTGCGTAATGAGCCAGTTTTTCATGATCATGAAAACGATATTTATCACTGCCCAGGCCAATAGCCTTATGCCATTTAAGACGCTTATCCTTCCAAAATTTAAACCACTCCAACTCTTCTCCAGGACGAACAAAAAACTGCATTTCCATCTGTTCAAACTCTCTCATCCTGAAAATAAACTGCCTTGCCACAATCTCGTTTCTGAACGCTTTACCAATTTGAGCAATACCAAATGGTATTTTTAGCCTCGAAGTCTTTTGAACGTTGAGAAAATTTACAAAAATACCCTGGGCTGTCTCAGGCCTGAGATATATAATATTAGTATCATCGTTGGTATTCCCTAATTGAGTTGAAAACATTAAATTAAACTGACGAACATCTGTCCAGTTTCTTGTTCCTGAAATAGGGCAGACAATTTCACAATCAAGTATCAACTGCTTGAGAGCAATCAAATCATTAGACTTAAGAGCATCATTCATCCTTTTTGATACTTCATCAATCTTAGCCTTATGTCTTACTATATTAGGATTGGTTGATACAAATTTTGACTCATCAAACGACTCCCCAAACTTCTTTCTTCCCTTCTCCACTTCCTTCTCTATTTTCTCCTCAATCTTGGCAATATAATCTTCCAAAAGAGTATCTGCACGATATCTTTTTTTAGAATCTTTATTGTCGATTAATGGATCATTAAAGGCTCCAACGTGTCCTGAAGCTTCCCAGATTTTTGGATGCATAAAGATTGCCGAATCTATCCCAACTATATTTTCATTGAGGCGAACCATCGCGCTCCACCAATAATTTTTAATATTATTTTTAAGTTCAACGCCAAGTGGGCCATAATCATATACTGCACTCAATCCATCATAAATTTCACTTGATTGAAAAATAAATCCATACTCTTTGGCATGAGCTACAAGGCTCTTAAATAAATCCTCCTGTGTCATCTTGTTAATTTGTCAACTTTGTAATTTACAAAATTAGTGCAATTTTAGGATTTTTGATAATTTTGAAATTATTACGAAACTATACATCTCATGAAAAGAGTTATTCTTTTATTATTTTCCATTCTCTCTATCAACCTGATTGGTGCTCAAACTTCTACTACAACTTGGACATTTACACAGAAAGACAATGGAGATGGTACTGTTGATTTAATCTTTAAAGCAGAAGTCGCACCACCATGGTATATCTATAGTAGCATTCCGGTTCCCAAAGGTCCTATGCCTACAAAATTTGAAGTTAATGAGGTAAAGAGATTTGAGATGGTGGGCACAATGAGAGATGTTGAAGAAGGCGAAATAAAGTATGACAAGGCATTCAAGATGGATGTCAAAGTCTTTCATGATACTGCAACATTTATTCAGACTATCAGAAAGCTTACAGATTCAACAATTGTGATAAACGGACTTCTGTCATGGCAAACCTGCAATGGCAAGGAGTGTCTGATAGAAGAAACCGATGTTAAATTTGAGATAAAAGGGGTAGAACCATCTCCGGAACCTCCTGTTAAAAACAATAATGAAAGCATCTGGATGTTTCTTTTAATTGCATTTGCGGCAGGACTCGGGGGAGTTTTTACTCCATGCGTATTCCCAATGATTCCTATGACTGTAGGATTTTTCATCAGTGGTTCTGGTAACAGAAAAAACGGTATAATTAAAGGCTTAACATTTGGGCTTTCCGTAACACTTATATATACACTTGTAGGGCTTATTGTGGCAGCATTTCAAAGCACCGATACAACAGACGTTCTTGGAACTCACTGGATTCCCAATGCACTTTTTGCCCTTCTTTTTATAATTTTTGCCATCTCGTTTTTAGGAGCTTTTGAAATAACCTTACCTGGCGGTCTTGCTAATAAAGCTGATGCAAAGGCTGATAAAGGCGGAATTATTGCCTCGTTTTTTGTAGCTCTGGCTATGGTTATCGTCTCTTTTTCATGCACAGGACCATTTGTGGGATCTATACTTGCTGCTGCCGTTTCAGGTGGGGTAACCCTTAAGCCAATACTCGGAATGTTTGTGTTTGGACTTGCCTTTTCCCTGCCATTTGTAGTATTCTCCTTTTTCCCGGCTTTAATGAAAAAGATGCCTAAATCAGGTGGCTGGTTGAATATGGTTAAAGTTGTATTTGCTTTCATTTTGCTTGCATTTAGCATGAAATACCTTTCAGCTGTCGATGCCTGGTTTGGATGGGGAATAATTTCAAGGCCACTGGTAATATCTGTATGGATTGTTATAGCTGCTCTTTTGGGATTTTATCTGCTCGGCAAGATAAGAACTCCACATGATTCAGAAGTTACACATGTAGGTGCTGGAAGAATGATTTCTGCAATTATATCCTTCACTTTTGCAATTTTCTTGATTCCCGGACTTTTTGGAGCTCCGCTGACTTATCTTTCAGCTTTATTACCTGCACCAAGTGCAAATACATTCACAATGTATGCCTCTACTGCTCGAAACGAATCCTCTCAGACTTTTACAAAAGAACCCGCTGTTAATATTGACAATAGTGGCCCGTGTGAACCTGTAAAATACTCAGATCCTGAACATCCAGCGCCATATGGATTAACAGCCTATTATGACATATCTCAGGCTGTCGAATGCTCTAAAAGTTTAAAAAAACCGGTATTGTTTGCATTTAAGTCAACCACATGCAGTGGTTGCAAACTCATGGAAGCAACTGTGTGGAGTGATCCGGAAGTCCAGAAAATTCTCAGAGAGGATCTTGTTCTTGCCACTCTGTACATTGACAATAAAACTGAACTTCCTAAAGAAGAGCAAATCGTATCAAAAATTGATGGAAAAGTTAAAAATACACTTGGCAGAAAAATAAGAGACTATCAGGTATCACATTTTGGAGTTGCATCACAACCTTATTACGTAATTGTAGATCAAAATGAAATTCCTCTGGTTCAGCCTATAGGCGAATGCTCTAAAGAGGAATTCCTTAGTTTTCTCAAAAATGGGGTTGAAAGATATCGGTCAAATAGCCTCAAATAACTGATCTAAAGGCTTTCTAACCTTTTTTAGAAATTGATGCTTATCTTGAGGTGATCTATACCCCACT